>CAZPPG010000013.1:5504-76485 GCA_964588385.1 uncultured Phycisphaeraceae bacterium
AGTCAATGCATTTATATGGTTGACTATTTTCGCTGGCCGGGATGGGCATCAGGCATGTTGGGGAGACGACATCGAAGCTGCTGGGACGGAACTTCAAGGATGTCGGAGAGTTGATCGAAGCCCCCGTGTGGAAGTTGATGCCCATCGCCGTGAACCGACTGAGCCCGAAGAAGCGCAAGGAACGCTTCGGACTGGATGCACCGGTGACCCCTGAATATGAGACCGGACTCGGCGAGGACACGGCCGAGATTGTCCGAGCGTACTTTCAGAGCGATGCGGCCCGCCACACGTTCGCGGCGCTGCGCGAGGCGGGGGTCGATCTCTCGTCCAAGGACTACCGCCCTCCCACCGCCGTCGCCGCCCCCTCCGGCCCCTTCGCGAGCAAGAAAATCGTCCTGACGGGTACCCTCGACGCCTTTGACCGAACCACGCTGACCGAGCGGCTCGAGTCGATGGGCGCGAAAGTGAGCGGATCGGTTTCAAAGAACACCGACCTTGTCATCGCCGGCCGGGAGGCAGGCTCCAAGCTGGACAAGGCCAAAGAGTTAGGCATCGAAGTCTGGGACGAGGAACGTCTGCTTCAAGCTTTCACCGATTCCTGACGATCTGACGTCACCGGCCGCGGCTTTCCCTGGGGTTTGTGGTTATGGGGCGGGCGATCGGGGCAAGGGACCTTTCGTGCAGAACCTGGAGTTCAAGTGCGAGCTTCGCGACCTGGCTCTGGCCCGGGCGATCGTGCTTCGCTTCGGGGCGGTGCACGCCGGCACGCTCGAGCAGACGGACACGTACTACCGCGTGCCCAGCGGTCGTCTGAAGAAGCGCGAGACGGTCGGTGAACCGACGGAGTACATTTTCTATCACCGGCCCGATCGGCTGAACCCGAAGATCAGCCAGTTCACCATCTATTCCGAGCCGCAGGCAATCGAACGATTCGGCTCCACGCCGCTGCACACATGGGTGATCGTTCGAAAGGTCCGGGAGCTGTTCCTCCTGGGCAACGTCCGCATCCACCTGGACCAGGTCTCCAAGCTCGGGATCTTCCTTGAGTTCGAGGCAATGGTGACGAACGCCGTAACCGTGGAGCACTGCCAGAAGCAGTTGAACGAACTGCGGGCTGCGCTCGCCCCGACGCTTGGGGAGCCCATCGGATGCGGATATAGCGACCTTCTGGCCCGCGACGAGGACGACGAGCCCCAGCGGCTGCTCGGACCGGGTCGGACCTGACTCGGATACGGCTGCTCAAGGTCGATCCGTCCACCCTGACCGCTCCCGTTCCCGGCGTTGCGGACCACACCGCGATTCGAACGTCCGCGTGCCCACCGGGAATCGGGTAAGGCGTGACGCGGCCACTTGTGCAGGGAGCTTGGATGGGTTAGACTTTCGCCGGAGCTATGGAGAACAGCTTGGCAGTGCCCTCCCATTGGAGCACATCACGCGCGCACGATCGACGACGTGGTTTCACGCTCGTCGAGATGCTCGTCTCGATCGCGATTGTTGCGATCCTTCTGGTCATCGCTCTGCCGATGCTGGCGCGAACCATGGGGTCGGCACGCGGCTTCCGCTGCCAGGTCGCGCAACGGAGCGTGGCCTTCGACTTCGCCGTGTTTGCGAGCGACGAGATGGGACCGGACCGTGGCGATGACGCCTGGCTGAACAACCGCTTCCGACTCGAGACGTTTCAGGACAGTCAGTACGGGATCGACGAGTTCTGGCGATGGGGAGAGGTCTCGAGCTACACCCTGCCCGATAATGCAAACAATGACCCTATGCGGTGCGCCGAGGTACCGTCGGAGATCACTGTCAAGAGGTTCCTCTCGTGCGCTTCGGGAGGCGTCTCCCCACCGGCCAACATCTCCTTCGGCTTCAACCTTCGTATGCATCGCGAGTCCAAGATCGTGGACGGATCGCCACGACTCGATCCGGTTCATCTGACCAGCGCGGTGCTGGAGTCCGGCTCCACGCCGCTGTTCTGGGATGTGGACGGGAAGCTGGCCGCGAGCCGCGGTCTGGATCCCGTGTTCTCTGCTCCTTCGCTGGACGATCGGGTGACGCTGGGCGATGACCGCTACTGGTTCCCCGCACGGCGCCACAATGGCGCCGTCAACGTCGCGTTCATTGACGGTCGCGTGACCGCATCGCGTGATCCCCTCTCCGAGCCCGGCTGGGCGTGGAAGCCCGTGCGGCTTCGGTAGGTCGAGCCACGTGCTCACACTTCGGCGCAAGTTTGCAATCCTCGTTTCGGGCCTGGCGGTTGGCGTGCTCGCGGTGCAGGCAACGGCGGTGTGGTCGATCCTGACCCTGGAAAGAGAGATCGCGTGGCCGCTGAGAAGCGTTGAGTCTGTCCTGCGATCCCTGCACGCGTCCAAACGCGACGCTGAGGATCTGGCCAACGCGCTCGGTCGCTCGCGATGGATGGCGCCGGACGAGCCGTTCGACGCCGATCCGCTCGCTGCCCAAAGGCACATTGCCACCCTTCGCGAGCGGATCAACGAACTGGATGGCCCCGAGAGCTACCTGATTCGCACAGGCATCGCGTCGACTCGAACGCTCCGGCGCCAAGCCGAGTCGGCGCTCGAGCTCGCGACGGACGCCATCGAGGACCCTTCCCGGGCCGCTCACGCCGTCAGAGAGCTTTCAACCGTCCACGAGTTGATCGAGCGCATCGAGGGTCACATTCTGAGCGATGCGAGATTCCAGACCGATCACGCCGTCGTGATCCGTCGCTCCGTGATGGTCGTTTCGGGCGCGTGCCTGATCGCGCTGGCTTTGACGGTCCTTCTCGGCTTCTTGCTCTTCACCCGGTGGATCGTGCGTCCCGTCCGGTCGTTGCGCGCCGCAACGCAGCGCATCTCCGCCGGCGACTACGAGCACCGCGTGGATGTGCGAGGAGAGGACGAACTGGCCCAACTCAGCAACGAGGTGAACCAGATGGCCAGCACGATCGACACGATGACGACCCAGCGGGTCGAACAGGAAAGACTCGCGGCCATTGGCGAGATGGTGAGTCGGGTCGCGCACAATCTCCGCAACCCTTTGGCCGGCATTCGCTCGCTCGCCGAGGTCACGCGCTCGGAGCTCGACGAGTCCTCCGATCTTCGCGGTGTACAGACTCGCATCATTCAAACCGTCGATCGATTTGAGAGCTGGCTGCGAGACCTGCTCCGTTCCACCCGGCCCCTGCAGATTCAGCCGATCCGGCTGGACCTTGCTTCATGGGTGCCGGACGTCGTGGCGCCGCTTCGACCGCTTGCCGAGAGCCGCCGAATCACCATGAGGGTCATCCCCCCGGCCGGAGAGCTGGTGGTGAATGCGGATCCCACCCACCTTGAACAGGCGGTGGTGGCAGTTGTGACCAACGCGATTCAAGCCTCTCCAAATCACGGGCGAGTCGAGATCCGACTGGGTCTTTCGGAAGCGTTCGAGGCACAAATTGACGTCGTTGACAGCGGCCCCGGAGTTCCCCCGGAAGACCGCGAGCGCATCTTCCGGCCGTACTTCACGTCCAAGCCGGATGGCACTGGCATCGGACTTGCACTTGCCAAGCATGTCGTTCAGCAACACCGCGGAAAAATCGCCTTCTGGGACCACGAACTCACCACATTCGGGGATGAAGGCTCGCCGATTGGTGGCTGGTTCAGGATCCGGCTCCCAGCAATCGCCGAACATTGATCGGCCAGATGTGGCCAACGCGAGCCGAAACGTGGCCAGAGTTCTGATCATTGAGGACGAGGCGAACCTCCGCTTTACGGTGGCGCGATCACTCCGAGCCGCGGGACACGAGGTTGTCGAAACGTCGTCGATCCCGGAGGCCAACGAGAGCCTCGATCGATCGAGCTTCGACGCGGTCCTGACGGACGTGAACCTCGGCCCTGACAACGGGATCGATCTGGTCGCGAAGCTTCGGGAAGAGGGCTACGAGGGCGTTATCGTCGTGATGACCGGCTACGGAACGGTGGAGTCCGCGGTACGGGCGATGAAGGTCGGAGCGGACGACTACCTCGAGAAGCCGGTGCGCCTGGATGAGCTGGCGATTCTGATGACGCGGCTCCTCGACGCCCGGGCAGATCGGAAGCGGCTCCGGCTGTACAAGCGACTGGAACGGACGGGCGGCGAAGGCTCAACGATCATCGGGCAGAGCCCCGCCTGGCTCCAGACGCTCTCGTTGGCCGAACGCGTGGCCCAAGCGCCCGTTCCGACCCGCATCGATCCGAATGCCGGCGCGGCTCTTCCAACCATCCTTCTTCTTGGCGAGACGGGTGTCGGAAAGGGCGTGCTGTCGCGGCACATCCACGATTCGGCGTTGCGGGCGAGGAACCAATCCGACGCACCCTTCGTGCACGTGAACTGCTCCGCGTTCCCCGCCTCATTGATCGAATCCGAGCTGTTCGGACATGAGAAGGGGGCATTCACCGATGCCCGCGCGGCCCGGGAGGGTCTCTTTGAGATGGCCGATGGCGGCACCATCCTTCTGGATGAGATCGGGGACATGCCCATCGAGCTCCAGGCCAAGCTGCTCACGGTGCTGGAGCGAGGAATCATCCGCAGGATCGGAGGCACGCGCGAGATTCCCGTGCGCGTGCGCGTCATCGCGGCGACGAATCAGGACCTTGAAAGGCGAGCGAGCGCCGGCTCCTTCAGGCGTGATCTGCTCTACCGGCTGAACGCTCTGACGATTCGCATCCCGCCTCTGCGGGATCGGGGCGAGGATGGAACGCTCATCGCCCAGGCCGCTCTGGAGCGGATGCTGCGTGAGTACGGGCGCCCGCCTGCTCGGCTGTCGCCCGATGCGATCAGCGCGATCAGGTCACACGACTGGCCCGGGAACGTTCGCGAACTGGTCAACGCCATGCAGCGGGTCGCGATGCTCTGCGACCGGCAGGAAGTCGGGGCGCACGATCTCGGGATCATCGAGAGCGCGGATCGCCAGGACCCCCGGGATCCGGATGTTTCGGGGAATGATGATGGGACGTCAAGCTCGGTCCTCCGTTTCGACTTTGACGGCGGCCGCTGCACGTTCACCGACGTCGAACGCGAGTTGATGAAGCAGTCACTGACCAAGACCCGAGGGAATGTCTCCCGGGCCGCGAAGCTCATCGGGATGCAGCGGAGCAGCTTCCGCTACCGGATCGAGCGGTACGGCCTGGAGTCATTCGTTCGGGAGGTCAGTCAATGACAGAGGTTCGCGCCGGCATCTCGATCTGCGTGCTGCTGAACTGCGCCGGAGTTGCGTGCGCGGACGACGGCTCACTCTGGACCGATCCCCGTGGCGATTCGGTGCTGCGGCGCGCGGACTTCGGCAATGACGGACCCACAAGCGGACAAGCCGTGCTTCCGGATCTGCTTTCACTCAAGATCGCGGCGTGGCAGCCGGCCTCGCCCGCTTCCGATCTCTACACCGGCGAGTTCGACGACGATGGGCATTTTTTCCGAATGGATCTTGTTCTGGGCGGGGTGGTCAATCCTCCCGGCTCGCTCGGCTCCATGGAGGAATATGACCCTTTCGCGTACGGTCCGAGCCCCGTGTATGGCTACGTCGAACTGGACGTCGACAGCAGTCGAGACTCCGGCGGGGAGTTGGGCGGCGTCGCTGCAACTCGTTTCCTTGCAAACGCCGCACGATTTGGGGGAACGCCTCGCGATTCCGTTGGCGAACGCGCGGCCCGGTTCGGGGCCGACGTGGATTTCGACTTTGCGAGTCATCCCCAGTACGAACGGAGCGGCGCGGAGTTTGCAATCGCCTTGTGCGGCTGCTCCGCCCTCACGATCATCTCCCAGAGTGGCGACATGGACGGCGTGTTCGATGCCGGGGAAACATGGATCGTGAGAGGCCGGTTCCTGGAACGATTCACGGCCTTCAATGCGGCCAGCTCGATGTTCGGCGGAAGCGTCTTTGGGGCGTGGAACCCGCTGGTTCACGTGCGCTTCTCGCACGATGCCGCGTTGAACGAGACCACGGTTTCACTCGTGTTCCCGCTTGATCAGACGGGCGCCGGGGAGATGGCCGGTGCGCCAGCCCAGCCGTTCGACTTCAATGTGGCGAACCAGACGAGTATTGCCGAAGCCCTGAACGAGCTTGTGAATCAGCCGAGCTGGATCTCGGGGCCGCTTCGCACGCTCTCGATCGACTGGAAGGGCAAGAATGTTGAGGACGGGCTGGACCCGGACTCATGGGGGGCTTCCGCGATCGTGGGCACCGCGTACAGCGAGACGGACGACTTCCCGTTCGTGTGGACAGACGTCGGGTTTGGCATGGTGGCACGGGACTTCGATGGGAACGGCTCGGCCGATCAGAACGATGAGACCGCGCTTCTGGCCTTCATCGCGAGCAATGATGGCGGGCTCGACGATTGGGATGGACAGGTTGACGGACGAGTCACGATGGACGGGTTTAGCGTCAACTTTGCGGTCTATGACACGAACTACGACGGGGTCATCGACGCGCAGGACTGGACGGTACCGGGCCCGCCTGCGGACGTGAACGGCGACACTGTGGTTGACATCCTCGACCTGCTTGACTTCATCGAGGCGTTCTCGATCTGCGAGAATCAGCCCGCCCCTTGCATCATCAACGGCATTGACGCTGATTTCAACCGTGACGGCTTCGCTGACATCATCGATCTGCTGGACTTTCTCCAGGCATTCGGCGAGTAAAGCCGCGGGCGGATTCAGCCAACAGGATTGACTGGATCCCCCCCGGCGAGCACGGCGCGGGCGTTCTCCGAGACCATCTCCGTCATGAGAAGCCGATACTTCGTCTCCGCGCTTCCGATGTGCGGCGCGAGAACCACATTATCAAGTCCGATCAGACCGGGATGCACGCGCGGCTCATTCTCAAAGACGTCAAGCCCTGCCCCCCAGATCTTCCGGGCCTTCAGGGCTTCAACCAACGCGGCCTCATCAACCGTCGGTCCCCGCGAAGTGTTGATGAGAATGGCGGTCGGCTTCATCCGGGCGATCGCTCGGGCATCAATGATGTGGCGTGTATCGGCGGTCAGCGGTGTATGAACGCTGACCACGTCAGCTTCCTCAAGCCCCTGGCCAAGTGTGACCCGGCGGGCCGCGAGAGGAGCAAGCTCGAAGTCCAGATGGCGCGAGCGAGCCACGTAGAGGACCCGCATGCCCCAACCGATCGATCGGAGCGCCGTGGCGTAACCGATTCTCCCCGCGCCAACGATGAGCAGCGTGCGGCCGGTCAGATCGACGCCGAGGAACTCCGTGATCCCCAACGGGCCCCGTCGTGCGTACTCGTCGGTCCGAGCGAAACGATCGGCCTCAATCAAGCGGCGCGCACAGGCGAGCAGCAGCGCCCACGCGAGGTCCGCGGTGCCTTCGGTCACAGCACCCGGCGTGTTGGCGACCTTCACGCCTCGCTCCTTGCAGAGCTTCACATCGATGTTGTCGTACCCAACTGCAAAGTTGCAGATGCCCTTCAACTGGGGGCCTGCGGCGTCCAGGAACTCCCGGTCCACTTTGTCAAAGTACATGGTGATGATGAAGCTCGCGCCCGAGATATGCCGGAGCACCTCGTCGCGTGTCTGCTTCTCCGCCAGGCTCTGGCGGACGACTGCTCCGGGGACCGAAACCTCTCCGGGCACCCGATGGGTTACGGCGACGATTGGCTGGACGTTCTCTTGCGCACCTCTGCTCATACCCAACCGTAGCGGCATTCGGCCGTCCGGCGATGCATCGCGATACCGTCCCGGTGTGAATCCCAGCGCCGCAGAGACAAACTCCCCCACCCCGATCCCGACGGAACGGCACGCCGTCCCCGAAGCCAAGGCGATACGTCTCCTGGCCTGGAACATCCTGCACGGGGGAAGCTCGCGTCGGCTCCCGCATATCGCTCTGGAGTTGGTCTCGCACGCGCCCGACGTGGTGGTGATCTCGGAGTTTCGCCCGACCCTGGGCGGGCAGATCCTGGCCGTTCTCGCGGATCGCGGGCTGAGGGAAGTCGCGATGGCGGCCCCGAATGCGCCGCCCGGTCGGAACCGTGTTCTGATCGCGTCCCGCTGGGAACTTCGACCATTGGCGGCCCCTTTGGCGGCCCCTCATGAAGAGTCAATGCCCGAGTGTCTCAGACGGCGGATCTTGGTCCGACGGATCGGAACCACCGCCGGCGCACTTGTGCTCACGGCAGCCCATCTGCCCGACGACTGGACTCCCAGCAATGCGCTGCACGGCTGGTCGTGGCTGGCGGCGCACGCCGTTCGACTGCGAGAAGAATCTCACCTCATTCTCGGAGATCTCAACGGCTCGCGGGATCCTGACCAACCCGGAGGTGCCCCGGCCCACGTCGCGCACGCCATGGGGCGGCTCGCAACGGCGGGCTACGTCGACGTCTTTGGGTCCGAGGGCGTGCGACCGAACCCGGCACACGCCGCGGCCTTCAAGCCGGAAACCACGTGGAAATCCCACTGGGGACACGAGTTGCGACTGGACCACGCCATCGCATCCGCGTCGATCTTTCGCAGCGTGAGGGCCGCACAATACGCGCACAGCCCCCGTGTCAGCGGGGTTTCCGATCACTCCGCCGTTGTCGTGGAACTCGGTCTCGGTGACGCTCAAGAGGTCGTGACCGAACAGAAATGCGGAAAAAACCACGAAAAAACAGGCATTGAACCGATGTCTCGGCCTTGCCAAACGGCAAGCGGCGCGATAGAAAGCCGCGGTTCTCGGAGAGAATCCAAGCTTTTCAAGGAGTGATTCAGCGATGGCAAAGAAGACTGGGAAGACGTCGAAGTCCGCGAAGGCCCCTGCAAAGGCCGCCAAACCCGCCAAGATCACCGCTGCGGCGAAGCGGACCAAGGGCGAGTTGTTCGGCCTTCTCGGCGAGCACAATGGGCTCAGCCGCAAGCAGGTTGCAGGCGTGTTCGACACGCTGTCCGCAGTGATGGCGGCCGACCTGGCCAAGCCGGGCAAGGACAAGCCCAAGGTGTTCGTGGTTCCCGGCCTGATGAAGGTCACCAGCCGCTTCAAGCCGGCTGTGGGCGCTCGCAAGGGCATCGACCCCTTCACCAAGCAGGAGAAGATGTTCAAGGCCAAGCCCGCCAGCACGGGCATCAAGATCCGCCCCCTCAAGGGCCTGAAGGAGATGGTCTCCTAAGCCCTGGGGTCTGGAACGTCTGTATTTCATCGCAACGCACCGCTCGAATGGGCGGTGCGTTGTGCTTTCCGAAGTGTGGCTGGCGGAAGGCATCGATCCCGCTTCCTACACTGCCGTTCCCTCGCACCGCCAAACCTCTGACGCCAAGAGCACCTGCATGGATGACGCGAACGCTCGGCGATTCTCATTGCCAGTCCTCAACGTTCGGCCCCCTGCCACGCGTGTCGCGGCACATGGTGTGCTGTCAGCGCGAGAGAAGAAGGAGAAGTGCGGCGTCTTCGGCGTGTGGGGCGTGCCGGAGGGTGCTCGGCTGGCGTACCTGGGCCTCTATGCGCAGCAGCATCGGGGGCAGGAGGCCGCAGGCATTGCGGTCACGGACGGCCGCCGCATCGACGGCGTTGTCGGGATGGGTCTTGTCGCGGATGTCATCTCCCCCGCCGACCTTACGCACCTGTGCCGCGTCGGTGACAAGGGAGCCATCGGCCACAACAGGTACTCCACGGCCGGAGGGTCGCTGGCCTGCAACAGCCAGCCGCTGATTGAGTCTTACATCGGCGGGCAGGTTGCGATCGCTCACAATGGCAACCTGGTGAACAGCAACGCTCTGCGGCACATGTTTGAGGAACGGGGTCACCTCTTCCACACGACCAGCGACACCGAGGTGATCATCCACCTGCTCGCCTCCCCCGAGCAGCAGCGCGCGCCGGACCCGCTCGCGGCAACACTGCGCCGGCTTCAGGGCGCTTTCAGTCTTGTTGTTCTGTTCGCGGACAGGATCGAGGCGGCCCGAGACCCTTGGGGGTGGAGACCTCTTGTCGTCGGGCAGCTGCCGAGCGGGCAGTTCCTTGTCGCGAGTGAGACGGTTGCGCTGGACGTGGCGGGAGCGACGTTGATCCGCGAGATCGAACCGGGCGAGATCGTGACCATCTCCGACTCGGGCATGAGCTCTCGCCGCTTCGCGGAACCAAGCGCTCGACCGGCCCACTGTGTGTTTGAGCATGTGTACTTCGCGAGCCCGGCGAGCGTCATCTTCGGGCAGAACGTGCAGATCGTCCGAGAGCGGCTGGGGGAGATACTGGCCACGGAAGCGCACGTCCCGGCGGACTTCGTGATGCCGATGCCGGACTCCGGGCGTTCCGCCGCGGCGGGGTACGCCCGTGCGTGCGGATTGCCCTATCGCGAGGGCATCGTGCCGAATCGCTACGTAGGTCGGACGTTCATCAAGCCAACGCAGACCGAGCGGAACGCGGCGGTCAGACTGAAGCTCAATGTGATCGCGGAGATCGTGCGCGGAAAGCGCGTGATCGTCGTGGATGACTCGATCGTGCGGGGCACGACGACAAGGGCCAAAATGGAGCAGATCCGGCAGGCCGGGGCCAACGAGATCCACCTGCGCATCTCCTGCCCGCCGATCAGGCACCCGTGCTTCTTCGGCGTCGACTTCGCCGAGCGAAGCCAGTTGATCGCCAGCGGCCGCACCATTGAGCAGATCCGTCAGTATCTCGGGGTGGACACGCTGCACTACCTGACGCAGGAGGGCATGCTGTCCGCCATGAGTCACCCTGTCGAAAGCTACTGCACCGCGTGCTACGACGGTGACTACCGCATCGATGTGGAACACCCGGTCACCGAGCAGGTGATCGAGAGTGACCAGTTGCACATCTTCGAGCGGACCTGACCACGACCCGAGCGAGTCGCGCAGAACTCGCATCGGAGCCCTGCACGCCGTCGCAGGGCTGGATCAGAGATCCATGTCCCGGCTCGGGCTGTCGGGCATCACGATGGTCGGTCGCGGCGGGATGTCACGGGGCACCACCAGCTCCGAAGGTTCTCCGGGCGACCAATCGACGCGCGAGGCGCCCAGGAGCGTGCCCGTGGCGAAGGCTAGGTCAATCTGCCCAATCTGGTAGTCCACGACTGCGCGGATCTCGGCGACCTGCGCATCAGCCAGGCGTGTCGCAGCGTCGAGGACATCGGTGCTGGTGGCATTTCCCACGCCGAATGCCCGCTGCTCCGCTTCGAGCGCTCGCTGGTTCAGCAGCACCGACTGACGTGCGGCCATGATCCGCTGCCACCCCGCGTTGATGGCGTCCACCGCATCCAGAACCTCCTGTGTGATCGCCGCCTTCCGGGCCTCGCGCGTGGCCAGACGCTGCAGTCGCGTCAGCAGGGAACGCCGCACGCGACTCTTCGCGGCTTCGTTGCCGATGGGAATCTCACCTCTGAGTCCCAACTCCCAATCCTCAAAGTTGTTCTCACGCATGACACTGGTGCTGGAGTTCAGGCTCTCTCCAAGGCCGTTGATTCGATAGGTGTAGTCGAGCGTGAGCAGGGGCAGGGCCTGATTCTTCGAGAACTGGATCTGCGAAAGGTCCGACGCGAGCTGAAGTTCAAGCTCCAGCATCTCCATGCGCTGGTCCATCGCGGTGGTCACGAGACTTGAGCCATCGATCTCGTAGCGTACAGGATCGGGGGGCGATGTCGTGACAACCATGGTCGCCGAATCCTGCGGCAACCCTTCAAGATTGATGATCCGCTTGAGTTCACGCTGCGCCGTCAGGACGTTGTTCTGCGTGTTGATGATGTCCTCGAGACGGCTGGCAAGGCCGGACCTTGCGCGAACGATCTCGATATCTGCGAGGCGTCCCACGTTGACGGATCGCTGGGCCGCCTCAAGCTGCGCCTGGGCGAGCTCGAACTGCTGCTGGGCGACCTCCATCGCCTGCCTGGCCGCGAAGAGCCGCCAGTACGCGCGATCGACGTTGGCCAACTGGCGGATGACCTCGAGCTTGGTCTGCGACTCGGATATCTGCCGGTTGTACGAGGCGACGCGGAGCGCGTGTGTATTGGCGTTGCGACCGGCTCCCCGGAGAATCTGCTGCGTGAGTCCGACCTGAAAGTCGGTGGTATACGCCGGATTCAGCGTTGTGAACTCGTTGTCGTTCTCGTTCCGAGAAATCGGAGCTCCCACGACCAGAGAGCCCCCCGAGCGCATCGGGATGGTCACCTCAGGGACGAAAGAGTCCAACTGCTGTTGGGCGCTGGCCAGCTCGGACGCGGTCGCCGAATCCAGATCGTTGTGTCGATACGTCGCCCCCAGGATCGTCTCCCACGCCGCCTCTTCCTCGCTCACGGCCGTCGCGGCAATCTCGGGATTGACGAGGACAACCTGAAGATCCAGGTTCCGCTCGAGCGCGGCGGCGCGACACTCCTCAAGTGTGAGCTCGGCGGTCGCGAGACCCTCGAAGCGAGCTCGCACGCGGCTGGCGCCCTCCAGCATCTCCTCACCGGTCACCGGCATCGGCTCCGGCCGCCCCATTGACTCGATCCCCGATGGCTCAATGGTGCGCAGTCGCTCGACGGGCGTGATCCTGCCGTAGTCTCTCTCGGCCGACGCGAAGGGGTTGCCCTGGCAGCCCGGAATCGCCGCGGCCGTGATGAGCAGGGTGATCCCGATACCGCGAGGGAAGAAGCCGGGCAGGAAGCGTCCGTGAGGGGGAAGTTGGGCGCGGCCACGTGTGGTGTGCGTCATGGGCTCGATTGTTCGGGGCTGGTGGACAGAAGAGAAGGAGGCCGGTGCGATTCAGAAGAATCGCAGTGTCATGGGATACCGGAAGTACTCCCCTCGGTGTGCGGCCTGCGCGGCAAGAACCGTGCCGACGATGCCGAGGGCAAGAAGGCCGAACCCGCCGAGGATGGCTCCGAGGCCGAGTGTGATAAACCCGACCGGCACAAGCAGAAGCGTGTAGATAAGCAGGGAGAGCTGGAAGCGAATGGCCTCCATCCCGTGATCGTCGAGGAAAGGAGAGTCCTTGCGGCGGATCGCCCACATGATCAGCGCCCACACGACGGGGAGACCGGTGAAGAGCATGAGCAGGGAGGAGAGGTGGGTGAACATGGCGTACATACGTTCACCCTCGACCGCGTCGGGATCGATGTACCGGTCCCGTTCCGTCCCGGGGTGGGTGCGACCGCCCGTCCAAGCGAAACCGGAGACATTGTCGAAGGGATTGCGAGCCACGCGCTCCATGCTATCTGCCTCCATGGGCCGAACGAAGGCCGGCGTCAACGGGCATGATTGGCAAACCGAAGAAGCCGGTTTCGGACGCGGAGAGAGGTGGGCCAAAAACAAACGTCGCCGGACGTGAATCCGGCGACGCAAGGTGGTGTGGCCAGACAAGGTGTGAGTGGCGAATCTCGCCCGGCCACGCGAAAGTGGACTTTCTGAGGTGCCGCGGGGGCTCGGGCCTCCCTGCCAGACCGTGAGCGTGATTCACGCCAGTTCTGCGGCCTGCCCTCCGGAGAGTCGCGAGACGATCACGAGAAACAGTCCTCCGAAACCCAGCACCGCGACGGTTCCGAGGAAGATTCTGACGATCACGGCCTTTGCCGAGAGCCGCAGACGCGTGCCGGTCTGCACCGAGTCAAGCCGCGAGAGCGTTGACCGGTTGATGGAAGCTGACATCGCCTCATCCAGCCCGCCCGAGACTTGAACGCCCGTACGAGCTCCAAATGGATCTCCCAGCCCGACGACGGTGTTCACGCTGGAACCCGACTGGTACGTGGAGTCGGTCAAGGAGTCGGAGGTCTTGTCCAAGATCGAGTCCGAAGCCTTATGGACCGACATCACCCGCGAAGCGTCGACGGGCACCGAACGGACGGCAACTTCCTCGCCATCCTGAGCAAACGCACCGAAGGCGACAACGATCGACGCGATCGACGCAAACAAGAGTTTGGTCCGAACACTCATGGCCACCCCGCCAATCACTTTACATACCCGATCTTATTCCGAACAAATAGACAGCGACGCCGGAGTCACGTGAGAAGGAGGGAGTGACTCCGGTAACTGGTAAGGTGCGCCGCAGAATGAAAAAGACCAGAAAAATAGAGGAGATTTTCCGCCTATCCGGCCTGCCTCGCAACCGATTGCCTCACATATGCCGTACCGACGTGCAGCCGGAGGATGTGCGCGATCAGTGCCCGAAGAGGTTCTTCTCGCCGAAGAGACCTTGGGCCTCAAAGTATGCGAGGGCTTCGGCAACCGACGCGAAGATACGTGTCGACGTCTCCGTGATGAACGGCGACGGATTCTTCTTGGGCTTCCATACGACGTAGACCTCTTTGCCGTGCTCAAACGCGTGCTGAAGCTCACGCTCGACGCCCGAAGAGAGCCCGGGGATGTCCTTTCCGCCCGCTCCGGGGAGTTCAGGAACATACGAAACGATCATGTCGGACTGATCAATGAGCTTGAAGTCGCGCATGTAGATCTGGCCGTCGATATCGCCGGCGATGTCGAGCACCTCGCGAACACTGACTCGGATGGGGTCCTTGGATGCCTTGCTGCCTCCAAAGGAGTGCGGCTCAACATCGAGGAACTCCTGTCCGCTGCGCGCCGCGGCGATCGCGCGATCAAGCAGCAGCTTCTCGTCCACATCGCCTGGATCGAAGGTGATGAAGTGCTTGGCGAGTTCGGCGCGGAATGCGTCAATTTCCGCGAGAACCTCGGGCATGTCCACGACGTGGCTCATCGGGAACGAGGGATACACGCGCTTCATGCCGGGTCGACAGACAAGGCGGAATGCGGTGCGCGTCGTCGGCTCGTGGCGGCCCCGGCTGAGAATATAGAAGCGAGAGCCGGGAATCGCCTGGCTCATCAGTTCGGTCGCCAGGATCTCCTCTTCGCGCCAGACCATGCAGTCCTTGAGCGTGGCGTCGATGACATGCTCCGCGTGCAGCCTGTGGTGCACGACCTCGATGTTGTCCACAAGACAGATGAACACGTCCGGATTCAGCAGTCGGATCTGATCGAAATCGAACGCGCTGAAGAGCCCGTGGCGCCAGCGGAAGGTCGCGTGTGTGTTCACGATCAGATTGGGAATGTCGCGGCTTGCGGAGATGATGTCCTTGAAAGCCGCACGGCGCAGAGAGTTGAGCCGGGACCACGGCAGGTCGAGAATCTTGCCCGCGGGGACGTCCCGGGCCTCGCGGTACATCATGTCACCGACGTGAAAGTTGGCGATGGTCTCGCCCTGCTGGCCCGCGAACGCACGCACCTGCTCAAGAAATGGCTTCTTTTCTACGCCGATCTGACCTGTCACGATCACACGCATCGACTGGGACCTCGCGGTTGAGGGAGGAGTCCGGAAGGTATCCGGAGACAGCGCATCGGTGCGCGGCGGCCCGATCCGTGGGGCAGAGTCTAGGGCAATCAAAGGCCGCGCCGACTCGGCGCAACCCGGAGATTTCGTGGGATGGCGGCCTCTCGCGCAACGCCTGGCGCGTCGGGGTCAGTCGTTCGCCGCTTCGGCGGCCTCCGAGGTCTCGCCCTCGGCATCCTCGTCCTGCGGCGTTCGAGTGCGCTCGGAGCGGACGCGGATCCGAGCGACTCTGGTCGGTTCCGCATCGATGACCTCGACTTCTATATCGGCGAGGTTGAATAGCTCACCCTTGGCGGGGATGCGACCGAGATTGACGGTCACGAACCCTCCGACCGTGTCGTAGTCCTCCGACTCGGGGAACTCGACACCGATACAGGCCAGATGGTCATTGGCGTCGTCGATGTAGGTCCTCGCGTCGATGTCGGCGGAGCGGGCGTCGGCGTCGATGGAGGGAGGCTCTGGGCCGTCGATGCCGACCTCGTACTCATCCTGGATCTCGCCGAAGACCTCCTCCACGATATCCTCGATCGTCACAAGGCCCGCGGTGCCGCCGAACTCGTCAGCGACGATCGCGATGTGCACCTTCTTCGCCAGGAGCTCGCGGAGCAGCTCACGTACGGTCTTGGTTTCGGGCACGAAGATCGCGGGGCGGAGAATCTCTCGGAAGTTGAAGGCGTGCTGCGGAGGATGGTCGCCCGCGAGCCAGCGCATCAGGTCCTTCACGTAGAAGATTCCGACGATGTGGTCCAGGTCGTCCTCGTAGACAGGGATGCGGCTGTGGCCGATCTCACGAACGGTACGGATCAGATCGCCAAGGTTCGTCGTGATGTCTATTGCTTCGATCTCGGTGCGCGGCGTCATGACCTGCTCGACGGTCGTGGATCGAAACTCCACCACTGCCTCGATCATGTCACGGGCGGACTCGTCAATCTGGCCGTCGCGCTGCACCTCATCCACCACCGAGAGGAGCTCTTCCTCCGCAGATTCTGCGACATCGGCGTCGGTTCGGCCGGAGAGGCGACGCACCACCTCATCGGTGAACGATGCGATCCGGCGTACCGGCCACATCACCGCATAAATCAGACGGATCGGACGCGACATCGCGAGCACCGTGGACTCGGGCACGTGATTGGCGATGCTCTGGGGAATCACTGCGCCGAAGATCAGGATCGATATCGCCGAGATTACCACGCCGATCGCCGGCTGGAGAACACCAATCGTCTCCGGAACTCGCGCGGGCCCGTCCGCGTGTGACAAGCGCGTGATCAGCCAGAGCACGGCGGCGACGGCCACGACCAGGTTGCTGAGGATCCGCGGGAGAAGAATCGAGTTCGCATGCCCCCCGAGGTCCTCCAGGATGTGACGCACACGCGCCGATACCGCTCGCGAACGCTTCAGCCCCGCAAGTTCTTCCAGCTTCACGCGCGATGTGTCGCGCAGGCACAGGTAGGCGGTCGAGAGCACTCCGCTGCATATCGTCGCGACGATTGCGATCCAAAGCCAGACGCCTGGAGTCATGAAACGGACTCCCGTGCGACGGGCATGGAGAAGATCGCTCCGAGTCCGGCAGCGGACAAAATGCGATCCTCGCGGGCATGCATCTCCCGATAGCCGTCCTCGTCGTGGTCGTCGTGGCCCAACACATGTAGCAATCCGTGGATCACGTACAGCGTCATCTCGACTTCCACCGGGATGGATCGACTCGATGACTGGCGTTCGGCCTCGTCGATGCAGACGATCAGGTCAACATCGAAAGGCGAAGAGACGTCGGCCGGATCCTCTCGCAGGTCGAAGGTCAGGACATCCGTCGTTCCCGGGATGCCGGAGTGCCGCTCATGGAGAGCCGCCATCTCGCCATCGCGAACCAACCGAACCCTCACTTCACCGGCGAGCGGCGTCTCAACGCCGAGGACCTCGAGCGCTCTCAGAATGTGGACCTGGAGGGGTGCGAGGAACATCGCGTCACCCGCACTCGAAACCGATAGGTCGAGACAGAGCGTCCCCGAGCGCATACTTGGAGGTCGTTCTTCCTGTTCGCTCATAGCACTGCTCAGGCGCAACCGCGGGCCAGCAAACACGTACCAAACATGAAGAGCCCTGACGAGTGCAGTGTAGAGCGTCCGGGCTGCTCCGACCAGATCGGCCTAGGGAAAGGAGCAACCCTTCTCGTTGGATCAGCTATGCGTTCGTAGTCCGTAAGTTATTGAAGCGATGAATCTTGCGCGTCTTCAGCGTGCGGGAATAGAGGAGACTAGCCGCGACACGATCGTCGCGAGGGGGACATCGGACTGCTGCGACCCATCCTCCAGATCCTTCACGGTCGCGTGGGTGGCCGACTCGAGAATGACGGCAAATCGACTGCCACACGAGACCGCGTCCTTCAGAAGCTTTCCGATGTTGCCCGTCGCTTTGTAGGAGTGGCGGGCGTGCAAACCGCTCGCTCGAAGGTTGGCGACGAGCGGAGCCACTTGGGCGGCAGCTTCCGGAGTGCCGTTCGAGATCACGAAGGCGTCGGGTCGGGCCCCGGTCTTCCCCAGCAACGGGGTGCCAACGGGCATCAGACCCCGCTCCTCCAGGACGAGCGAGAGGACGACATCGCCCATCCCGAAGCCAACTGCGGGTGTCGCGGGACCGCCAAAGAGCTCGACAAGTCCGTCGTAACGCCCCCCCCCGGCGATGGCTCGCTCCTTGCCGCCGGCCTCATGCACCTCAAACACCATCCCGGTGTAGTACGCCAGCCCGCGCACGATCGAGAGGTCGAAGTCGATCCAGTCGAGAACTCCCGCGGCGGTAACGGCCCTCACCAGCGGCGCGACCGCTTCGGAAAAGAACGTGAGATCGAGCACGTCCTCAGCCCCAGTGCCGGGCGGATTGTCGATTGTGACTCGTATGAGACCCTTCTGAAAGACCTCCGCCTGCTGAGTGGAGAAGCCGAACGCCGCGAGCTTCGCCGCGAACTCCTCCGGTTTCATCTTGCCCTTGGCATCAAGCAGCGTGAACAAGTCGGTGTGACGGGCCTCGGGAACCCCGCGGCTTGCGAGCCACATCGAGAGCGCGTGCCGGTGGTTGACCTTCACGCGGATGTCCCCGGATGTCAGGCCCAGCTCACGCAGGAAGCCGATGCAGCAGGAGATGACCTCCGCGTCGGCGCGGGCCCTGGCGAGCTGCTTGACATCCTCCGGCGCATCGTCGGGCACGTCCAGACCGAGGAAGTCCGCGTTCCACTGCAGAAACTCGCGTAGCCGGCCTCGCTGCGGGCGCTCGGCGCGAAAGAACGGGCCGGCCATGAACCATTTGGTCGGACGCGGAAGCTGCTTGGCTTGCGCCGCGTACATCCGGGCCAGGGTCGGCGTGAACTCAGGGCGAAGGGCGTAATCGTCCTCGCCGCCGGCGCGCCGAAACGAGAAGAGCTCTGAGATGATGCCCTCACCCGACTTGACCGTGTAAAGATCCAGGTGCTCAAAGGTCGGCCCGTCGATCTCATCGAACCCGAATCGCACGGACGCGGAGCGCCACGCTTCGGTGATGAAGCGGCGTTTGGCGGCATCGGCGGGATAGAGATCACGCGTCCCCTTGGGGGCCTGAAACGACGTGCGGGTTCTGGGGATGGAAGGGGGCTGCGTGTCAGACATAGGGCGCAAGGGTAGCCCTCGCCGCGTGAATGCCTGAAGTCAGCCGGGTTCGACCGATAGGGTCAAGTCCCGCGTCTGGTCGGGACATTTGTTCGTATACGGTTGCGAAGCGTCATTGACGCCGGGATGATGGAGGCAGCGTGAGTTCACTTCAGCAACGATTTGGCGGCGTCGTTTCGATTGCCGCGATTGCCGGGCTGGCCGCGGCGATCTGGACTGTGGTCACATACCAACCACCCAAAGAGGCGCTGGAAGCGCAGCGCGAGATGCAGGGCCGCGCTGAGCGGTCTCGCGCGATCGCGGAGCGCGTCGGGGGCTTCCGGAACGCCGAGTCGCAGATCCGAGCCATGTGGGCAAGCGGACAAGTCGGCGAGGCCCTGCAACTCGCCAGAGAATGGAGTCGCGGGAACGATCAGGACATCGTGGCCGGTTACTGGCGTATCGCGCTGCTGGTCAACGCGGGCGATCTGGAGAGGGCGCGACGTGTCGCGAGTTCGAGATTTGCCCTGGTGACGGCGAAGTCCCAGGAACGGCCGGACGATCCGGAAGTGTGGTACTACCGCGGGTGGTACGAGCGAGCGCTCGGCCTCAGCGAGGAGGCAGAAGCTTCATTTGATACGGCGGTCCAGTTGCTCCGCGCCCAAGGCCCCAAGCGGATGTCGGACGAGGTGTGGCATTACAACATCGCGTGCTACGAAGCGCTACGCGGCAACACAGAGGACGGCCTGAATGCGCTTGAGCAAGCGGTCGAACTCGGGTGGGCCGACGTCGCGTGGATGTGCGTCGATCCCGATCTGGCTGGTCTTCGAGCGCATGAGCGGTTTGTCTCTCTGAGCGTTCGCATGGCCGGGCATGGGGAGTGACTCGCTTCTACCTCGTTGAAGCTGGACCCTGTGGGTCGTCGAACTCGGCCGCAAGGCGCTCCAGAATGATTGGGATCGCCGGCGGCACGCGTGTCGGCGTGCTTGGGTCGACAGCTCGCCGAAACGTGTCGAGCGGCCCAATTGAACCGATCATGTCGCGGTGGTTGGCCGTGACCACGACGGTGTCTTGAATCGTGACTGCTCGCGCGGAGGACTCCGGCACGACGCCGTCTCCAACCTCAAGCGCCGCACGACGAAGGGCCGCGGCAATCGACTCAACCTCTGCATCCCCGGCGATTCGGCGGAACATCCATGAGTCGGTCAGGGGAGACAGATCGGGGGGCGTGACGTCCGCCATCCGCGCGATGATGGCCGTCGCAGCGAGACCCTCGGGCAAGGAACGCGAGGTCAGATCCTTCAGATAGTGCGAGCCGGGCATCAGGTCATCGCCCGCCTCACCGTTCCCGTCGCTGGACCAATCGAGGATGGCGTCGCGATCCTTGCGGTCGGAGTCCAGCCAGCGTTCGACGCGGTCGCGTACCTCCGCCAGCGCACGCAGGCGTGCAAAGGGACTGCCTCCGAATGGAGTCCCCAGTGTGATGTAACGCTCGAAACGAGGCCACGAAGCGCGCGCCTTGTCGAAAGCCGGACGAGTCAGAACATCGAGCGCAAGCAGGCCGCCCATCGAGTGGCACACAAGATCGACGCGTCGGCAGCCCGATGCGCGGAGCGTAGCGAGCGCATCAGCCAGGAGGTCCGCGGAGCTGACTGCGGCCTGATCATTCGGATAATCGAATCGGACGATCGTGTAACCTGCATCCTGAAGCGCGGGGATGAGTTCGTCCCAGATCGAGCCGGGTTCATCAAGCCCATGGATCAGAAGGACGACGCGCCCGTCCGGATGAAGAGCGGGAGCGAGAACGGCCGGCGAGACAGCCGCTTCGCTGTGATCGGCTTGAATCAGATGGAGGCCGTTCGCTCTGACGGGCTTCGCATCGGACGTCCCGATCGCAGCTGAGAGCAGCGTGCCCAGATGACGCTCCGCTTCTTCAGCGGCGTTGAGCAATCGCTCGCGCCACGCGGCCACGGCATCGGTCGTCCCACGCTCCGACGACGGCGTGGCCGGCGGCGTCAGCGCGCACGCGCCGCCCGCGACCACACTCAACGCGAGCATCGGCGCGGATCGGATGTGACGTCGATATGTGATAGACGGTCGCAGTATCTTGGTCATGGCCGATTCTCGATCATCTGATCGAGAAGTTGGGATTCGGCCTTCTTGTATTGCTCGAACGCGGTGCGAAGCTCGCCGAGGAGGGCCTGAAGCAGTTCCTGCCGCACAGGGTCAGGAGTCTGTCCGGGGGTGCCGACGCTCATCGTCTCGAGTGTCTCGCTGGCGGATCGGAGATCGCTCACCGCATCGGCATATGCACGGGCGGCGTCGTAGACGAGCTGCTGCTCAAGTTCCTTGGTGGAGGGGCGGATCAGGGCCCGCCAGGGCTGGGCACGAAGCTCGGTGGCCAGCAGTTTGAGCTGATCGGATGCCAGTCGACCGTTCGCGAACATGCGGCGGATGTTGGGCGTCTCCTGCCGTGCCAGGGTGTCGAGATTGCGCACGGCTTCACCGAACGAATCGATGGAGCCCTTCGCCTTGGCGAAGGTCGCGTCAAGATCCGCGAGCGAGTTCTCTCGTACGTGCTTTGTCGTGGCGGCTACGTCGTCGATGATGCCGGTGATCTTGGGCGCATTCGCGTCGATCAAGTCGTTAACGGTCTTCGCGGAGGCCTGCACGTCTCCGATGACCAGATCGGCCTTGTCCATGAGCGCGGGGAACTTTGCGCTGGATTCCTCGCTGTTCGCGAGGATGGCATCAAACTGCTCGCGCCACACGGGCAAGCGTTCGCGTGTGCTGGCTGTCATGGTTCGAACGTTCTCGATGGTTTCGCTGACCTTCTCCATGTTGGGCTTGATGTGGGGCCCGACTTCATCCACGATGGCGGTGGTCTTGTTGGTGAGCTCTTCAAACTTCGCGAAGAGCCCAGCAAATCCCTCGGGCGGGAGACCGGCCTGAGCCATCAACGCGGACGCGGTGCGGCCCTGGACCCACTCGCCCGGTTCGAGGCGCGGTGTGCCGCCCTGGATAGGGGCCACGTCGGACGTACCGACCCCTGCGATGTTGATGCTGGAGAGCGCGCCGAGCAGCGGGCGCTCGATGTAGACGAGCGCGTTCTCATAGATCACGATGCTCGCCCGGATCCGTGCGATGACGCGCACGCCCGTCGGAACGCCCGAGCCGGGCTGGTCTTCAAGAAACTCGACTTCAGTCACGCGTCCGACCTTCTGCCCCCCCACCATGACGAAGGATCCCGGCTCGATGCCCGGCGCGCCCTGACGCAGCGCGAAGCGGAACTCGTACTGCGCGGTGCGGGTGAACTCCGCATCGGAGAGCATGAAGCTGATGAAGATGGCGAGGATCACCGAGCCGAGAAGGAACGTGCCGGCCAGAACGTTGTTGAAGGTCTTCTTGCGTGCCATCGTTCCCTCTGAGAGTCGAGACAGGGAGTCGAGTCGGAACAGGTCATTGCTGTACGCGGATGCGTCCGCTGTCGGTGCCGAAGAGGGCTGTCGCCAGTCCCTGGCCCGATTCGCGGTTGGTAAAAGGACCTTCGGGTTCGCCGCGAAGGAACTGGCGGATCAGTTGCTCGTCAACCGTGAGCGTCTCGGCGTGGTCCTTGGGCAGGTCGCGGAGGCGCTCGTACCACTGGCGGGTCTCGACCTTCAGGATACGGCCCTTGTCAAGCATCGCCATGCGGTCAGCGATGGTGAACGCCGAGTCCATCTCGTGCGTCACGACGATTGAAGTCACGCCCAGATGCTTCGACATCGCCACAATCAACTGGTCGATCTGAGCGCTCGTCACCGGGTCCAGCCCGGCAGAGGGCTCGTCATAGAACAGGATGCGAGGGTCGAGCGCCAGGGCGCGGGCGAGGCCCGCACGCTTCTTCATACCCCCCGAGAGCATTCCGGGAAGCTTTTCGGCGTGCTCTCGCAGCCCAACAAGTTCAAGCTTGATCTTGACCTGGATGTCGATGATCTCGGGATCGAGATCGGTGTGCTCTTCCAGAGGCAGGGCGACGTTTTCGGCAACGGTCATGGAGTTGAACAGAGCGCCCGACTGGAACAGAATGCCGAACTTCTTCCTCGCCTCGTTCATTCCGCGCTCGTCAAGCTCGCAGAGGTTCTGGCCGAACATCCAGATCTCGCCCTCATCTGGGACGAGTGAGCCGATCATGAGGCGAAGACACGTGGACTTTCCCGACCCGGAGCCACCCATGATGACCATGGTCTCGCCGGGATAAATGTCCAGATTGAAACTGTGCAGCACGACCTGTTCGCCGAAGCGCTTGGTCACATTGCGGCACGAGATGATGGGCTCGGGACCTGGCACGGGTCAGACTATACGGATTCCGCACGATCGCCGCAGAGCATCGGCCGGAAGTTTGCGCCCCAGACGCTTCAGTCGCCGCCGCTGGCTTCCGTGTCCGACCCCGCATCGGGTCCCGCATCGGGTGCGGCGGGTGGCGGGGTGGCCGGATCCGTTGGTGGCGTAGGGGTCGTGGGCGACGGAAGCGACGTGCCGTACGGCACAAGGACGATCTCGCCGCCGCTCCGCGTCAGGATGATGACGTTCTGAACGGGAATCACACCCGCGTTGGAGGGGCCGGCGGTCTGATCAACGGGAACGATGACCAGAGCCCAACCCTTCTCGAACTCAAACGGAATGGGCATCGCGTTGCTGTAGTTGCCCATGGGATTCGAGTTGCCCGAACTCCCCATCGCTCCGAAGAGTTCACCCCACTGTTCGATCAGTTCGCCAAGCGAATCCGGCGCCCCCTTGTAGGCGCCGAGTTCGGACTCAACGGCCGAGCGGAACGCTTCGAGCCCTTCCGGGGTGACGCGCGTTGCCGCCGATGAGGACAAACCGGACTTCACCGCGTCGATATCGCCTGACTGCGCTGACGTGATGATCGTGCCCACAGCGGGCGCCACCTGCTTGATCATCATGTTGCCACCGAATCCGACCATGCCCACGCATCCGCCCCAAAGGAGCGAGAAAACGATGCCCAGCACAATGCCGGTCACGGCCAAGCCCGTCCCGCTCACACGCCCCCGGGATGCCTTGATGCCAAAGAGAGCCATGACGCCGAAGAAAACAGCGATGATGCCGAAGAACGGCACGCAGACGATACCGAGGATGAGCGAGAGCACCGCCAAAACGCTGGTACGCTCGGGGACAACGGCCTCGGGAAGGTCGTAGGGATTTGAGAATGGGTTCTGGCTCATACCAAGAGACTATCTCTTGGAACGGTCGGAAGCGAGTTTCACACGCCGAAGTCGCCTCAGGCGCGGGTCGAGGCCATAGACCGCTTCAGGAGCGCCGCCGCCTCCCCGACGACCGCCGCCGCCTCGGCCAACTCCCGCTCCGTCGTTTCTCGACACAGGGAGAATCTGATCGTTCCGTGCGCCACAAGGGGGGGCACCCCCATCGCGATCAGCACGGGGGAGGCCTCCAGCGAACCGGATGAGCACGCCGAGCCGGCCGAAGCGCAAACTCCGCGCTCAGAAAGAAGCAGGAGCATTGCTTCGGCCTCAAGAGCCGGGAAGCCAATCGACGCGGTGTTCCACATCCTGTGTGACGGGTCGCGCGGCTTGTTGACGACGGCATCGGGCACCCGATCGATGACCATGCGCTCGAAGCGATCGCGGAGCAAGCCCAGCGCGGCCCTGCGCGAAGGGTCCGCGAGAAACTCCATGGCCTCCCGAGCGGCGGCGCCAGAGCCGAGTAGTCCCGGCACATTCTCCGTGCCGCCTCGGCGGCCGAGTTCCTGGGAGCCGAAAATGATGGGCCTCAAGCGGGTGCCGGGACGCGTCCAGACCACGCCGACACCCTTGGGACCGTGGAACTTGTGCGGCGAGAACGTGAGGATGTCCACGTGGGTCCATGTCGACGCACCGGACGTCGACACTCCCGCCTGCTGAGGGGCCGTGCCCACGTTCGTGGGCATCTTTCCGACCCACTGCGTGGCATCACAATGAAATGCGGCCCCAGCGGCCCGGGCGATCCGTGAAAGCTCTTCAACCGGCTGGATCACACCCGTTTCGTTGTTGCACCACTGCACGCTGACGATGGCCACACGATCGTTGATGATCTCGGCGGCCGCGGCCAGATCCACGCGTCCGTCGGCATCGAGCGGCAGGATGATCCGCTCGGCTCGGTCACGCTCGACCAGGTCTTCGAGCAGCTCGCGAACGGCGTTGTGCTCCACAGCGGTCGTCACGACCACACGGCGTGTCGTCTGGCGAAGGGTGCCGACGATCGCAGCGACGATGGACTCCGTTCCGCTGCCCGTGAAGGTGATCTCTCTGGGTCGGGCGCCTATGAGGGCCGCCACGGACTTGCGGGCGAGGTCCAAGGCCTGGCGAGCGGCCTGTCCCGGACGATGGATGCTGGACGGATTGTGCCAGAGCTCCACGAGCCCACGCGTCATCTCTGCGACGACGGCGTCAGAGGGCCGCGTCGTGGCGTTGTTGTCCAGATAGATCATGGCCAGAGTCTACCGCACTTGAGGGCTGGTCAACCACGCCAGACGCGTCGCCGCCGTATTCATGGGCTCGTCCAGACCCTGGGCCTTGCGCGAACACCCGGTTATCGGGACACCGAGCCATCGGCGCCGGATGGCTGGACCGGGACAGCCCGCCCTTCAATGGTCAGCGAAGCTCGGCGACCCCGCCGCCGCTTGCGGCGCGTGGCGCCGGGAAGGAACCGGCGGAAGAGCCAGAGGATCGCAAGCAGTGCGACGCCGGTCGCAACGTAGAACTGCCAGTCATGAGTCGGGAACTTCATCGTCGCGATTCCGCCGGACCAGTTCAAGCGAATCCGAGCATCGTAAGCGTCTGATAGACGAGGAACGCCGCGAGGTAGGCGACGCCGCACATCCACAGTAGCTGCACGACCGCCCACTTGATGGAGCCGGACTCCCTGGCGGTCACGGCGAGTGTCGGGAGGCACTGCATGGCCAGCACGTAATAGACGAGCAGCGACCAGCAGACCGCTGGGGCGAAGATGGGCGTGACACCATCATCTCGGGTGGCGGATTGAAGGCGTTCGAGAACTCCGTCCTCCTCGGCGCTCTCATCCCCTGTGAGCATAACAGCCATGGTGGAGACGAAGACCTCCCGCGCCGCGAAGCTCGTGACCACGCCGATCGAGAGCTGCCAATCGAATCCCAGCGGCCGGAGCGCCGGCTCGATTGTCCGGCCGAAGCGACCCGCAAACGACATGGCGGTCGCATGATTGCCCTCGAGCCGTGCGGCATCGCGCTGGAGCGTCATCGCTTCCGCACGCGCCGAGGCTGCCGAGTCCTGGTCGCCGGCAAGCAACTCCACCTCGGCGTGCTCGATCAGCACCGCGGCCTGCTCCCGCAGTTGGAACGCGTGCTCGGGAGGATCAACCACGGGATAGCTGGTAAGCCACCAGAGAACGATCGAGATGGCGAGGATGTTCGTGCCGGCCTGCTTCAGAAAGATCAATCCCCGGTCGAGGGTGGTCAGCAGGGCGGTCGAGAGCGAAGGGAGCTTGTAACTCGGCAGCTCCAGCGCCATCGGACGACTCTTGCCCCGCAGGATTGTTCGGCGCGCGACGAGCGAGCTCACCAGCGCGGCCGCGATTCCGAGCGCGTAGCACCCGGTAAACGCCAGAGCGCCGAGCGCGGGCTGGTCGCGGAAGAGAATCGTGGTGAGCAGCACGTACACGGGAATCCGGGCCGAGCAGGTCATGAATGGCGCCACGAGAATCGTCGCGAGCCGATCGCGTCGATCCGGCACGGCTCGCGCGGACATGATGCCCGGCAACGCGCACGCGTGACTGGAGAGCAGGGGCACGAACGAGTGTCCGGAGAGCCCGAACGGGCGCAGCACCCGATCCATGACGAACGCGGCTCGCGCGAGATAGCCGGTGTCCTCCAGCAATGAGATCAGGAAGAACAGCAGGCAAATCTGGGGCACAAATATGACGGTCGCGCCGATCCCTCCAACCACACCGCCGGCAATCAGATCCGCAAGAATGCCATCTGGAAGCACCGATCGAATGACGCCCGCCAGTCCCGCAAAGACCCCGTCGATAAGGTCCATCGGGTACGAAGCCACCTTGAAGATGACGTAGAAGAGTCCGGTCATGACGAGCGCGAACATCAGCACGCCCAGCACGGGATGGGTGAACGCCTTGTCCAGTCGATCCGTCAGCGTGTCCGCATCGGAACGCTCATCACCCAGCGCGACGGCAGCGAACGCCTCATCGGCCCACAGCTCCAAGCCGTGCGAATCGCCGGGAGGCGTGCGATTCGGAATGGGCGCGCGAGAGAATGCGTGGCGGAGTTCCTCTATTCCCTCGCCCGAGCGCGCGCTGCAGACGATCACGGTGCACCCAAGAATGTCCGCGAGCTTGTGCTCGTCGGCGTGCACGCCGCGCCGCCTGGCGAGATCAACCATATTAATCGCGACCACCGTGGGGAGCCGCCTGCGAAGGGCTTCTCCGACGAGCACCAGCCCCCGCCCCAGGTCCGTCGCGTCGACGACGACACAGATGGCATCGGGCGGCGCGACGCGTTCGCCCCGAGGGGCGACGTCGCCGTCGAGCACGCCTCGGCAGAGTGCGGCCTCGGTCATGTCCAGTTCGATCGAGTAAACGCCGGGCAGATCGATCAGTTCAACCGCTTCGCGGTGCGCGGCCTCATCGCGCACGAGACCAACTCGCGCGTCCTGCGTGGTGCCGGGAAAGTTGCTGGTCTTCTGCCGAGTCCCGCAAAGTCGGTTGAAGAGCGTGGTCTTGCCGGTGTTGGGATTGCCGAGAAGCGCGACGCGTCGGAGCGGGGCGCCGGCCGCCTGCTCGGGCTCTACTGAATGCGTCGGCTGGCTCGCCATCGATCACACAGGTCCCAGAAAGACGTGAACGGCGATTGCCCGCGCCAAGCCGATGCGACTGCACGCCCCACCGGACCGCCTCACCTCGATGATCCACGGCTCGCCCGCCTGACAGAGGCGAACTCTGGCCCTCGGTCGAAGTCCCATCGCCCTGAGGAGAGCCGCATCGCCGTCTCCCAGCGTGGTCCGCGTCAAGAGTCCAACCTGCCCCGCTTCCAGCGATGTCAGGCACACTTCGGTGGTCACGCTGCAGCCCGCGGCGTCGCACGCGCACGAGCCGGGGCGACATGCACACGTGCCGACACTTGCCACCGAAGGTACGAGAGGTGCAACTCTGCTGGAAGGGGACAACTCGCTCACGCAACGGCTCCCACGTGCGCGCATTTCGCCACGCGCCGTATGCATCCTAAGGCCATTGAGAATGAATCTCAATAAGCGTGATGGCGACGTCCAAGAGGCGCCCATGCCACCCCACAGAGCCGCGGCACGCCAGGTCTCCCTCCCGATCACTGCTGGGAGCGAAGACTGGGTCCGGGTCCGGGCTCGCCGGGCTTGAGTGTGACGTCGGCGTCCACGACGTACGCCGCCGGGAGCAAAACGGGACGGCTCAAGGGGGTAATCTCGTAGAGCACAAATCGACCAACAGTGCGTTTGAACATGCGCAACGATGGATCGGAGACGGACGGCTCTTCCAGAGCACGATCATGCCTGGATCGGTCCACAAGCAGCACAACGCGAGAGTCGCGGTACCTGGCGAGCACCGTTGCGGACGTCTCACTCAATGCGCCTGCCGCGTAACCCCATCCCACTACCTCCACGTCCGCCGTGGGCGTGAAGAGCAGCCCGCGTCGGAAGCGCTGACGCGTGAACTCAAGCATCTCGGCATCATCGCCGCATACCCAGGCCGGCTCGAACCCCTGCTCGGTCGCGGCGCGATAAACCGCCGCCGGCTCAAGCGGCGGCAACGCAAACGGGCTGTTTCGCGCTCGATGCGCCTGGAACACCAATCCGAGGCAGACGACCAGGAGAAGTGCCGCCGCCAGACCGCCGAGTCGCAGCCAACCGGTTCGATGCCGCGTCGAGATGAGGATGCTGCCGGCGAGAGAGGGGGCTTCGTCCAGATGGGCAGACGGACCTTGTGACGGCGCGAGAGCAGCTTCGAGACTGCGCATCACCCGACCGTCAGTTTCCAGGGCCGCGAGAATGAGCGGATCGCTCGTCCGCATCTCCTCAAACGCGCGCAGCTCATCTCCCTCGAGCAGCCCATCGAGATAGCGGGAAATGATCTCTTCTCGCGGCATCGGTTCACTCATGGAGCTTCCTCACGTTCAAGCTCACGCCGCATCGAAGCCCGCGAGCGATGCACATGGCTCATCGCGGTTCCCTCGGGGATCGCGAGCATCTCGGAGATCTCGCGATAGGAGAGCTCTTCAAGCACCCGGAGGAGCAGGCAGACTCGAGCCTGCTCGGGAAGCCCCATGAGCGCGGCAAGCACTCGGTCATCAAATGTTCCCCGGTCCGCCCCCAGCATTCCGGTGGCGGAGATAGGCGAGACGTGCTCAACCACCGCAGCGTGGGTCTCCGCGGGATGTTGCTCGTGGTGCGCGGCGCGTCGGTACCGCTTTCGAGAGGCGTTGAGCGCGACGAAACGGACAATCTGGGCCATCCACGCGTCGAATGATGTGGAGGCATCAAACTCATGCAGCTTCCCGAGGGCAATGACCGCGGCCTCCTGCAGGACATCATCGGCCTGCTCCCGACGTCCCAGAACGGAAACCGCCACCCACCAGAGCTTCCGGTGAGAACCGGAGAATCGCATGCCAAAGCTCTCGCGATCGAGGCGCGTTTCGACGAAGCCAACAGGCGATAATCCGCCTGGCTCAACGGGCCTGGAGGCCTGGGACATACTCATGACTCTAACGTCGCCACGCGGCCTGAATCTTGCCGAGCTCGGACGATTTCACCCGCCAGTGCCGCTTCCACCGGCCCCGCCGGCCAGCGCCTCGTTGGTCGGGAACCGTTTCAAGGCCGCCAGAAGCTGCTCGACCTGCACGTGCGGCGGCATCGAAAGCATGCGCCGCCGCAGGGCCGTCGTTGTCTTGAGTTCCTGCTCTGGCGCAAGCAGGTGCTCCTTGCGCGTGCCGCTCGCAGCCAGATTGATCGCGGGAAACAGGCGACGCTCGGCGATCTTTCGATCGAGGATCAGTTCCATGTTTCCAGTGCCCTTGAACTCCTCAAAGATGACCTGATCCCCCTGCGATCCGGTATCGACGAGGCACGAGGCGAGGATCGTCAAGGAGCCGGCTTCCTCGGTGTTGCGCGCGGATCCGAAGATCTGCTTCGGGAGCTCCAGGGCCTTTGAGTCGATGCCACCGGACATGGTTCTCCCGCTGGACGCGTACTTGTTGGATCGATTGAACGAGCGGGCAAGCCGCGTGAGAGAGTCCATCACGACCACGACGTGACGTCCCGCCTCGACCATCCGACGGCAGCGTTCCATGCAGAAGAGACTGATACCGATATGGCGGGAGATATCGTGATCGTTGCTGGAGGCCAGAACAGACGCACGCTTGGAATCAACTCCTTCAATGGATGCGAAGGTGCGCCGAAAGTCGGTCACCTCTTCCGGACGCTCATCAACCAGCAGCACAATGAGATCCACATCGGGATGGTTCCGGAGGACCGCGATCGAGATGTCCTTGAGAAGCGTCGTCTTGCCCGCCTTCGGCGGCGAAACGATGAGCCCCCGCTGCCCGCGCCCGATAGGGCAGAACAGATCAATAAGGCGGCAGGATGCGGGACATCCGGGGTATTCGAGCGTCAACCGGGGTTGCGGGTCAATCGACGTCAGCTCTTCGAACGGCTTGGAGGCGACGAGCGCGTCAGGGGGCCCCCCTTCCACGGATGTGACTGTCTGCACCATCGCACGCGCCGCTCGCGGGCCGGGTCGCCCCCGTCGGCGCTTTGAGCGCATCATCTCGACATCGGCCGTGAGCCGCAGACCCGACCGGAGCTTCAGACGCTCGATGATGGGAAGCGGGACGATCGGATCGCCGGGTGATTCGACGGGCCCGAAGTCTGACTGCTGGCGTAGGCGGCCGTCGCCACCCCTGGGCCAATCGAGAATGCCTGTCACGGTTTCCATGTATGGAACGATCCGCCGGGTCCGAGTGGCCCGGTTGGGGTGATCGATCTTGGGAGACGGACGGCCTTTGCCGACCCGAGGCGGCGCGTCGAAGCGGACGCACGCTCCTCAACAGCACACAGTATCGACATGACGGTAGGGTGTTGTCAAGCTCCGAGCGCAGATCGAACGGAATGGGTATGCTGGGCGTAGCAGGTGCGGCATGGACCAGACAACGATCCGCTACGATCCTGGGTCCGAGGTCGAGGGCAAGCCAACCGGCCCCGCCCGGTCGGAGCGCACGCCACGGATGGAAGTCCTTAAAGGCATCCCGGTCTCGCAGGGAATCGTCATCGGTCGGGCCTTCGTGCTCGATGCTGACACCCGCCACATCGGCCGCCATCACATCCAGCGCGACGCGGTTGACGCCGAGCTTGAGCGTCTGGATGTCGCATTGAGGCGGTCCCGTGAAGAACTTGCGGGTGTCTTCAAAGACGCCGAGACCGTCATGGGTGAAGAGGCGGCGAAGGTCTTCCTGTTTCATCAGGGCATGCTCGGCGACAAGTCACTTATCGGACCCATCCGAGCGATGATCGCCTCCAGCGCGGTCTCGGCGGAACACGCGGTGAGCCACGTTCTGGGCGAGTGGTCGGAGCGATTTGCACGAATGCCCGACATGGCATTCCGATCCAAAGTCAACGATCTGGAGGACCTGCAGGAACGAATTCTCACTCATCTCACCGGCGAAAGGCGCTGTCAACTGGCGCAGGTTCCGGCTGGAACGATCGTGGTCGCGCGCGATCTCACCCCGACACAAGCAGTCTCGTTCGACCGCACCCGCGTCCTGGCGTTCGCCACGGATCTCGGCGGAAAGACCAGTCACACCGCGATCGTTGCCAGAGCACTGGGGACTCCCGCCGTCGTCGGCTGCCAGACCCTGACCCGCCTGGCGACCGATGGGGCCACCATTGTCGTCGACGGCGATCGCGGCGTGGTGGTTCTGGACCCAAATGAAGAGACGCTGGACGATTACAAGGCCGCGATCAAGAAGCGTCTGCGAGCCCGCGTGACTGTCGGCGACGATGCCCGGCTGCCCGCCTTTACGCTCGACAAGGTCCCCGTTCAGGTTCTGGGCAACATCGAGTTCGCCGACGAGATCCCCGCGTTGCTGGAGCAGGGCGGAGAGGGTGTCGGGCTCTATCGAACCGAGTTCCTGTATCTGACCAGTCCAACTGAGCCAACGGAAGAAGACCACTTCGCGGCATATGCCCGCTGCGTCAAGCTGCTCAATGGCAAGCCCTTGGTGATCCGTACTGTGGACCTCGGCGCGGACAAGTACACCCAGGAGCGCACCGAGGTGCCGGAGCGAAATCCGTTCCTGGGGCTGCGATCGATTCGCTATTGCCTGCGATCGATCCCGATGTTCAAAACACAGCTCCGGGCGATTCTGCGCGCCTCCGCCCTCGGCCCCATCAAAGTGATGTTCCCACTCATCACGACCACCAATGAGCTGCGCCACGCAAAGCTCATCGTCCACGATGTCATGGAGGATCTGGAGGAAGAAGGCATCCCATTTGATCGGGGGATCAAGATGGGCATGATGGTTGAGGTGCCGGCGGCAGCTCTCATGGCGGATACCTTCGCGCGCGAGGTGGATTTCTTCTCAATCGGGACAAATGACCTCATCCAGTACACGCTGGCGGTCGATCGCACCAACGAGCGCGTCGCGGGGATGTATAACCCCCTCAATCCCGCGGTGTTGCGACTGATCCGGGACACGGTGCGGGCTGCCCGCCGCCACGATATCGATGTCTCACTGTGTGGCGAAGCGGGCGGCGACCTTGAGATCTCGCTTTTGCTCATCGGCATGGGATTGCGTACTCTGTCTGTGACCGCTTCGGCGGTGGCGCCACTCAAGCGCCTCATTCGCGGGGTCTCTCTGACCCAGTGCGAGCGGCTGGCCCGCAAGGCCTTTTCGTTCGATTCCGATGTCCAGGTCGCGGCGTATCTCCGCGACCGGGCTCGAAAGATTGTCCCTGAGGCCTTCGACGGGCGTTCCGTTGATGACGCGGAGCCAGGAACGGGATCGGATCCCACCTGACCGCTGCCGAAGGAAAGAAACACGGTCTCGGCGCCGCAACGCGCGTCGGACCTGTCGAGCGGGCCGCCTCAACTCGCGCACCCATCCCTTCCGGGACGCGGACGCTGCGAGACGGGGCGACCGAGCCCCGACGAAACGCGGGCGTGAGCGCGAACCGCTCCGCACGATCGTCGGACCCGGATGCCGTGCATGCACGGCGGCCCACTGGATGGATCCTCCGCGATTCGGCGCCCGCCGCACAGTGTGCGAGCACGAGCGCAGTGTCCACGAACAGCAAGATCATCAGGAATCGCCCGAGCGCTTGGCACGACGCCATGCTCGCCGGTCGCGACGCTCCCGAATCGTGATGCCCGGACCACGCGCCGCTCGCCGATAGGAAAGGTGAACGGATGCCCGATGCAAAGATGCTGATCAACTACGTGCCCGGCGAGGAATGCCGCGTCGCGATCGTTGAGGACGGCAAACTCGAAGAGTTCTACGCGGAACGGATGAGCGCGGTCAGCCGCGTTGGCAACATATACGTGGGCCGCGTGACAAACGTGGAGCCCGCCATCCAGGCCGCATTCGTGGACTTTGGCGTTGGAGAGAACGGGTTCCTGCATGTCTCAGATCTGCACCCTCGTTACTTCCCGGGGGAGGACTCTGAGACGACGGAGCGAGTCGGAAAGAAGACGCCCCGGCGCGAGCGACCTCCCATCCAGGCCGCGTTGAAGAAGGGGATGGAGATCGCCGTGCAGGTGATCAAGGAGGGTGTGGGGACCAAGGGCCCGACGCTGACTTCCTACCTGTCAATTCCGGGCCGCTTCCTCGTGATGATGCCCCAGATGGACAAAGTCGGTGTGTCGCGCAAAGTCGAGGACGAGGACAAGCGCATCAAAATGCGCGAGATCCTGGATCAGCTCGAACTGCCCGAGGGCTTCGGATTCATCGTTCGTACGGCCGGCATGGAACGGACCAAGGCCGAACTCAAGCGGGACCTGGCATACCTCGCCCGTCTCTGGAAGGACATGGAGCGCCGGCGCGCCTCTGGCAACCGCCCTCGCCTCCTTTACTCCGAGAGCGACCTGCTGGTCCGATGCCTCCGCGACCTCCACACGACCGAGATGACCGAGGTCATCATCGACAACGAGCTCGCGCTCAAGCGCGCGAGCCAGTTCCTGAAGATCGTTGCCCCGCGAGGCGGCGCGAAGCTCAAACGCTACGCGGGCAAGACACCCATCTACCACGCCTTCGGCGTCGAGCAGCAGATCGCCATGATGCACTCGCGGGAGGTCCCGCTCCCCTCAGGCGGCCGGCTCGTCATCGACGAGACCGAGGCGCTCGTCGCGATCGACGTGAACTCCGGCAAGATGCGCGACGCGCGGGATGCGGAAACCAACGCGTACCGCGCCAATCTTGAAGCAATCGACGAGATCTGCCGGCAGATCCGCCTCCGCGACGTGGGCGGCCTCATCATCAACGACCTCATCGACATGCGCGACCTGAAGCGCCGTCGTGACATCGAGACGCGGATCAAGGATCGTCTGAAGCGAGATCGGGCTCGCACAACCGTCCTCCAGATCAGCGCCTTCGGCATCCTCGAGATGACCCGGCAGCGCAATCGCGCCAGCCATGAGAGCCAGCACTTTGCCGACTGTCCCACCTGCCATGGACGCGGCTTGATCCAGCGACCGGGCTCGGTCGCGGCCGATGCGCTGCGTGAACTTGCGGCGATGCTCGACCATGACCGCGTGACCAAGATCGAGATGGTCGTCAGCCCCCGCGTCGCTGGCGAGTTGCTCTCATCTCGTCGCCGCGCGCTCTCCCGAGTCGAGCGAACCAGCGGAAAGCAAGTCGAAGTCCGAGTCAGCGAGGCGGTGCCTCTGGATCGCGTGACCTTCTACGCATATGACGCCGCCGGCGCCGATGTGGAGGTCGGAACACTCCTGCACCAGAAGCGGAATCCCCAGATCGAAGACTGGATGGACGAGGCCCCGATCGCCGGCGAAGTCGACATCTGGGACGACGAGACAGAAAAGACTGACGAGTCCACCGAACCGGACTACGAGCCCACAGCGATGGAGCTGGAAGGACCCGGATCCGGCCTGTCTTCCGCCGAAGCGGGCGCGCCCGCCGAGGCCCAGACCGAGGACGACCAGGGTGAACGCAGGGGCAAGCGTCGTCGTCGCCGTGGCGGTCGGGGTCGAGGGCGGGATGGAGATGAAGCCAGACCCGACTCGAGCGCCCCGCGCCCACAGCGGCGCGCTCCAGACGGCACGGGAGATAGAGAATCACCGCGGCCGGAGTTGCCGATCAATAACGAGGACGCGCCAATCGCCGGCGAAGACCCAGGCGCAGGCCCGGATCAACGCGAGAACGGCTCGGGCTCCTCGGAAGATGGCGGCACCAGAAAGCGCCGGCGGCGGAGGCGGCGCGGCGGGCGAGGTCGCGGGGCGGGTGCAGACGGTGGCGCGAGCGCCGTTCAGGATGATTCGAGCGGCGAGAGTCGCGATCAGCCGACGTCAGAGCAGAGGCTCGCAGGCGATCACGGACCCGCTCAGCAGGCGCCGCGGGAAGCGGATGAAGACTCGGGAGATTCCGGCGAGACCGAAAGCTCGCACGGTGAGGGACCGGAGGGCGGAGAAGGCGAAAGCGGAACGGGCAATGGACGCAAGCGTCGTCGTCGTCGCCGCCGAGGTGGGCGAGGTCGAGGACGTGAGGGCGCTGAAGGTGGGGCGCCAACGCCTCATGGAGGGTCGAGTCCGAACGGAAAGGCTGCCCCGAACGGATCGCGTTCCGAACCTCGGAACGAGCCCGCCCCACGATCGCAAGCGACATCACGTCCGCCTGCCGAGACGCCGAAGCCGTTTCAGCCGGGTCCTCAGGCCAAGGAAGCCGGAAAGCCGAGAACGCTGTACGCCACTCGGCGCAAGCTTTCGCCAAGCGAGAAGCGCGCCCTCGGACCGGAGTGAGCAAACGCCATGTCCCCCTTGACGCCGAGCAGAGCCATTGCACGATCGCCCGAGATCGTGCGCCGTGTCATCGTCCTCGGATCGACCGGCTCGATCGGCACGCAAACACTTGAAGTCATTGAGCATCTGAACCGTCTTCACGCGGCCGGGCGCTGCGCGACTCGGTACGAGATCGTCGGCCTGGCTGCCGGGCGCAACGCGGGCCTGCTCGCCGACCAGGCGCTGAAGTACGGTGTCCGTGATGTGGCCCTCACCGACCCAAGCGAGATGGGCGCGACGCCGGCCCTCGACGCGGACCTCCGCACGCGCTGCGGTGCCGACGCCGCCCAGCGCCTGATTCGTGACGTGAACTGCGACGTCGTCGTGGCTGCCATCGTCGGCATCGCGGGGCTTCCCGCAACGCTCGACGCTGTGAGGCTGGGCCGAGTGATCGCTCTCGCGAACAAGGAAACGCTGGTTGCCGCCGGAGCGATTGTGATCCCAGAAGCGATCCGGCACGGGTCGCGGCTGCTCCCCGTGGATAGCGAGCATGCCGCTCTCTGGCAGTGCCTTTCGTCCGTCGCCAATCCAGGATCGTGTCCGCCCATGGCGCTTCCTGCGTGCGTTTCGCGTGTGATCCTGACCGCATCGGGAGGGCCGTTCCGGGAGTTGCCAATCGCACAGATGCACAAGGCGACACCCGAGATGGCCCTGAAGCACCCGACCTGGGCCATGGGCGCGAAGGTAACGATCGATTGCGCATCGCTGATGAACAAGGCCCTTGAGCTCATCGAAGCCCACTGGCTGTTCGATGTGCCGTCGTCCAAGCTCACCGCGATCATTCATCCCCAGTCGATTGTGCACGCGCTCGCCGAGATGACCGATGGCTCGCTTCTGGCACAGATGGCTTCACCCGACATGCGTTTGCCGATCCAGCAATCCCTCTCGCATCCGGACCGGCTGGAGGGCGCTTCCCGCCGACTCGATCTGAGCACACTCTCCCGGCTCGAGTTCTTTGCTCCCGACAGTGAACGATTCCCGGCGCTCGAGCTTGCCTCCCGCGCTATCGACGCGGGGGGCACCGCGGGCGCGATCCTCAACGCCGCCAACGAAGTCGCCGTCAGAGCATTCCTGGATCGCCGGATCGATTTCGGCATGATCCCTCGACTGGTCGCGGACGCGATGGACGCGATCTGCCCGCGACCCATAGCCTCTCTTGAAGATGTCATGCATGCGGACGCCGAGGCTCGTCGGTACGCCAGCGCACGCCTCGACGCATCAGCGCTCTCGGGCGCTCGACCTTCGGTCCGACTAGGGAGCTGACTTTCGCCGCCATGTCACAGATCAAGTCCATGTTCGAGCAGGCGACTGTCATGTACCGGTCCGGACAGCGCGCGGAGGCCATTGCTCAGATGGAGCGTATCGCGCAGCGCGAACCCCGGCACCCCGCGATCTCGCACGCGCTCGCGTCCATGCTCGCAGAGACCGGACAGCTTGAACGGGCTCTCTATTACGCTCAGGTCGCCGCAGGAAGCTCGCCCAAGCTGCCGCACCCTCATCAGCTCGTCGCGACCATCCTCGCCTCGCTCAACCGCATGCCCGAAGCGGAGGCCGCCGCTCGAAAGTCACTCGCGCTGGATCCCGGTTCCCTGGGCGCTCTCAACACGCTTGGCGTCATCCTGGCTGAGACCGGTCGCAAGGCCGAGGCCGCGGAAGTGCTTCATCGCGCGATGACGCTTTATCCAGATCGCTACGAAGCCGCCGCGAACTACGCGCGGCTTCTCGTCGAACTCGGACGCGCAGAAGAAGCCGTTGCCGTGGCCGCTCGCGCGGTCTCCGCCTGCCCACACGACATGGCCATCGCTTCCGCCAGAGCGTTCATCCTGAACTACCCGTCGGGCGTCGACCCTCGCGAGATCTTTCGCCAACACGTGGCCTTCGGCACGCAGCTCGCCAGCGCTGTCGCCGGTCTCATGCGCGAGATCGATGCGCCGCCGGCGGCTCGGATGGATCCGGAAGGGCGAATCGTCATCGGATACCTCTCCTCGGATCTGCGTACGCATTCCGTGCTCTCGTTCGTTGAGCATCTCATTGAACGACACGATCGCCATCGCTTCCGCGTCAATCTGTACTTCACCCACCCTGCTCCCGACGCTCGCACCGAGCGGTGCAAGCTCTCCGCAGACTTGTTTCGCCACGTCCATCAACTCGACGACCTCTCACTCGCGCGACAGATCCGTGCCGACCGCGTCGACATTCTCGTTGACCTCAATGGACTCTCCGCACACAACCGCGCAGGCGTCCTGGCCCTCCGACCCGCGCCGATTCAGCTCTCCTACTGCGGCTATTGCAACACCACCGGCCTGGATGCGATCGACGCGCGCGTCGTCGATCGGATCACGGACCCTCCCGGCCCAGAAGCAGACGCACTGTCGGTCGAGCGCCTCCTGCGGCTCGATCGTTGCTTTCTCTGCTACCGGCCACCGCACGATGCGCCGACTCCGCACCTTGAGTGCGAGTCCGATTCGCCTGATTCCATCTGTTTCGGATCATTCAATGCGCCCGCAAAGATCAGCACGTTGACACTTGATCTCTGGTGCGCCGTGCTCCGGGCCGAGACGCGAGCCAGGTTCCTCATCAAGGGTGTGGGGCTGGAGCATGACGCGGCGCGAGCCCACCTCACAGCTCGGTTCGCCGCGAACGGCGTGGATGCCTCCCGAGTCACGCTTCTGGGACCCACCGCATCAGCACGCGAGCATCTGGCCCTTTACAACCGCGTCCACGTAGCGCTCGACACAACTCCATACGCGGGCACCACCACCACGTGTGAGGCCCTCTGGATGGGTGTGCCCGTGGTCTCACTCCGCGGCAGTGTCCATGCCTCGCGAGTCGGCGCTTCACTCCTCCAAGCGTGCGGCCGCCAACAGTGGGTCGCTGAGTCTCCGTCAGAGTTCGCAGAGATCGCACTGGAACTCGGTCGGGATCTGCCGCGACTCCGAGAGCTTCGCTCCATACTTCGCGAGGAGGTAAGGCGGTCCTCTCTGTGTGACGAGGCCATGCACACGCTCGCGATGGAGAACGCATACCTCTCACTCATGCAGGCACGTGACGGCGGCCGATGACCGTCGGGAGGAAGCCCAAGTGTCCAAAGAGCCGATCACACTCCAGAGCGTCCAGACGCTGCTCGCCTCAGATCGGCGTGTCGAGGCCGCGAATGCCCTCAGGCAGTTGCTCCGGCGAGAGCCGCATGCGCACGGCGCGAATCTGCTCGCGGCTCAACTCGCGTTCGCCGAGAAAGACCACGAGCTCGCGGCCCGCCACGCTCGGACCGCTCTCGACGCCGCTCCCAACGACCTTCGGGCATCACGTATCCTGGCCTCATCACTGGCCGCGCTCGACCGTCCGGCGGAGGCGGTTCAGGTCTACGAGGCGATGCTGGCCAGGGAGCCTGGCAACGAACAGATCATGATGGCCCTCTCGGGCATGTACCTGCGGACCGATCGACTCGCAGATGCTGAGGCGATCATGGAACGTGCGGTCAAGACCCGAGGTGACCTTCGCGAGGTATGGCACGAGTACGCCGTGCTCTTTCTGGGAACCGGGAGGGCCGCAGACGCGATATCCGTTCTTGAGCAGGCAGTGGTTCGGATTCCTGCGTCTTCGGATCTGGCCGTCACGCTCGCGTCGGTGTCAAACTATGTACCGGGCCTCGATCCTGCCCGCGTTCGAGCAGCGCACGCTCGTGCCGCCCGGCGGCTCGAACCAGACATCCCGCTCCCCGCCCTTTCGAACTCACGCGATCCCGAACGGCGCCTCATCGTGGGCTTTGTCTCCGGCGATTTCCATAATCACTCCATTTCCTACTTCCTCCTGCCGCTGCTGGAGAATCTGAATCGGGAGAGGATCCGCCCCGAACTCTTCTGGACGGGGCGATCCCGTGACGCGACGACCGAGCGCTTTATGTCACTGGCTCCGCTGCACACGTGCACGGCTCGTGCGCCCTCGGAGATCGCCAGAGACATCCGGGCAATGGGCGTTGATGTGTTGATCGATCTCTCCGGCTACACGATGGATCACGGGCTGCCTGTGTTCGCGCTTCGAGCCGCGCCCGTTCAGCTCAGCGCAATCGGATATCCGGCATCGACAGGGCTGCGCTCGATCCAGGCGAGGATCGGCGACTCCATCACCGATCCGCCGGGATCGAGCGAGTCCGATCCGGTCGTGCGCCTGGATCCATGCTTCTTGTGCTATCAGCCCCCTGTGGAGGCACCCGAGCCGTGTCTGGACGATCCGTCGCGCCCGCCCACCTTCGGATCGTTCAACGCCATCCAGAAACTGAACCCGGAACTGCTCACACTCTGGGCGGGACTGATGAGTTCTGTCCCCGATTCGCGACTCGTGCTGAAAGCAGACCTGCGCCTGACCTCCGTTATTTCGCGCATCCGCAACATGTTCAAGTCATCAGGTGTCGATCCGGACCGACTGACCTTTCTCAGCAACACGCGGACGCCGCAGGAGGCCCGAGCGCTCTACAGCCGAATCGATGTGGCGCTCGACACATACCCCTACAACGGCACGACGACCACGTGCGAGTCCCTTTGGATGGGAGTGCCCGTGGTCGCGCGGCTCGGCGTGACGCACGTGCAGCGCGTGAGCGCATCGCTGCTCCACGCAACGGGGCTTCCGGATCTGGTCGCGACATCTACAGACTCGTACCTGGAGATCGCACGCAACTTGGTGCTGGACCGGGACAGAGTCCTTCGACTGCGCCGGACCCTGCGCGATCAGATGCGTGGCTCGGTCCTGTGCGACGCCCATGGATATGCCAGACGGTTCGAGGAGGCGATCCGCGAGGTGTGGCGTCACTGGTGTACGGCCCATCGCCCCGCAGACGGAGCCTGACCGGCGGCGGCTTGCTCAACGAAGTAATACGAAAGTGGACCGATCCAACTTGAGTGGATCGACCCATGCATGTACCAATGCGCGTCAGTCGGCCCGATTACCAGCGGTCGCCACCCCGGTCACCGCTCCGATCGCCACGGTCGCCGCCATAGCCGCCGCCGCGTCGGCCGCCGCCACCGCCATAACCCCCGCCTCCCCCACCGCCGTATCCGCCACCGCCCCCGCGGCGACCGCCCCCACCGAAGCCGCCGCCACCGCCGCCCTGCTCACGCGGCTTCGCCTCATTGACCTTCAACGGGCGTCCGCCCACTTCCTGCCCGTTGACCGCCTCGATCGCGGCCCGAGCTTCGTTGTCATTGGCCATTTCCACGAACCCGAACCCGCGGGAGCGACCGGTCTCGCGATCCATCACGATCGAGGCGCGCATGACCTGACCGTGTGGCTCAAAGAGGCTCCGCAGTTCCGACTCGGTCATCGAGAACGACACATTACCGACGTAGATATTCACCACGACTCAATCCCTCGCCCGAGCACCCTCAACCATGAACCGCTCCGCCATCTCGGGCGAGTCCGGCGCCGGCCCATCCTGTTGCTCGCACACCCGGTCGCCAACTCGGTCAGAACCTCGATGGAGCCGCGAATGCCTCGTCGCCACAGTCTAGCACAAACCAACCATCGGACGGCGGGCTCACTCTGGGAGGCCGAACCATTCGGCGAGTGTCAATGAAAGGCGGGCGGCCCCCGGCTGGGAGCCGCCCGCGTCTGCCTGCTCTCGATCAAGATGGCATTACGGAGTGCATCCCTCTCCGAACGCCTGGAAGAAGTCGAGGAAGTCCAGAATGTCGACAAAGGTGTCGCCATTGAAGTCGGCGTCCACCGGCGAGCCGCAGGGAGCTGGCTGGTTCTCACACGCTCCGAATGACGCAAAGAAGTCCAGGAAGTCGAGAATGTCGATCTCCCCATCCCGATTCAGGTCGGCGTCCTCGCCCCATGAGCCCCGGTTGACGGTCGTGAAACCGCTTGTGCCACAGGAGTTCACGGAGCGCACCCAGTAGTAATAAAGCTGTCCGTGCTGCGTGTTGGGGAAAGCATCATCAAAGGATGTCGCGGCCGTCGTCACGCGAAGCGCGGCCGTGCCGAGGTTATTCACCGTGTTCCGCCATACCTGATACTGGGTTGCTCCGGCAGCGGCGGGCCACGACACTCGGACGCGTCCGCAGAAGGCGTCATCACTCGCTGTCACGCTGGCGGGTGCCGCGGGCAGGGCGCCCACATTGATCGTGTACGCCTCGTTGTCGAATCCGGCAGGGTTTGTCGCACGGATGGTGACGTTTGTGGCGCCGGGAGTCGGCACGGGCCAGGTCAGCACGCCGGTGGAACTGTTGATAACGGCTCCGGCCGGGCCGGACACGATCGACCAGGTGACGGGCGTCGTCCCTTCGACGAGTGTCGGGGCCGGGCTGACGAATGGAGAGGCCGCGCATGCGTCATATGAGGAGATCGCCGTCACCAGCGGTTGGAGCCAGAGCTTGGCCGTGTAGTCGCCGCTTCCGAAGTTCTCATTGATGACCGCAAAGCCCCACACCGAGCCATCTCCGACGAACTCGACCGCCTCGTCCACGCCTCCTCCCGTGGTCTGAGACGAAGCGTCAAAGTCCTGGCGTGACCCGCTTGAACGATCGCCGTCGAAGGCCCACACGTCGAGGTCCATCGACGTGCCGGCAATATCGACCGTCATCGCGTAGTTCTTCCCGGCGGTGCTTGCGAACTCATACAGATCCATGATCTCCGTGCCAACAAACGACTCGTTGTACGAGCCACCGGTGCCGAAGTCGAGCGCCACATTGCGGGACTCATATCGGAAGCCGACAGAGCCGCCGAACTGGAGCACGCGTGCGTGGTGGTACACGTCCCCCCAATCGCGTCCGTCCGTGACGACGAAATCGCGGATGTCCGTTCCACCGAACGTGGACTCGTACGGGGAGCCGAAGGGGGTGGAGTTGTCTACCTGAATGTCGTTGTCGCCCCCGATCTGGTTGTAGATCGCGACGCCGGCCCAGTCGAAGCTGTCGATCCTGAATGTGAAGTACCGCTCAGTGGCGGTGCCGTAGTACAGCGACCCGCCATCATTGAAGTGGTACACGTTGGGCAGGCCATAGGACGTCCCGCCTACGTACGTGAGCCACGTCGTGCCTGTGTCGGCGATCTGGTTGTGAAAGAAGAAGCCCCGCTGGTCGCCTGCCTGATCCGCGTCAAGCCCCGAATAGTCCCCCCACCTCTCGACGGTGCTCGCAGATGGGTTGTAGTTGACGGAACCGCCGACGAGCATCGCACTGCCTTCGAACGCCGTCGCGGCGGCGGTCCGGCCGGTCCACCGGATGTTCGCAAACTCCGACTCGCCATATCGAGAGAAGCCCAGCACGACGTTGTCGGCCACGTCGTTGTGGATGTTCGGCCAAGCATAGAAGAGTTCGTCGGCGCCGAACGTGGCCTGCCACGAAACGGAGCCGCCTGATGTGAACCGCATCGCGCGAATCGCAGACTCCACCGTTGCGTTGCCCCAGTCCTCAGACTCCGTCCAGGCCGTGTACATCACGCCGAAGTCGTAGACAACGTCCTGCGTGCGGCAGTCGCCCGTGTCGATCTGACCCGCGCCCGGTTGCTCCCCCTCGGGAGGCGGCAGGTATGCATTCACCGCCACGTCATTGGCAGCGCCAAGCGTGGGGGAACCGCCGCCCACGCCGGGCGCGGTCATCGAGCGGATATTGATCACGCTCGCGCCGCCCGACTCGGTGTCAACGAAGTACATCACCGGCGGCGTCAGCGACGAACCCTCGAACTCCGCAGGCTTGACCGTGAACGCCTTATCGCCCGCGGCGTCGTTCATGTTCGTATAGACCCAGGACGTGAAGCCCTGGCCATCGTACAAGAACCCCTTGGGATACGCCTTGATCGCGGCATACGTGAACGAGTCGCCAAGCGTGTACTGGTTCGTTGTGATGTAGACCCACCCCATCGTGTTGGTCTCTTCGGTCCGGTCGCCCGCGTCGTATCCCAGACCGGGGAAGTCGGCCCAGAGATCCGTCGCGCCGTTGTCCGCGTCCGAGCGGCTGTAATAGGTCCACCACTCTCCCTCGGGATTCCCAGTCTTGGAGATCGAGATCGCGTAGTACGTCTCGGCGAGTCGACGCCCATTCAGCGCCAAAATGATCCACCGATCGTTGAACTGGTCGTAGACAATCTTCGGATCGAAGAGGTCCGCGCCCGCGGGAGCCCCGGGCCAGAAGTCCTCCATCGCCGTCGCAGGAACGACCGCTGTTCCATCCTTGGTGTAGAACGCGATCTCGCTGTTCACCACCACGCCGACATGAGCTGGTCCAACGGCGCAGTCTGCGTCGCTCGGACGGCTGCTGTCGGCCACGGCTGGCCAGGACACATACTCCGCCGGCGCACGAGGGGTGCCGGACCCGGATGGATCGCCACCCCCACCTCCACCTGGGCCGCCCGGACGCATCGTTTCGAATGTGTCGCCGGTATTCAGCACCGGACCGAACTCAGAGGGGTCGGGCAACGGTCCTTCGGGCGTCGGTCGAACCCATGGCTCGACCGTCTTGTCTGCGCCCGCATCCCCGCCCGGGCGTTCATCGCGGTACGCGGCGGGATCAACCTGGCGGATCGAGTCGTTCTCCGGATCGTGAGATGTCGCGGGCTCACCTCGCGCCGCGCGCGCAGCCAGCTCCATCGCCCAGTTCTTGGCCCGGGCGCGCTTCACGCTCAGCTCCTCGGGATTCTCGTACATCACGCCCGCGGGCAAGTGGGGATACTTCTGAATCTCCTCGGGGGCGCGGAATCGCGGAACTCCCGCCGCTTCGCGCGCCGCCTGGTGCGCCCACGCGTCCTCCCATGTCGACGTGATCGCCGCCCCGACCGCCTCCGCACGAACCGTCACGGTGGTGTCGGGGGGCGATGCTTTGAACATCGCACGCTCTTGGGCAGCCTTCGCCGCCATCCGCGTGCTTCCTCCATCATTCGCCGAAACCACACCGCCGCACGCGCATGTGACCGCCGCCGCCGTCAGACCAAAGACCCTACCCATGATGACCTCCTTCGGAAACAACGACCCCCGCGCGAGTCGCCGAGTCCCGGAACGCAGCCGCCTCCACGGAGCTCCCACCGGATAACGCACGGTCCCTCGAAACGACTCGCGCGCAGTCCACCGCACGAGCAGTGGAGCAGCATGAAACCAAGATTTTACCTATTCTCTCGCGCGCGCTATCGGACGAAACGCGCCCAAATACTCAAGTGAGACTCGGTCTCTGGTAATCTGCGCGTGTACTTACCAAATGCGAATGGCTGGGGCTCGCTTTTGCGCCCGATTCATGGTGAAATAGGCGGGAGTCCATCCCCGGGGTCCTTGAGGAGGTTCCAGATGCCGCCGAAGTTTGCTCACGCTGTCCCTGCGCTCGCGCTCAGCGCTCTGGCCCTCGGTTCGTCGGCGCAACCCGCCTTTGTCAACTTTGAGTCGCCGCCCGTCCACCCCATCGCGCTCACGCCGGACCAGACGAAGCTGCTCGCCGTCAATCTCGCCGACGCCCGACTGGAAGTCTTCTCTCTTCAAGCCGGGCTGCCCGTGCCCAGCGGCTCGGTTCCCGTTGGGTATGACCCGGTCTCCGTGCGAGCCCGAACCAACACAGAAGTCTGGGTCGTCAACCACATCTCGGACTCGGTCAGCATCATCGATCTCACCACCATGCGCGTGGTCAACACGCTGAAGACGGACGACGAGCCCTGCGATGTGGTCTTCGCCGGAGCGCCGGAGCGGGCCTTTGTGTCGTGCTCACAGGCCAACACGATCCTTGTCTTTGATCCCGCAAACCTCTCGGCTCCTCCCGTGCGCCTCCCGGTGCTGGCGGAAGATCCAAGATCGCTCGCGATCAGCCCGGACGGGAGCACGGTGTATGCCGCCGCGTTCGAGTCCGGCAACCGCACCACGATCCTCGGCGGCGGCATCGACGAGGCGTTCAGTGGAACGCTCGCGTTCCCGCCCAACGTTGTGAACGATCCGACCGGGCCTTGGGGCGGCCTGAATCCTCCGCCGAATGACGGCGCGATGTTCACGCCCGCCCTCGCGCCGGGGGTGCCGACACCTCCCAAGGTGGGCATGATTGTCCGGAAGAACGACGCCGATCAATGGATGGATGACAACGGGGGCGACTGGACGAGCTTTGTCTCGGGCGCGAACGCGGCCAAGTCAGGGCGCCCCGTCGGCTGGGACCTTTACGACCACGACGTCGCCGTCATCGATGCCGCCACGCTGGCCGTCTCGTACGTCCAGAATCTCATGAACATCAACATGGCGATGGCGGTCAATCCCGTGACCGGCCACCTCTCGGTCGTCGGCACCGACGGCATGAACGAGGTCCGCTTCGAGCCCAACGTCAAGGGCATCTTCGTGCGCTCCCTCGTCGCCACGTTTGATCCCGGCGGAATCGCGGGCGGCACTGTCAAAGACCTCAATCCACACCTGGACTACTCCTTCTTCACGGTCCCGCAGGCCGTACGCAATCGCTCGATCGGTGACCCCCGCGCCGTGGCCTACACGGCGACCGGCGACCGCGCGTTCGTTGCCGGCATGGGATCGAACAATCTGACTGTGATCAACGCCTCCGGCGATCGCACGGGCGCCCCTGACACAATCGATGTCGGCCAAGGCCCATCCGGGCTGGTGATCTCCGACACCAACAACGCGCTCTATGTGCTCAATCGCTTCGACGCCTCGATCTCCGTGGTGGATCTGAGCTCCAACGCGGTCGTTGCCACCGCTTCCTACTACGACCCAACACCGAACGCGATCCGCGATGGCCGCCCGTTCCTCTATGACACTGTCATCACCAGCGGCCTCGGTCAGGCCTCGTGCGCGTCGTGCCATGTGGACGCCCGCACCGACCGCCTTGCCTGGGACCTCGGCGATCCGACCGGCACCGTCGATCCGCTGACCGGGAACAATCTCGGCGCGGGCATCCCCGGGCTCACACCCGGCACCACGCCCGTGCCGTTCGCGCCCTTCCATCCCATGAAGGGCCCGATGACGACGCAGACCCTTCAGGACATCATCGGGCACGAGCCGCACCACTGGCGAGGCGATCGTCGCGGCATCGAGGCCTTCAACGGCGCGTTCATGGGTCTGCTGGCGGACGACACCGTGCTCACCGGCCCCGAGATGCAGCTCTTTGAGGGCTTCCTCGCCTCTATCCACTTCCCCCCGAATCCGAACCGCAATCTCGACAACTCCCTCTCGACCAATCTTCCCCTCCCGGGTCACGTCTCCGGAGGACGCTTCACCCCTGCGGGCACTCCCCTCCCGAACGGCAACGCCGCGGCAGGCCTCTCCTTGTATCGCTCAACGGCCCGGCGCCTTGACGGCGGGGCATTCGCATGTGTCACGTGTCACGCCCTGCCGACCGGCGGCGGACCCGACGCGGTCTTTTCGGGAGGAAACTGGGTTCCATTCCCGGTCGGCCCTCTCGGCGAGCGCCACCAACAGCTCGTCTCCGTCGACGGCTCAACAAACCGAGCCATCAAGACCCCGCAGCTCCGTGCGCTGTACGACAAGGTGGGCTTCGACACCACCAGCACCCGAGCCCTGGCCGGATTCGGCGTGCTGCACGACGGCAGCGTCGACACGCTCGCTCGCTTCGTCTCTGAGCCGGCATTCAACGTTGCCAGCGACACCGAAGTCGCCAACCTCGTCGCATTCCTCCTCTCCCTCTCCGGCGGCGATCTCCCCGCGGGAACAGTCAACAACGTGCTGATCCCGCCGGGCGTTCCGTCCAAGGATGCGCACGCCGCGGTCGGCAAGCAGGTCACGGTCGTCTCGCTCGGATCTACCTCTCCGGCGGACATCAGCGCGCTCAACACGTTCCTGGGTCAGGCCACGCTCTCACGCGTCGGACTGATCGTCAAGGGCAACGTGGGCGGCGTCTCGCGCGGGTTCGCCTACGACACCGCGACCGCCCGCTATCGCTCCGACCGCGCGGGAGAGACATACACAGACGCCCAGCTCCGCGCCATGGCCGCGCCCGGTAGCGAACTGACCTGGACCGTGGTCCCCAAGGGGACCGAGGTCCGCATGGGCATCGACCGGGACCTCGACGAATGGCTTGACCGGAACGAGATCGACGTCTGCACCGACGAGGCCAATCCGAATGCCTACCCGGGCGGACCAAACTCGCCGGACACCAACGGGGACCTGGTCGTTGATATCGTCGACTTCCTCGATTTCCTCGATGCGTTTGGCACCTGCCTCGGCTCACCCGCACCCTGCGGTTCGGCCGGGGTCTCGGGCGACTACAACGGCGATGAGTTTGTCGACATTCTCGACCTTCTCGATTTCCTCGACGGCTTCGGCCGCTGCTCCTGAACGACGCAGGATCCGTTGCGGACGTAACAACTTCGTTCTTCTGAAAGCCGCCCGCCCCCGGGCGGCTTTCTTTGGAACTCACTCAGTTCTGCTTGCGGCCAGATCTGGCCGTCCCGTAATCTGTTGACTTCGGGTGGCGGGCAATCGCCCAGTTCGGGCAGGGAGTCGTACAGCCAGAGGACCCCTTCGCGACAGGCATTAGAAATACCTTTGTTCTCTATTCCAATCCAAGCGGAGGCGTCCGCGAAAATCGCGTCGGTTGTTTCTGGTTGGGCGGCTGGCCAATCGCCCCGTACGCATCCAGCTTCACGGGCCTCTACGTCAACGCCGGCCCCGACTGCTCCGTCGCCAACTACAACGGCGACGCCGATGCGGACATCCTCGACTTCCTCGATTTCCTGGATGACTTCGCCTCGTGCGAGAACCAGCCCGCGCCCTGCGGCTCGGTTTCCGATGCCGACCTGACAGGCGACACGATCGTCGACATCCTCGATTTCCTGGAGTTCTTTGAGTATTTCGGCGTCTGCTCTTGACCGCAAACATGGCGCAAACACTTATCCACGAAAGCTTTATACGCGCCCGCACGGTCCGCTGCATGGGGTGCTTTCTTTTGGTCGGTTTGGCCCGCGGCTGAAATCGACCCCGCTTCGTTCCCATATAGACTCCGCCCACCCCCGCGCCGGGGGTGCGCTGTTCGCGTGGTCGGTTCGGGACCGGACACGCCGAGCGAACGCAATGACAGGGTCGTCACCACCGGAGGGTGCCGCCCCCCAACCCAAGAGGCAACGTTCATGGCTCGTAACACGTCACGTCTTGCTCGGTCGATCGCCGCCTTCTCCCTTCCCCTGACCATGGCCCTTCCGGCTCTCGCCGGTCTGCCCGCCGCGATCGATCGCCTCCCCAGCGACGCCCTCGTCGTCTTCTCGATCCGCAGCGTCAGCGAGCTGAAGGGCGATCTGGACGGGATGGGTGACAAGCTCCCCCCGCTCAAGGAAGCGCTCAGCGAGAGCCCCATGGGCATGCTGCTGGCCCTTCCTGGCATGAACCCCGAGGGCTCGGTTGCCGCAGCATTTGTGGGCGAGACGCTCGATATGGGCGCGGAACATCCTCCAATGGTCGCAGTGATCCCCGTGACCGATGCCAAGAAGTTCTTTGAAGCAATCGGAGCCGCCGCAAGCGGCGAGACGTACACCGCCGACCTTGATGGAAACCCCGCACACCTGAAGGACATTGGCGGCGGGTTCGTCGCCATGGCCCCCACTGCCGAACTGTTGGCCGCCTTCGATGGCACGCCCGGCAACGGTGCGGCGCACGCCAAGCGGCTTGGCGCGAGCGGCGCTTCGCTTGCTGATACAGCCGACCTGCTCGTCTACGCGGATCTGGCCAAGCTCAAGCCCATGATCGATCAGGGCGTCGCGCAGATGAACGAGCAGATGGAGATGGTCGCCATGATGGCCGGCCCTCAGGGCGACCAGATCAAGCAGACCGGCGCGATGCTCAACGCGTTGGCGAACCTGCTCACTTCCGAGGGTGATCTGGCAATCATGGGAACGTCGATCACCGGAGCGGGCATCGCGATGGACTTTGGCGCCCAGTTCAAGGAAGGCACGGAGACGTACAAGTCTTTGCAGGTGAAGGGCGACTCGCTCAAGTCCCTCACGCGCCTCCCCACCGTGCCGTATCTGTTCGCCATGGGCGCGGACATCTCCAGCCCCACAATCAAGACCGCGATCAACGAACTCAACAAGATGCAGGCACAGGGCTCCTCGTTCATGCCCGGTGCGGAGTTGATGGACAAGCTCGACGCCATGTCGTTTGTGCTCGGCACATCGCCCGCCCTGATGGGTGGCGGCCTCTTCGCGAACTCCGTCGTCTTCATGCAGTCCAAGGACGCCACCGGCCTGCTCGCCACGTCCAAGGACGTCATGGAGAAGATGAACAACACCACAAGCAACGGCATGAAACTCGCCACGGCGTACAAGGCCGGTGACGCGACCATCGGTGGGACGCAGGTCGATTCATGGTCCGTCCGGATGTCAGTCGACCCCAACGATCCGAACGCGATGGTGGCTCAACAGGGCATGCAGGCCATGTTCATGATCTGGGGACCGACGGGCGGCCCCTCGGGATATCTTGCCCCCACAAAGAGCGGCGTCGTCCAGACCCTCTCCAAGAACACCATGCTCATGGAAAAGGCGCTTCAGATCGCGGGAGAGGGGAACGGCCTGGGCACCGACAAGGTCCTCCTCGCCACCGCTTCTCAGCTCCCGAAGGACCGCTCAGCGGAGATGTACGTCGGCGTGGGCGAGATCATCAAGACGGCAGCGGGCTTCGCCGCCATGATGGGCATGTCCATGGACTTCAGCGTTCCGGACAATCTGGCCCCGGTCGGCATGTCCGTCTCGACCAACGGCGGCGCTGCCTCCGGACGGATCTTTGTGCCCATCGAGGTCATCACCACCGTCGCCGACATCCAGAAGCAGATGCAAGGCGAAATGGGCGGCGAGATGCCGGAAGAAGAAGCCGAGGACGGCGCGAAGCCCCGCTTCTGATCTCTCGCGCTCGACACGAATACGACTCAACAACCACGGGCCCCGGAGGACGCGCGTTCTTCGGGGCCTTTCTCGTTCACCGCGTCCTATACCCAAGCTGCTCGATCGCTTGCTCGATCGTGCTGATACCGGTGACGCGGGCGCCCTTGATGCTCGCCTGCTTGACGTTCGGGGCGGGCACCATCAGCTTTGTGTAGCCGAGCCGCATCGCCTCTCTGGCCCGTTGCTCGATCTGTGTCACCGGCCTGACCTCGCCTCCCAGCCCCACCTCACCGACAACCGCCGTTCCTGACGCAATGGCCTTGCGTCGGTGCGCGCCCGCCACAGCGAGCAAGAGCGCCAGATCACTGGCGGGCTCGGCGATCTTGAGACCCCCGACACTGCTCGCGAAGACATCCATGTCGGCAAGCCGCATGCCGGCGTGCTGCTCCAGAACGGCAATCAGCATCGCCAGCCGGTTGGAGTCCAGCCCGCTCGACTTGCGCTTTGCCGCGCCGAGGAACCCGGACGCGGTGAGGGCCTGTATCTCCACGAGCACGCAGCGCGTCCCCTGAACGACCGGACAGACCACGCTTCCCGCCCGGGGGGCGACGCCCTCACGCCCCTGCACGGCCGCGACGCCGGCGCCTTCGGGCGCCTCGCGAAGTCCGGCACCGGTCATCTCAAAGATGCCCAGCTCCATCGTCGTGCCGTACCGGTTCTTGACCGCTCGGACGATCCTGTGCGCGTGGTACCGATCTCCTTCAAAGTTCAGCACCACGTCCACCAGATGCTCAACGATCCGCGGCCCCGCCAGCACCCCCTCCTTTGTCACGTGCCCGACCAGCACCACCGCGATTCCCGACGCCTTGGCGAGATACACCAGATCCGCGACGCACCGTCGAAGCTGCGTCACGCTCCCGGGCCCCGCGGGCACATCCGACTTGTAGACCATCTGGGCCGAATCGATCACAAGCACCCGCGGCATCACCCGACGCACCTGCTCCAGAACTCGTGCCAGATTTGTATCCGCCAGAACAAAGAGCTCCCTTTCCTTCGCGGCTCCAAGTCGCTCCGCTCGCCCACGCACTTGCTCGGCCGACTCTTCGCTCGAGACATAGAGAACCCGTCCCCCACGGTTCGCCCAGGAAGCGGCCCCTTGCAGCAAGAGTGTGGACTTGCCAATCCCGGGCTCGCCACCGAGCAGCACCACGCTCCCTTCCACCAACCCGCCGCCCAGAACGCGATCCAGCTCACCGATCGCGCTTGGAATCCGCCGGATCTCCCCGTCGCGCCCCGCTTCGGCAATCGGCGTCGCGCCCGGTCCGGGTCCGATTCCCGCGCCCGCATCTGGTCCATCGTCCGCGTCGAGTCGCCACCCCTCGATGATGCCGCGCTGCGGATCCTCCGTCGAGGCCTTGTCCACGGTCTGCTTCTCAAGCGAGTCCCAGGCGCCGCAATCGGAGCACTTTCCCATCCAACGCAGAAACGTGCTCCCACACGCCGAACAGACGAATACCTCGCGAACCTTGGCCATGGCCTCAGGTTAGCCATCCGCCCCCGCCACCGCACGCCCGCCGGTCTCTACCATCCCCTCCGATGACCAAGCCAGCGTCCAAGCCCCGCCGCCAGCGCAACTCACCGCCCTCTCCGGGTCATAAGCGCCACCCGCGTCGGCGTCTGCTCATCGTCGGGATCATCCTCGCCCTGCCAATCCTGCTCTTCCTCCTGGTGACGCGTTCAGCCCTCACCTCCTGGATTGTCACGCCGGTCCTGGAGAACCTCACGGGCGCTTCGATCAAGATGGACAACGCAACGGTCGGTCTTGATGGCTCCGTCACACTGTTGGGGGTTCGATCAGACGCCCCGGGCGTCGACGGCCCCGCCGCGACCTTTCTCCGCGTTCAGAAGGTCGAAGCCAAGTTCCGCTGGCGCGAGCTGCTCACCGGAGGCGGTGTCCGAACAATTACACTGCACGAGCCGAAGCTCCTTCTGTCGCAATCGACCGAGTCTCAGACGCTGAACGTGTCCGCGCTCACCCTCCTGCGGCCATCCGGTGGGACGAGCGGGCCGCTTCCGACGGTCGTCATCGACGATGCATCCCTCGAGATCGGCGAGCACACCGGCTCGAGCTATGCCCCTCTCAGCGCCGTTCACTTTGATGCCTCCGTCATCCCCGATCCCGCGTCCCCGAGCCACGCGTCCACAATCCGGATCACGCCCCTGGCGCCGGAAGGCCCGATCATCGGTATCCCTGGCCAGTTCATCACCGGACGAATCGACGCGGACGGTGTCACGCTGACACCCGGAGATGTCTCGCTGGCCTCGCTCCGGCCGGCAACCCTGCCCGCCACCGTGCGCAAGGAGCTTGAGCTTCTGGACCTCTCCGGACGTCTCCGCGTTCGCACCTTCACATACAGCTTCGCAACCGGCAAAGTGGAGGCGGAGGTTCGCCTCAACGGAATCGCCATGAACCTACCGGTCACACCCACGACCGGAGACGGGGGCCAGGGTCCGCTCCGCATGCAGGGAGTCAGCGGCACCATCGCGCTCCGCGCCGATCGAATCCGCGCAGATCTTCGCGGCACGCTCGGCGACATGCCTTGGACCGTTCGCCTGGCCTACGAGGGCCCAAGCGCCGAAGCGGCGTTCACGTGCGATCTGGAGACCGATGGATTTCACGTCTCCAAGCGACCCGATCTGCTTCCCTTCGCCCCTCCCATCGTCAAGGAACGCCTGGACGGATTCTCTCAACCGACCGCCACCGTCAGCTCCCGTGTTCGCATTACCCGCGATCCCCCGACTCCAACAGGGCCCTCACCCATCCACGTCGATGGAACGCTCGAGTTCAAAGACGGCGTGGCCGCGTTCATCGACTTTCCTTACCGCTTTGAGAACCTCTCCGGTTCCGTTCGATTCGACGAGAACACCCTCGAACTGCTCCGTATCGAGGGTGAAGCCCCCAGCGGCGCTCGCCTGGTCGCCACCGGGCTGATCTCGCCCATCAATGAGCTGGCCCAGGTTGATGTCAAGGTTCGCGCGGTGAATGTCCCGGTCGACGAGACGCTCGAGGACGCGCTCGGCCCCGAGCGACGCGAGGTCGTGGACGCACTCTTCAATCGCGATCGCCTGGCCGAGCTTGTGCGCGCGGGGCTCGTGCTTGATCCCGCGGAAGCGGCCCGCCTCCGCGAGGACGAGGCGCGGCTTGTCGGGGTCCCGAACCGCTCACCCGAAGCGGAGAATCGCCTTGCAGCCATCAGGCAAGCTCTCGCTGAGCGTCCCTCATTCGATCCGGGTGGCCGTGCCACCGTGGATGTTCACGTCACGCGGGAGGAGGGATATCTGACGCCATGGCAGACCGACGTCATCGTTCATTTCGACAGACTCCACGTCCTTCCGGAGGCCTTTCCACTTCCCATCGTCGGGTCGGATGTCACCCTCCACATCACCGACCAGCTCGCCGTCCTCGAAGGCGGCATGTACCAGACGCTGCGAGGCGGCCTGGCCATGGTGGACTGCTCCGTGGAGCTCTTTGCACCCGACGGCTCTCAGGCGTTCATCCCCGTGGTCGACATCAATGCCGCGGACATTCCGATTGATGATCTGCTCATTCACGCCCTACCCGATCGCCCGGTTTCGACGGAGGGTCAGAACACGGATCGTCCTTCCGTGCAGGACGCGCTCCGGGCCCTCAACCTCACGGGAGGGATCGATATCCAGGCGCGGATCGCTCCGTTGGAGAACCCGCCTCCGGCCACGGATCATGCGAGTGTGATCCAGTTGGGCTACCAGGTTCACGCCGATGCGGGCGAGCTCTCGGCCATGCCCGCCCCCACCGCCGGCTCTGAATCGAGGCTTGTGCTCACCAAACTGCGCGGCACGCTCGACGTCTCGGAGCAAGGGCTCAGCGCACGCATGCGATCAAACATTGGAACCGCACTCCGCTCAGACCCCGCAACCGTGTCCGAGGCGGGCCAGGCGACACTCGCCTTCACGGCCGACTTCACCTCCTCGGGTGCGCCGTCTTCGGTGGACGCCACCATCACGAGTCTCAACACCGCAGCGCCTATTGAGGACGCCGTGCGCCCGCTGGCATCCAGCTCCGCAGAACGGCTCGCCGCCCTCCGTGCCAGACACGTCCCATCCGGTCGACTTGACGCCGTCATCGATCTGTCGCTCCGCGGCTCGAACGTGACCGGGGAGATCGTCCTGAGTCGGCCCGAACATCTGGCGTTCGACGCGATGGGCGGGCGCATGTCTCTCTCTGTCCCCGAGGGGAGCATCGCGCTGGTGCTCGGCTCAGAAGGAAACGCGCAACCCAAGCCGGATTCCGCGACCCTCGTCCGTTTCGACGGCCTCGCGGCAGCCGTTGATTTCGACGAGGAGCCCATCGGCCGGATTGATGCGAGCGGCACCCTCGCAATCTCGGCCGACGCGACAGGACTCGACCCCGCCCGAACGGACCTGCGCGTGATCTGGGCCGACGCACCGCTCAGCACACGCGCAATCGGTGATCTGGTTCGCCAGCGACTGGGCGACACCATTGGCGACCTCTACGCCCTCCACACACCCTCGGGGCGCTTTGACATGGAGTTGGCTCTCCGCGCGAATCCTGCCTCGCCCTCCACGCTCGGCGCCTGGGGAAGCGTTCGCCCGCGATTCCTCTCGCTGACTCGATTCGGCCAGCCGCTGGACTTCCCAAGCACGGGGGGCGTGGTCCATTTCAGCCCCGATGGAGGCACGATCGACGCCTTGACCCTGAACGCCGAAGGCACCTCGCTCCACATCGACGGCGCTTGGACCGCGCCCGCTGGTGCATCTCCCAAAATCGATCTCAGCGTCAGCGGATGGACGACTGCCCAGGGCCAGACGCTTCGCGCCATGCTCCCGGAGCAACTGCACAACATGGCCAAGAACGCCGACCTTTCCGTCGAAGGAGGGGTCCGTCTCGATCGACTCAAACTTTCAGTAGACGGGGATCCGAAGCAGGAGGGGGCGATCGTCCGCGCCTCTGGCGCCGCGACGGTTGACCGCGCGTCCATGCGTGTCGGCCCTCCCATCACCGACCTGTCAGGCGTCATCCAGTTCACAGCCCGCACCTCGCCGGGTTCCACGACCTTCGATGTCGGCATGATCGCCAACTCGCTCAGGGTGTCCAATCTCCTGGTCACGGACGCTCGCCTCCGCGTGACCAGCGACCCCAACGACCCCACCGTGATCGCTCCGCTGATCTCCGGCTCCGCGCACGGGGGCCGGTTCTCCGGTCGCGCGACCATCGGGCCGGATCCGGCCAATGGCCAGAGGCGCCGGTACTTTGCATCCATCCACGTGGCGGGCGCTCGTTTCGCAAGCGTTCTCGCCGATCTCACGAGTCGTGCAGGCGTGGACACCATCGCCGACCCCGACGCCTCCCGCGGCTTGCTCGACGCCGAACTGACCATCGAGGGCATCGTCGGCGAAGAGGCCTCGCAGGTCGGCCGAGGCGAAATGGCCATCTCCGGTGGCGAGGTCCTCTCCTTTCCGCTCCTGCTTCCGATTCTTCAGGTTGCCAACCTGCAGGTTCCCTCGCGTGAGCGTCTGGACCTCGCCCTCTCCACTTTCCATCTCTCTGAGGGACGTGTCACGTTCGAAGACATGTCGGTCTTCTCTCCGTCCGTTGAACTCTTTGGATATGGGACGATGTCCTGGCCGGCCACTGATCTGGATCTGCGTGTCGTCTCACGCGGCGCACGCCAGCTCCCCATCGTCTCAAGCGTGGTCGAGGCCATTCGCAACGAACTCATCAGCATCAGTGTCGGCGGCACGCTCGCCGACCCAGATGTCTCGCTCCAGCAGTTCACCAGCGCTCGCGGCCTCCTCAAACGCCTCCTCGAGGGCTCCTCCAGCGAGCGAGCACGCGAAATGGAGCGCATCCGTCTCCGCGCGTATGCGTCTCAGGATCGCGTCAGACGTGCAGGCGAGCGAATCAAAGAACTCTCCCAAACCGCGGCAATGGAAGGGGAGAACTGACCCCGCTCGCGAGAGGGCAGATTCTCAGGGATCTTCACGCCTGCCCAACCGAATATGATCCAACCGGCACCATGTCAATCTCTCCCCACATGTCCGCACCCGTAACGCCGATCCGTCCGGACGATCCGCGCGGCATTTGTCGGTCTGCCGCGAGGCCTCTGCGGGCCAGCCCGATGAGAGCCCTTGCCGTCCTGATGCTCTGCGCAACGGCCCGCATGACAGGTTGCTCATCCTGGCCGTCAACCTCAGACTCGGCCGCTGACCCGATGTCCGAACGCATCGTGGCCACGGGGGGAACTACCGTCGCGGTGCCGCCCGTCTCTCCGGGGGTCGTCGGCAATCAGTCGGGCCTTGAGATCCAGTGGTGGGTGGTCGACGATCCGGAGTCATTCGTCGGAGCGGCGCTCGCCAAGTACGCCGACGGGCGCGGCGAAGATGCGTCAACTCCCCGGATGGAAGATGCAAGCGGCATTTCCGAGGACCGCGCGCCTGTGAGGTCCGGCGAACTGGACGACGCAACCCGTTCGCTCTGGTGGTCCAACGGCCTCCGCATACTCACCGTACCCATCGATGATCTCGGGCGCATTAAGTCTCGCCTCGATGTCGGCGCAATCGGCCACACACAGTGGCTCGGGCTGCTCCCCACGTGGACGCAGGTTCTCGCAGGCCCGGACTTCGAGGGTCGCCGAGCCATCAACCTCGATTCCGGCGAAGGCGGCCGTGTGGTGCTCGATGGTGGCAAGCTCCGCCTGCTCACCCGCTGCTGGACCGCCCCCAGCGGCGACGGAACCCCCACGATCCGCATCGAACTCGTGCCCCAGCACGTCGAGCCCAACGCTGCGAAGCTTCGTGAGCTCGCGGCTCTGGAATCCCGGGCGTGGACCATCGAAGACGAGGGGCTGATCTTCACTCGTCTTCGCGCCGGTTGGTCCGCGAACGGCAACGTTGCATACCTCATCGTGCCCGAGTCCCCCACCACCGACTGGACCAAGGTCTCGGAGCGTGCCGAACGCTCCGCCGCGGCTCGCGAGCGCGAGCAGAACATCGCCGAGGCCACCCGCGTCGGCCCATTCGCCGGCGCGATCCCCTCGGTCGGCGAGGCCATGCTCACCTCCGCCCTCTCAGACCCCGAGGGAAAGATCGGCAAACGCATCGTCATCGTGATCGTGCCCCGAATGCCCGAGCAGTACGAGCTGATCACCAAATGACCGCTCCCGCCCGCGTCAACCGATCGTGACCTTCCCCGTCCCCTTCACGATCTTGCCGATCGTGTAGACCTTCTCGCCGCACTTTGTCAGGCGTTCGGCCACAGCCTCCGCAAACGTCGGCTTGACGATCACGCAGTAGCCAATGCCCATGTTGAAGACGCGCCGCATCTCCGGCTCGGCGATCTTGCCGTGCTTCTGCAGGAACTTGAAGACAGGCAGCGTCGGCCACGCGCCCGCGTCGAGCTTCGCATCGACTTTGTCGCTCAGGGCCCTGACCAGATTGTCCGCAAGTCCACCCCCCGTGATGTGCGCCATGCCGGACACGACCTGCTTGACCTTGTACTGCCGCATCGTTCGCACGATCGACTCCGCGTAGATCCGGGTCGGCGTGAGCAGCACCTGCGCAAGCGTCTTGCCCTTGTCCTCGCCCTGGGGTCCCTCCAACTCCGGATAGACCCGATCCAGCTCAAGCCCCGCGTGCTCAACAACCTTCCGCACAAGCGAATAGCCGTTCGAATGCACGCCGCTGGAGGCCAGCCCGAGCACCACGTCACCCGGCAGAACGCGCAGCGGGTTCATGGCCCGCTTGAGTTCGACGACCCCCACCGCAAAGCCCGCCATATCAAGCTCGCCCGAGCGATACACCCCCGGCATCTCCGCCGTCTCGCCCCCGATCAGCGCGCACCCCGCGATCTTACACCCCTCCGCCACGCTCTTGAGCAGCGTGCCGAGCACCCGCTTGTCCACCTTCTCCACCGCGATGTAATCCAGAAAGATCAGCGGCTCGGCGCCCTGCACGATCAAGTCGTTCACGCTCATCGCCACCAGATCGATCCCCAGCCCGTCAAAGATCCTCGCCTTGGCCGCGAGCGACACCTTGGTCCCCACGCCGTCCGTGCACGCAACCAGCACCGGATCCTTGTAGTTCCGCTTGAACAGCTTCTCGTTGTAATCCAGCCGGAAGAGCCCCGCAAACCCCCCCGGATTCTGGATCACCCGCGGCCCGTGCGTCCGCTTGAGCACCGAATCCACCGTATCGATGAACTGGTCGTACGTGTCCAAGTCGACGCCCGCATCCGCGTAGGTCAGGCCCCGCTGGCCATCCGCTGGCGCCGCGTCATCCCGGCGCTCGGCAGACTCCTTACCGCCCTCCCGCGCGAGGGCTCGCTTGCTGCTGGGTGCCCCGGAACTGCCAGACGATGCCGATGCTCTACGCGCCATGGGCCAAGCGTATCACCGTTGGACACAACCCTCTGACCCAGCCCTGTGTCCCAACCCTGTGCCCCAGCCCCCTCACCCGGCCCCGCTCCAAGCCCCCCGCACCACATGCTCAATCGCCACGGAATCGCCCTCTAAACCGCTACGATCACCCGATGAGTCCCCCCAGCGATCACCCCAGAGATCCGGCCAGCCCCGCACCGACGCTGATCTTTATCCACATTCCAAAGACCGGTGGCACGAGCCTTCGTACGACCCTGCTGAACGCGATCGCCCCGCGCCCATCTATCCGGCTCATGCACTACGACCACTCTCGACTCGCCGCGATGCCGTTGGACGAGCGCCGGTCGCTCGCGATGGTGGAAGGGCACATGTACTACGGCGTGCACGAGCACGTTCCGGGCCCCTACCGCTACATGACAATCCTCCGAGAGCCGCTGGAGCGCGTGCGATCCTGGTATCGCTTCGTGCTCGCGTATCCGGAGCACCGTCTGCACCACCTCATCGTCTCGAACCGGCTGTCACTGCCGGAGTGCATCAGACAGGGCATCACGGTCCAACTCGACAATCACATGACGCGCGCCCTGGCGTCTATCGAGTTTGCCGACGTGCCCTTCGGGCAGGTATCCGACACGATGCTCGAACTCGCCAAGTCCCGACTCGACTCAATGGAGCTTGTCGGAACAACCGAGCGTATGGCCGATTTCTACCGGCTCCTATGCTCGCGCATGGGCTGGGAGCCCATTGAGCCCCCCCATCTGAACCGCACCGCCGTTCCCGAGCACGGAAGAACCTCAGAAGCCATGACCGTTCCTGATCCAGACGACGTCATGATCACCACGCTGCACCGGTTTGACGCTGAACTGTGGCGTCATGCCACTCTGGTGCTGGGTCGGCGCCTCACGGCGGCCGGCCTCACCGGCACGGGGGCCGCCGCGCCGCTCGGGTTTGCCCCCCTCGCCGCGCCTTTCTAGGATCGCCACGCCCCGACTGCGGGTGAACACACTGGTCAAGGAGCTTCCATGGGCAGGTCTCATCTCTTCACGTCCGAGTCCGTCTCGATGGGCCACCCCGACAAAGTCGCTGATCAGATCTCAGACGCGATTCTCGACGCGATGCTGGCCGAGGACCCTTACTCCCGCGTGGCGTGTGAAACAATGGTCTCCACAGGCATGGTCATCGTCGCCGGCGAGATCACAACCCGGGCCTACGTGGAGATCCCAGATGTCGTGCGCGCGACGATCCGAGAGATCGGCTACACGTCAGGCGACATGGCATTTGATTCCGAGTCATGCGCCGTGCTCTCCTCGATCAAGAAGCAGTCTGCGGATATCGCCATGGGCGTCGATCGCGACGGCGCGGGCGATCAGGGCATGATGTTCGGCTTCGCGTGCAGGGAGACGCCCGAGCTCATGCCGCTTCCCATCCAGCTCGCCCAGCGCCTCGTCGAACAGCAGGCGCACGTGCGTCGTGAACGCCTGATTCCCGGCCTCCGCCCGGACGCCAAGAGCCAGGTCACCATCGAATACAACGGCCAGAAGCCGGTCCGCGTGGACACGCTCGTGCTCTCGACGCAGCACGACAAGACGTGGAACGACCGCCAGAGCGAACTGAAGAAGCAGGTCATCGAGCACATCTTCAAGCCCGTACTCGGCGAGTGGTGGAACCCCGGCGTCACGTGCCACGTGAATCCCACCGGTCGATTCGAGATCGGCGGCCCACACGGCGATTGCGGCCTCACCGGCCGAAAGATCATCGTCGATACCTACGGCGGCCGCGGCCGCCACGGAGGCGGCGCATTCTCGGGGAAAGACCCGACCAAGGTCGATCGCTCCGCGGCGTACATGTGCCGTTACATCGCCAAGAACGTCGTCGCCGCCGGCCTCGCCGACGTCTGCGAGGTCCAGGTTTCCTATGCCATCGGCGTCGCAGAGCCGACCAGCGTCTTCATCGACTGCCAGGGAACCGCCAGGGCCGATGAGGACAAGATCGCGCGGGCCGTTCGCGAGGTCTTCCCCCTCACGCCCCGCGGCATCATCGACACCCTCGGCCTGCGTGCGCCGATCTACCGTCTGACCGCCCGTCACGGCCACTTCGGACGCCAGCCCGAAGGACCTCTGTTCAGTTGGGAGCGGACGGACAAGGCGGACCTTCTCAAGAAGACGGTCGGCTGATCGAGCAACCTCGAGGTCGGCAGCGTTTGCTACTCGCGGGCCGCACCCGCGAACCCCACCGGGCTGCGGTATCCCTCGCTGTCATACGCCCGAACGCCGATGAACACGTTGTCTTTGTTCAAGGGCAGCGTGATCTGCGTGACGTTGCCCACATCGGCTGAATCGGTCCATCGCGGTTCGGTCGTATCGCGCCACACGACCTCATACCCCGCCACATCCGGTTCCGGACTGGCCGACCAGCGCAGCGTCGTGGCACGCTCCAACTGAGCGGTCATGATCCGTACGTCCGCCGGCGTGGACGGCGCGTTCGCCAGGTGCAGCAGCGCGGCCGCGTTCAATCGTGCATCGTCGGCGAGATACGCCGCGTCAACGTGGTCTGACGTGTCGCCGAAGCGCCGCTCGCCCTCCACCCGCACATCCTGATGCTGCAGGTCGTAGTTCTCGTGGACCACGGTGAATCGCACGGCACTGAAGCCGCGCTCATTGAACGCCGAGTGATCCCCGCCGCGCAGGAACCGATCCGGACGGAACACCATCATCGGCCGCACGGCACAGGACTCAATCTTCGCCACCTCCTCGATGTAACGAGCAAGCTGGCGGCTGCCCCCGTCGCTCTCCGCCGAGAGCCCGCGGATCCGTGCGAGCTCCTCCGCACCCGCGTTCCGCGGGATCCCCTCGCTGAACACACGGATCAGCCCGCGTTCTCCCATCGGGTCTCCCACAATGTCGTTGTTCAAGACCGCACGAACGTCCTCACCGTCCGCCTTGGCTTGCGAGGCGCGATAGTGTGCCCCCAGCAGCCCCTGTTCCTCCCCGGGCGTCGCCAGAAAGACGACTGTCGCGTCCAGTCGCTCCGATGCCAACGCCCGAGCACACTCGATCACCACCGCCACGCCCGATGCATTGTCGTTCGCCCCTGGCGCATCGACCCCGCGATCCATCTGGTCGCTCGCGCGGCTGTCATAGTGCCCCACCACGTAGTAGCGACGATTTGTCGCCTCCGGCATCCGGCCGGGCAGCACCGCGATCACATTCACCAGTTCCGTCGGCACATCAATCCGAGGCCCCTTTGGAGTGTCGAATGTCTCATCGAACACTTCCAGCCGCCCTTTCGGCTCAATGGAAGCAAGCTCCTCGCGGATCCACCTCCGCGCCGCACCAACACCGCGTGTCTCCGAGGTAGCGTCGCTCATGGTGTGGCGCGTGCCGAACGACACCAGCATCTCCACGCTGTGACGCAAGCCCTCGGGCGTGATACGCTGCTGCACGTCCAAGGCACGCGGCTTTGATTCGGGCGGTGCGGCCGATCCCATCGCGCCAATGTTGCCGAGGATGCCTGAGAGCACGACTACGTGGGCAATCGTCATTGACGCAGTCTACCCGCACCGCCTCCTCTCTGCCCGCAGCTCCGCTGCCGCCCCTGTTGCTCTATCATCCCGCATGTCCATGCCCCACACATCGCCAGGCGCCCAGCTTCGTGAGCTCATGTCCAAAGGCGTGGTCGCGGCGCCGGGCGCGTTCAACGCACTCTGTGCCCTTGCCGTCCGGGACGCCGGGTTTCAGGCGGCGTACGTTTCCGGGGCCGCCACGAGCGTTGCCGCAGGCGTGCCCGATGTCGGCATCCTCACCCTCGACCACTTCACAAACCTGATCCGAGAGGTGTGCCGCTCCAGCGGCTTGCCCGTCATTGCCGATGCCGACACCGGCTTTGGCGAGTCTGAGATGGTCCGTCGCACCGTCATCGAGTACCAGCGGGCCGGCGCGGCTGGTCTCCACATCGAAGACCAGGTCTTCCCGAAGCGGTGCGGTCACCTGGATGGCAAACGCCTCGTCCCGATCGAGCACGCGTGTGAAAAGATCACCGCCGCCGCAGAGACAGCCGGTGCTTCTCAGGATCCATCCTTCATTATCTGCGCCCGCACCGACGCGCGAGGCGTCGATGGCTTCGAGGCCGCCGTGGAACGCGCCTCGGCGTACCTGCACGCGGGCGCCGACATGATCTTCCCGGAGGGTCTCACCAGTGAGCAAGAGTTTGCAAGGTTCGCCCAGGCCCTGAAGCTCGCCGTTGAGCCGGGGCTTCGGTATCACCTCCTCGCGAACATGACCGAGTTCGGAAAGACGCCCCTCATCCCACTGAAGTCATTCGGTGCGATGGGATACTCGCTCGTCATCTACCCCGTTTCCATGCTCCGCGTTGCGATGGGCGCGGTCACGCGCGCTCTCACGACGCTCCGGGAGACCGGAAGCGTCGAGACGCTTCTCCCTCAGATGCAGACTCGTGAACAGCTCTACGCAGCGATCGGCTACAAGCCCGGAGTCGAGTGGAAGTTCCCGCAGAGGTGAGAGTCTGAAAGGCGGTTCCATGGCGGCGACTCGAGCGTTCTCGCGCGTGATGCTCATCCTCATCGCCGCACTGGTTGCGCTCCCGACGCACGGACAGGATGCTCAATCGCCGCTGCGACTCGCGATCATCGGCTTCACGCACGGGCATGTCGAAGGCCTCCTCTGGAACGCCCGGGAGAATCGGGACGTTCAGATCGTCGGCGTCTACGAGCCGGACGTCGAGCTGTTCAAGCGACTCGCCGCCAAGTATGGGCTCGCACCCGAGCTGCGCCACGAGAATGTGGCGGAGATGCTCGATGCCGTGCGGCCCGAGGCGGTCTCGGTCATGACCTCCACCGCAGATCACCTGATGGCCGTCGAGGCCTGCGCCCCCCGAGGCGTGCATCTGATGGTCGAGAAGCCGCTGGCGGTCAGCAACGAGCACGCAGACAGAATGGCCGCTCTGGCCCGCGAGCACGGCGTCCATCTGCTCACGAACTACGAGACCAGCTGGTACGCGTCGCTCCACGAGGCCAAACGACTCATGGAGGATGGGGGGTTCGCTCCCCTGCGCCGTGCTGACTTCCGGCACGGACACAAAGGCCCTCGTGAGATCGGCGTTGGCCCGGAGTTCCTCGCGTGGCTGACCGAACCGCACGCCAACGGCGCGGGCGCCCTCTTCGACTTCGGCTGCTACGGCGCGAACCAGATGACATGGCTCATGGAGGGTCGCGTACCCGACCTTGTCGTCGCCTCCGTCAGCACACTCAAGCCCGACACCTACCCGCGCGTCGACGACAATGCCACAATCGTGCTGACGTATCCGAACGCGACCGCCGTGATTCAGGCATCGTGGACCTGGACACACGACACCAAGGAGGCCGATTTCTACACCGAGGGCGGCTCTCTCCACTGCGGCAAGTGGGATTCGCTCAGCACACGCCGGCCAGATCAGCCGCCGCAGAAAGCCTCGCCCTCCCCACGGCCGTCACCCTATTCCAACGAGTGGTCGTATCTGCGTGCCGTCGTCCGCGACGGAGCCGCGGTCGATCCGCTCTCGAGTCTGGAAAATAACCTGGTTGTTGTGCGCATCCTCGATGCCGCCCGTCGGTCCGTGGAAACCGGGCGTGCGATCGTTCCGTGATGGAAGTTCATGGCGACCCGTCTCAGGCCGGACGTATGCCCCGATACAGGCCCTGCACGCGCTCCGACTCCTGCTTCCGGACCGTTTCCAACACGAGACGCGGAACACGCCACTGCCCCTGCTCGGTCGTGACGTTCGAGCAGTGCTCGCTGATACACCTGTACAGGAACTTGAAGGCGTCTCGCGGCTGGTGCATCTGATCGAGCGCATCGATAAGGTCCTGTCGCGTCACATCCTCGGCGAACAGATCCAGAAGCATGATCGACGGCGCATCCGGCGACAGACAGACTCTCAGCCGTGCTTCGCAGAGGTCATACAGCATCGGGCCCGTCCACGAGAGCCGCTCAACCAGCGACTGCTTGTCCAGGCGGGCCTCCTGGAAAAACGCGCTGGACTCTCTGAAGAGCGCATGCCGCAACTCAATAGGGAGCAGCATCTTGACGCCCAGCCCCTCCTGCTGGAGAAACTTGTTGTTCAGCATCGGCCACACGAAGGCACGCATTTTCTCGGGGTCACCCGCGATCAGCGTCGGCTCATCGACGCGCTCGATCACGACCACAACGCCCGGGTATCCAAGTCCCGCCAGCACCCGACGCACGCGGTCCAGCATCGCGTACCGCTGCTCGTCAGAATCGGTCACCGGGAGTCTCGCCGCAGAGCGGTCCGCCTCACGCAACTGAGAAAGCGATCTTGCGAGGGACGCGTCCGCCCGACCCACCGACCGAAGCTGCTTCCCGAGTCGATGGGCGAGCCGCCCGAGCGACAGGGGCCGCCACACGAATCTTGCGATCAACACCGCGACGTACAGCGCCGCGCACGTGATCCCCAGGCCCGTCACCGCCGTCTCCCAGGTTGGCGTCTTCGGTGGCTCCAGCAGGAACCACGCGATGACACCACCGAGAGGAACCCACCCGAGCATGACCGCCAGAGTCCAGACCATCGCATCCCGGGGCGGCATACGCCTCGTCAGCTTCGCCACCCGACGCGTGCGTTCGTTCGCCAGATCCGACGTGTCGTACATCGCCTGCAAGACCAGAGCATCGTTCCGCGTCAGCTTCGGCAGTCGGCGGAAAGCGCGGATGAGATCCTGGTCGGCGCGTGTCGGCCCGAGGCCCGTCAGGCGGTCCGTCAGCTTCGTCACCGCGCTCGAAAGAATCGCATCGATGTGATCCACCAGCCGCATCTGCTGGAGCGTCTTCAGCGAGTCCTTCGCGGCCCCGCGCATGTGCAGGCGATCCAGCGTCGCGTTGAGCTCGTCGTACGCGACGAGGAAGACCCGATGGCCAGGGTTCGCCTGGTTGAAAGTCGCGACCCGATCCGCGAGTTGCATCCGAATGGCAGTCTTGCCGCTCCCTTTCTCGCCGAAAACGATCGATGATGACGGGCGCGAAAGCTCCCCCACGATCTTCTCAAAGTCTGAGTGCACCGCGTGGCTGCCGGCAAGGGCAGCCCCGGCCGCGCCTCCGCTCTCGGGCTTCCCACTGGCCGACCCCGCCAGCTTGGCGAAAACGGTGTCGCTGCGGGCCTCCTCGCCTCTGAACGGGTTCTCCGCAATCCGCCAGTGATCAAAGAAGGTGCTCGTGTTCATCGCGTGCGTCTGCTCCAGGGCGTGCGAAGCGATCCGACGGCCAAGATCAGGCTATGCATCGCGGTCCCGACTCAGTGATCGACGCGTTTCCCAAGAACCGGCGAGAGTTCCGCGATGATCTTCTCAAGCGTTGCCGGGCTCTTGGCCTCGGCATTCAGACGAAGGAGTGGCTCCGTGTTGCTCTTGCGCACGTTGCACCACCAACCCTTGCCCGCGAAGCAGTCGATTGTGACGCCGTCCAAATCGTCAATCGTCGCATTCGTTGCGGTGCCCGGCCCGTACGTCTGCTTGAGCCGGGCGATCGCGCCGTCCTTGTCCTCGATCTCAAAGTTGATCTCGCCGGACTGCGCGTACCGGGCGACCGGTTTGATGAGCTCGCTCATCTTCTTGCCCGTCTTGGCCAGCACGCTCAACACCGTCGCCATCGCGATCGCGCCCGAGTCCGCGTTGAAGTTGTCCTTGAAGTAAAAGTGCCCGGACAGCTCGCCCCCGAAAACGCCCCGCTGCTCCGCCAGCAACGCCTTCATGAACACGTGGCCGACTCGCCCTCGCAACGGTCTGCCGCCCGCGGCCTTGATCTCTTCCTCAACCGCTTTCGTCGACCGCAGGTCGTAGACCACCGCCGCCCCGGGCGCATCCGCGAGAAAGTGCTTCGCAAGCACCGCCGTCAAATGGTCGCACCCGACGATCTTCCCCTTCTCGTCCACCACCACGCATCGGTCCGCGTCCCCATCGAAGCAGACCCCCAGATCCGCCTTCTCCTTGACCACGGCATCCTGCAACTGCTTCAGGTTCGCTGCCACCAGCGGGTTCGGCTCGTGGACAAACTGGCCCTTTGAGTTCTCGAAGTTGAGTTCGACGATGGTCAATCCGGGCACGGCCGACCCGTTCTTGCCGAAGATCTTGGGACACATCGTCCCGGCCATGCCGTTGCTGGCATCGACAACGACCTTCAGCTTCTTCCCCTTCATATCCAGGAAGCTCAGCACGTGCTCGATGTACGCCGCCCAGAGATCACGCTTCTCCACGCGACCCGGCTGGCCTCCGGGCGTGCCGTTGACGGCAGTCCCGCGCTCAACCATCGCGGCGTGCTTGCGAACCTCGCCCAACCCCGTGCTTTCCCCGGCTGGCTTGGCCTTCCGCTTTGAAACCTTAAACCCGTTGTACTGCGGCGGGTTATGGCTTGCCGTCACCATCACACCACCGGCGCAGTCCAGGTGATTGATCGCGAAGTACACGAACGAGGTGTCCACGAGGCCGATGTCGATCACGTCCGCACCAAACGTGTTGATCCCGGAGATCAGTTCCTTGGCGAGCGCGGGGCTGGAGGTGCGCATGTCTCTGCCGACAATGACGTTGCGCATCATCGGCGTGGTTTCACCCGCCGCCTTCGCCTCTCCCAGCAGGAACTTGGCGACGCCGTACCCGATCTGCCAGGCCATCTGATCATTGAGGAGGTCGGGATAGGTGCCGCGAACGTCGTAGGCCTTGAAAATGCGTCCCAGCATCGAAGGGGAACCTCCAGAGGTCCGACCCGAGCCAACCGCGTCCCCACGCGGCACTCAAGGCCGCATGGTCGCTCAGGAAGGGTCCAAGGGTAGCGCGCGGAAACACCACTTTCGTCGATGGCGTCCAGTGCCCGTTAGAACCCGTCGTACAACTCGTCCCTGTTCGTACGACGTCCGGGTTCTATGACCCTGATGGGCACACCTTCCGGCAGGGCCGCCACGAAGAGGCGACCGTACGAGGACGATGCAATCCGCGCATCGAGCACCACAACTTTGCCGCGATCCTTTCGCGATCGGATCAGGCGCCCAAATCCCTGCTTGAACCTGATCACCGCCCGCGGGATGGAGTCCTCGCGAAAGGGGTCGCCGCCGCGCGCGGTGATCCGTTCCATTCGGGCCTCGATCAGGGGCCGATCAGGGGGATCAAAGGGCAGCCTCGTAATGATCACGTTGCGAAGGCCGCGCCCCTGAACATCGACACCTTGCCAGAATGAGGCGGCGCCCAGAAGCACACTCCTCTCGTCCTGGCGGAACCTCTGCAGGATCTCCGTTCGCGATCCGTCCTTCCCCTGAACCAGCAGCGGCAGGCCCTCTTCAGCCAGTGGACCGGCGATCGCCTCACCCACCGCAAAGAGCGTGCTGAAGGACGTGAACAGCACGAATGCCCCGCCCTTCGTCTCCTTCACGTGGAGCAGAACACGAGCCGCGAGCGCATCCGTGTACTCCTTCGCGGCTTTCGATCGCTCCGAAGCTCGCCCATTGCGCTGTGTCCAGACCTTCGGCGACGGTGCCGCACGGTCGATCACCAGCTCGACCTGGCGAGCGTAGTCAAACGGGCTTCCGAGCTGCATCAGGTCGGCCCCTTCGCACCCCAGCCGCCCGAGGGTATGAGCGAAGGCCGCCTCAACATGCTCAAACATCGCGTCCTTCTCAACGGCCCGCGTGGAGAGCGTCGCGCTTGTCAGGATGACCGAGCACCCCGCTCCGAACAGTTGTTCCTTGAGAATCGGCCCTACGTCGATCGGAGAACACGCCACGCCGACCTTTCGGATCGAGGCGAACTCGCTCTCCTCTCCATCCCCGCCCGAAGCGTCGATCCAGTAGGCACATCCCGGCTCTGACTGCGCCACGATCGCGCGGCACTCCTTGGCCATGCGGTCCGCGCGCTCGATGTACGCGTTCAGCTCGAAGCGATCCGCCTCGTTCTTGATCGTCTCGCGCACCTGCTTCAGGCGCAGCATCAACGCGTTGAGCGCGGGCGTGAGCGGATTGTCGATCAGGTCCGGCGTGCGCATCCGCCCGTTCCTGAGCCGTCCTGATTGCACCAGATCAAGCAAATCCGCGAAGAAAGCGCGGCACGCGCTCTCGGCCTCCATCACCAGGTGGAGCGCTCGGTCAACCTCGCCCGTGTCGCCCGTCTGGAGCGCAAGCTGGGGCAGGTATCCCTTCCCGGACCGACGCTGGTACAGCGTCGTGAGCAGATGCATCACCCGCCCCTCAGTGAGGTTCAGGCCGAAGTGCTCGCTCGCGACATCTTCAACCGTGTGCGCCTCATCCAGCACCACATGGTGATACTCGGGCAGAAAGCCCACACCCTCGGACCGCAGCGCCAGATCGCTGAAGAACAACGCGTGATTGCACACGAGGATGTTGGCCTCGTCCATCTCACGCCGCGCTGCCTGGTAGAAGCATCGCTCGTACGAGGGACACCGCCGCCCCATGCAGTTGGCCGAGTCCGACTGCACCTTGTCCCAGACGCCCGGCCGCTCCAGCGCAGGAAGCGTCGAGAGCGATCCATCCTCGGTCTCGTATGCCCAATCCTCGATCACGTGCAGCGACCGCTTGGCAGCGCCCTCGGAGAACAGCCGATCCTGGCGCTCCGACGCCAGCTTCAGCCGGCGCACGCTCACATAGTTGCCGCGCCCCTTCACGAGCACGGCCCGCAGCTCCTGCGCCGGCCCCCAGCCCCGCAGTCCATCCTCTTCAAGCGTCCCGCGCAGAAGCGGGATGTCCTTCTGCATCAACTGCTCTTGCAGCGAGATCGTGTGCGTAGCGATCACCACGCGCTGCTTCTTCTCGATCGCCCGCTTGATCGCCGGAACAAGATACGCGAAACTCTTCCCGACGCCGGTTCCGGCCTCGACGACCAGATGTGTCCCCTGCGCCATCGCGCGTTCCACCGCCTCAGCCATTCGCATCTGCTCATCGCGCGACTCGAACCGCGCGCCGAGCGCGCCGGCAATCGGTCCGTCGTCCCCCAGAATCTCTCTCGCCGTCAGCATCGATCCTCAGCGTAGGGGCACACGCTTGGGCTCACCGTCCCGACGCGGATAGACGCGTGGAGTCGCCACGCGTTTCTCGAGCACCACAATGCGTCCCGTCGACGTCTCCACGGTTCCCGCGTGCACCACCTTCAGCGTGTGCAGCGCCCCCATTCCCGCCTCGAGTTCCGCTTCGGCCTTCTGCCCCTTGATCAGGAGGGCCTGCCCCCCCATCTTCACGAACGGCACCGTCAACTCCGCCACCACGCTCAGCGGGCCGACGGCACGCGCGACAGCCGCGTCGTACGCCTCCCGGTGGGGCGATTTGAACGCCGCAAACGTCTCCGCGCGGCCGTTCAGCACCGTGACATTCTTGAGTTCCAGCTGCTCAACCACGGACTCCAGAAACGCCGCTTTCTTCCCCGTCGCCTCAAGGAGCGCGAATCGCAGGTGTGGCATGCACACGGCCAATGGAATCCCGGGACACCCCCCGCCCGAACCGACATCGACCACTCCGGAACCGTCGGGAAGATCCGCGAGCAATGCGATCAGCGTGAGCGAGTCCTGGATGTGCCTGACCCAGGCCTCGGCTGGATCGGTGATCGCCGTCAGATTCGTCGTCTTGTTCACCTCAAGCATCAAGCCCAGGTAGCGGCCGAGTTTCTCCACCTCGCCGGGCTCAAACTCGATACCCATGTCAGCGCACGCGCCAAGAAACCCAGGCGGAGGGATCGTCGCTTCGGGCTCACGTTGCTTTGGTTCACTCGTCATCTGCATCAGGGTAGCCGGACCCGCGCCCTCGCACGCC
>CAZPPG010000014.1:0-76479 GCA_964588385.1 uncultured Phycisphaeraceae bacterium
GACCAGTGCCAGCCCTCGGGAAGCGAATCAGACCACATGGAAAAGACTACGCGCTCAGAGGACGGGAGAAACAGCCGGCGCAAAAACGTGCACTGAATCAGCCCCGCGCAGATCCGGTGGTGGCATCAGCATGTAACTGAAACGGGCGGCATCAGCGATGCTGAAAACGACAGTCGCAAACTAGCCGCCAGAGACTCTGTCGCCGATTTGGGCGCACAGGTCGGTCTCTGTCCACCGGCCGTGGCTGAGCCTCGTCGGATCCGCTCGTAATTCCGCAGAAAAACGGGCAAAAACGAACTTGGGAGACTCGGCCGAAACCGAGTCTCCCTTTGAAGCGGAGAGGGGGGGATTCGAACCCCCGATACGGAGTGATACCCCGTATAACGGTTTAGCAAACCGGCGCCTTCAGCCTCTCGGCCACCTCTCCGGCGGTATCGGCTCAAGCATAGCACGCGAGGGCGTCCGGAGTCATCCGAACGCCCTCGGTCTGGCTTTGCGGTGGTCGGGAAGGGGACGAACGAGCGCCGGGGCCGCCCGGAGGAAGTGTCGCCGCACGGTTATTCCTGCTCGCCGGGCTGGCTCTTGTTCTCGAGGAGTTTGCGGAGGTACTGGTTCTCGCGGCGGGTGGCCTCCAGATCGAAGACGAGGTACTTGATGCTGAGTCGGAGGTAATCGAGAGAGTCCTGAAGGTCGTTGATCGTCTTCTTCATCTTGTCGTGGCGGTCCTTGGTTTCGCCGGCGAGGGCTTCAAGGGCGGGACGCTCGGAATCGGGGAGCTTGCCGATCTGGCTGATGAGTTCGCCGAGTTTGGCCTGGAAGTCCTGCTCGTTCATGTCTCTTCTCCTCGTGATCCGTTCTTTCTGTTTCGCTCCCGGATCGCTCCGGGACAGGAGAAGGGGAACAACGGCAGGGCCACGGGAGGCGGGAATGTGTGCCAGCGCGAGCGGTCCGAGAAAGCGGGGCTTGCGGCGACAGGAACGAAGTCGGGTTGGTGAGATGCGGGTTCTGGGGCCGAGGGGTGGAAGTGGGGCTGGGAGGGGTGTTGCGTGGACTCAACGCCAGTTGTCGGCCCGCTTCAGCGCCTGTTGCCCGGCGGGGGGGGCGACGGCCAGAGCCGCGGCGATCGATTCGGGCTCCTTCTTCTTGGCGTCCTGGACGAGTTTCCGGAGGTGCTGCTCGAGGTTCATCTTGAATCGATCGAAGCCCTGCTCGAGTTCGTGGCGGCTGAAGCGGCTGAGGGGATCGCCGATGCCTGTCTGGGCGGTGGCCCAGTCGAGGAGCGAGCCGCCGGTTCCGGTGAAGCGGTAGAGCTTGAGGGTGTTGATGAGACGGGACTTGAAGCTGATGAAGGGGTCGGTGGCGTCGTCGGGGAGTTCACCCAGGACGATGGCCGTCTTGAGATGGTCGGGGCCGTCGAGTCCGGCGGCGTCCGAGAGTTTCTTGTCGAGGGATGGGGCGGCGTCCGGGTGGCGCAGGTCCGCGAAAGCGGTGGAGATGACCTTTGGCCCGGCGCGTTCGAACCGGATGCCGAGTCTCTGGCATGGGTGGCCATTGTGCATGGCGGCCTCGGCGCTGGTGACAGATCCGATTCCCCATTCGGGCCGGCCGGCATGAACGACTCGATCGCCGACCTTCCAATCCGACGTGCTCATGAGCATGTTCTCGACATCCTGTGTGGAACGCGGGCGCAACCGATCCATCGGGCTGCGCGGGGGCGGGGCGGGGGGCCAAGTTTCGAGGGCGGGGCCCTGTCTGCCGCGGGCCGGGCTTCCGGCTTGGGCAGAGGCCATTCAACGGTCGAATGGCCGGGCGGCCGCTACATGCCTAGTGTATCACCTTGCCCAGACCTTGGCGCGCGGCCGGTCGGAGTCGCCATCCGCGACGGCTGTTCGCCCTTGGGCACCGAAGAGAATCTCGTCGATGATCGAAGCACTGAAGGACGATCTGATCGTGAACAAGTGCGGCGGGCGTTTCAAGCTCACCGCGTTGATCCAGCGTCGCCTTGTCCAGTTGATGGACGGGGCGCGTCCGCTCGTTGAGCGTGATGGGCGCACGGATCTCGAGGTCGTGATCCAGGAGATCCTCGAGGACAAGATCGCGTACGACCTGCCCGCGGGCGGGACGATGGACGCGCAAGAGGAGGAGCCGCTGCTCTGATCCTGCGAGCGCGGCGGCGAGATGACAGTTCCAGGCGCAGCCCAGTTCGACGCGTCGATCCTCCGAGATCGTCGCGTGATTGTCGGCGTGACGGGTGGGATCGCGGCGTACAAGACGGCGATGCTGGTGAGCCGTCTGGCGCAAGCTGGCGCGCAAGTGACCGTTGCAATGACGGACAGCGCGACGCGATTCGTGACGCCGCTGACGTTTCAGGCGTTATCGGCTCGGGCCGTGTACACGAGCGCGTGGGAGCACCTGGAATCGAAGGATCCGCAGCACATCTCGCTGGCGACCGGCGCGGATGTGGCGATCGTCGCCCCGTGCACGATGGACTGCATGGCGAAGCTTGCGAACGGGATTACCGAGGATGTGGTCTGCCTGATTCTGTCGGCAGTGGACCGGCGGAAGACGCCGGTGTTGCTGGCGCCCGCGATGAACTCGGTGATGTGGGCTCAGCCGGCGACGCAGCGGAACGCGAAGCAGTTGGCAACGGACGGGTTTACGATCGTCGGCCCGGATGAGGGTTGGCAGGCGTGCCGCCACGTCGGCCCGGGGCGGATGGTTGAGCCCGAAGATCTCTTTGCGCGTGTTGTCGGCGCGGTGCACTCGAAGAACGGGTGAATGAGACGCGTTCAGGTCTTGGTCTTGCCGTCGCCGGCGATGGATTGACGCATATCGGTGTCGGCGACGACGTTGCGCATCTTGTAGTAGTCCATGATGCCCAGGTGGCCGGAGCGGAAGGCCTCGGACATGGCCTTGGGGATCTCGGCCTCGGCCAGCACGACAATCGCGCGGTTCTTCTGCTCCATCGCACGGAACTCCTGCTCCTCGGCGACGGCGGCGGCGCGGCGGCTTTCGGCCTGGGCCTGGGCACGCTGCTTGTCGGCGTTGGCCTGGTCGAGCTGGAGCTTGGCGCCGATGTTGTCACCCACGTCGATGTCGGCGATGTCGATCGAAAGGATCTCGAAGGCGGTGCCGGCGTCGAGGCCGGAGTCCATGACCTTGCGGGAGATCTCGTCGGGGTTCTCAAGTACTTGCTTGTGATCGACGGCGGAACCGATCGTCGAGACGATGCCCTGACCGACGCGGGCGATGATGGTCTCTTCGGTTGCGCCGCCGACGAGGCGGGAGATGTTGGTGCGGACCGTGACGCGGGCCTTGGCTTTCAACTGGATGCCGTCCTTGGCGACGGCGTCGATGGTGGGGCGGGGGCTGGACTGGGCGGGGCAGTCAATGACCTTTGGGTTCACGGAGGTCTGCACGGCGTCGAGGATGTCGCGGCCGGCGAGGTCGATGGCCGTGGCGATGTTCCAGGGGAGTTCGATGCGGGCGCTGCGGGCGGCGATCATGGCGCTGATGACGTTGGGGACGCGGCCGCCCGCGAGATAGTGCGTCTCGAGCGCGTTGGTGGGGATGTCGAGTCCGGCCTTGACGGCGCGGATGCGGCTGAAGACGATGGTGCGGATGTCAACCTTTCGGAGCTTCATCCCGATGATCTCGAGGAGCCCGACGCGGGCGTTCGAGAGCAGGGCCTGGATGTAGAGGTTGATGAACTGGCCGATCACGAAGATCAGCACGAGCACGAAGAGGCCGACGATTGCGAGTGCGACCCAGAGGAACTTATCCATAACGACAGCAACCCCTTTTGACGCTCAGACCCCAAACGGCCTGCACGCGAGGGAGAGTATAGATCGATCGGAAGTGAAGTGGAGCCCGCATCAGATCTGTCGGACTTTGATCTGCGAGCCGTCGGCGTGGGTGACTCGGAGCGGCGTGCCGGCCTTGATCCAGCCGGATTCGGCGAGCACTTCGAGGCGCTGGCCTCCGATCTGGGCCATGCCGACGGGGCGGAGGTCGGTGATGGCGGAGCCCTCCAGCCCGATGAGCGCCAGTCGTTCGGCGTCCTTGGACTGCTCGGCCTGCAGGAGGCGGGCGCGATCCTCTTCGGTCTGATCTCCGAAAATAAGGCGTCGTCCTATCGGCGTGTTTGGCCATATCTTGAGCATGAACGCGCCCAGGAGCGGGCCGACGACGATGACCGCAAGTGAGCCGGTGAGTCCCCAGATGGTGTCGTAGCGGAACAGGCAGACAATCCCGGCGACAGCGACGACTGCGGACGTCACGGCGATGATGCCGGCGGAGGGGAGAAAGACTTCGAGGACGAGCAGCAACGCGGCGATCGCGATCAGCACGATTCCCCAGATCAGCAGTCCCTCGTTCATGCGTTGACGTCTCCGGAACTGGGCGCCTCGTGGCGAGCCACGGTGATGCGGAAGGACGTTGCGTCAATGACACGGACGGCCACGCCGGCGTCCAGGAATCCGATATCGGACACCACGTCGAGCACGCGGTCGCCAATCATGGCACGCCCCGCGGGGCGGAGCGGGGTGAGCGTGCGGCCGGTCTCTCCGGCGCGGATGCCGACGCCTTCCGTTGCGTCCATGGCGAGAATCAGCTCGTCCGTGTCGCTGGTGGAGTTGAGGACGAGGCGCGAGATGATGGGAAGCGAGCCGAAGTGCTTCCCGATGAAATACATCGCGACGACGGCGGAGACTGTCGAGAGGAGAATGGTGGCCACGCCGTACAAGAGGTCGTCGCGTGCGCCGGGAGAGTCGGGGAAGAGGTGACCGGGCTCCTGGCGGACGAAGGTGCCGACAAGGCCGCCGAAGAGGCAGATCAGGCCGATGATGCCGAAGACGGTGAAGCCGGGGAGGACGAAGATCTCAATGACGACGAGTCCTATGCCGGCGATGATCGCGGCGATCTCCCACCAGCTCGCCATGCCGATCATGAGCGGGGGACCAACGAGACATAAAAGGGCGAGCGCCGCGATTCCTCCCGGCAGGGCCACACCAGGGTGGGTCAGCTCGATGAAGAGGGCGATGAGGAAGACGACGATGAGCACGCCTCGGACGATCGGGTTGGTCATCCAGAAGACAACGCCCTCGGACCAGGAGGCATCGAGGCGCTCGACGTTGGACGCCCCGAAGTAAGCGGCAAGCTGCTCGTCGGACTTGATGGTCTGGTTCACAAAGCCGTAGTGCGTCAGGTCGCCGTGCTTCATGACGACGGGGCCTGCCCCGTCGGCGACGTACTCGATCAACTTGTAACGACCACGATCGGCCTCGGAGAAGAGCGGCCGCTGCGAGCCGAGCGTCTGGGGGCCGGAGACCTCCTTCGCGATGGCGGCGAGCGCGGGCGAGGCGGGGCGGTAGCTCGTGTCCGGAGAGGAGATGCCGGGAGGCGAGCCGGCGCTTGGATCTGGCGCCGGTCTGGCGGAGGGGGCCGGGTCTGGCGCCGCGTCCGGGGTGGAGGGGCCGGGAGTCCCGGTGGGAGACTGCGGGGAAGGGCCGGGGAAGGAGGGCGTGAGGCCCGGGCGTCCGGTGGCTTGCGCGGAGACCAGACGAGGGCGGGAGGTCGGGGGCTCATCGCCGAAGAGCGTCGCGTACTCGGCCCGATCGATGGTCAGACGCTTGCCGGTCTGCGCATCCTCGACGAGCCAGAGCTCGACGCCTCGACTCACGATGCCTTGGACGAGGTACTCGTCGTATCCGTTGCGCCGAGCAGAGTCGACGACCTCGGCCATAAGGGGAGAGAGGATTTTCTGGCGCTCGTGCTCGGGGAGCTGGTTGAGCATGCCGAACGCGGTGATGGCGATGGGGAGGGCGTCTCCCATTGTCGCGGGGTCGGTCGCGACCATGGAGCGACACGCGAGGGCGATGATCGCGCCGCCGGAGTATGCGTTTGGGCGGATCCAGGCGACGGTGTTGGGAATGCTGGACGCCTTGATGGCGTCGCAGATTTCCAGGACCGCGCCGACTTCGCCGCCTGGCGTATCCAGTTCCACCACAAGGGCGTCGGCTCCGGAGGCCTCCGCTTCGGCGAGTCGGCGCTTGAAGCTCTCGGCGGTGATGCCGGAGCGGATCTCACCCTTGATGGTGATGATGGCGACGTTCTTGGCCTGTCGGCTGGCGGGGATCGAGGTGGGAGAGAGCTCGGGGGCGGCGGCGGGTTGAGCGTGAACGAACTGGAGCGAGAGCAGGGAGGTGAGGAAGCAGAGCCAGACGGCCAGCTTGGTCGCAGCGTGCGATGGTCTCTTGAGGTTGAAGCCGCGCTCGTTGGGCATGACAGACTATAGATCGGACGCGCGCGGTCCCGATTGCGGCCGGAACCACGGATGAGGCTCAGCCGTGAGGCGGGCGTTGCTGCTCGACGGCCCAGCGGAGCGTGGGGCCGGTGCAGTCGATGTGGACGGCGAAGAAGCCCGGATCCGGGTTTGTCGGGGTGGGCTCGGCCTGACGAACGAGGGGCCAGATGATGTGGCGGTCTGTTTCCGGAATCGGAAGCGAGTCGATCTGGCTCAGGTCGAACCAGTCGAGTCGGCCTTCGCGGATGTCCTGAGCCTGAACATCGACCGGGCCCATGACCCGGTAGTAGAAGAGGAGCCAGTGGCCGCGGCCTTCGAATGCGGCTTCGGAGATGAGACCGACCAGGCGCAGGCGGTCGATGGGGATGTCGATGCCGGCTTCCTCCATGATCTCTCGGCGGGCGCACTGGGCGGGGGATTCGCCGGTGGCCACGTCGAGCTTGCCGCCGATGGGAGAGCAGAGACCGAGATTGGGTGCTTTGACGCGTTTGAGGAGGAGCAGACGGCCGTCTCGGTCGCGCAGGTCGCAGAGGCATGCGAGCCGGTAGGGGAGGGCCGGTGGGCCCACGGAATCGGTCGCGGCGGCGGTCGGTGTGGTCATGCCCTTTGGTCTCTCGCAGAGTGATCGGGAGGGCGGAGCATAGGAACCCCGGGAGAGCTCATCGGGTCTTCACGCTTGGCTCGGCGCAACGCCGATACCCTCTGGATGCGAACCCTGATTGAGAGAGCGTCTTCCGGAAGCCAGACAATGCCTGTGCCGAGCGCATCCGAGCGACGCCCGCAGCCGCCCTTTGAGGTGCGGGGGAAGCATGTCTACATGATCGGGATCGGCGGGTGCGGGATGTCCGGGCTGGCCCGCCTGCTGGCTTCGCGGGGCGCGTCGGTCGGGGGATCGGACTCCGCGAGTTCCGAGGTGACGGGCGAACTGGCGGCGGAGGGGATGAAGATCGAGTTTGAGCAGCAGAAGGGGCTTCTGCCGGAGCAGTGCGACCTGGTCGTGCATTCGGCGGCGATCAAGCCGGCGCACCCGCAGTTGATTGCTGCGGTGGAGCGGGGAATCCCGACGCTGTCGTACGCCGAGGCGCTCGGGCGATGCATGATCGGGCGCACGGGCGTTTCGGTGGCGGGGACGCACGGGAAGTCGACGACAACGGCAATGCTGGGCGTCGCGCTGACGGATGCGGGACTTGATCCGAGCGTGATTGTGGGCGCTCTGTCGGGCCAGTTGCACGCAGGGGCGTGCCAGCCGTCCGGGCGTGGGATCGGGTATCGCGTCGGCGCGGAGCGCGTGCCAGTGGGCGGGCTGGTGGGGAAGCCCGGCGTTCTGATCGCGGAGGCGTGCGAGTTCAATCGGTCGTTCCATCACCACTTTCCCACCGTGGCTTCGATCAGTTCGGTCGAGGCGGACCATCTTGATGTGTATGGCTCGCTGGACGCCGTGGTGGAGTCCTTCAGACAGTTTGCGCAGATGCTGCCTCCCGCCGAGGAGGGTGGACTCCTCTTGATTGCGGATGAGGGGGCTCACCGGCGCGAGATTACGGCCGGGTTGCGGTGCAAGGTGCAGACGATCGGCTTCTCGCCGGCGGCGGACTGGGTGGTATGGCTGGACTCGGCGACGAGACAGGTCACGCTGTCACGCGGGCGTCAGCCGGTTGCGCAGTGGGTGAATCGTCTGCCGGGGGCTCACAACGCGATGAACGCGGCGACGGCGTGCGTGCTGGCGATGTCGCTCGGCGCTGAGCCGCGGAGCGTTGAAAGGTCGCTTGCGGAGTTCCGCGGGATTGATCGGCGGATGCAGCTGCTGGGGGAGAAGGCGGTCGGGATCGGGGCCGCGGCTGGGAGCGTGCGCGTCTACGACGATTACGGGCACCATCCGACAGAGGTCGATGCGACGCTTCGCGCGCTGCGGGACTTTGAGCGACCACAGGACTGGGGCGGACGATTGATCTGTGTCTTCCAGCCCCACCAGCACTCGCGGACGCGGTTCCTGCTTGAGGAGTTTGCGTCGGCGTTCTCTCAGGCTGACATCGTGATTGTGCCGCACATTTACTTTGTGCGGGACTCGGAGGTCGAGAAGTCGCGGGTTTCGGCGCAGGACCTTGTGGATCGGCTGCGTTCACGGGGTGTGCATGCGATGCACCTGTATCCGTTTGAGGCGATCGTGGAGCACCTCCAGAACCTTTGCAAGCCGAATGACCTGCTTGTGGTGATGGGCGCCGGTCCGGTTTATCAGATTGCACACGGCTACCTGGGCACGAGCGCGTGTGGTCTGGGCAAGGGTGGGGGAGGGGCGGGTGGATGAGCGTGGCTGTTGAGTCGACCCATGATGTGCGCGTGGAGCGCGATGCGCCGATCCCGACCTGGTTCAAGATCGGAGGGCGCGCGGATCGGCTTGCCCGACCCAAGAGCGAGGCGGAGCTGGCACAGTGCGTGCGTCTCGATCCGGCGCTGCGCGTGCTGGGCGACGGCGCGAACCTGCTTGTGCACGACGCGGGCGTGAGCGAGCTCGTGGTCGTGCTCTCCGAGCCGGTGTGGAAGAAGATTGAGATCGATGAGCGGACCGGCCGCGTGGTGGCGGGGGCGGGGGCGTCACTGCCACGGCTGATCAAGGCCACGATCGACGCGGGCCTCGCGGGGATTGAGGGGCTGGGTGGGATTCCGGCGACCGTGGGCGGCGCGGTGATCATGAACGCGGGCGGGAAGTTCGGACAGATCGGCGATGCCGTGCAGTGCGTGCGGGGTCTGGATCGGTCGGGCCTTGAGGTCGTGCGTGATCGGCGCGAGATCGCGTTTGACTATCGCAGGTCGGGGCTCGGAGACGTCATCATCACGTCCGTCGAACTCATGCTGGCGCCCGCTGATGCGGCCGCGTTGAAGGCCAGGCATCTTGAGGTCATGGCGTACAAGAAGGGCTCGCAGCCACTCGCGGCGGACTCGGCAGGGTGTGTGTTCAAGAACCCGACCCTGGCGGCGGATGTGGAGGGCTTCGGGGCCAAGGGGGCGCGGGTCTCCGCCGGGATGCTGATCGATCGTGCGGGATGCAAGGGCATGTCGGTTGGCGGGGCGAGGGTGAGCGAGCGGCACGGGAACTTCATCGTGACGGAGTCGGGCTGTCGCGCGGCGGATGTGCTGGCGTTGATGGAGCGTGTGCAGAGGCGCGTCGCGGAGGTCTACGGCATCGCGATCGAGCCGGAGATTGTGGTGTGGAGGCGCGTGCCGTGAGCCATGTTCTCGTGCTTGGGGGCGGGCCGGATCGGGAGCGCGAGGTGAGCATCAACAGCTCGCGTGCGATCGCGAGCGGGCTGGAGCGGGCCGGGCACCGCGTGCACTACCAACTGATCGATCGCATCGGGGCGTCCGAGCTGTCTCGACTGCCGGGCGAGGTGATCTTTCCCGCCCTGCACGGCGCGTTCGGCGAGGGAGGGCCGCTCCAAGAGTTGATGGCGGCGGACGGTCGGCCGTTTGTCGGCTGTCACGCCGATGCGGCGCGATTGGCGATGGACAAGATTGCCTCAAAGCTCGCGGCGGCGATGCTCGGGATTCCGACGGCGCCCGCGTGCGTGGTGAACCGCGGCGACCCCGAGTTGCCGATCGGGCTGCCTCTGGTCATGAAGCCGGTACACGACGGTTCGAGCGTGGGGCTGCACCTGTGCCGAGACCGCGAGGCGTACACGTGCGCTCGGGCGGCCGTGGATGCGGATATTGACGCTCACCCGGGTCGGGTGTACATGGCCGAGCGGTTGATCGAGGGACGGGAGCTGACGCAATCGCTCATCGCGGCGGAGTCTGGGGGACTTACGGCGCTGGATGTGATCGAGATCACGCCCGCGGCGGGCGCTTACGACTACGACGCGAAGTACGTCCGCAACGACACGACGTACAAGGTCGGGCCGGTTCTACCGGGGGGAGTGACGGAACAGATTCGGGAGTGGTCGCTCGCACTGGCCGCTCATATGGGGGTGCGTCACGTGGCTCGCGTCGACTATCTGCTGGAGCGATTGTCGGGCAGAGTCTGGATGCTTGAGATCAACACGATGCCGGGGTTCACGGATCACTCGCTGGTCCCGAAGGCTGCGGCGTCGCGAGGGATTGAGATGTCCATGTTGTGTGATCGACTGGTGCAGGCCGCGATCAGGGACCATGGGCGGAAGCTGTAAGGGACGATCGGGGAGGGGTGGGGAGAAGTGAGGCGACTCGCCGATACAGTCTCTCTGGCGAGGTGGTGAAGGGATGGAATCCGCGCATGGGACGTGTTTCGAGCCAATCCGGAGGTTTGCTCGGTCGCCTTGAGAGTCTGGCAGACGCCGACTCCAAGGTGTGGCTGCGCATCGGGAGCATCACGGGGATGTTCCTGGTGGGCGCGGGCCTCGGGCTTCTGGTGCTCTTCGGACTCGGGAAGATTGAGGGAGCGGCGGTTGGACGGATGGCCAGCAGGCCTCCCGCGATCGCCTTTGAATGGCCCAGGATCGAGGGTGGCGCGAGCGATGCGACGTGGATGCCGGCCTCGCTTCGGCAGGACCTTGAGTCGCTTGCCTTGGGAAAGATCGCATCTGACGATCCGCTGAGCGGCGAGTCACTCGCGAGGATCGGGGCCGCGCTGGCGGGCACCGGATGGTTCGAGGGGCCGCCGACCGTGAGGCGGAGTTTCCGGGGTGAGCAGCCGATCGTTTCGATAGGCGGCACATGGCGAGCTCCGGTGGCGGTCGTGCGGTATGACGGTCTGGACTATCTGGTGGCGCAGGGAGGCACGCTGCTTCCGGCGCGATACAGCGCGGGAACTTCTGGCATGCCGCTGGTGATCGGCGTCTCCGAGCCGCCTCCGACACACCCGCAGACGGGCGGTCTGGCTTTCGGGTCGCCGTGGCCGGGTGATGAGGTTCGCCACGGGCTGGAGCTGCTGAGGCTCGCGTCGATGTTTCCGTTCGCGAGGCAGATCGCGGCGGTTGACGTGGCCAGGCACGGGTCGACGGGGCAACTGGAGTTCGTGACGGACCGTGGGACGCGTGTGCTTTGGGGCGGGCCGCCGTCCAAGCCGCTGCCGGGCGAGATTCAGACCGAGGCGAAGGTCGCGCTGCTGCTCGACATCGTGCGGCGATTCGGGCGCGTTGATGCGGGACAGAATCGCATCGAGATTTTCAGCGACCGCGTGGTGATTGACCGGACGGCATCGGCGGTTGCTTCCGTGCCGGAGCCATGACGGATCCGCTGGACAACTTTGAGCAGGACGCGTGGGCCTCGGCGGATCGTGTCGAGCTCGACGCGATGCAGGACGCGTACATCAGGAAGGGGCGCGGCGGTGAGCGTCCGTGGCCGCCGAAGCCCGGCGTGTTTGTCGTGCTGTGGCCGCTCTTTTTGCTGGTTGGCGGCTCGGCAGCGGCCGCGCCTCACCTCATGGCCAAGTATGTGGACGACTCGATTGCGATGCCGGCGATCCGCTTCATTCTTGGGACGTATGCGCTGGGCCTGACGGTGATGCTGCCGATGGTTCGCCTGTCCCAGCGGCGTTCGGCGGACCCGGTTCTCGAGGGCGCGATGGACGCGTTCTCGCTGCTGCTTCCGCTGCAGCCGTTGTTGTGGTTTACGGTCGCGGCGCCGATCAGCGTCGCTGCTTCACGCGTGCTGGCGATCGATTTGGCGATGATCTTCTGGACGGCGATCGTCTCCGGCTGGGTGGGCGTCACGGTCGGCCACGAGGCGCGGCGCGGCGAGCGGTGGAACGGAACGAGACGGTCGATCGCGATGGGCGGGATCGTGGCGGTTCAGTTGATCGTTCCCATCGGGATCGGCATCGCCTTGGCGCTCGGCAATGAGATCGGGGTGGGCTGGTGGGTGCTCTCGCCCGTTGCGGGCGTCATCGAACTGGCGGCAGACCCCAGAGATCCGGTGCGGGTCGACGGGTGGGTGGGGGTCGCGACCCTCGGGCTGGTCGCCGTTGGGGTATGGTGGATCGCGCTGGCTGAGCGTCGTAGTGTCCTGTCACGCGAGCGGCACCAGGGATCGCCCGCGACGTTGTCCTGAGGGATGGGCCCTTGTCCGCGGCCGCCAGCCAGCCATGAGGCGTCGGCCTTTGTGATTTTTGGAACCGGAGATTCGCATGGACATCATGACGCCGGACGAACGCGTGCAGATTGAGGCCCGCCTGAACGCGCTGCTGGCAAACCGGTCGGTGATCTCCGAGAGGATCGCGGAGGCCAGAGCTCTGGGCGACCTGAAGGAGAATGCGGAATACCACGCCGCCCGCGAGCAGCAGGGGATGGAAGAGGCGGAGATCCGTCGGCTCGAAGAGCGTCTCTCGAAGGCGCATGTGGTGAGCACCGATCTGGGGAAGACGACCGGACAGGTGTTCCTTGGGAGCACCGTGAAGCTGCGCGAGGTTGAGTCGGGCGAAGAAGAGCTTTACAAACTCGTCGGCGATGCGCAGCCGGGCCTCGACTCGGAGATCACCGAGGTCACGGTGACCAGCCCGATGGGCGAGGCTCTTTTCAAGGCCAACGTCGGCGAGACGATTCGGGTGCGGACGCGGCGCGGGCTCAAGGCCTTCGTGGTGGTTGAGCTGGTCTGACAGGCGGACGCTCTGTGCCGGGAACCGGTCTCAGGCGATGGGCAGGTTCCAGGTCTGATCACCGGAGCCGTCGCTCCGCAGTTCGTACGCGGATTCGTCGGACCCGGGCGTGAGCACGCGAACGATGATTGTTCGAGCAGCCTGAGGCATGTCGCCTTCGATGATGTGGGCGCGGATGCGGAGCAGACGCGTCTCGCTGGCGGCGTGGAGTCGTGTGAGGCGGAATGCGCCGTGCGTGTGGTCGTGCCCCTCGCCTGAGTCCTCATAGAGCAGCCCCTCGCCCGAGCCTCCCGCGTCGAGATGCACCAGAAGCGTGAGCGGGTCCAGCGGACGCTCGGCCGTGTGCTGCATCGAAGGCCCGGCCGGGATGATCGAGCCGGCCCGCAAGAAGAGTGCGGGCAGCTCCGGATCATGCTCCTCGGCCAGTTCGAACGGAGCCCATGCCCCCGGGGGGAAGGGGGCGGTGCATTCGCCGTCCGCGGTCACGCGGCAGCGAACGAGCACGGCGTCGCCGACAAGGAAAGCATCGTCGACGGCGCGGAGCCCGGGGACTGACGGATCGGCGAAGAAGAGCGGGCGGATCGCTGGCAGGCCGGTTCGGCACGCTTCGTGCATGAGCGTGTACCAGAGGGGCAGGAGGCGATAGCGGCGCACGATGGCCCGGCGGCACGTCGCCTCGACGAGGGGACCCCACGACCACGGCTCGTGCTCACGGGTCCAGACGTCCGTGTGGGCGCGGCAGAACGGGAGCATCGCGCCGATGCCCATCCAGCGCGCAAAGAGTTGGCCGGTTGCGTTGCCCTCGAAGCCGCCGATGTCCGGCCCGACGATCGGCTGGCCGGAGAGACCAAGGTTGAGGGCCATCGTGATCGACCAGCCCAGATGGTCCCACGTTGAGGAGTTGTCGCCGGTCCAGGTTGCGGCGAAGCGATGTCCACCGAGGAAGCTGGAGCGCGTGAGGATGAATGGGCGCTTCTCGGGTCGGAGCTTCTGAACGCCCTCGCGGGTAGCGCGCACCATGAGGGTGCCGTAGAGGTTGTGGATTCGGGCGTGGGTGGTCGGCCCGCCGAGTTCGGGATCGGCGTCGTGGACGTTGCTCTCGGGCATGGTGCGGCCGGGACCGTCGAAGATCGCCGGCTCGTTCATGTCGTTCCAGAAGCCGTCGGCGCCCAGCCGGATGAGCGGCTCATAGAGCGAGCCCCACCATTCACGCACGCGCGCCGCGGCGAAATCCGGAAACGCGCACGCCCCAGGCCAGACCTGCCCGTGGTACTCCGCGCCGACGGCATCCTTGACGAAGACGCCGCGCTCGTGGCCTGAGGCATAGGCGTGATACGCGGGATCGACCTTGAGTCCGGGGTCGATCATCAGCACCGCGCGGAGCGAGCGTTCGTGCAGATGGGCGAGAAGCGAAGCGGGATCGGGAAAGCGATCGGGATCGAATGTGAAGCTGCGGTTGCCGTCCATGTAGTGGATGTCGAGCCAGATCACATCGCACGGGATGCGGCGGAGGCGCATCTGGTCCGCGATGCGGCGGACCTCCGCGTCCGGGTAGTACGAGTAGCGAGACTGCTGATATCCGAGGGCCCAGAGCGGGGGCAGCGAGATGCGTCCGACGAGTTCCGTGAGCGCGACCACAACCTGCGCGGGCGTCTGCCGCTCGATGATGTAAACCGGAAAGTCGGCGTCCTCGGCGTGCACGATGATGCGTCGGTCCGACGCGAAGACGCGGGATCTGCAGGCGGTGTCCCAGAGCACGCCGAAGCTGCTCCCGTCGGAACGAACGCCGAGGATCCACGGGTGGGCCTGGTAGAGCGACGGCGTGCGATCGTCGTAGGCGTAATGGTCGGCATTCCAGAGCGTGATGCGTCGACCGTTGCGCCGGAGGCATCCCGCGTGCTCGCCCATGCCGTAGAGGTCGGTGCCCGGCTCCAGATCGATCGTGAACGATCGGCGCGGACGGCCCCGCCGGCGGCTGGCCCGCCAGAGCACCCTCAGCGACGTTGATTCTGAGCCGTCGCCGGCGTCTTCCCATCGACGGAGCAGACTGACCGATGGTCTGGCCGGGCCCGGAGCGCTGAACGGATCGTCGAAACGAACGATCCGATCGCCGACGAGGCGCGCGGGTGCAGCGGTTGGGGCCGGGCGTCGCGGCCGTGGGGCGGAGGGAGGAGTTGCGGGCGAGTGGGCGTCCATGCCGTGTGCTGGGGGCCGCCGGTGGCGGGCGGGATCGTGGGATGATCGGCGGTCGGGTATGCTGGTCACTGGTCGGGACGCAGAAAGCGTGCGGTCAGGATTCCGAATCAGAGGGCCACCGCTGCGCGGGGTTTGAATAGGCGGTCAGAACGGGAGTTCAGGTTATGCACAACGTTTCACGCGTGATTGGGTTGGCGATATCGCCCCTGGTGCTCTCGCTGTCGGCCGGGTGCAATCTGGTTTCGCCGCTGGTGGAGCGGCGTATCACGGTCGAGTTCCCTTCGACGCAGACGCCGGTGTCGATCGGCACGTCCAACGGTGCGATCTCGGTCGGCGCCGGCGCCGAAGACAAGATCGTCGTGAACGCCCTCATCCGGGCTCGGACGCAGGAGCGTGCGGACGCGACGACTGTCACGGCAAAGCTGGATGAGGCCGGGGTGCTGCAGATCGTTCCGACGTGGCCGGGGGAGCGATTGGGCAACGAGGGATGCTCGCTGGATGTCGCGATGACAAGCGTGCCTGCGCTGTCGCTGGTCACGTCGAACGGCGCGCTGACGGTGAACGGTCTTCAGGGAGCGTTGAAGGCGACGACCTCCAACGGCGCGATCAAGATCGATGGCTTTACGGGCGTGATCGATGGATCAACGTCCAATGGGAGCGTCACGATCGTCGGCGCGACGCACGGCGTGGGGATTCGCACGTCCAACGGCGGGGTACGGGTCACGATGGCGCCGACAGCCGCGGGCCCGGTGTCGATCGCGACTTCGAACGGTTCGATCGATCTCACGGTCGGCCCGTCGTTCACGGGGGCGTTGCAGGCGGGGACGAGCAACGGCTCGGTTTCGATCGACGCCCCTGGAGCGTCGGACGTGCGTCTGACGAAGGGGAGCGGATCGGCGAGGTTCGGCGACGGGCAGGGTTCGTCCTCGCTTCAGTCCTCGAACGGATCGATCACGGTCCGGGGGCAGTGAACTCCGGCTGAGACGCGGCGGCGTGGCATGCTCACACGACATACGAAAGCGGGCGGACGACCGAGATGGTCGCCCGCCCGTTCCGCAATTCCGTCTCACACGACCGCGATTCAGCAGCCGAGGCCGAATGCGTCGAGGAAGTCAAGGAAGTCAAGGACGTCGACGAACGTGTCGCCGTTGAAGTCCGCATCCGCGGTGGTGCCGCAGGGGGCGGGCTGTCCGGAGCAGGAGCCGAAATCGTCGAAGAAGTCCAGGAAGTCAAGGACATCGGGGGTGGTGTCGCCGTTGTAGTCCGCGGCGCATGCCGGGGGCGGCGTGCAGCCGATGACAACGGCCCTGAAGTCATCGACGCCGGCCTCGATGATCGAGCCGGAGCCGAGGTCCGCGGCACGGAAGCGGACGCGGACGTTGGCGGTGGGGCTCACAAAGTCACTGACTTCAAACTCGTTGAAGAACCAGCCGCCGGAGACCTGGTCGCCGCTCGGGCCGACCGTCTCGACGGTCACCCACGAGGTTCCGTTGTTGGTGACCTGGACAACAAAGGTGTCGTTGAAGGGATCTGCGCCGGCGTGGTTTGAGTACCAGCGCCAGTACGAGATCCTCGCGCCGGTTGAGCCTGCGAGGTTGATGACGGGGCTGAGGAGAGTGGTTGTGCCGCCATCGACGTCGGCATCACCGACCCCGCCACCCGATGAGCCCTGGCCTGTGACGTACGCGCGGATTCCGGGAGCCGGGGTGTGATCGTCCTCGGGTGCGGCGGCGGTGCCGTTCGGATCGACGCGGGTCCAGATGCCGGTGGAGGCGTTGTCGCCGCTCATGCCGATGGTCCAACCCTTGTTGGTCTCCATGTCGTCCTCGAACACCGTGGTCATGTCGGTGGCGACAATGGCGTCGATGCTGGCTGTGGTGTAGGGGCTGTTGTCGATGGCGGTCGCGGAGACGCGATAGTTCACGGCGTCGAAGCAGGAGAGCGCGGGGAGCACACCGCGCCACGAGTCATCGACCTGCTGCGTCATGGCGACCTGCTGGGGCGAGCCGCCGTTGACGGCGTAGTGCAGGGTGACGGAAGACGAGTTGATCTCCTCACCGCTGATCTCATCGATGGTCGCGACGATGCTCGTGGCCTGGCCCGGCGCGATCATGGTTGGCGCGTTGGAGAACTGGATGTCGAGCGAGGGGAACGGCTGATCGCCTTCGCCGAGGACGAACAGTCCTCGCTCAATGTCGGAGACCAGAATGGTTCCTGAGGGGAAGAAGGGATAGACGCTCCATGCGCCGTTGAACGAGGCCGAATCGCTGCCCGGATAGGAGTCGAAATATGCGACCTCAACCGGCGCGACGGGATTGGTGCGATCGAAGATGCGCAGGCCGGAGCGGTAGTTCGCTTCGTAGATCCGGTTGCCCTTCACATAGAGGTTGTGGTCGATGGCGGCCTTGCCGCTTGTGAACGTTCCCGCGAGCGTCGGGCTGGACGGATTGGCGAGCGAGAACACGCGGGTTGTCGTCACGGAGACGGTGCTGCCCTCGTCAAGCTCGTCATCCATGTAGAGATACATGCCGTCTTCCGACATCCAGCCCTGGTGGCAGTAGGAGACGCCGGGATATGACGTGCCGCCCAGACGGACCATACTGGCCTTGTTCGTGACGTCGATGACTTCAATGCCTGCGCTGCCGTTGAAGCAATAGGCGATTTCCCGACCGGCCAGAGGGCCCGAGGTGTAGCTGACAACCTGTGCGTCGTGGACGTAACGGGTTGACCACGACCCGACGATCGTGGGATTGGCGGGATCGGCGGTCGAGACGGCCACGAGGCCGCCGTTGGCGATGTTGGCGCCGACCAGGTACAGATAGCCGGTCGCGGGATTGACGGCAATGTTGTGCGTCGTCGTGTGGCCCGCCTGCATCTTGTTCTGTACGAGAGTGACAATGCCGTTATCGATCTGCGACATGTCCATGACCTGAATGCCGAGGCCGCCCTCGCTGACGCCGTATGCGTAGTGGCCGTGGACCTTGACATCGTGCCAGAGACTTGTTGCCCCGGCGATGTAGCCGACGACCTGGGCGTTCGTGGGGTCGGTCACTTCAACGAATCCGAACCCCCTTTCGAGTCCGACGATCGCGTATTCGCGGCCGGAGGGCGAGACGTAGCCCCAGCAATCGTTGCCGGACGTATTGCCGCCCGGGAAGCCGTTGAGCGGGATCCATGAACCGAGTTGAACGCCGGACGCGTCAAACGTCTCGCGCTGGCCGGGCGAGTCGCCACGAACGAATGGATCAAGCGGAGCGCCGAGCCGGAAGGGCGTTCCGAATTTGGGACCCTTGAAGTCCTGGAGCTTTCTCCAGTCTTCATCGGCGTTTGCCGCCAGACCCGCCGACGCGACCGTGATGGCGGCGAGGCAGCCCATAGACAGCGAGCGGACAAGGTCGATGGCGCAATCGCGATTCTTCATGGAACTCTCCGTGCCCCCACGACGAGTTTCCGGCATGCTCAAATCGGTCCTGTGAAACCTGAATGGCTCTGTAACGTACCAGAGAGGAACCTACCCTACAAGTCACGGCGTGACCTGAATCGGCGATACGGCGAAGTTTCTTCGAGGTTCCCACCGGTATGCACCTGAGACAAAGCCATCACAAGCGGGGATTCAAGCGTCAGATGTGGCGTGGATGGGTTGGGGTCGCGGCGGTGTTGGGTGGCGTCGGGTTCGGTCTGTCGGGCAACGCACAGTCACCCTCACGAGCTCCGGTGTCCGAAACTGCCCAGCTTCACTTTCTCGTGATCGACGATCGGTTTACTCCCCACGTTCGGGTCTCCTGGGAGGGAGCGGACGGCAAACCCGTGGTGCTGGAGGCGGATCGGGCGTATACCGCGCCCGCGATGCGGTCTGAACTGGGCCACAACCTGGATTGCTTCGTTGCGTTGGGGGGCACGCGGCTGGACAAGCAGGCGGGGCACCCCGACGGAGCCATCGTGCGGGTGGGGCTTTACAAGCGAGACCCGGCCAAGCCTCTGTTCGAGGGCTTGGAACGGGATTCGATCATCGAAGTCAGGCTCACGAACGTCGTGTTCGACAAGCCGGCGGTGGTCACTCCCGAGAGCGGCGTGCAGCACCTCAAGTACTCACCGGACGGGCTGGCCGAGTGCGGTCTGGCGGGCGCGGCTTTCGAGCTCTACAACACGGTCAGCTTGACCGATAACCTCAAGGGGAGCGTGACCGCGGCAAACGGGCGATTGGGCGTGCTCGGGTCAAACGGGGCCGAGTTTGCAGTGACGCAAGAGGCGGACGGGACATTCACACTCGTGGCCAGGATCCCGTATTCATTGCTGCGTCACGTTCAGGACCCGTGGCAGTTGACCAAGCCGGGCACGTTTCTGGAGCCGCTGCACTTTCACCTTGAGTTTGAAGCGGTGCCGCTCCTGCTGGTTCCTGACGCGTTGCGTCCGGGCGACACGTCGGCTCCGGCGAAGCCCTCCAAGGCGGACGAAACAGGTAAGTCTTTGCAGGATTGAGAGTTGGGCTCCGGGCTGGACGTCGGTAGACTGTGCGGCGTGTCAAAAGTGAGAAGACGCGCGCCGGGCGCGTTCTCATCGATCTTCCTGTCACCGGACGAAACCCACCCCGATCGATGACCCAGCAAACCAAACAAGATGTGTTTCCCCCGACGATGAGCACGTGGATCGCTCAGCGCATGGGCGATGGTGTCGAGGGGCGGAACGAGGTCAACCGCCACATCATGGCGGTGTATGACTGGCCGCTTCGCGTGTATTTCATGGGCACATCCGAGCGATGGCTCGGAGAACCCGAGGACGTCGTCAGCGGGTTCTTCGCCGACCGGCTCGGCCGTCCGGAGTTCCTGCACGAGTGGCGCGCGAGCGGGATGCGCCTGCGTCGATGGCTGATGAACGCGTTCTGCTTCTACCTGATGGAGTTGCGCCGCGCCCGGGCCCGCGATCGGCGGGCAGGGGAGCTGGATCGCGAGCCAATCGTGTTCAACGGGAGCCCCGAGGCGGCCATCGACCGTGCGTTCCGCGTTTCTCTTGTGCGGGAGGCCCTGCGCGTGGCGCAGGAGACGTGCGAGGAGACGGGGCTGGCCCAGCACTGGAACATTTTCGTGTCGCACTACCTCACCGGGCGCGACTACTCGGATCTCTCTCGAGAGTTCGTTGTGTCTCCCGAGCGTGCGGCGGTCATGGCGAGGACCGCAGCCCGCAAGTTTCGCGGCGCCGTTCGTGAGTTGCTCGCCGGTGATGGAACACCCGACCAGGAGGTCGACCAGGAGATCCTGGCGCTCATCGAGGAGCCCACATCATGACACGCGCCGGGTCCGGACAGACCTCGCACATCAGCGTCTACGACTCGATCGGCGAGTCGCAGGCCTCAACCCTTCTGCGCCTTGGACTGCTCGGGCCCCGGCGCCCGATCGACGATCTGGCGGATCGCCTTGCCGAGCCGGGCGCGGCCCATTGGCTGGACAGCGTGCTGGAGGTCGGTACGACCGCGGCCATCGGGAAGCCCCGGTCGGTGCTGCTGATGGGTGAGACAAGCGTTGAGGACCTCATCCGGATCAAGGATGAGGGAAAGCGTCGCTATCGCTCGTCGGAGACGGCTGATGGGCGCCTGGGAGGCCTGGCGATCTACTTTGTCGCGATCGGCGGGGGCCTGGTCCATCACAGAAAGAACATCTGCAGCCGCCCGCCGGACGTGCTGCACGCGGCGCTGCTGGATCTGGCGGCAGCGGCCACGGGGCACTGGAGCGACCTTCTGACGCGGGCCGCGGCCTCGGCGCGGACGCTGGTGGTCTGAGCGCGTGCCGGTGACGCAGCCGGGTGGGCGGCGGACGGTAGATGGAGTTGGTCCTAATCTTCGGACCCGGCTCGGATGTGAGCCGGGTCTCTTGTCTTTGGAGTCTGCCCATGCGTCAGCTCTTTCTCGGGATCGTGGGTGTTCTTGCCTTGGCTTCGGCTGCCCTTGCCGCCTCTGCGGACGAGGGGATGTGGCTGCTCACCTCGCCGCCGAAGCAGACGCTTGGGTCCAGGTACGGTTTCGAGCCGACCGACGCGTGGCTGGAGCGGATGCAGAAGTCCGCGGTGCGTTTCTCGACCGGCGGCTCGGGCTCGCTGGTATCGGCGACCGGTCTGGTGATGACGAATCACCATGTCGCGTCGGACATGCTCTCCAAACTCAGCGTGAACGGTCTGGACATCCAGCGTGATGGGTACATCGCGCGGAGCCAGACGGAAGAACTGGCGTGTCCGGATCTTGAGTTAAACGTTCTCTGGACGATCGAGGACGTGACGGACCAGGTGAACGCGGGAACGGACGGGATGTCTGCGTCGGACGCGGCAGCGGCCCGTCGGCGGGCGATCTCCACGATCGAGCAGGAGGCGGGCGCAGCGTCGGGACTGCTCTGCCAGGTTGTGACGCTGTACCAGGGGGCGAGGTATCACCTGTACGCGTACAAGCGATTCACCGATGTGCGTCTGGTCTTTGCGCCGGAGGAAGGGATCGCCTTCTTCGGTGGTGATACGGACAACTTTGAGTATCCCCGGTACTGCCTGGACGTGACATTCTTCCGGATTTACGAGAACGGGAAGCCGTACACGCCGGAGCATCACCTGACGTGGTCGCCGAACGGGATTGCAGAGAACGAGCTTGGGATGGTTTTCGGGCACCCCGGAACCACACGGCGGCTCTACACCGTTGACCATCTGAAGTTTGTGCGCGATGTGCAGTTGCCCCGTCGCCTGGCGCAGCTCTGGCGGCGCGAGGTGCAACTGACCAACTTCTCCAATCGCAACGAAGAGAATCGCAGGATGGCCCGTGAGGATTTCCTCGGCGTGCAGAACGCGCGGAAGGCATTGGCCGGGCAGTTCGACGGGCTGCTCGATCCCGCGGTGATGAACGAGAAGGCCCGTGCCGAGGCCAAGCTCCGCGCGTGGGTGCTTGAGGATCCCGATCGGACGGCGGCCTGGGCGAGCGCGTGGGACGATCTGGCCGAGGCGCAGAAGCGTCATGGGGAGTTTTTCAACGATCGTGTGATGGACCTCTCGTCTTCCACGCTCTTCCGCACCGCGCTGCACCTGGTGCGCATGGGCGACGAACTGCCCAAGCCCTCCGGTGATCGTCTGCGGGAGTATCGCGACTCGGGGCTTGAATCGCTGAAGTTCCAGTTGTTCTCGCCCGCGCCGGTGCACACGGCGCTCGAGGTTGACATCCTGAAGTCGGGGCTCAGCCAGATGGCCGAGACGCTGGGCGGCGACCATCCGGTGGTCCAGCTCGCGCTGGCGGGCAAGAGTCCCGCGGCACGGGCCCAGGAGCTTGTCGCCGGAACCGGGCTCGCGTCGGTCGAGGCGAGGCAGGGGCTCGCGGCGGGAGGCAGCGAGGCGATCGCGACGTCGACCGATCCGATGATCCGACTTGCGGCCGCGCTCGATCCCGCGCTCCGCACGTATCGCACACGCTTTGAGAACGAGGTCGAGTCGGTGGAGCGTCAGGCGTACGCCAAGATCGCGGCGGCCAAGTTCGCGTTCGAGGGCGACAGCGTCTACCCAGATGCCACGTTCACGCTCCGCATGTCGTTCGGTCCGATCAAGTCGTATGAGGAGATGGGCAGGAGCGTGCCGGCGTTCACGCGGATGGGCGGCGTGTTCACCCGTGCGGATGCACGAGACGGTGATCCGGCCTTCCGTCTCCCGCAGCGCTGGCTGGACGCGAAGGACCGGATCAATCCCGATGTGCCGTTCAACTTTGTGATGTGCGCGGACATCATCGGTGGCAACTCCGGCTCGCCGGTGGTGAACACCAAGGGCGAGGTGGTGGGGCTGATCTTCGACGGCAATCTGCACTCCCTGCCCTGGGCGTTCGCGTACGACGAGCGTCAGGGACGGGCGGTCAGCGTCGATTCACGCGGCATGATGGAAGCGTTCAAGTCGGTCTATAAGGCCGAGAGCCTGGTGAAGGAACTGCTGGCCCCGGCGAAGTGAGCGATTAGACCGAGTGGGCGGCATCCACCACCCGGGGCCGGTACACTCGCGCCATGGGTGACGCAACTTCGTTCCAGGCAGAAGTTGACCGGCTGAGTGAGGACGCTTCGCGGTCCAAGAACTGGAAGCGGTGGGGGCCGTATCTGGCGGAGCGTCAGTGGGGAACGGTGCGCGAGGACTACTCGGCGGACGGAAACGTGTGGGAGTACTTCCCGCACGATCACGCGCGCAGCCGCGCGTATCGATGGGGCGAGGACGGATTGCTCGGGTTCACGGATCGGCAGTGCCGCCTGTGCTTTGCGATGGCGATGTGGAACGGGAAGGACCCGATCCTGAAGGAGCGGTTTTTCGGGCTGACCGGCCACGAGGGGAACCACGGCGAGGACGTGAAGGAGTTCTACTTCTACACGGAATCTTCGCCGACGCACTCGTACTGCTCTGCGCTCTACAAGTACCCGCAAGCGGAGTTTCCCTATCGACGCCTGATCGATGAGAATCGTTCCCGATCGCGCGTGGATCCGGAGTTCAACATCGAAGACACGGGGGTGTTCGACGGCTCGCGGTACTTTGACATCAAAATCGAGTACGCCAAGGAGTCGCCCAACGGGCTGTTGATCCGCGTGACGGCGACGAATCGTGGGCCGGACGCCGCGCCGCTCTGGCTCGTGCCCCAGCTCTGGTTCCGCAACACGTGGTCGTGGGGCCCGACGAGCGATGGTGATCCGGTGCGGCCGAGGCTGCGGGCCGTGGTGGGGAGCGGCCGGACGACGGAGGCGGTGGCGGAGCACCCGGAGATTGGGCGATACCGATGGGTGGTGAACGCGCCGGATGCGGCGGGCGCGGAGATGCTGTTCACCGAGAACGAGACGAACACGGCGAGGCTCTTCGGGAGCGAGTCCGGGCCGCCATACGCGAAGGACGCCTTTCACGCGTGCATCGTGGATGGGCGACCGGACGCGGTGAACCCCGAGCGAGAGGGGACGAAGGCGTGCGCCCTGTGGAAGGGCGTGCTGGGCGCGGGCCAGAGCGCGGCGATCTGCATGAGGCTGTTTGAGGAGCGCGAGCGTCCGACCGATGCGGGTTTCGGAGGTGCGTTCGACGACGCATTCGCGAAGCGGATCGAAGAGTGCGACGCGTATTACGCGTCGCGCGTCTGGCAGGGGCAGAGCGAGGAGGACGCACGGGTCGTGCGTCAGGCCTACGCGGGGCTCTTCTGGTCCAAGCAGTATTACCACTACGTTGTGGCGGACTGGCTCAAGGGCGATCCGGGGCAGCCCGCGCCCGATCCGAAACGTGCGAGGGGTCGCAACAGCGACTGGGGACATCTGTTCAACCGGGACATCATCTCGATGCCGGACTCGTGGGAGTATCCGTGGTACGCGGCGTGGGACCTGGCCTTTCACTGCGTGGCGTACGCGCGCGTGGACCCGCAGTTCGCCAAGGACCAGTTGCTGCTCTTCCTGCGCGAGTGGTACATGCACCCATCGGGGCAGATCCCGGCCTATGAGTTTGCGTTTGGGGATGTGAACCCGCCGGTTCACGCGTGGGCGTGCTGGCGGGTGTACAAGCTGACCGGGCCCAAGGGCGGGCGCGATCGTCTCTTCCTGGAGCGGGCGTTCCAGAAACTGCTGATGAACTTCACGTGGTGGGTCAATCGCAAGGACCCGCGCGGGAAGCACCTGTTCTCCGGCGGGTTCCTGGGGCTTGACAACATCGGCGTCTTTGATCGCTCCGCGCCGCTGCCCGGCGGAGTCGAGCTCGAGCAGGCGGACGCCACGGCGTGGATGGCGTTCTTCTGCACGACGATGCTGGCGATCGCGACGGAGCTGGCGAAGGAGAACCCGGCGTACGAGGACATCGCCTCAAAGTTCTTTGAGCACTTCGTCGCGATCTCCGACGCGATGAACACGTTCGGGGGGAACGGCTTGTGGGACGACGCGGACGGCTTCTATTACGATCAGTTGAGGAAGGAAGAGGAGACGTTGCCGCTGCGGGTGCGATCGCTGGTGGGCATCATCCCGATGCTCGCGGTGGAGGTTCTGGACGATCGCGAGCTGGAGAAGCTGCCGGGGTTCAAGAGCCGCACGGCGTGGTTCCTGCGTCACCGCCCGGATCTGGTCCAGCACGTGGCGTGCATGGAATCTTCGGATGGAGACGGCGTGCTGCGGCTGCTGGCGATCCCCTCGCGCGACCGGCTCAAACGCGTGCTTGCCTATCTGCTGGATGAGAACGAGTTTCTCTCGCCCTTTGGCATCCGCTCGCTGTCGAAGGTTCACAAGAAGTCGCCCTACACCTTTGAACGCGGCGTGCACTCGCTGACGGTCGAGTACGTGCCCGGAGAGTCGAGCACGGGCATGTTCGGGGGCAACTCCAACTGGCGCGGGCCGGTGTGGTTCCCGCTGAACTACCTGATCGTGGAGTCGCTGGAGCGATACCACTACTTCTATGGAGAGACGCTCAAGGTTGAATACCCGACGGGCTCCGGCCGGATGTGCGATCTGCGCGAGGTCGCGGACCATCTGCGCGTGCGGCTGATCTCGCTGTTCCTGCCGGACAGCAGCGGCCGGCGCCCGTGCCACGGCAACGACGAGCGGTTCCGCAGCGACCCGCATTGGAAGGACCTCGTGCTCTACCACGAGTACTTCCACGCCGAGTCGGGAAAGGGCCTGGGCGCGAGCCATCAGACGGGATGGACCGCGCTGGTGGCGCAGATGTACCAGGATCTTGCGAAGAAGCTCGCGAAGCGCGGGAGTGTCGCGGTGATGCCGGGCCAGTCCGTGACATGAGCATGGACGGCGGCGGCGTGGATGCGGGTCCGGCCGGGCGATGCTCCGTTACGGCTGGCGCGGGCCCAGCGCGCTCAGCAGCGGGCCCAGATGCCTCTGGTAGTGCTTCCAGCGTCCGACGGATGACGTGAAAATCGGCTGGTGGACCTGTCCCGCGCTGGCGGTGCGCATGTGACGCTTGTTCAGATGGAACTCGAGCACGCGTGCATCCCATTCGACCCCGATGTGCTCGAGCATGCGCCGTGCGACGCCCTCAAGGTCCGCGACGAGGTCCTCGTAGCGGACCTCCAGCACGGGGATGCCGAGCGTGTTCCGCCAGTGGGCCATGAGCTTCTCGTGTGCGACGTACTTTCGGCCGAGGATGGCCAGGTCGCGCGCGTAGCTGTGCCCGGTGCCGAAGTTCTGGAAGTGACACGACACGCAGGTGTCGCGGGCGTCACGCACGCAGTAGATGATGCTCGCCGCGGGCAGGATTCGTGTGATCGGTCCGAGGATCGTGTAGTTTCCCGGGAGCTTATCGATCACGCGCGACTTGCCCGGGCAGCGGGCGTGCAGCATGGCCACGTACTCGCTCGCGGCGGCGGTGACTTCGCCGGCCGGCCAGGACATCTGCGTGAGCTTGTGCTCGATGCGCGGAAGCCCCTGGCTCTCGCCAATGCCGCCGACGGAGGGGTGCGAGGTCAGGATCTGCTCGACCAGACTCGTGCCGCTGCGGGGCATGCCCAGGACGAGGACCGGCGTGGGATCGTTGATGCCGGATGTCGGCGTGGCGGCGTAGTGGGCGGGTGTCCAGCGGGCGATTGCCCCCTCGAAGAAGTCCTGCTCGCCGATCGGTCCTGCGCTCCTCGCGCCGGCTGACGCGGCGGTGATCGCCTCGTCGTAGCGTCCCTCGGCGTCGAGCAGGCGGGCCAGTTCGGTGTACACGGCGCGCACCAGGGGCTGCGGGATCGCGCCGGAACTCGCGTGCCTGGTGAGCAGCTCGATCGCTTCGTTTGACCGCTTGATGTCGCGGGCGATCATCGCGAAGGCGAGTGCGTTGGAGACGTCACGCGGGTTGGCGCGGATCGCGGCGTCAAGCATCGGTGCGCCTTCGCGGGCGCGGCCCTCGCCGTGCAGCAGCGCGATCTTGCCTCGCACGGCCGGAGGGAAGAGGGGACGCAGCGAGAGGGCCTGGTCCAGAGCGCGGTGCGCGCCGTGGATGTCCTCGGTCGCGCGCAGGCCGTTGGCCAGGTCGCACCACGCCTCCGGGTGGGGGCAACCGCGTTCGCAGAGTTCACGCAGCAGGCTGGTGCCGTGGGCGACGTTGCCGGTGCGGATCAGCGAGGCGCCGAGGATGTGGACAAGGCCGTCGTCACGAGGGGGCGTCGCGAGAGCGCGCTGCGCGAAGCGTGCGGCATCCATGAAGCGTCCCGTGTTGTAGCAGGCGATTGCCCGGTCTCGATCCGTGGGCGCCGGGCCGAATCCGCCGGGGCCAAAGCCGCCGGGTCCGGGAGTGGGAGGCATGTTCGCGTGGGGGTCGGTCATGTGGCGCCCGTGTGAAGTGGTGGAGTGAGAATCGGCAGAGGGTTCCGCCTCGTGGCGAGTAGAATAGACGAGCGGCGATCGGTTCAGATCTGGGCCGTGTCCGCCCGGTTCGGAGTGTCATCAAACCCGAGGGGAGGGCCACGATGACGACCAGGAAGACAGAGCGACCGAAGGCGTTTGAGGAGAAGTCCAAGGGCAAGCGAGCGACTCTGCGGGTGTACCCCGCGCTCCTGAGCACGCCGCCGTGCCCGGTTGATGAGGGCTCGGAGTGGCTGGAGCCGGACGGGCTCGGGGGCTTCGCGTCGGGGACGGCGACGGGGATCAACACGAGGCGTTATCACGCGATCCTGCTGGCGTCGATGCGGCCGCCCGCGGATCGGTTTGTGCTGGTGAACACGCTGGACGCATGGGTGCAGACGCCGGAGGGTGTCTTCCCGCTGACCTCGCAGCGGTACGCGCCGGGGATCACGTATCCGCTGGGCGCGCCGACGATCGTGAGTTTCACGACCGATCCCTGGCCGACGTGGATTCTTGAGCCGACGCCGGGCTTTCGTGTCCGGCATGAGCGCGTGGTGAGGCACGGCGAGCCGACGACGCTTCTGACCTGGTCGCTTGTGGAGACGGGGACCATCGACGGCCCGACGTCGCTCATCGTGCGTCCCCTGATGAGCGGGCGCGACTATCACGCGCTGCACCACGCCAATGCCGCGTTCCGGTTCGATGCGGACATCTGGGGCGGGCGTGTGCAGTGGGAGCCGTACGCGGGCGTGCCGCCGATCGTCGCGATCACCAACGGCGATTATGAGCATCGCCCGGACTGGTACCGGAACTTCCTGTACGAGGCGGAGCGGGCCAGGGGCCAGGACTGCATCGAGGACCTCGCATCGCCCGGTGTTCTGCGGTGGGACCTGGCGGCAAGAGACGCGGTGCTGACGCTCTCCACGCAGTGTGATGCCGAGCCGCACGAGTGGACGGAAGATGGAGCGGCGGAGCTTGCCGAGACGATCAAGTCGACGGAGCACGCGCGCCGTGGGGCATTCCAGGGCGGAGGCGGAGCGCTGCAGCGTGCGGCGGATGCGTATATCGTGAGGCGTCAGCCATCGCGCGATCATCCGGCGGGCACGACGGTGATTGCCGGGTATCCGTGGTTCACCGACTGGGGGCGGGACACGTTCATCTCCTTGCGCGGGCTCTGCCTGTCGCGTGGCGCGGAGCGGCTGGATGACGCTCGCGACATCCTGCTCACGTGGGCGTCCCTCGTCTCGGAGGGGATGCTCCCCAATCGACTCCCCGATCGCGGCGATGAGCCGGAGTACAACGCGGTCGACGCGTCGCTGTGGTTCGTCGTCGCGGCGGGGGCCTATCTGGCTCGCGCGAAGGGTCAGAAACACGGAAGGCCCGAGGATCGACGGACGCTGGTCCGCGCGATCGATGCGATCGTCACCGGCTATTCACGCGGCACGCGCTACAACATCCGGCTCGACACCGACGGGCTTCTCCGCGCGGGCGTCGAAGGCGTGCAGCTCACGTGGATGGACGCGAAGGTCGGCGGCTGGGTTGTCACGCCGCGCATCGGAAAGCCCGTGGAGATCCAGGCGCTCTGGCTCAACGCGCTCAAGGTTCATGCCGAGCTGACCGGCGCCGATCATCCGGCCTTTGCGCCCGGCATGGACTCGTTCGGCAAGCGATTCTGGGACGAGCGGCGAGGTTTCCTGGCCGATGTCGTGGATGTCAATCACAACCCGGGGCAGATCGATGAGTCGTTCCGCCCCAATCAGCTCTACGCCGTCGGCGGGCTGCCTGTGAAGCTGCTGGACGACGCGTCGTGCGCACTGGTGGTGGACGCGGTTGAGAAGCGGCTCTTGACGCCGATGGGTCCGCGCTCGCTCGCGCCGGACGCTCATGGGTATCGCGGGAGATACGAGGGCGATCTCTTGTCGCGCGACGGGGCGTACCACATGGGCACGGTGTGGCCGTATCTGACGGGCGCGTTCGTGGAGGCGTGGGTGCGGGCCAGGGGCTCGACGGATGAGGCCAAGCGTGAGGCGCGTCAGCGGTTCCTCATGCCGCTGGTTCAACGGATGTCGGGCGGTGGAGTCGGGCACATCTGCGAGATTGCGGATGGGGATGAGCCGCACGCGGGGCGTGGCTGCCCGTTCCAGGCGTGGTCGGTCGCGGAGGCGTTGCGTCTTGATCGTGACGTGCTGGCGGTGGCAAGACCGGTGGAGCGGGTAGCGAAGGGCGGCAAGCAACGCGTCGGCGAGAAGCGGTGAGAGCGGCGGTCCGCCCAAGAATGCCAAGAACGCCAACACGTACGCGAGGGGGTTGGCGGTCTTGGGCCGAATGGCGGTTGAAACGCTGCCAGACGAAGAATGCCACCCCGCACCTTTCCCAAGGGTGCAAGATGGCATTCTTGGCGGCCTTCGGACGTGCCCTGCACACCATGGCTTCAAGCTCAGTGCCGCAGCCCGTTGGCGTGTTCCCAGCGGATCTGATCGGCCATGCTTGCGAAGCTGGGCCGTTCGGGTGCGGATGCCGGCGCCGACTCGGACGGGGACTGGGGATCGGACTCGGGTTCGGATACGGGCGTCTCCACGGAGGCGTCCGGGGGCGTGGCGGGCGTGGGCTCGGGCGGCTCTTCGCGGCTGTCGCCCTCTGCCTGATTCACATCCGCCGGCGGGCGTTTGCGCTTCTCCGCCTCTTCCTTGCGTGTAAGTTGCTCATCCAGCGCGACCAGTTGTGCCGCGACGAGCGAGTGCTCGCGCTTGACGACGCCCACCGTGACGGCCTGCGCGAGCTGCGACGTGGTGAAGACCGACTCGCCGTTCTCATCGGTGTGATGCGGACGAACGCTGCCCACCATGTCGGGCAGTTCTTCTTCGGGGATGCCGTCGCGCGTGGGCGTGCCCGGGAGCGACCAGCGCCACACGCCCTTGAAACTCTCTTTGATGGCCCTGACACCGAGGGCTTCCTTGACACGCTGGAGCGTGCGCCACGACACGCCATCGCGTTCGGCGTTCTCGCGCAGGGTCTTCGCATCGACTGGGCCCTGGGCCAGCGCGTTGCGGAGCCAGGTGTGGGCATCGCGTGTCTCGCCGAGTTCCTCCGGCTCGATCGGACGCTCCAGGTCTTCGATCGTGGTCGCGATGGTCGCGGGCTCGTAGGCCACGCGCCCGTCCGTGAGTCGGTAGGCCAGCGCATCGGTGCGGGCCGCGACGTTCGCCTTCACCGGCGCGAGGATGCGTCGATCCGGATCGACCGTGTCCTTGACGACGGCGAGCACGACCCGGGCCGCCGCTGTGAACGCGAGCGAGCCCATGGCGCGATACATCGTGCGCGTCTGCTGGCTCTTGTTCAGGTGCGTCACCAGCACGATGGCGATCTTGTTCGTACTCGCGATGGTGGCCATGGCGCCGAGCAGCGTGCGGACCTCGGCGTTGGAGTTGGCATCCGCATCGCCCAGGTACGCGGAGATCGGATCGACGACGATGAGGCGGACGCCCGGGAACCGCTTGATCGCCTGCTCGATGAGGTAAAGGTCGCGATCGAGGCGTGGCATCCGTGGCTGGCCCTGTGAGCCGTAGCGCACGCCGCGGACGGCGTAGATCATCGACGGGTCCGCGCCCATGGAATCCAGTCGCGGCCGGATGGTGTCGGCGGGATCATCCTCGGCCGAGAGGATGACGGAGCGCACGGGAACGCCGAAGGGGTTGCGTGCATCGGGCAGATCGTGGGCACGCGAGAGCCGAGCCGCGAGGTCGAGCGTGAGAAAGCTCTTGCCCAGGCCCGGATCGCCCGCGAGGAGCGTGAGCTTGCCGAGCGGGATGCGCCCCGGCCAGAGCCAGTGCATGGATTCGGGCGCGACCTCCGAGAACGGCGTGAGAACGACGGAATCGGACATGGAACCTCCCTCCCCATCTCTCTCTCTGGCACGCTCCCCTCATGCCACACACGCTCCTCACACACTCGCGGCACGCGCTGGCGTGGCTCCCATGAGGCGGGAGACACGGGGTCTCGGGGCGTGGGAGGCGTGGAGGGGCGTGGAATCGTGTGGCGGACGTGAGTGGGGGCGAGCGCGAGAGATCGAAGGGGTGGCCAGGGGTGTGGATGTCGGGCACGCACGCTGCGAGCCCTCACACACCCCGGCGGCCACGGGCGTGTGGGCGCGCAAGGGGACCGACACGCGAGAGGCGGATCGCGCAAGTCGTTGCGGATCAGGCGTGGAAAAATGTTGCGGAAATCAGACAGACCTGATTCGGATCAGGGGTGTTTGGGCGCGCAAGGTGGGCGGAAGGGGCAGAGGGATGAAGGCCACAAGACCGCCGCGCGAGCGAGGGGGGTATCCAAGAACGCCAAGAATGCCAGCGTGCGCGGGAGAGGGGCGGTCATGTTGGGTTGGGATGCTGCCAGGCGAAGGACGCCACGCCGTACCCCCACGCGCCTACGAGATGGCGGTCTTGGCGGTGTTGGGGCTGCCGGTCGGAACGGCCGTGCCGCACTCGGGGCAGGTGATGAGGCCGCGGACCGGGTACTTGCAGCGTGTGCAGAGCGAGCGGCGGGCGCGGCGGCGTGTGCGGAACGCGGCGAATGCTTCCATCACGAACGCGAACAAAGCAGCGTAGAACAGCGTGTTGATGAGGAGGCCGAGCGGCAACGGACGCAGGGGCAGCCGGAGCGATCCAATCCCGGGACGAAGCGGGCCCGGCACCCATCGCGGAAGGTCCACCAACACCCCCTCTCGGTAGGCGCCGATGGGAATGGGGGGGCCTTTGCGTGCGAGTTGGAGGATTGACCACGAACGCATCGGCGCGCCCGCATGGGACATGTGCGCGATAAACGGGGATGTTGTCAGGCCGTCGCCAGCGTAGAACTGCCAATACGTCTGACCGATACCAGGCTCGATGAAGGCGACGTCTGGGCGCGGCAGCCCGGGCGGCAGCGCGTCATGGAAGACAGGATTCAATGGGTCCGTGAGCGCCATCCCGGGTTGCGCGGAGGCCGGGCCATAGCTGAGAATCACCACGGCGACGAGCCAGTTTGCGAGCAGGCCCGCGAGAATGAGTGCCGCGAGCCGGAATGTGATGCGTCGCTTTCGCGCCACCTCACGCCTCCGAGAAATCATGCCCCGCCGTGTAGAGCCCGCGTGCTTCCTTCACCAACTGGCGGAGGATGTCGTTGAGCAGCGTGGATGCGCCGAAGCGGAAGAGGTCGGGCGTGAGCCACGCGTCGCCGAGCGTCTCTTTGACCATCACGAGGTAGTGCAGGGCCTGCTTGGCGGTGCGGATGCCGCCCGCGGGCTTCATGCCGATCATCTCATCCGTCGCGAGGTAATGATCGCGGATCGCTTCAAGCATCACCAGCGTCACCGGCATCGTCGCGGCGGGCTGCACCTTGCCGGTCGAGGTCTTGATGAACGCGTGCGGGGCGTCCGCGGCACTCAGCGCCGAGATCGCGATGTCGCTCGCCCACCGGACATTGTCATACGTTTCCAACTCGCCGGTTTCCAAGATCACCTTGAGGTGGGCCGTGTGATGCTTGCCGACACAAGCGTGCGCGGTCTCATAGATCTCGCGCCAGACTTCCTTGTACTTGCCGGCGAGGAATGTGCCGCGTGAGATGACCATGTCGATCTCGTCCGCGCCGTCGGCGACGGCGGCTCGCACATCGGCGAGACGCACACGCAGCGGGTATTGCCCTGAGGGAAAGCCCGTCGCGACGGAGGCGACGTTCACGCCCGAGCCTTCCAGCAACGCCTTGGCGACAGGCACCAGCGCGGGGTAGACGCAGATGGCCGCGACGTGTGGCAGGCGCTCGCCGAAGAGTTCCTCGTCGCGCTCATAGGGGCGCACGGCCTTGCGGCAGAGGGAGCGGACCTTCTCCGGCGAGTCCTTGCCCTCCAGCGTCGTCAGGTCGAGCATGGAGAGGGCGAGCTTGAGGCCGGAGACCTTGGTGGTGGTCTTGATGGAACGCTTGGTGAAGGACGCCGCACGCTGATCGGCCATGACGCGATCGACGGTCATGCGTTGGGGGAGCGAGGGTGTCGGGGCGGGTGCGGCGCGAACGGGTGAGGCGGTGCGGGGCATGGGGAAGTGTAAGGCGTGGGTGCTGGGAGGGGAATGACGCCGTGTCCTCATGCCGAAGGCGTGGGGAGCCGTTCGCCGGGCTCGCGTCTTTTCACGCCGAAGGCGTGGCCGCCAGTAGCCGGGTGGTCAAGGGAGCGAAGCGACCGCGACCCCCGGAGAGCTTCGTTGAGAAGGAGATGTGAACCAAGATCTTCGTGAGTGTGGAAGCCATAAGAACAAGATAGCGACGAGCAGCCCGTCGGGCTGCGGTGTGAAGGGCCGAAGATTGATGGCGCGGCTCTTACCGGGGGTGTCGCTACGGCGAAGCGCCTCGCTCCACGCCCCGGCTACGAACGTCGAGGCCTTCGGCCTCGGGAGCAATCCGTTCCGGATTGAGCCGCCGTGTGTGATGCTGTTCCCAATCGCGTCGCTCCACGCTCTCGCGATCTGCCGTACCCTCGCCCCATGAGTGTGAACACGCTGAGCGAGCAGGAGCGGCTGGGGCATCTGGATCTGGCCTTGCAGGTGACGCAGATTCCGACCGCGGCGGGGCGCGAGATGCGGGTCATTCAGTGGCTGCGGCGGTGGATCTCGGCCCGGCCGGAGCTGACGCTGACGACCGACGAAGCGGGCAACATGGTGGTGGCGATTCGGAATGCGCCGGCGGGGTCGAATGGAGGGGCGGGCGGCTCACCCGTCTTTTTCACGGCCCACCTCGATCACCCAGCGTTCGTGGTGGAGCGGATGATCGCGCCGACGACGCTGGAGTTGTCGTTCCGGGGCGGCGTGATGGATGACTACTTCAAGGACGGTCGCGTGCGCCTCTGGCCGCGGACGGCAGACACAGAGTCTCTCGCCACGCCGATCGAGGGGACGCTCATCGGGCCATCGGTGGAGTCGGGCGGGTACAACAAGCACTGGCTCTGCGAGCTGGATTCGGCTCATGATGACATCACGCTCGGCGATGTGGCCACGTGGGCGGTTGCGCCCGGCGCGATCGAGGATGGGCTTATCAAGACGCTGGTGTGCGATGATCTGGTCGCGCTCGCCGCGGCGCTGTGCGCGTTCGACGTGCTGCTCAGGAAGCATCTGGCCGGCGAGAAGATCGAGGATGTGCGATTGCTCTTCACGCGCGCGGAGGAGGTCGGCTTCATCGGCGCGATCGCGGCGTGCCGCCTGGGCACGATCCCCACGGGGGCACGCATCATCGCGCTGGAGAACTCCCGCGCGTTCGCGGATTCACCGATCGGCGGCGGGCCGATCGTTCGCGTCGGTGATCGATTGAGCGTCTTCTCGCCCACGCTCTCGGCGGCGGTCGCGCTGCGTGCCGAACAGATCGCCGGAGCGCCCGCCACGCCCACAGCCCAGCAGAAGGCCGATGCTGGCTCTCAGAGCGGCCCCAAGTGGCGCTGGCAGCGAAAGCTGATGGCGGGCGGGGCGTGCGAGGCGACGGTCTTCTTCGCGTACGGGCACGAGGCGACGTGCGTCTGCCTGCCTCTGGGGAACTACCACAACATGGCGGACCTGGATGCCGTGCAGGCCGGCACAAACACCACGCCGCCGAAGGTGGATCGCGAGTTCGTGTCGGTCGCGGACTTCCACGGACTGGTGGACCTGCTGATCGCGTGCGGCGAGAAGCTGCCGCAGGCACCGAGCACGATGGAGCGGATCGAGAAGCTGTGGCATGAGCGGCAGGGCGTGCTGTAGAGGTGTGGAGACGTGAAAGTGGGGGGTGTGGGCGAGGGAGCGTGCAGGGCCCAAGACCGCCACCCTGCACGCGTACACGTTGGCGTTCTTGGCATTCTTGGCGTACTTGAGCTCGCACCGAGGGGCGAACGCGACACGCCCGCTCGCTGTACCATCTCGCATGCGCATCGGACGCGTGATCCTGCCGACCGGTATCTCGCTGGCGATCCACGCCGCGTTGCTGGGGCTGGTCGCGCTGGCGACGTGGACGGTCGTGCGTCCCGCGCCGCGTCAGATGCCGACGGTGGAGTTGTCGCTGGATGGGCCTCGTGAGACACCTCGCGAGCCGCCTCCACCGGTCACGCCGCAGCCCGATCAGCAGGTTCCGGAGGCCCCGTCAATCAGCCGGCTTGCCGAATCGCTGGCGCTGCCCGAGCCCGCGCGGGACGCTGTTGCCGCGCCCACGATCGCCCCGAGGACCGACGCGAGCAATCCGAAAGAGATCCGCATCGCGCCGGGAGCGGGCGCGACGGGACCGGCGTCGTTCGCGGGCGTGACCTCGCGCCGGGCATCGTCGGTGGTCTTTGTCGTGGACTGCTCGGGCTCGATGGTCTCCGCCATGTCGATCGTGCTGGAGGAACTCGGCCGCTCGCTGGAGCGGCTCGCGCCCGACCAGCGTTTCGCGATCGTGCCGTTCCGTGGGGCCGACAGCGCGGATGCGCCCGCGACGTTTCCGGCGCGCCTCGCGCTCGTGCCCGCGACCGATTCGAATCTGCGTGAGGCCCGCGCGTTTCTGCGCACCATCGCGCCTGGCGGCCGGTCCGACCCGCTCGCGGGACTGGGCCCGGCGCTCGCGCTCAAACCCGAGGCGATCTTCTTTCTCGCGCGCAGCATCCCGCGCACCACGGGGGAAGGAACGGGCACCTGGGGCCCCGGCGAGCGCACGATCATGGCCGAACTCGATCGGCTCAATCCGGAGTTTGAGCGGAAGGGCGGCGTGCGGGCTCGCGGCACGCAGATCGCCGCGATCCAGTTCCTCCAGCCCGATCCGACGGGCATCATGCAGTCGATCGGCATGGCGCACGGGCGCGGGTCAACGGGCTACACGGTCCTGACGCTCGAACAACTGGGGCGAGCAGAACTCGCTCCCGCGCCGAGCGCCCGCCAGCTCGCGGCGGACCTCGACCGCGCTTCGGCGATGCTCGCGGAGCTCTCGCGAGATGCGACCGATGCCGCGGTGCTGGTCGGGCTTCCGACCGACGATCAGATCAAGCGAACCCGTCGAGCCGCGATGGATGCGATGAACCTCGTCGATCAGTCGGCGGCGATGCTCGGCATCTCGGAGGATGGGCCGGGCGGCGTTGGCGGGTTGATGGGGGAAGGAAGCGGCGGGGATGATCCGCGCATCGTGCTGCTCGGAGCCCGCGCCGCGTTGCTCCTGGCCGCATCCGACCCGTCGCACGAGTTTCGCGCTTCGCTGCTGGAGCGTGCGGCACGGGCCGTCACGCTGCTCGATGGCGATGCGCTCGCGGATGGCTCAACTCGGGCGATGGCTGTCTCCACATGGGCACTGGCGCACGGCTTGAGGCGTGAGCCTCCCGCGCTCGAACTGCGCGAGCGGATGGCGGAGATCCTCCGGGTCGAGCCGGGGCTCGCATCCTCGTCGCTTGAACTCACGCTTGCGCTGCTCTTTGTCGAGCGAGGCGAGGGAGCGAGCGTGCCCGCGATCGACTGGAGCAGGCCGCCGTTCGTCGCTTCTGACGGTAAGAGTGGACAACCGCCGACAGACCCGGGCGCTGCGCTGCTCTCGTGCGATGCGATGGCGCGTGTCGCGCGCATGCCGGGTGAGTCGGTGACCGGTGCGGAAACTGCGCCGTTCGACGCCCCATATGCAGCATTCCTCGCGCTCGACATTGAGACGCCCACGCCGCCCGAGCGCGAGGCGATCGTGCGCAAGCGTTTGGAGCGGTTGCGAGGGATGCCACCTGCGCCCGACGGCGGCGAGCCCCTGGAGCGGATCGGTGCCGCGCTCGCGTCCATCTCGTCCAGGGCCACTGCCCCATCTGCAGAGTTGGGGGAAGCATTCGAGGTGGAACTGACGCGCCTGCTGGCGATTGCGCCGCCTCTGGGCGTTGAACTGGTGCTGGAGGCAGCGGTCGTGCTGCTCGATCGCGAGGATGAAAGCGTTGGGGGCCTGCGACTGGCCTCGCGGCTCGCGGCGATCGCGGGCGATTCGGCACGAACCCGCGAGGCACACCAACGAGCGACCGAAGCGTGCATGATTGCGCTCGTGCGTCTGGTGGAGCGGGCGCCATCGGATCAGACCATCGAGTCTCTGATAGAACTGGTTGGTTCGTCGAATGCCTCCGATACCGCGCCGTCCACTCGGGATGCCGCGGCCCTCATTGCGGCTTCCGCGCTCATCGATACGGCTCGTGAGCCCACATGGTCCGATGTCCGAGCGTACGACCTGCTCGCGCTTGTCTCCGACGTGCCCCCGGGGCGTGAGTCCGCGGCTCGGCTCGCGGAGCGCCTTGATACCCGGTTGGCGATGCTGGCCATGCGTGATGGTGATGTCGATCGCCACGTCGTGAGCATGCGTCGATCGGTGGAGTTGTCCAGATCGCTCGGGCGCGAGCCGTCGGTGAAGACACTCGACGCGATCGCGACGACATTGGTGGACCTCGGGGCTCCGGAAGCGGTCGAGGCCTGCCGCGCGCTGCTTGCTCATCCGCGTGTGATGTCGCTCGAGCGAGGGCAGGTCGGCGCGGAGATCCTTCTGGCCCGCGCCCTGACGAATGCGGGCGACGATGCCGGCGCGCTTGTTGTGCTGGTGCCGCTGGCCCAAGCGATGCCCGAACCGGGTCCGGTCCCGCCGGAGCAGTTCTGGCAGGTGTGGACGATGACGCTCGAAGCCATGTCGCGCGCGGAGCCGGCACGTGCCCAGGAGGTTCATGGCCACTTGACGCGTCTGGGGCTCATCGATGAGACGCTCGGGGGCGATCCCTGGGCATCGCGGCTTCGGGCTCTCGCAAAGCACTGATGGAGAGCGCGGACTCAGGGCCAGAATGAGAGCAAACCTCCGCGCCGCCCGATCGCCACCATGCGATAATCCGCCCATGCCCGAACTGGCCCACGCCATCGACATCCGCCGACGCGCGACCATCGCGAACGCCGCGGCCGATGGGCTTGAACACGCCGATCTGGCCTCGCGCCGCGCCCTGGTCGGGTTCGACGGCTTCATCGACTTCATCATGGACCTCGTGGATGTACGGACGGACATGGGCCCGCGCGGGTTCCGACGCATCCCGACGATCGGCACGCTCGCGACACGTATCGGGGCCGCCGCGGGCAAGTCCACGAACATCGAAGTGGTGACGCACGAGCGTCGGTGGGGCGGCAACGGCCCGCTGCTGGCGGGCGGCGTCGCGAGGCTCGGAATGCCGACCACGTACATAGGGGCGGTCGGTCGCGAGGACGATCAGTGTGCCCTCCATCCTGTGTTCGCGCCCTTCGCGTCGCTCTGCGAGCGCGTCGTGCCCATCGCCGCGCCCGGGCGCACCGACGCCTTTGAGTTCGACGACGGGAAGCTGATGCTCAACCACTGCTCCGCCGTGCAGGACGTGACGTGGGAGCGGATCGTTGAGGTTGTCGGGCTGGAGGCGATGCGTGATGCGGTCGCCGGAGCCAGTCTCCTGGGCATCGTCAACTGGTCGCTCATCGGCGGCGTCAGCGGCATCTGGCGCGGGCTGATGGAGCAGGTTCTGCCGGCCATCGCCCCGCGCCCCCGCGTCTATATCGATCTCTCCGATCCTGCCAAGCGCACCGATGACGACCTGCGCGAGGGGCTTGCGCTGCTGACCGAGCTCAACACGCTCGCGCCCGTCACGCTCGGGCTCAATCTGGCGGAGAGTGAGCGCATCGAGCGACTCTGTGTCCCGTCGGACTCCCGGGGGGGACCTGTGGCGATCGCCTCGATCGAGAGCGATCTCGGCCGCCGGCTCATGCACGCGTCGATCGCCCTGCGTCACGCCCTGCGGCTGGATTGTGTCGTGATTCACCCCCGTGAGGGCGCGGCGGCCTCAACCGCATCGGGCGATTCGGCGTGGTTCGATGGACCGCTGACCCGCACGCCGAAGCTCTCAACCGGCGCGGGAGACCACTTCAACGCGGGCTTCGCGGCGGCCCAGGTGGCTGGATTGCCGCTGGAGCAATGCCTCGCCTGCGGCACCGCTCTCAGCGGGGCCTACGTCCGCGATGGGGTCGGTCCCGACCTCCGGCGGCTCTGCGAGTTCCTGCGAGACCTCCCCGCGCCGGAGCCCTGAGGCGGTCGCCCGAGGCCGAGCCAGACGCCGCGATCCGGAATGGTCTGCATAGCATCACGCCTCCATGCCACGCGCGATGCACACGGAAGTCCTTCGCTCGCTCGGTCTCGACACGCACCCGCGTGTTGTCATCGGTGCGACCGCGTCCGACACGATCGTCCTGAGCGAGGATCCGACGACCGGCGAGCCCATCGCGGGCGTGAAGCTCGACACCGCCGACTCCTACGAGCGCACAGTCGCGCAATCCGCGGAGGCCTTCAAGCGCTGGCGCTCTGTGCCCGCGCCGGTGCGGGGTCAGGTGGTCCGCGCCATCGGCGATGAGCTGCGAAAGCACAAGGACGCTCTGGGCGCGCTGGTCTCGCTCGAAGTCGGCAAGATCCGCTCCGAGGGGCTTGGCGAGGTGCAGGAGACGATCGACATCGCCGACTTCGCCGTCGGGCTGTCGCGCCAGTTGCACGGGCTGACCATGCCGTCCGAACGCCCGCAGCATCGTCTGATGGAGCAGTGGCTGCCTCTCGGGCCGATCGGGGTCATCACGGCGTTCAACTTCCCCAATGCGGTGTGGGGCTGGAACGCGATGCTGGCCGCGGTCTGCGGCGACACGACCGTGTGGAAGCCGTCGCTGCTGGCCCCGCTGACGGCGATCGCGACCAACACGATCGCAGAACGCGTCGCGACGGAGCTGGGTCACGCTGGCGTCTTCACACTCGTCATCGGCACGGACCAGGTCGTGGGCGAGCGGATGATCGCCGACAAGCGTTTTCCGCTGATCTCGGCGACGGGCTCGTGCCGCATGGGCAGACACGTCGGGAAGGTGGTGGCTGAACGCTTCGGTCGGTGCCTGCTGGAACTGGGCGGCAACAACGCGCTGATTGTGTCACCGTCGGCGGACCTGGATCTGGCGGCCAAGGCCGTGGTCTTCGGCGCTGTCGGGACTGCCGGCCAGCGCTGCACGACGACGCGCCGACTCATCGTGCACCGGTCGATCGCCGATGCGTTCACGCAGAAGCTCGTCAGCGCGTACAAGACGATCCGGCTGGGCGACCCGCTTGCAGAAGGGACGCTCGTCGGGCCGCTGATCAATGCGCGCGCGGTTGAGCAGTACCTGCACGCGGTCGCGCAGGCCGCGGCCCAGGGCGGGCGCGTGCTGGTTGGTGGGAAACGCGCGAGCATCGCGCCACTGGACGGGCTTCAGGGGGGGCACTTCGTGGAGCCCACGATCATCCGTGCCCCCGCGTCGGGGAATCTCCCCATTGCACACCAAGAGACGTTCGCGCCCATCTTGTACGTCTTTGACTATGAATCCCTGGACGACGCCATCGCCCTGCAGAACGGGGTCGATCAGGGGCTCTCTTCCGCCATCTTCACCAATGACCTCCGTGAATCGGGAAGATTCCTCAATCCCGACGGCTCCGGTTCCGACTGCGGGATCGCCAATGTCAACGCCGGAACCTCCGGCGCGGAGATCGGCGGCGCGTTCGGGGGAGAAAAAGAAACGGGCGGCGGGCGCGAATCCGGGTCGGATTCGTGGAAGGCATACATGCGCCGGCAGACAATCACGGTGAACTTCGGAACCAGCTTCGCGCTTGCACAGGGGATCCGCTTTGAGTAGCGAGCAGCAAACCACCATCGACGCCCTTGCAGAGGCCGCCGTCGCGCCCGTCAAGTCCGGCATGATCGTCGGGCTGGGCACGGGACGCACCGCAACCCGCGGCATCAAGGCCCTGGCCCGTCGCGTCAAGGAAGAAGGGCTCGACGTCCGCTGCGTGCCGACGTCCGAGGCCTCCGAGAAACTTGGCAAGGAACTCGGGCTCAAGATCGTCGACTTCTCCATGCTTGAGCGGATCGACTACCTCTTCGACGGCGCGGACGAGGTTGATCGGGAGCTGCGCATGCTCAAGGGCGCGGGCGGCGCGATGACGCGGGAGCGCATCGTCGCGTGGGGCTCCGACAAATGCGTGTACATGGTCGATCAGTCCAAGATCGTCCCGCGCCTGGGCACGCGGAACACGCTCGGCGTGGCGATCATGATGTTCGGCATGGCCGCGGCCCGGGCCGAGATCCGCTCGCTGGGACTCAACGGGATCTGGCGGCGGACGATCCAAGGGGAGCTCTTCGTCACCGATAACGGCAATCTCATCCTTGATGTCACGCTGGATGAGCGCAATCTCGAGGAACTCGCCGCCGCATTGAACGACATCCCCGGGGTTGTCGACCACGGCCTCTTCCTCGCTGAGGCCGATGAGATCCTCGTGGACACCGGCACCGGCATCGATCGCTACCAGCGCGAGGACTCGCAGATCTAACTCGATCGCTTCGCGCGTCTGAGCAGGTCCTCATCCCGAGTTCGTCACCCAAGGCCGCCATCTCGGCCCCCGCACTGGCATCCTTGGCATCGGCAGCGCGGGCCCGCCCCGTTCTGGCGCGCCCAGCCCAAGATCGCCACCCCGCCCCCATACGAGATGGCATTCTTGGTGTTCTTGGCACTCTTGGCGTTCCCCAGATTCGGCCCAGCGGGCCGATCAGGGCTCCGCAAGCCCCTCGCGGATGGCGAATCGCGCCAGCTCCACGCGATCGTGGATATCCAGCTTCATCATGAGGTTCGTGCAGTGGTTGTCCACCGTCTTCACGCTGAGCGACATCGTCTGCGCGATCTCTTTCTTCGACATGCCGCGGGCCAGGTAGCGCAGGATCTCCAGCTCGCGCGGCGTCAGTGTCTCCACGCGTGTCCGGGTCCCATCACCCAGTCTCGCCCCCTCCTCGCCGATCACCATCCGCGACTGGACCTGATCCGAGAAGCAGACGCCGCCCGCCGCTGCAACCCGGATCGCGGACTCGACGGTCTGGGGCGGCTCCCCCTTGGTCAGGTACCCCGACGCCTCGACGGCCAGGGCTTCCTGAATGTACCGATCGTGAAAGAAAGCGCTCAGGAAGATGATCCGCGTCGACGGGCACCGGGCGCGGATCGTTCGGGCCGCGTCGAAGCACGAAAGACCGGGCATGTCGATGTCCAGCACCAGCACGTTGGGCTCGTGCTTCAGGCACGCCTGGATCGCTTCCTCGGCATTGGTGACGTCCGCGACGACGCCGATGTCGTCTGTCGCGTTCAGCCACGCCGCGAGCGCGCCGCGGACCATCGTGTGATCATCGGCCAGCACCACGCCGATCGGTTTACTCATTGGACTCCTCCCGGACCCTGCGGTGATTGCATCATGTCCTTGACCGCGTTGCAGAGTGTCGTGACGGCGTACGGCTTGTGAAGCTGTCGCGTGCATGGGTCCGTCTCCGGCGTGTGGCCGTCGGTCACCAGCAGCACCGGCCCGAGCCACCCGGACCGACGAAGGTCCGCGATGCTCGACGCCCCGAGCGCCGGGCCGAGGTCGATCACGATTCCCTGTACGCAGGAAACATCCGCGCGGACGCGTCGAACCAGTTCCTCAGCGCTCGACACCTGCATCACCTCAAACCCATCGGCGCCCAGCGCCGTCGCCAGAATCTCGCGAATGTGACGGCTATTGAAGGCGAGCGCGACGTGCGGGCGAGGTGTCTCTCGCCCGTCGTCCCCGGCGTCTGTGGTGTATTCCTGTGGCGCCTTCACCAGCGGCAGGCGCACGATGAACTCCGACCCGTGCCCCGGGACCGAGCGGGCCGTGATCGTCCCGCCGTGGTCCTCCACGATGCCTCGAATGATCGCCAGACCCAGGCCCGTTCCCTGTCCCAGCGGCTTGGTGGTGTAGAAAGGCTCAAAGATCCTCGCCAGCACCTCCGGCGCCATGCCGTGGCCCGTGTCGGAGACCGTGAGAAGTGCGGTGCCGGCACCCTCGGTCGGTTGCATCGAGACTCGTACCGAGAGCGTTCCCCCCGAGGGCATGGCATCCCGCGCGTTCAGCGCGAGATTCAGAAGGGCCTGCTGCACCTGCACGCTGTCGGCGTACACCCAGACCTCGCGGTCGCTCTCGATGCGGATATCGACTTCGATGGAGCGAGGCAGGACCCGCCGCAACAGCTGCCCAGCTCGTACCACCAGCGAGGAGAGCTCCACGTGCGTGCGGTCCGCGGATCCCTTGCGTCCCAGCGAGAGGAGGAACTTGGCCACGCCTCGAGCCTGCTGTGCCGTCAGATCCAGTTCATCGATCACCTCCGAAGCCCCGTGCCCCGGACCGATCCTCACGCGAGCCACGGCGATCTGCGAGAACATTGCCGTGAGCAGGTTGTTGAAGTCGTGCGCCACGCCGCTGGCGAGCTGCCCGACCGCCTCCATCATCTGCACGTGCCGGAGTTCGGACTCCATGGTGACACGCTCGGTCTCGTCGGTGATCAGAGCCACAAATCCCGCGGCTCTCTGCTCGCTCCACGGCTGCGTCACTACGTGGGGTTCCAGATCGATCCGCAGATGACGCTTGCCGAGGATCGGGTGCTCGAACGTGCGCGTAAAGGACGCGTGCTCGCCGCCGAGCGCCGTCTCTATCGAGCTTGACGCCTCGTCCAGCATCTCCGCATCCAGAAGCGCGTTGAGCGTGCGCCCGACGATCTGGCTGATGGGGCGCGAGAGCCACTCGGCGTGGTGTCGGTTGGCGAAACGGACGACGCGGTCCGTGTCCACGTACGAGATGAGCACCGGAAGCGCATCCGTCACCAGCCGGAGCTGCGCCTCGCTCCTCTCGAGTTCGCGTTCGGTCCGCATGCGTTCTGTCACATCCGATGCGGTGCCCGTTGCGCCGATGACCCGACCGTCCGAGTCTCGCCACGCCGCGGCGTTGAACGAGAGGTCCACCAATGAGCCGTCTGCGCGCCGATGGCGTCGGAGCTGTGCGATGCAGGGTTCGCCGCGCATCGCGCGGATGAGCATCTGGGCATCGCCGTCGCCCTTGCCGTCCTCCGCTCGCTCCATCAGCGTGGTTCCCAGCAACTGCTCTGGATCCATGCCGTAGATTGCGCGGGCCGCGTCGTTGACGAACGTCCACTCGCCGGACGCGTCGACAGACCAGATCAGATCCTGGGCCGTCTGGACCAGCGTGCGGTAACGCCGCTCGCTCTGGGCCAGCGCGGCGGTGGCGCGCCGCTCTCGGGCCAATAGTCCGCCGGGCGAGACCATGACGATCCAAACGAGGCACACGAGCCCGGCCCCGACCACCCCCAGCCCGATGTTGGGGTTCATCGCCTGCGCGATCACGATCGACATCACGACAGTGACGCTGATGACGATCAGGCCGGGGATCAGGAGGGCGCGCGTGCGCCCCAGAGGTTCCATAGTGTTGGGGGAGGTGTGGGGGCCGGACGGAGTTTCGATGCTGTCAAGACACTTCGGGCACGTCTCAGGAGGCGCTTCGGACGCGGTTCGCGCCCGGTTCGGTGCATCTTGGCACGATGCCACCCGTTCGGCAAGCCGGAAGAGGATCCGGAAACTTTCCAGCGCGTTATCCGTATCATTTAGTAGACGCTAACAAAGAAACGGAGGCCGTCATGGCTGCGAGCATGAGAACGGTGGCGGGCGCGGGGGCGCTGGTGGTGGGCTTGGCCGGCGCAGGGTGCGCCACGAACGACCCGCCCCGTGGGCTCCCGTCCGGACGCGTGGATGTCGGGCACTCGACTCCTGCGGAAGCCGGCGATGTCCGGGTGCTTCCGGCCGATTACATGGAGTACGCCGATCAGCTCGCATCCGCCCTCGTGCTGGACCTCCCGACCGTCCCCGCCTTCAACCAGGGCGTGCGCTCGACGATCGTCTATGGCGACATCATGAACAAAACCGGCAACATCTCCTCCGCAGAGTTCGAGCTCGTGCGTGAGAAGATGAAGAACCGGCTTATGCAGTCGCAGAGCTTCCGGCAGAACTTCCGCTTCCTGATCTCCAAGGCCCAACTCGAGGAACTCCGCGCCATGGAAACGGGTCCTGCAGGTGCCGCCGTCGGCGACCGCATCGATCAGGCCAGCACGTATTTCCTCAACGGCACCATGTACAGGGTTGCCCGAGGCGACACGTCGCTGTACCTCATGACCTTCCAGCTTGTGAGCTTCACCAGCGGCGAGATCGTGTGGACGAAGGACTATGAGAGCAAGCGGTGGGGGTCGTGACCGGATCGCGAGCCATGCTCGTTCTCGTGATGTCGCTGCTGCTGGCAACGCTTGCCCTTGCAGCGTCCGGCTGCGCCACGACCCGGTCACGCTCCACGCGATTGACCACCGACGACGTGAAGGAGATGGCCGTGCAACTGGCAGCATCACTGGCGTCGAGCGACTTTCTGCGCGAGCGTTCTCCCACATCGGAGCGCATGGTCATCGCCATGGACAACGTTCAGAATCTCTCCTCCGACCTTGTTCCCGTCTCCGAGCAGTGGTATCTGATGGAACGGATCCGGGCTTCCACGCCTTTGGCCTCGCTCGGCTCGCAGCGGAACATCGCTTTCGTGATCCCCGCCGACAATCTGCGACAGTTGAAGGACCGCGCCGGCGCAGAAGCCGCGCTCGCCGGCGCGGGTCGCGCGCCGACGCACGCCATGCGCGGCGTGCTGCGGTCCGTCACCCGTGCCGCGGGTGTTGATCGCACGGATCTCTACTCATTTGAGGCCCGTGTCATCGAACTGACCACCGGTGCCGTTCTCTGGTCGGATTCGTTCGAGCTCAAGCGTGCCGCGGTCGGCAAGCAGTACGACTGATTCCGCGTCCCATTCACGCGTCTATGTGCGGAGAGCGAGCAAGGGATGGATGGGGTTCGAAGCAGCACGACGATTGGCAGGCGAGCACGCGGCGCTGTGCTGGCGCTCGCGCCGCTCATCGCGTCCATTCCGCTTGCCGCCTGCGCCGGCAACCGCCTCGACGAGTCATACGCCATGCGCGTCGATCGGGGCGAGTACGCCCGCGCCCGCGGCTACCTCTACAACCGAGGAACACCCACTCAGATCTCCCACAGGCAGTACCTGCTTGATCGCGAGCGTCTGCTGATCGTCACGCTCGCAGACGGCCTCCCAGATCATGCCGAGTCCCTGGCCAATCGCGTCTACGAGGTTCTGCGCATCCAGGGGCTCAACGCCGACAAGACCGTTCCCAGCGTGGTCATCAGCGATGGCGTCCGCATCTGGAAGGGTGAACCGTTCGAGCAGGCCATGGCGTACGCCATGATCGCGATCCAGAAGGGCTCGATCGGCGACTGGGGCAACATGCGGGCCGCGGCGGAAAGCTCGCTCTTCCTGCTCCGCGACTTCGGCGTGAACGAGAAGGGCGAACGTCTGAGCACGCTGGAGATCGCCGAGCGTGCCGCCGCCAAGGGCGACACGGAGGGCGACGAGTACATCGACCGTGGCTATGTGCCCACCCCGACCGATTTCACGCTGGGCTACATGCTTCACGGCATCGCGTCTCATGCCCTCGGCCGCACGGACGAAGCAACCGACAACTTCGCTCAGGCCCTGCAACTGCGTCCCGATCTCCAGATCGTCACGGACGCGATCACCAGCGGCAGAGCGGACACGATTCTGATCGTCGACGCCGGACGTGGGCCATCGAAGGTCGGCTATGGCCCCGATGTGTCCCTGGCTCGCTTCGATCCGCGCACCCGAAGCGACGACCGCGGCCTCGTGGTCCGGGGCGACGCGATCGGCGAGCGCACACTCTCCCAGGCCTCCGACGTGAATCAGATGTCCGTCGATCACATGTGGAACAACCTGGAGGATGTCCGCGCCGCGAAGAGCGCGCTGGGCAACGTCCTGCTTGTCGGGGGCATCGTCGCTGCGTCGTCGATCGACGATGACAACGGCACCGCGCAGATCGTCGGCCTTTCCGCCGCTGCGCTGGGTGCGATTATGAAGGGCTCCGCTCAGGCGGACCTCCGCCATTTGGAATCGCTCCCGCAACGCACCTACATCGTTCCAATCGATCTTCCTGAAGAGGGCGCGACGGTCCGGCTGATGATCGATGGGCTTGCGCAGACGGAGATGGCGCTGGCGGGTCTTCTGCCCCCGAAGTCCGACAGCGGGCAGCGCGTGCAGATCCGCTATGTCCGCATCCCGACCGTCTCCGTCCCCTTGACATGGATGCGTTCGGGCGAGATCCGCTACGGCAACGACGGGTGGCCGGGTGAGGTCCCGGGCGATGGCCTGCCCTACATCCTCGGGGGCCGGTGTGTGCGAGTTCCCACGCACGGCGCCATGGCCCATTATCACGCCCGGGGAAACCTGACGAACATGACACTCGCGGATCTCTTGGAACTCTACCGGCTGGAAGGCATCGTCACCGATCCCGGCGACGAGCTTGAGCAGGTCGGCGTCCACATCCTGGAGGGCGGCAACTCCATGGCCTGTCCACAACCCGGCACCGCCGGCTTCGCGCGCCTCTTCGGCCAGGAGCATTCGCCTTACCAACCCAAGTCCAAAGAGGTCGCGGAACTCGCCGCGTCCCTTCGATCCGTACAGAGCCCGATGCCGATTGCACCACTATCGGAGAGCACACCATGAACCACCGCAAGACGATCTCGACCAAGTTGGGCATCGTGGCGATCCTCATCGCCGCCGCATCCGCCACAGGTTGCAAGTCATCGTCGGACAAGCCGCCGCCCGGCGCCATGGCCGACCCCACCCTCATCGAGAACTACCCGACGGTCGTCGCGCTCGAAGGGCTCCAGCCCTATATCGGCGTTTCGGCGCCGGTGGAGGATCGCACGCCGGGCCAGCCCTTGAGCATCCAGGTTCCTGTCCGGGCTCTGACCAACGGCGCCGAACTGAACGTGCAGTACCGCTTCTATTGGCTGAATGAGCAGCAGGTCCCGACGCAGGAAGAGGGCGAGTGGCGCTACATGCGGATGCCCGCGCGTTCGCAGGTCTTCATGTCAGGCAACGCCCTCGACAGCCGCGCGACCCGCTGGCGCCTTGAGATCCGCCCCGCGCGGTGAACCCGCGTTTCTGGCGGCGGCCAGTCCCATCGCCGGAAGGCGACGCGCGAACGCGTCGGCGAGGCGGTCGATCTGCTCCGTCGTGTGCGAAGCGTTCACCACCACGCGGAAGAACATCTCCGCCGGCCCGTTGGGATACTTGATGTACGGGGCAAGGATGCCGTCATCCAGCATCGAGCGATGCACACTCTCCATCCGTTCCGGCGTGTCGAGCAGGAAGGCGAAGATCGGGATCGCCGGCCCATCGGCTCGGATCGGCAGCCCCATCGCCAGCAGGCGCTCGCGCAGCCGCGCGACGTTCGCGCGCAGCCGGTCGAGCCGTTCGGGCTCCGAAAGCACGATCCGCAGCGCTTCGAGGGCTGCCATCGCGATCGCGGGTGGAATAGGTGTCGAGCAGCGATAGATCCCTGACGCTGCCCGCGCCAGCTCAATAAACCACGCCGGTCCCGCGATGCAGCCGCCGTAGGAGCCGAAACCCTTCGCCAGCGTGGTCGTGATGATGATCCGCGGATCGGTCAGCGCATAGTGCGAAACTGTGCCGCGACCCTCTGGCCCGAGCACGCACACGCCGTGGCAGTCATCGACGACCAGCAACGAGCGATCGTTCGGCAGGGCCGCAATCAACTCCGGCAGCTTCGCGACCGCGCCGTCGGATGTGAACACGCCGTCGGTCAGGATCGCGATCGCGCCGGCCGGGTCCGCCTGGGCGTGCATCTGTGCCAGGCGAGCCGCGGCCTTCGTATCCCCGTGGGGGAACGTGACCACGATCAGCCCTGCGCTGCGGGCCGCATCATGCACCGAGTGATGGCTCTTGGCGTCGATCAGCACGGTGCGGAAACGGGTCGCGAGCGCCTGGGCCATCGCGATGTTGGCGGTGTATCCATCCGCCAGCAGAAGCGACCGTTCCGTGCGGAGGAACGCCGCGAGCGAGCGCTCAAGCTCATCAAACGCCGTCGTGTTCCCAGTGGTCTCACGCGACGCGGTCGTGGAGAGGCCATACCGATCAAGACCGACGCGCACGGCATGCAGCACGCGCGGATCGTTCGCCAGCCCGAGGTAGTTGCACCCGGCAAACGCGAGAATCGTGCGGCCTTCCATCGTGGCATCCGTGGCAGTCGAGCACTCGATCGGGAGCTTCGGCATCCGTGGCCTTTCGGGCGTCGGCGTCCGTGCTCGCTCCTCGCTCGTCGGAGCAAAGAGCGACGGGACTCACGCAAGGATATGGGGTGTGGGGCGCATCTCGGAAACCGGCGACGGCGGCGAAATCGCCCGCACCGGACGGATCGTCGCCATGGTGTGGAGGCCGGGAGCGGCTTCCAGCACGCATGGCAGGCAGTTGATCACGATGTTTGTCGTCGCCCGATCGCCATGGACGCCCCCACGCAGGATCAGGTCGATCGGAGGGTCGGCATCCACTCGGATGCGGTCGTGGGGATCGGGCTGGCCGATCGCGGCGATGAACTCCAGCCGAACCACATCCCGCCCCCCCAGCATGCCTCTGGCCGTCTGGTGAACGCCCGCCGCACTCCCCGGCTGAATGATCCCTATAGCGGACGGCAATGGAACACCGGTGAGGACCGGTTCGATCGACTCAGTCCAGGCGTCAAAGCGCAGTCCGAGATAATGGGCGATAAAGTGGAGCGATTCTCCCAGCCCCACGTGCCTCAGCGACCCCTCCGCGCTGCGTCGGGCGAACTCGGCCGGGGAGAGTCCCGCACCGATCTTTCTCTGGAACGGCACCCGACGCGTCGTTGCATCCTGCACGCGCTCGATCAGCAGCCCCCGGACATCCGTGCAGACGCCCGTGGCGACCACCGGCAGGGTGTCCATCAGGAATCCGGGGTTGACGCCCGTTCCCAGCAGTCGCCCGCCTGAGCGTCTGGCCAGAGCGTCCAACTCGGAGGCGAGCTCGCGATGCCGGAGCCACGGAAAGAGCAGTTCTTCGCACGTGCTCACGACCGCCATGCCCCGATCGAGCAGTTGCCTGAACGTGGGCGCGCACGCCGGCAGGTCGGAGGCCGTCGTCACGATCGCGACATCGAACGCCGCATTGGCTCCGATCTCATCGATCGATCCGGCGATGATTGGATTCGCCGAGCCGTAATCCCCCATCACGTCCGAAAGCTGTTTACCCCGCAATGCTGCGCCAGGATCGATCGCGCCCGCGACGATGCCAATCCCGGAACGGTGCAACTGCTCGACGATCATTCTTCCGAGCGGTCCGAGCCCCAGATGCAGCACACGAAGCATGCGTTCTCTCTCTGATTATCTCTTTGTCTTGAGCAAACGCTCACGGCGTGGGATCGGCAACGTCAAAGATCCGCATCGAGGCCGTTCTGGCCTTCCACGCGTCCACCAGGGCGAGGTGCGCCTCATGGTCCACGTACTGCGCGTATCCCTCGGCAGAGTCAAATCCCACGAACAGCCCAACGTGATACGACCCGTCGACCGTTGCTCGGTCCGATTCCAGTGGGGTGCCGCACGCGTATGAGACCACCGAGGGAATCGTCCCGATCAGTCGGTCGCAATCCGCGATCAAAGCTCCTGCATCTGCGCCGTCGTTCAGCGTGATGAGCACAACATGGCTGATGACCGCCGGGCGTGGCGCGGGCGAGACATCAACCGGTGTCGGGCCGCGTCGGGTCACCGGCTGCGCCAGGACGACCACAGCAGAGGCCAAGGGGGCGGCGAGCAGCGCCAACAGTGCCGTGACCACGCTCGGAGAATGACGTCGTTCCATCCTGCACCCCAATCCAACGGGCAACACTCCGTGTCGCCCACAAGCGAACCGCACCCTATGTAGATCGGGTCGGAGGGGCTCCGGCCAACACAACGTCCAGCCGCCCCCGTGCAGCTTTCAGCATCGCTTCCGCGAGATCACGGGTCATGTCCCGACGGTGCATCACAATCGCGACCTTCGTCGAGCCGCCAGCCCGGTCGAGCACGTCCAGTGCCGCCAGACGGTCAAGCCCCGTCAGTGTTGAGATGATGCGGGCGGCCCGATCACGCAGTTTGTCATTGGAGGCCCGCAAATCCACCATGAGGTTCTCGTACACCTTCCCCATCTGGATCATCAGCGTCGTCGAAATCGTGTTCAGCGCGAGCTTCGTCGCCGTTCCCGCCTTCATCCGCGTCGAGCCCGTCAGCACCTCCGGCCCGGTCTCCAGCACGACGAGGTGGTCGGCTGTCGGGGGCTTCGGGATGCTCGCGCACGTGATAACAGCCGTGAGTGTCTGGATGCGTATCGACTTTGCAAGTCCAATCGCTCCAAGGACATAGGGCGTCGTGCCGCCGGCCGCGATGCCGATGACAGTATCGTTCCCGGTCACGGCGAGGGCTGACAGTGCGTCCTTCGCTCCCGACGGGTTGTCCTCCGCACCTTCAGAGGAGTTACGGAGGGCGGCGTCGCCCCCGGCGATGATCCCGATGATCCGTCCCGACTCCAACTGGAAGGTCGGCGGCGCTTCGGACGCATCAAGCACGCCAAGCCGCCCGGACGTGCCCGCGCCCAGGTAAATCAACCGCCCACCTCGGGCGAATCGGGGGACGATGTCCTCAATCAACGCGGTCAGTGCTGGCCGCGCCTTGGCTAGCGCCTGGTGCACCATGCGGTCCTCATCCGTGATCAGGTCTACACAACGCGCGACCGACATGTCGTGGAGCGACATCGAGCGAGGGTTTCGCTGCTCGGTTGAGACCCACGACCGATCGGGCGGCGGCGGTGGCACCGGTGGCTGTGTCATGGGAGCACCCAGCAGCCGGAGATCGGAGGTGGCACCGATCCGCAGCCCGTCACCTGAGGCAGCGTGATTGGCACCCGATCCTGGCAGAGTGCTCCGAGCACCGCGATCGCCACCGGCTCTCGGTACGTGCTGGAGATTCCCGCCTCGTCGGCAAACCGAACGGCCGCGGGAACCGCGGCCAGCCGGATCGCTTTCACCAGCGCCATGTTCTTGGCCCCTCCTCCCGCCAGAAGAATGGTCTCAGCGCCCCGGACGGACTCGGCGACCGCACGTCCGATGGCTGCACACGCCGTCGCGGCAAGATCCGTGCCGCGCACACGGGCGTGGTGGCGATCAATCCAGTCCACGACCTCGTCGCCCGTACCCAAGGACCTGCCCGCGACGCCCTGCTCGCTCAGAATCACCAACAAGCCGTCGAGCGCCTCCGGATCAATCGCTCCTGAGAGCGCGGACATGCCTCCTTCATCGTACGACTTGTCCATCGTGCGGCGGGCCACCGCATCAAGAATGTGGTTGCACGCGCACACGTCCCGGCCCCCGATCCGTGTCGTGTCGACACCTCGTTCGGATCCGCCGACGCCGGTGGTCACGTTGCAGAACCCACCCAGATTCACCACGGCAGCCGAGCTCGGGAAATCTCGCAGGAGGATCGCATCGGAAAGGGGCGTGATCGGTGCGCCCTGCCCGCCGCTCGTCAGGTCGGCCGCTCTCATATCGAACACCACGGGCACACCGAAGTGGTGCGCGATCGGCGAGGGATTGATGATCTGCCACGACAGCGGCGGCGCGTGATAGACAGTCTGTCCATGCACGGCGATCAGGTCGCACTTGTCGCCGCTCAGCAACTCGGTAATCGCGCGAACGTGTGCCGCGGCCAGTTCATGCGCGAGCTCGGCAAACCGACCCGACGTGAGCGGCCGTTGCTCCGCCGCGTTCCGAAGCCCAGGAGCCAGCTCCCCGAGCGGCCGGGAAATCCCGCGCACGATGAACGCCCGGAGGTCAAGGCCGTTGCCCTCGATCGCGACAAGCGCAGCGTCGATCCCGTCGATGCTCGTCCCCGTCATACAGCCGACGACCAGTCGTCGCTCCATACACACACGCTCCCTCAAGTCGCCGCCGAGGCAGTGGGGGATCTCTTCGCGGACGGTCCTTCCAAGGTCGACCCGTGCCGACGTCTCCCGCACATGCAGACCGCGAACGATACGGCGACGCCGATCGTCAACTGCCAGGGGAAGGCGAGCTTGAGTTCACCGAGTCGCCAGTCCTCCGCGATCTCGGGCGTTGGTCCGAGCCCCGGCACGCCGCTCGTCCATATCCCGATCCAGGCCGGCTGAAGTGCCGCGATCGTCACAAAACCAGCCAGAATCGACGCAACCGCGGATACCGAGTTGCCGCGCTTGGTCAGGATCGCCGCGAGGAAGACCGCCAGGAGTCCTGCGTACGCGAACGTCATCACGCCCAGCGCCAGGTCGATCAGCATCAGACCGCCTGCTCGCTGCCACCAGACGCAGAAGCAGGCGAAACTGCCGACCGCCAGCCCGGCGAGCACGACAAACGCGCGCCCGGCCCGAACCTCACGCCCCGCCGAGTCATCACTTGCGTGTCTCAGCCGCCGGCGCAGCGGCAGATACAGGTCCGCATAGAGCGAAGCTCCCATCGCGTTCAGCCCGGAGTTCAGCGTCGAGAGAGCGGCCGCGTACAACCCCGCAATCGTCAGGCCCGAGAGTCCCGCCGGACCATGGTCCACGATGAACCTGATGAACACGCGGCTGCCGGCAGGCGGGGCCGCGTCGCTTCCCGCGCCCCCTGCCACGAGATCCGGTCGATGATGGAAGACCCAGAGGAGCGAGCCGATCGCAAGAAACACGGCGATAAGCGGGATCTGCATCACCACAGCCATGATCGCCGACCGCCCCCCCGCCGCCGGGCTCTTGCATGTCAGCATGCGCTGCGCCATGTCATGATCGGTGCCGTAGGCGGCGAGATAGAGCAGCGTCATTCCGATCGCGGAAGCCCAGAGCGTGTAGGACGTCGAGAGATTCCCCGACGTGGAGATCACCGTGGTCTTTACGGTCCCCGCGACGGTCGCCTGATCACCCAAAACCTTCCAGATCTCGGGAATCGATGCGTCGATCCGGAGGAGCAGGATGACAATCACAACCCCCGCAGCGGCGACGAACACAAGTGTTTGCGCAAGATCGGTCCAGATGACCGATCGCACGCCCCCGATGAGGGTGTACGCGATACCGACGGCGGTCAGCAGCCCGATCGATGCGAGGAGGTGCCATGCATTGCCCTCGTCCGCCGAGTCTCCCCAGATGATCATGGCCGCCGGGATCGCGGCGATGTAAACCCTCGCGCCGGAAGAGAACACGCGGCCCACGAGGAATGCGATGGAAGCCGCGGTTCGCGCCCCGGGTCCGAGTCGCTGCTCCAGCAGCCCGTACACCGTGGTCACATTGGCCCGATAGAACGCGGGAATGAACACAAACGCGACAACCATGATGGCGAGGATCGCCCCGATGTTCGCCGCCAGATACGTCAGGTCGCCGGCATACGCCATCTCCGGCACGCCGACAAAGGTCGCGGCGGAGATCGCCGTCGCTGCCGTCGAGACCGCCACGGCCCAAACGGGCATGGACCGCCCGGCGAGAAAGTAGTCCTTCGCCGAGGTCTGTTTCCTTCGCGAGAACCACCACCCCGTGACGACCAGCAGCAGGGCGTACCCCCCGAGCGCAATCCAATCGAGCGTCGCGAATCCGCTTTCCATTCCCATCCGGTCTCCGCCAGATTGTGCATCGCCCCCGACGCAAGCGTGTATCGGTCAAGTCTCGTCTCCAGCGTTCACCCGCCACCCCGACATATTCACCCGACCCCTTTGCGGCAACGCCCGAAGGTTTCTAGACTGCCCGACCTATGGCTTTGCAACACCTCACCGAAGAACAGATCCGTGACTGGTCCCGCGAGCAGAAGGACCGGTGGTGGCTGGAGAAGGTCTACCGGGGCAACATGCCCCAGCTCACGCTCCGCTCGGCCGTCATCGGCTTCCTCCTCGGCGGCGTGCTCTCGGCCACCAACCTCTACATCGGCGCCCGCACCGGCTGGACGCTCGGCGTCGGCCTGACCAGCGTCATCCTCGCATTCGTCGCCTTCCGCCTCTTTGCCAAGATCGGCGCCCGCGACCTCACGATCCTCGAGAACAACTGCTCGCAGTCCATCGCCACCGCAGCCGGATACATGACCGGGCCGCTCGTGTCAGGATTCGCCGCGTACATGTGGGTCCAGAACGAGGTTCTGCCCTGGTGGCAGATGTTCTGGTTCAACGTCGTGCTCTCCTTCATGGGTGTGCTGGTCGCTTTCCCCATGAAGCGCAAGTTCATCAACGATGAGCAGCAGCCGTTCCCCGAGGGCCGCGCGTGCGGCGTCGTGCTCGACACCCTGTACACCTCCTCCGCCGCCGTCGGCGTCTTCAAGGCCAAGGCCCTGGGCATCTCTGCCGCGCTCGCGGGCGGCATCACGTTCATCTCGGGCGTCAACTTCATGACCTACATCCAGGAGCGACTCCTGGGCTTTGCAAAGGCGTGGCATCTGCCGCACAACCTCGACGCCTGGTACTACTGGATGGTCTCCAAGGGCTGGGCACCCATCCCCCGCCTCTCCGGCGTGGACATCCGCCAGCTCGGGCTCAGCCCGGCCCTGGATTTTGCGATGATCGGCGCCGGCGGGCTCATGGGGATCCGAGCCGCGTCAAGCATGATGATCGGCATGCTGATCAACTTCGTCGTCATCATCCCGTGGATGATCGCGATCGACGAGATCAAGCCGCAGACCGACCTGGTTACCGGCGCGGTCAAGCTCACGGCGGACGGCGAGCCGCTCTTCGGGCGCGCCTGGGTTCTGAACTCCTGGGCCCTCTGGTGGGGCATCATCATCATGGTCGTCGCGTCGATGGTCTCACTCTTCGCGAAGCCCAAGGTCTTCGTCGAGGCCTTCAACACGATCTTCAATCGGAAAGCCGACTCGAACCAGGGCAAGGACGTGCTCAAGGGGATTGAGCTCCCTCTCTGGATCTCATGGATCGGCATCCCGATCTTCGGCGCGATCGGCGTCTGGATGGCTCACGCATGGTTCGGCGTTGACTGGTTCCTCGGCGCGATCTCCATTCCCCTGATCATTGTTCTCACCCTGATCGCCGCCAGTTCGACCGCCCTGACCGGCATCACGCCCACCGGCTCCCTCAGCAAGATCCCGCAGTTCATCTTCGGCGCCGCGGCTCCCAAGCACCCGGCCACCAATCTGATGACCGCCATCATGACCACCGAGGTCACGTCCAACGCCTCGAACCTGTTGATGGACATCAAGCCCGGCTACATGCTCGGCGGCAAGCCGCGCCACCAGGCCATCGGCCACTGCATCGGTGTCTTCTCTGGCGCACTCGCCGCGACCCCGCTCTTCTACCTGCTCTTCCTCTCGGATCGCCAGGAGGGCCAGACGGTCCAGCAGGCCATGGCTCCCGACGGCGGCCAGTTCGCCTTCCCCGGCGCGATGCAGTGGAAGGGCGTCTCGGACCTCATCACCTCGATCTTCGGCGGCCCGACCACCAGCAGCCTTCTCACCGGCTCGATTGTCACGTCCATGATCATCGCCGCGATCGTCGGCCTCGTCTTCGAGCTCTGGCGCGTCTTCTCCAAGGGCAAGTTCCCGATCAGCCCCCTGGCCATCGGCCTGGGCGTCGTGGTGCCTCCGGAGTCGACATTCGCGATGTTCATGGGCGCGGGTTTCTTCTGGCTTATGCACCGGAAGTACCACAAGAAGCCCGAGTCCAAGGGCAACATGCTCTGGATCCAGACGCATGAGCCGATCTGTGCAGGCCTTATCGCCGGAGCTGCCCTGGTGGGCATCGCCGACATCCTCGTCAAGGTCTTCCTGCTCAAGTGACGCGGCATCGTCCCGATCTTGAAGGCAGGCTCTCGCCCCGCGAGAGCCTGCTTTCATATGGCGTGAGATCGCGCAGACGCCTCACTCCCACTCGATCGTCGCGGGCGGCTTGCTCGAAATGTCGTACACCACGCGGTTCACGCCGCGCACCTCGTTGATGATGCGGTTGGAGATCGTGGCCAGCACATCAAACGGGATCCGCGCCCAGTCCGCGGTCATGAAGTCCTGCGTCTCCACGGCTCGGATGGCGACCACGCTGTCGTAGGTCCGCCCGTCTCCCATGACACCCACGCTCTTGACTGGCAGAAGCACCGCAAAGACCTGGCTGGTCCGCCGATACAGTTCGTTGGCGACAATTTCCTCCAGCAGGATCTCGTCGCAGTCGCGCAGAATGTCCAGTTGCGGCTTGGTGACCTCGCCGAGCACACGCACCGCAAGCCCCGGCCCCGGGAACGGATGCCGCCAGACGATCTGGGCCGGGATCCCCAGCACCTCCCCGAGCAGTCGCACCTCGTCCTTGAACAGGTTCCGCAGCGGTTCGATCAGCTTGAACTTCATGTCCGCCGGCAGTCCGCCGACGTTGTGGTGGAGCTTGATGTTGGCTGACTGCCCGGCGTGCCCATGCCCGGACTCGATCACATCCGGATAGAGCGTCCCCTGCGCCAGATATCTCGCCGTGCCGACCGAGTCCGAGGCCTCATCAAACACCTTGATGAACCGCGCGCCGATCCGCTTGCGCTTCTCCTGCGGATCCGTCACCCCGACCAGATCCGAGAGGAATGCATCGGACGCGTCCGCGACGCGAAGGTCGATCTTGAAATGGTCCTTGAACGTCGCCTCAACAAGCTCACGCTCGTTCTTCCGCAGCAGCCCGTTGTCAACGAACACGCACGTCAACTGCTCACCGATCGCCTCGTGCAGCAGCACGGCGGCCACCGAAGAGTCCACGCCCCCCGAGAGCCCGCAGATCACGCGATCGCTCCCGACCTGCTCGCGAATCCGCGCGATCTCCTGCTTGGCGAAGTCCGCCATCTTCCACGTCCCGGCGCACCCGCACACCTCAAAGAGGAAGTTCCGGATGATCTCACCCCCGTGGGGCGTATGGGTCACCTCTGGATGGAACTGCACGCCGAAGAACCTTCTGCCCCCCTTCAGGAGGCGGACCGCCGCCTGCGGACAGGTGGGCGTGCTTGCCAGCGTCTCGAACCCCGCCTCTCCGAGCCCCGTCACCTGGTCCCCATGCGACATCCACACGCTCGTCTTGCCGGGAATGGCCGCGAGCAGGTCCGATCTGTCGGTGACCGTCAGATTCGCGCGCCCGAACTCGCGATGCCCGGCGGGCGCAACCTTTCCGCCCATCGTCTGGCAGGCCAACTGCATGCCGTAACAGATTCCCAGCACCGGCACGCCCAGATCAAAGATTGCCGGATCGCACCTGGGCGCGCTCTGTTCATAGACGCTCGACGGACCGCCCGAGAGGATGATTCCCTTCGGATTCATGGCGCGGAGCTCCGACACTGAAATGTCCGGCCGGACCATCATGGAGAAGACGCCTGCCTCACGCACGCGCCGAGCGATTAACTGCGCCGTCTGGGATCCGAAATCGAGGACCGTCACGAGTTCGTCATGAACACGCTGCGCCATCGGGAAGCTCCTTGACCGGTGCGACCTCAGCCGCGGGAAGGGGCAAGGGTAGGAACCCTCCGCCCCCTGTCAAAGCCGAGTTCTCGGACGTCAAGGCCGGCTCGCGCGAATCCCCAGGGGTCTGTGTACCATCCAAAGCGTGAGAATGGTCACTTCAGCCGCGTCCGCACTCCTCGTCGCGCTCGTTTCAACGGGCGGGTGCACCAAGCCGATTCCCCGAGGGATTGACTCCTACGACCCTACCGGCCGCATTGAGGCCATGCTCGAGGTCGCCGCGACCAACGACCAGACGCAGTTCCCGCAACTGATCGCAGCGCTCGATTCGGATGACAGCGCAGTCCGGCTGACAGCGATCCGAACACTGGAACGTCTGACAGGACAGACACTTGGGTATGATCATGCCGCGCCGGAGTCGGAGCGGCGGGCAGCGACCGATCGTTGGGTGGAATGGTACGAACAGCGGTCCAGCCCGATCGTCGGCGCGGCTGAAGCGCGTATCGAGGGTTCGTGACGTTCCTGCACACACGAGCCAGCCCGGGAGCACGCATGAGCGACAAGCCCCACGTCAGATTGGAAGTCCTGAGCAACCCGCTCTATCTCTGCGGAGCCCGGGAACTGGTCTCCGCCGTGGCCAAGCGGCTCTCGTTCGACGAGATGGCCTGCTGCCAGATCGCGTTGGCGGTCGACGAGGCGCTCTGCAACGTCATCCGCCACGGCTACGACAGACAGACCGATCGCCCGATCTGGTTGAGCATCTACCCCGAAGGGCCGTCGGATCGACCCGAGATGCTCCGGATCGTCATTGAGGACGAGGCCAAGCAGGTCGAGCCGGACATCATCAAGAGCCGCGACCTGGAGGACGTTCGTCCCGGCGGATTGGGCGTTCACATCATCAAAGAGGTGATGGACGAGGTACGATACGAGAAGCGCGGTGCGGTCGGCATGCGTCTGACCATGTCCAAGAAGGTCGCCCCGCCCGATGGCGCAGGCGCGGTTTCGTCGTCCGCGTCGTGCACGGGGTGCAATCATGGCTGAGATGTCCGCGATCGACATTCAGATTGACAAGCGGGACACGGCCGTTGTCGTCTCGCCCAAGGGCGATCTGGATATGAGCCGCTCTCCCGCGTTGCGAAACTCCCTGCGCGTTGTGCAGGGCGACAAACCCAAGACGCTCGTCGTGAATCTCGCCTCGGTGGAGTACATGGACTCGTCGGGCCTGGCCACGCTGGTCGAGGCGATGAAGAACGCCAAGTCCAACAGCACGAAGCTCGTCCTGTGCGCCATGAACCAGAAGGTGAAGGCGCTGTTCGAGATCGCCCGACTTCACCACTATTTCAACATCGTCCCCTCGCTTGATGACGCCCTGGGCTCCTGATTGACCCCCCGGCGCGCCGCCGCGGCCAAACGCACGCATGACCCCTCCCGACACGGACTCGTCGACCCACGCTTCTCCCCGCATGCTCGGGGCCCTGTACAGCACGCTCAACATTGTCGGCGACCGCATGCTGAGCGTGCTCGGACACGTCGGCGACCTGCTGCTGCTCTTCGCCGGCGCACTCCACTGGTTCAGCCGAGGGTTCGTTGATCGCAAGGCACGGCGCGGCAGCTCAGCCCTGATCATCCAGATCGTGCGCGTGGGCGTCCGTTCGATTTTCATCGTGAGCCTGGTCTCCGGCTGCGTGGGCCTCATCCTCGCGCTGCAGCTTGCCCCGCCGCTCGACGGCTTCGGACAGCGTGACCTCGTCGCGAACATCGTCGGCGTCGCCGTTCTGCGGGAACTCGGGCCGCTGATCGGGGCGATCGTGCTCACAGGGTTTGCGGGAGCGTCCATCGCCGCCGAGATCGGCACGATGGTTGTCAGCGAAGAAGTTGAGGCCCTCGAGGCCCACGCGCTCAACCCGATCCGCTTTCTCGTCGTCCCACGCGTCTTTGCCACCATCGTCAGCATGAGCGCACTGGGCGTGATCGCCAGCCTCGTCTCCATCCTCGCCGCGATGGCAGTGTCCGTAATTGTCCTTGACATCCCCGTCAGCACCTACATCGACAACACGCTCAACCAGGCCAAGCTCGTTGACTTTGTCACGGGCACCATGAAGGCCACGGTCTTCGGCGCTCTCATCGGCGTCATCGCGTGCGGCAACGGTCTCAAGGTCACGGGCGGAGCCGCCGGCGTCGGCAACGCGACCACCGGCACGGTGGTGCAATCAGTCGTAGCTATCGTCGTCGCCGACCTGGTCTTCACGGCAATCTTCTACGCACTCAAGCTGGTCTGAACGAACGCTCCTGCAACGGGCCCGCCACTCACCTTCGATAGCCGATCGGCTGCTCCGCGAGTCCATAGAGCTCTCTGAGAACCGTCATCCCGACGAGGCTCAGGCCCGCGACGCCGACGAGCAGCCACGCCGAGCCGCTCGCGTGTGATCCGCCATCTCCGAACAGCCACGCCGCGCCGTACAGAGGGAGCCAGAGCGTGCCGTATCGCACCACCCGTTCCGCCTGGCGCGCGGGCACACCGGGACGCCGGAGCCGGGACCACAGGAAGAGCCCAAAGGCGATCGCGACCGGCGCCTCCCACGCAAGAGATCCCGCCTCCACCCATCCCGGCCAGATCTCCCCGCCGTTCCGGCGCGAACTCCACCATCCGAGAACCAGCGTCCAGAACACCCATCCGGCTGCGACGGCGATTCCCGCGCGCCGGGAGAGCGTCGGGACCTTCCGCCCCACGACGTGAGCCACAACAGCGACGATCAACGCGTGCGTCATCACCACCCACACCGGCCAGAGAAACCTCAGGCCGACATTCGGGACCAGCATGTGACCCGCGTACACGAGCCCGAGCACCACAAGCCCGACGCCCGGAATGAACCGGGCCGCGAGCGTGTACACCAGGACCGCGATCGACAGCAGCAGCGTCAGCACCACCGCCGCCGTCCCGAAGACCGTGGAGCCCAGAAGTGCGGCGACCAGCGCGCACGCCACGATCGCGATGCCGATCGCCGGCGTGACCCGTCCCGCCGCCATCGGTCGTTCGGGCTTCAGCAATCGGTCGCGGCGAAGATCGACCAGGTCGTTGAGGGCGGCGCCGAACGCGTAAAGCCCGACCGCCGCCGCCGCGCCGCCGAGAAGCAGCAGCCACAGCGGCTCCTGTCTCACCGTCATGCTCCCTGTCTCTTCCCCATTGACCCGCGACCAGAGCACCACGAACCAGACATTTCCGATCGCGGCGAATCCGGACGTGATCCGGGTCAGGCGAAGGACGGGAGAAACCGATGAGAGCAGCGTTCGCACGCTCCCATGGTACTTTCCTCGTGCCTCCCGGGAGCGTCGGATGATCCCTGCTGGCCGATGCTCTACGATCGGCCTCATGGTTCCAGCAGCACCCGAACAACCCAGGCACCGGATCGCGGTGGTGGTCAGCCGCTACAACGCGACGGTGACCGACCGCCTGCTCGAAGGGGCTCTCGCGGAGGCCAAGCGTCGGAGCGGCTGGGTCGTGGACGTCTGGCACGCTCCCGGCTCTTTCGAACTGCCGGTCCTGGCCGATCGAGCCCTCGCGACCCAGCGATACGACGGCGCTGTGACCCTGGGGTGCATCATCCGGGGTGAGACGACCCACGATCAGCACATCGCCTCCGCCGTCGCCCAGGGAATCGTGGACCTCTCGCTCAAGCACGGACGCCCGGTCACGCTGGGCGTCCTCACCGTCAACACGGCCGAGCAGGCCTCCGAACGCGCCGGCGGCAAGCACGGGAACAAGGGGGCGGACGCGATGGGCGCCCTGCTCGACGTCCTGACCGTCCTCGCTCAGGCCGGGCCGGCCGCCGCCAATCCATCACCGCAGACCTTTGCGATCTCATCCACCATCAACGACAAAGCATCCGGGTCTGTCTGAGCCCCAAGGAGTCTGAGTGAGCGTCAAGCGGGATCTGCGGCAGATGGCGATGGAAGACGTTCTCGTGCTTGGCGAGGCCGATGGCGCGGTGGCACAGCAGAGCACCGCGGAGGATGCCCTCGCCGCTCTGGCTCCTGCCGAACGCGAGCGCGTCCTGACGATCGCCGCCCGGCGCCTTGCCTTTCAGGTCCTTTTCGAGCTCGACTCCCGCCGCGATGCGGACGCCACCGACGCCGCGGCCATCCTCTCTCGCGCTCGCGGCATCACCCCCGAGCAGGTTCAGTCGCTTGTCGTTCTTGTTGCTGGCGCATATTCCGCCCGCAAGGAAGCCGACGCCGCGTACCAGCAGATTGCGCCGGAGTGGCCCTCCCACCGAATGGCTCCCGTCGATCGGGCGATCCTTCGGCTGGCATACTTTGAGATGACGGGCACCGACACGCACCCCAGGATCGTGATCAATGAGGCCGTTGAACTGGCCAAGTGGTTCAGTTCCGAGAAGGCGCCCGCTTTCGTCAACGGCCTTCTCGATCGTTTGATGAAGGGGTTGGGTGTTGGCGACACAAAGAAGGCTCCGCCCCCTGATTCGGGAGCGGATCTCGAGCCATGAAGCTCTTCAAGACCATCCTGTCAAAGCTGGGTCACGGGCTCGCAAAGACCCGGGAGACGTTTGTTTCGGGCCTCCGCTCCGTGCTGCTTGGGCGACGCCTCGATGAGGATCTCATCCAGGAAGTCGAGCGCCGACTGCTTCAAGCCGACGTGGGTGTGCAGGCGACGACCAAGCTCATCGACTCCATCCGCGCCGACTTCAGGGCGGGAAAGCTCACGAAGGGCGAGGATGTTCTTGATCACCTGAAGCGTGAGCTCAAGGCCATGTGGCCGCCCGCCGATCGCGAACTTCACACCGCGCCCGCTGGCGTGAAGCCCACGGTGATTCTTGTCACCGGCGTCAACGGTGCGGGAAAGACCACCAGCATCGCCAAGCTGTGCCACACGCTCCGGGCCCAGGGGAACACGGTCCTCCTGGGGGCGTGCGACACCTTCCGCGCGGGCGCCGTCCGCCAACTGGAGATCTGGGCTGAGCGTCTGGGCGTCGAAGTTGTCAAGGGACAGCAGGGGGGAGATCCCGCCGCCGTCGCGTTCGACGCGTGCGCTGCCGCCAAGGCACGAGGCGTTGACATCCTGATCCTCGATACCGCCGGTCGCCTCCAGACGCAGGACCCGCTGATGCGTCAGCTGACCAAGATCCGCTCGGTGATCGGCAAGCAGGTCGAGGGGGGGCCGCACGAGACGCTGCTGGTTCTTGATGCCACAGCGGGTCAGAACGCATTGCGTCAGGCCCAGGAGTTCGACAAGGCCACCGGCGTCACGGGCATCTTCCTGACCAAGCTCGACGGCACGGCCAAGGGCGGCATCGTGGTTGCTATTCGCGAGGCGACGTCAATTCCGGTGAAGTTCATCGGCGTCGGAGAAACGCCCGAGGATGTTCAGCCATTCGATCCGGATGCGTTCGTCGAGGCCATGTTCTCTGAAGCCGCCGGCCCCGCTGACTGATCGTCGTTCGTTCCAACCTCAGGTCATTCCGAGCTTGCCGCGCCACTCCGCGAGCGCGGCCTTCACGCGGACCGGCGCGGTGCCGCCCAGGACATCACGCCGCGCCAGCACCGCCTCCAGCTTCAGGCACGCATAGACGTCCCTTTCAATGAGCGAGTGGTGCTTTTTGAATGTCTCAAGCGGCAGGTCCTCGAGTGCGCAGCCAACCGCCAGCGCCTCTCGCACCAGCTTCCCCGCAACCTCGTGCGCATCGCGGAAGGGAATCCCGCGCTCAACAAGATAATCCGCCAGCTCCGTCGAGTTCGCGTGTCCGCCTCGGGCCGCCCGCTCGCACGTTCCCAGGTTGAAGGTTGTCCGCTCCACGACCCGTGACGCGATCCGCAGCAGCAGCGAGAGCCGCGTCATCGAATCAAACACCGGAGGCTTGTCCTCCTGCATGTCCTTGTTGTAAGCAAGCGTCAAGCCCTTGAGCAGCGTCAGCAGATTCGTGTAGTTGCCCAGAGCACGTCCCACACCCGCACGGATCAGCTCCAGTGCATCCGGATTCTTCTTCTGCGGCATGAGCGAAGACCCGCTCGTCACCGAATCATCCAGCGTGATGAACGCAAACTCACTGGTTGCGAAGATGATCATTTCTTCGGCCAAGCGCGACAGGTGCATGGCGCACACCGAGGACGCGTGCAGGAGGTCGAGTGCAAAGTCCCGATCCGAGACCGCATCCAGAGAGTTCCGAGTTGCTTCCGCGAACCCCAGGCGGCTCGCGAGTGCGGCACGATCAACGGGGAACGTCGTTCCAGCCAGCGCGGCCGAGCCGAGCGGCGAGTGCGCTGCCATTCGCCTGGCCGCCTCCATTCGCTCCACGTCCCGCGCCAGCATCTCCACATACGCCAGCGCCCAGTGACCGATCGTCACCGGCTGGGCCCGCTGCAGGTGTGTATAGGCGGAGATCGGCGCGCCTTCATGCTTTGTGCCGATCGCCACCAAGGCACGCTGCAGCCCGCGCACCTCGGCAATCCTGGCATCGCACTGCTCGACCGCCCAGAGCCGAAGATCTGTCGCCACCTGATCGTTGCGGCTACGGCCGGTGTGCAGTTTCTTGCCGAGCGGGCCGATCCGCTTCGTCAGTTCCTGTTCAACCCAGGAGTGCACATCCTCCGCGCCGCTGGAGAGTGGAGGCGTCGGAATCTCCGCTGCCGCCTTCGCGAGTTCCCTCAGAGCGGTCTCGATCTTCGCGACCTCATCAGGCGTCAGCACACCCGCGCCGCCGATCGCGTGCGCCCACGCGATCGACCCCCGGATGTCCTGCTGCACGAGCCCCCAATCCACGCCCAGCGAATCGTTGACGGCGCGGAACAGCTCATCGGCCTGGCCCTCGAAGCGGCCGCCCCACATCGCCGTCGGCTTTGTGCCCGACGGTGGAGTGCTTCCCGAAGCTTGGCTCAATGCGTGACCTCCGCCTGAAGCGCCTGCGATCCCGCGATGCGGGCTGGCAGGTGCCAGAGCCGGTTGAAGCCCTCCGCGTGCTTCTGGTTGTAGACCTCGTCCGCGCCGAACGTCGCGTACTGCTCGGCGTAAAGACTGTTCTCCGACTGGCGCTTGATCGCCGTCGCTGTGCCCTTGTAGAGCTTGACGACGACCTTGCCCGTGAGCCGCTGGGCGATCTGGTCCGCCGCAGCCCAGAGCGCCTCGCGCAGGGGCGTGAACCAGCGACCGTTGTAGACCTGCTCGCCAAAGAGCAGCCCGAGATGCTCGCGGAAGTGCAGCGTCTCGCGATCGAGCACCAGGTGCTCGACGCCGCGCATCGCCTCGACCAGCACCGTGCCGCCCGGTGTCTCATAGAGCCCGCGCGACTTCATGCCGACCAGTCGGTTCTCCACCAGGTCAATTCTGCCCACGCCGTGCTTGCCGGCGATCTTGTTCAGCGCGGCCACCATCTCCTCCCCCGCAAGCCGCTTGCCGTTCAGCGCGACCGGACGCCCCTTCTCGATCTCGATCGAGACTTCTTCGGCGCGATCCGGAGCCTGCTCCGGCGATGACGTCATCGTCCACGCGTCTTCCGGCGGCGCATTCCACGGGTTCTCGATCCCTGCGCCCTCGTGTGACATGTGCCAGAGGTTCCTGTCGCGGCTGTAGATCTTCGTCAGCGATGCCGTCGTCGGGATCTTCCGGGCCGCGAGGAATCCGAGCAAGTCCTCACGCGAACGCAGGTCCCACTCACGCCACGGCGCGATGATCTTCATGTCCGGAGCGAGTGCGGCGTACGCGCCCTCGAACCGCACCTGGTCATTCCCCTTGCCCGTGCAGCCGTGGGCGAGCGCGTCCGCGCCAACCTTGCGAGCGCAGTCGACCTGCCCCTTGGCGAGGATCGGACGGGCGATCGCTGTGCCGAGGAGGTACTTCCCCTCGTACACCGCGCCGGTGATCATGGTCGGATAGACATAGTCCTCCACGAACTCGCGACGCAGGTCGTCGACGTAGCACTCGCTCGCGCCCGTGCGGATCGCCTTCTCGCGGATGCCCTGCAGCTCTTCCTCGCCCTGGCCGACATCGCCCACATACGCGATGACCTCGCACCCGTAGTTCTCGACAAGCCACGGGATCACGACTGTCGTGTCAAGCCCGCCGGAGTACGCGACCACAACCTTCTTCGCCTTCGCCATTGCTCGCTCCTACGCGGCATCCCGCCGCGGTCATTCGTTCACGCTGTCCGTCTTCCGACGCACCATCTTTGGCGTGTCGGCACACCCGAGTTGCTCAGCCCGCATCGCCCAGCAGCCTGGCCAGAAGGGCCATCTGCACGTGCATGCGATTCTCGGCCTGGTCATACACCACGGACGAGGGTGAGTCGATCACGTCGTCCGTGACCTCGATGTTGCGATTCGCGGGCAGGCAGTGCATGAACATCGCCGGCTTTGTGCGCCCCTTGCTCGCCCGCGCCATCAGCTCCCGGTCCACCTGGTACCCCTGGAACGCAGCAAGGCGGAACGCCTGCTGCGACGCCTGCCCCATGGAGACCCAGACGTCCGTGTAGACCGCATCGTGCCCCTCGACCGCCTCGATGTCGTTCGTCACGGTGATCTTCGCACCGGATTTCTGAGCATACGCCATGGCCTTCCGAAGCACGTCGAACTGCGGCTCGAACCCGGGGGGCGTCACCACTGTGAGCTGTGAACCCAGCATCGCGCCCGCCATGATCAGCGAGTGAGCGACGTTGTTTCCGTCGCCTACATACGCCAGCTTCAGCCCGTCGGCAGTCCCCATGTGCTCCCTGAGCGTGAAGTAATCCGCCAGCGCCTGGCACGGATGGTGGAGGTCCGACAGCGCGTTCACTACGGGCTTGGATGCGTAGTAGGCCAGTTCATCCAGAATGGTGTGCTTGTACACGCGCGCGACGATGCAATCGACCCAGCGCTCCAGGTTCTTGGCATAGTCCTTGACGGACTCGCGCTCGCCGATCTTCACCGCGCCATGGTCATAGAACATGGCATGGCCGCCGAGGCGGGCGACGCCTACCTCGAACGAGACGCGCGTGCGCAGCGACGGCTTCTCGAACAGCATGATCACGCTCTTGCCGGTCAGCACGCCTCGGAACTCGGCGGGATTGGCCTTCATCGCCGAAGCGGTCTCGAAGATCGCGCGGATCCCATCACCGCCCAGTTCATCCAGCGTGAGCAGGTCGGTGGGCTTGGTCAAGACATCAGAAGTTGCCGTTGTCATGTTCATTCACCTTTCGTCGCGTGGCCGTCGCAGGCGACGGGGAAAGTCGATTCGTTGGATGTCCCGCCCCGTCGCGAGTCGCGAGGGGGACCGGGCAGGTACATCAGTTGGCATCCGTCCGCTCGTGGCGCGGTCGAGCGCGTGTCGGCTATGCCGAACCCGCTCCCGTCGGCTCAACGAACACCGGTCGTCGTCGCGGCATGACGCACGTGCCCGCCTTCAGGCCCCGGGCCAGATCTGCGATGATCTTCGGGTTCTTCCATGATGCGATGACGGTGGGGGCCCCCGACCGATCCGCCGCATTTACTGCAGCTCGGGCCTTGGCGATCATGCCGCCCGTGATGACGCCGCTCGCGATCAGCTCGCTCACGCCCTCGGTGGAGATCTCGGACACGACCTCGCCGCTCGCGTCCTGAATCCCCGCCACGTCCGTCAGGAGGATCAGCCGGTCGGCATTGAGGTTCAGCGCGAGCCCCGACGCCGCGTCGTCCGCGTTGACATTCAGCGGCACGCCGTCCTCACCGATCCCGATGCACGAAACAACCGGCAGAAACCCGCTCCGCAGCAGGGCCAGGAGTGCGGATCCGTCGCCGCCGGAGACCTCGCCGACCTGCCCGGGATCGAAACTGAACGTGGTCGTCTTCTTGCAGTTGGCCACGCCCGCCGCGCCGAGCGCGAGCCCCACCGGCTTGGCGCCCGCAACCCGCAACGCCCCCACGAGCGCGACATTCACTCGTCCGGCGAGCACCGACGTGATCTCCCACACCTGCTCCGGCGGCGTGATGCGGATCCCCTCGCGCCGCTCGCTCGTGATGTTCAATGCGGCCAGATGCCGATCGACCAGCACGCCCCCGCCGTGAACAACGACCAGTCCCCCGGGCGCCGACCTTGCCAGCTTCGCCACCGCCTCCCAGAGGGGCGCGTTGGACGCCGGATCGTCGATCGCCAAGCCGCCGAGTTTCAGCACGATCGGACCGCCGCGTCCGCTGCTTCTGGTTGTCGCCATCACGCACCCCCTCCAATCGAACCCTTGCCGGAAATCTCGGTCGCATCCGCGCACTCGAGCAGTCCCATATCGAGTAAGCCAAGATGCTCCGGCATGCCGTGCATCGCATTCATCGCCTGGATCGCCTGCCCCGACGCCCCCTTGACGAGGTTGTCGATCGCGCTCACGACGATCAGGTGTCCGTGCGTCTCATCCACCGCCCAGTTCAGATCGCAGAAGTTTGTCTGGCGCACGCCCGCGACCGACGGCCATTCTCCCGGCGGCAGGAGGCGCACGAACCGCTCGTGCGCATACATCTCGCGATAAACCTCGCCGATTCGCGCAGTCGTCCAGCCCGCAGCAAGTTCAACATGGATCGTTGCCAGGATCCCGCGGTCGTACGCGCCCAGGTGAGGAGTAAAGACCACGCCCGTGCCGGCGTGCAACTCGATCTCCGGCGCGTGTCGATGGTTCAGCACGCCGTAGGGCTGAAGACTCACTTCGCCGAACGTCGTTCTTGCGTTTGGCGTCCGCCCGGCTCCAGAGACGCCGCTCGTCGCATCGATGATCGGACGCGTGCCGGCACGCACCACGCCCGACTTCACCAGAGGGTGCAGAGCCAAGATCGCCGCCGTCGGATAGCACCCAGGGTTGGAGACGAGCGTGGCGTCCGGCAACCTCTCGCGATTCAGCTCGACGAGTGCGTACACAGCGCTCTGGAAGCACTCGGTCCGCTCCGTATGAAGGCCGTATGTGGCCTTGGTCTGGGCCGCGCTTCCCAGCCGCCATGCGCCCGAGAGGTCGATGACCCGCTTCCCGCCATCCACCAGCTTGGGAGCCAGTTCGATGCTGGTCTCATGGGGCGTAGCGAGGAAGACCACGTCCACATCGGCGTCGCACAACTCGCGCGGGTTCAAGGGCACAATCGACATGCCCACCCGCCCGCGCAGACGCGGGAAGAGCGCCTCGAACGAGCGTGGCTCGGCCTTTGGCCCCGTTCCTTCCGATCCGAGGAGCGAGACGAGTCGCGCGCGGGGGTGCCCGAGCAGCCGTTCCACGAGCTCGCCGCCGGTGTACCCGCTCGCGCCCACGATCGAGATGTTCAGTGTGTCCTTCAAGGTGTTCAGCGTTCCAGAGGCCGCGAGCGAATGGGGTGAGCCGAGAGCAAGACAGTATTGATCGGAAGTGCTGCCGCAGATTTCGCGGGCGGCCGCTATGCCAGTCCGCCCAGCGCTCGCAGCCGATGGACGAGCTGCACCGCGGCTCGCTCGGACCTGGTTGCGATGAAGATCGTGTCATCACCCGCGATCGTTCCGATGATGCCCTGAGGGGGTGACCGGTCCAGCTCCAGAGCCACGACGTTCGCGTGCCCCGGGCCTGTCTTGATCACCACCATTGTCGCCCCGCGGTCCACGTTCTTGACGAATCCGCGAAGCGCCCGCTCGAGCCCCAGCTCATTGCCCGTGGGATTGAGCACCGGCAGGACGTAGCCGTCCGGGCCCTTGACGGCGCCGATCTCGCGAAGATCACGAGAGATCGTCGCCTGTGTCGCCTTGATCCCGTGGCGTCCGAGCAACTCGGCCAGCTTCTCCTGGCTCTCGATGGGGCCCCGCCCCAGAAGGTCGTGGATGATCTCTCGGCGCCGGTGCTGCTCGTCCATGCATAAGTATACCGCGCATGAATATGCAGATCAAGTCTCTGGTAGGTGCGCCGGAGCGACCTACGCCCTCACCTCGGCCCACGCCTGCTCCAGCCGCTTGGGAGACACAGTCTCCGCCGTCCCCAGTTCCTGCGCAAAGAGCGAGACCCGGAACTCCTCCAGCATCCACCGGAAGCGATCGAGTTTCGCGTCGACGATCCCCTTCTCTCGATGTGCCACGATGCGTTCGACCAGCCGCCGTTCATACGGAGCGACCTGCTCCGCCATTCTCGCATCTCGCTGAAGCCCCGCGTTCCCCAGCTTCATCAGGCGGTGCTCCCCGGCTCGAACATACCTCGGCACGTGCACCAGCCGTTCCCACGGCGTCATCACAAGAAACCCCTTGTAGATCAGCGTCGACGCCCAGTGCTCAACCTCTGCAACCACCCCTCGCAGCATCGGGGTGTTCATCCCATCGATCCGCAGTCGCAGCGACTGGTGGGCCCCGAGGATTGCTCCCACCGTCTCCACCACCTCCGACGCGACCGAGTCAACCCTGGCGTATCCGTCCCGCGCACGAGCGCGGAACGCCTGTTCCGCGCGCACCATCTCTCCGCCCGGCATGAACGCTCTGTACGCGATCAGCCACAACAGGTCTCGCTTCAGTTCCTCCGCGTTTCCGATCGTCGCATACGCCAAGGCGAGCGTCTGCAACCCGGGAATCAGACGCCGGATATTCGAGAACGCTCCAGGCGCTTCCAACATATACAGCCGCGGCAGCGCGATCCGCATCGCCTCCGCCGCTGCGTCGGCGCTCGGAAGCACCCGCAGCGCAAGCTGCTTCCCTTCATCCACCAGCGCAGGGAACGCTTCGGCCGACACGCCCCCTCTCTCCACTCGCACCGAATCCGGCAGGTCGCCGAAGTCCCACCTCTCCACTTTCTCCTTGTTGAAACTGCCCGACGCCATGGACGCGAGGCTCTTGCGCACGCGATCCTGCAAGTCCCGCTTGAGCGCGACGGGATCACGCCCCTCTGCAACTAACTCACCCCCGGCATCGAGCACGCGAATGTTCATGCGCAGGTAGTTTGGTAGCTGATGCTCGATCTCGTCGAGCGAGGGAGACGGGAACTCCGCGAGCTTCCCCATCTCTTCGCGCACGACCTCCGCCAGCCGCCGTTTCCCTCGCCCCGGCGACGCAAGCACACGCTCTGCCAGCAGCGGCGCGTCGTACAGCCGCCGCAACTGCTTCGGCAGCGACTTGACCATCGTCATGATCTTCTCCCGCACCATCCCCGGCACGAGCCACTCGATTCTCGCCTCATCCAGTGAGCCCAGGGCCTCCAGCGGCACCGTCACCGTGATTCCATCCTCGGCGTCACCCGGCTGGTACACGTAGCTCAAGGGCAGCTCCAGCCCCTCGCCCGGCAGCCGCTCCGGGTACATCTCGTCGTCGACGCTCCCCGCGTCGCGCCGCAGCACGTCCTCGTGCGACATGAACAGCTTGTCGCGGTCCTCGCGTGCCGCCCGAGTCCACCATCGCTCCAGCGACGGCACGTCGTGGACGAGCGCAGGCAGGCGCTCGTTGTAGAACGCGTACAGTGCTCCGGCATCCACGAGCAGATCGCGCGTGCGTGCGCGGGCCTCAAGCCCCTTTGCATCCTCGATGAGCGAGCGATTCCGGCGGACGAAAGGCACGCCCGTACGCACCTCGCCCTCGACAAGTCCCTGCTGGATGAAGATGGCCCGCGCTTCCGGCGGGTCGATTCTCCCGAAGTCCACGCGACGACCCGCGACCACTTCCAGACCGTACAGCGTCGCCTTTTCGTTGGCGAGCACGCGCCCCTTCCGGCCGTCCCACATCGGGTCGCTGTGGCTCCGCTTGAGCAGGTGCCCGCCAAGCTCCTCGATCCACTCGGGGTTGATCCGCGCGCACGTCCGCGCGAACAGACGCGTCGTCTGAACCAGCTCGCCCGCCATGACCCAGCCGGGCCGACGCTTGCTGATCCCCGAGCCGGGATGGATCACGAACTTCAGCCCGCGGCAGCCCGCGTACTCCCGATCCTCCTCTTTCTTGCCCACGCTCGTCAGCAGGCCCGTCAGCAGCGCGCGATGGATCAGGTCCGGCTTGTCCGGCGCGGTGCTGTCACGGATGCCCATCTCCAGAACCAGTGACCGCAACTGCTTGTGGATGTCCTCCCACTCGCGAAGGCGCACGAAACTCAGGAATCGCTCCTTGCACATCTTGCGAAACTTGCTGTGGGAGAGGTGTCGCTCCTGCTCGCGAACGAACTTCCAGAGGGCGAGGATGCTGAGGAAGTCCGAGTCCTCGTTCCGAAACTCGAGATGGGCCGCGTCGGCCTTCTCCGCCGCCTCCATCGGTCGCTCACGCGGATCCTGTACGGAGAGAGCCGCAGCGATCACCATCGCCTCTTCCAGGCATCCCTCGTGCTCTGCGGCGAGGATCATGCGCCCAAGGCGCGGATCGATCGGCATCTTGGAAAGGCGAACGCCCAGGGGCGAGAGTTCCCCGCGTTCGTCCGTGGCCCCAAGCTCGCGAAGCGTCTCGTATCCATCGCGGATCTGACGCGAATCGGGCGGGTCAAGGAACGGGAACTGCTCAACAGCACCGAGCCCCAGCGCCTTCATCTGCAGGATCACGCTCGCCAGGTTGGCGCGCTGGATCTCGGGATCGGTGAACTTGTCGCGCCCGTGGAAGTCCTGCTCGCTGTAGAGCCGGATCGCGATTCCCTCGGCTACACGCCCGCAGCGGCCCGAGCGTTGGTTCGCCGAGGCCTGCGAGATCGCCTCGATCGGCAGGCGCTGCACCTTCGAGCGAGCGTTGTACCGGCTGATGCGGGCCTCTCCCGCATCCACCACATATCGGATGCCGGGGACGGTCAGCGAGGTTTCCGCCACGTTCGTCGACAGCACGATCCGCCGTCCCCCGTGCGGCTTGAAGACGCGCATCTGCTCGTCTGCTGACAGACGCGCGTAGAGCGGCAGGATCTCGGTGTGAGGCGGATGGTGCTTGCGAAGCGACTCGGCGAGCTCGCGGATCTCGCGCTCGCCGCTCAGGAAAACAAGGATGTCGCCAGGTCCTTCCTTTGCCAACTCATCCACGGCGTGCAGCACGCCCGTCTCGAGGTCGCGGTCCTCGTGGACCATCTGCCCGTCGAGATCCGCGTGATCCTCCGCGACCAGCGGGCGGTACCGAAGCTCCACCGGGAACGTGCGCCCGGATACCTCGATGACCGGCGCGGGTGTTCCGTACGAATCCTTGAAATGCATCGCAAAGCGATCGGGATCGATCGTGGCCGAGGTGACGATGATCTTGAGGTCCGGGCGGCGCGGCAGAAGCCGGCGCAGATAGCCGAGGAGGAAGTCCACGTTCAGGCTGCGCTCGTGGGCCTCGTCGATGATGAGTGTGTCGTAGCGGTCGAGCGTCCGATCGCCCTGGGTCTCGGCGAGCAGGATGCCGTCGGTCATCACCTTGATGTACGTCTCGGGCGAAGTCTTGTCGCCGAACCGGACCTTGTAGCCGACATCGGATCCGAGCGGCGAGTTCAGTTCTTCCGCCAGGCGGGCCGCGACGCTGCGAGCCGCGATGCGGCGTGGTTGCGTGTGCCCGATCAAACCGTCCACTCCGCGCCCCAGAGTCAGACAGATCTTGGGCAGTTGGGTCGTCTTTCCGGAGCCGGTCTCGCCGCAGACGATGACGACCTGATGCTTCGCGATCGCCTCGGCGATCACGTCGCGCTTGGCGAGGACGGGCAGGTCCATCTCGAACGTCGGCCTCGGCAGCCGCTTGACGCGCTCTTCGCGCCGTGCGATGGCACGATCGATCTCGCGTGCGAGTCCGTCGATGGTGTCGCGCGGCTGGCGCTGGTCGGGGCGGGCGCGATTCGGAGGGCGTCCGCCGCGCTCCAGTGTGCGAAGCCGAGAGGCGAGGCGCTGACGGTCGACGCGCATCGTGCGCTCGATCAGGTCTTCGAGTTGGCGGAGGCGGTCGGACACGCGGGGAAGTTGTAGCAAGCCCGGTCGTTGGGCGTTGTTTCCTTGGCACCTTTGATCATGCGGGCTCGGCGGCCCATCCGTGGGTTTGTTTCACGAACGTGGTCGGCTCGGCGGCGACGAAGCCGGACTTGCCGAGGATCCAGGGGGTCAGTGTCAGGCCGCGGTCGTCGAGGTTGAGCACGTTGAAGGCGTTGGGCTCACCTCGGAGGCGGCCGGAGGTGGCGGTGGATGCCTGGACAACCAGCACGTGGTGGCGATGGTCGTCGGTGGTGTGCTCGTGGGCTTTCCAGAAGCCCTTGTGGAGGTGACCGGCGAGGACGAGGTCGACGCCTCGGCGGCCGAGGACGTTGAGCATAGCCGAGGCGCGTCCGACGACTTTGAAGCCGGTGAGTCCGTCGGGAAGGAAGAAGGGGTGGTGGACGACGAGGCACTTGAAGGGGGAGTCCTTGTGCCGGGCGAAGAAGTCGGAGGCGTGCGCGACCTGGTCTTTCGAGAATCGGCCGTGCGACCAGTTCCAGGAGAGGTCGTAAGCGCGGGCCGTGTTCAGCCCGAGCATGCAGAGGTCGGCCCGGACGATGGTCGGTGCGCGGTCGGCGGTGATGAAGTCGTGGAAGCGACCGAGGGGGCGTGTGAAGCGCTGGAAGAGGTTGAAGGCGGGGACGTCGTGGTTGCCGGGGACGACCAGGGTGGGGCGGTCGAGACGATCGAGGAAGCGGCGGGCCTCGACGAACTCGTGGCGGCGGCCTGCGAGCGTGAGATCGCCGCTGACGGCGATGACGTCGGGCGCGAGCGCGTGGATCGCGTCGATGAGCGCGTCTTCGGTGCCGCGCTCGATGTCGGCGAAGTGCAGGTCTGTGAGGTGGACGATGGTCGGCATCGGAAGAACGGCGGCGTTGGTTCTTGCGGGTGATCAGGGGGCGGGGGGCTGGAGGGGTGCGGCGGGCTTGGGATCGGGAGGAGGAATCGGAGGCGCGAGGACGTGAACGGCTCGGGTGTGAATGGTGTAGCGGAGGGGAAGGGAGAGCGTGTCCAGCTCGCCGTCGTTGCTGACGACGATGCGCTTGCGGCGGGCGCGGATGCGGAGGGAACGGGTCTTGAACTCGACGATCGAGCGATCCCAGAACCACCAGCCGGAGCCGAAGGTGAAGAGGAGGCGCGCGATGCCGAGACGCCCTGTGTGGTGGGCGATATAGACCGAGAGATCGCCGCCGTCCAGAACGTGGCGGCGGTAGGGGGTGAGGGGGTCGCTGCTGAGCGGGTTGTTGGCGATGATGACGGAGTAGGTGCGTTTGTGGTCCTGCGAGCCCTCGTGCTCGAGGGTAAGGGAGAGGGGTTGCGCGGTCGCCGCGGTGCGGAGCGCGTCCCAGAGATGGACGAGGCGTTCGCGCCAGTGGGCGGCTTCGCGGATCTTCTCGCGGCGTTCGGCGAGCGTGGGGACGATGCCGATGGCGGAAGAGTGGAAGAAGAGGTGGCCGTTGACTTCGCCGACATCGACCTGTCGTGTCGCGGCGGTGACGAGCGCGGCGACCGCGTCGGAAGTCGGGATCGGGATGCCCAGGTCCTTGGCGACGAAGTTCATCGTGCCCATGGGGATGATGCCCAGCGCGGTGCGTGTGCCCATGACGCGCGTGAGCGCGGTGCGGATGGTGCCGTCGCCGCCCCCGACGATGAGCGCGTCGGGCTGCTCGCGGACGGCCTCATCAATGGCCTGCTTGATCTCCGGGCCGGGGACGAGCCGGGTGCTGATGCTCCATTGACGCGCGGCGGCAGCGGCCTCCAAGAGGCCGATGACTGATCCGTCGTCAGCGGTGCCGGAACTCTGATTGATAACCGCGCGAACGCGCTGTGGTTGTGCTGCGCGGGGATGAGACATCGATGGAGCTTAGGGGAGTGTGCGGTTGTGATGATCGTGCCGCGTGTGAAACGACACTCATATTGGCGGACCGGTTGCGGCGCGGACGGGGGACTGAGGAAGGGGCAGAGGATCAGAGGGACAGAGGGGCGAAGGGGACGGAGAAGGTGGGGCAAAGGGACTGAGGGGCAAAGGGGCAGAGGGGGAAGGCGAAGAGGACTC
>CAZPPG010000015.1:0-69104 GCA_964588385.1 uncultured Phycisphaeraceae bacterium
CCGGCCAGTCCGCGGCGATCCGGTACCACTTCTCCGCCTCGGCCCGCTGGCCGCGCCGGTAGAAGAACGTCACGGCGTCCTTCAGAAAGTTCTCGTATCCGGCCGCGATGATCCGGTACGGGCGCTTGGCCGTTCGCTCGAAGGGATTCCGGTCCAGCAGCTCGCCGCTCGTGACCAGCTGGTGGTACGGCTCGATGAAGTGCGGATTGGGCACGGCGACGTACGTGGCGAACTGACCCGCCTCCCAATCCAGATAGTCAAAGTACAGCTCGCCCGTGCGATAGAGCTCCTGCAGCGACTGCATCACCACTCGATCCGTGTTGATGAAGTCATAGTCCTTCATCGTCTCATCGGTCGCGCGCGTCAGGCCCTGCTCGACGCCCCGCGCCGACCAGTACAACGCGTGCGCGCACGGATGCCGCCAGTCGATCGGGCCGTACTTCTGCGTGTACCGCAGCATCCGGTCCGGCTCCATCTTGTAGACGTCGACCAGCACGCGCCGACGGAGGTGCGCGATGTACTTGGCCCACGGCTCCGCGAGCGTCGGGTCCGAGAGCATGTCGGCAAACGCCGCGCTCCGCGTGCCCATCTGGCGACGGATCACGTCGCGCTGCCCCGACTTGAGCAGCGTCTGGTGCAGCGCGTACCGGCGCAGCAGCTCCGCGTCGCTCCACGCCCCGTCCACGTACGTGCGGACACGCTCAACCAGCGAACCCACCGCGGGGTCCTGCTTGATCAGGTCATCCAGCGAATCCGGAGCCGACACGATCGGCTGGAGCCATTCCATGTACTTCTTGACGGCCGTCTCACGCGAGCGGTCCGAAGGATCCGCTCGCGGCGGATCCCCCAACACCGCCGTCCACTCCGCGGCGTTCGCTCGCTTGTAGTGGTTGTTGGCGTCGTCCGTGTAGCCCTGGATTTTGTGCAGGTAAATCCACGCCAGCTCCTTGTGCAGCAGCATCGCATTGGGGTTCGCGGGAATCCCCTTGTCGCGGAGCAGGTGGATACCCGCCTGCACCCACTGCCAGCGCTCGTCGGCCGTGTTCGTCGTGACGGAGATGTTGTACGACATGTTCCAGGCGTGGAACGCCCACACCGCGGGAAACCGCGGCTGCAGGCGCGTGATCGCCCCGGAAAGCTCGATCGCCTCGTAGTACCGGCCCGCTTCCTTCAGGGTGTTGGCCCGGATCCACAGCATGTTCACGAACAGCCCGCGAAACGCCCCCATCGCGATGCCGAGCGCGACCTCCGGCGGATCGCCGTCTTCCGCCCGCTCTGTGTACGCGAGCCGGTGACGGCCGACGGACGCCGCCAGTTCCAGCGACAGGGCGCCGGAGACGGTCACGCACACGAGCATGACAAACGCCGCGACGAGCTGGACGATGCGATCGCGTGACATGCCGCTGCTCCTGCACGCGGGCCGGCTCTCGCCTCGACCCGCACCACCATTACTGCCCCGAGTAGGTCGCCAGTTCGCGCCGTCTGAAGATCAGGACGGCCATGCCGTACAGGGCGGCCGTCCACGCCAGAAGCACCGCCACGCCGCCGAACGTCGATTGCACCGACAGCAATCGGCCGTCCACCAACTTTGCGGTGGGCTTCAGCTCCGCATAGATCGCGAAGACCTTCTGCACGACGGTCGCGATCCAGGTGGCCACTGTCTGAAGGTAGAGCGTTTCGCCCTTGGTCGTCGTGGTCCCGTAGTTCTCGATCGCGTCCTTGAGATACCCAGCGCCCTCCGCCATGAAGAACGTTCCCATCGCCACGATGCAGGCCACTGGGAAGCTCACAAAGGTCGAGGCCCAGATCGTCAGCATCGAGAGAAACGCCAGCTTTACCAGCAGCACGATCATCACCCGCACAAAGTTCGAGCGGTAGCTCCCCACCGAGTACGAGATCTCCAGCCCGTCGCGCGGAAAGCTGATCGTGCTCGGGTTCATGTACCCGGTCTCGCCGTCAGCGTTGAGGACAATCAGCTCAAGACTCCCGTCCGGCGTGATCGCGTTGGAAGTCAGGGACACCGTGTGCCACGTCCCGAGCCCCGATTCGCGCACCATCTGTCCCGCCTGGTTCACCACAAACGTGAGGCGAGCGGTCTGATCGGGACGGTTGGATCCCATGTCCACGCGATAGCGAAGCGTCAGCGCCGCGCCCATCGCCTTGGCCCGGCCCAGCCCGTAAAAGCGGAAGGTCTCCCACTTGCCCGGCTCGATCGCTCGATACGAATCCAGCAGGCTCTTGAACAGGTCGCTCTCAACCTGCTCGCGTCGCTCGGGGTCCTTGGCAAACTCCGGCTCGCGGATGCGCTCGTTCTCGATGTAGCCGGTCACCGCCTTCTGGAACTCCTCGTCGGACCTGCTGTACGGCATCGTCGGACCGATGGAGACCCGGGCCGCGAGCACCTGCGTCTCGAGCACAAGGCGATCCTCGCTGATCACCTCACCGCCCGACGCGACATACGGTGCGTCCTCCCCGCGGGCGGGCTGCGAACGAAGATACTCCGTGAACAGAAAGATCGTCGTCCCGCACACGGCCATCAGCACCGCCGCCAGCGTGACCACTCCCAGCCACTTGCCCAGCAGGTACTGCCACGGCGCGACCGGCTTGGTGACCGTCTGCCAGATCACCTTGTCCCGCTGCTCGCCGGTCACCGTTGAAGCCGAGAAGAAGAGCGTCAGCAACGCCACAACCCAGAACGCCCCGCCCGTCGCGTACTGCAGGAACGCCTGCACGCGATACCGCAGGGGCTGCTCCTCATTCAACAGCAGCGGCAGCGATGCCAGCAGCAGCAAGAGCAGCACGATGAAGATCAGCGAGACCTTCATCCGCACCGCCTCCGCCAGCACGTTCTTTGCAATCGCAAACACCGGACCCGGTCCGGACAGCAGCAGCCGCGCCCCCTGCATCAATGCAGTGAAGCTCGCCGCCAGCACCGTCAGACCCAGCGTGAGCTGCGCCAGCCCCGGCATGCCGAACACCCGCTGGAGCGGCCACGCGATCAGCACCGCCACCAGCGCGAGGAACAGATACGTCAGACCAAGCCCCAGCCAGATGATCACGAGCGCCAAGCCCGCCGCGGACGCCGCGCCAACCGCAACGCCGGTGACGATCGAACCGCCCCGCAGCACCCTTTCCACAGCCCGCAGACCAGTATCCACAACGGTCGTGTCACCGCGCGCCTTCTCCGCGTCCGGGGCGGCGCCCTCCGTCGCCCGCTGCTCGAGCATCGAGATCAGCTCAGAGACTTCGGACCCCGGCGCGTTGCGCACCACCATGTACGACGCGAAGAGCGCGATCGCCACCCCCACGACCACGAGGGACGCGACGATCTTGAACACCCTGGACTTCTGCAGCGCATCGGCGCGCCGAAGGAACTCTCGGATGTTCACGTGGAACGCCTCCGCTCTTCTCCCTCGTCCTCGTCGTAGGTCGAGAGCAGCGAATCAATCACGCCCTCGTCCACATCCGCGTCCCGCGCGGGCGCCGGCTCGGCCGCCCCGGGCAACGGTGCGCCCGCCACTCGCTCGTCCCGCACCGAACCCCCACCCTGAGCCCCGCTCCCATCGGAGCCGGCAGGCACGCCGGAGACAAGCGAGTCGATGACCGACACGTCCGGCCCTGACCCCGCCGTCGGACCTCGGGCCACGCGTTCTTCAACGATCGCCGCCGCCGGACGCTCGTCCTCCTCCGTGAGCAGCCGATCGATCAGCCCCTCGCCCTCGTCGCCAGCGCCCCCCTTGAGGAACGCCGCCGTCTGGCCGCCATGCGTCGCGCCGCTCGTGCCGAGCCGCTCCAACTGAGCGCGTGCCACGATGTCGAGGAACAACTCTTCCAGGCGTTGGCGCGGCTTGGCCACGCGGATCACCCCCGTGCCCGAACGGCGTCGGAGCATCGCGTCGATCTCGCTCACCGTCGCGTCGTCCAAAGGCTCTGACTCGATCGTCATGCGGTCCGTCGCCGAGAGCAGCGAATCGCACGTGCCCTCGGCGCGGATCCTCCCGCCGTACAGGATCACCATGCGATCGACGCAGTCCTCCACGTCCGCCAGCAGGTGACTGGAGAGCAGCACCGTCTTGCCGCGTCGACCCAGTTCGATGATCAGGTCCTTCACCTGTCGCGTGCCGATCGGATCAAGCCCCGTCGTCGGCTCGTCGAGAATCAGGAAGTCCGGGTCATTAATCAGCGCCTGGGCGATGCCGATGCGCCGCTGCATGCCCTTGGAATACTCACGCACCTGCCGGAACTGCGCCCCCGACAGCCCCACCATCTCCAGCAACTCTTCAATGCGCCGCATCCGCGTGCGTCGCTCGATGCTGAAGAGTTTCCCGTAATAATCCAGCGTCTCCCGCGCGTTCAGGAACGGATAGAGGTACGACTCTTCGGGCAGATACCCGATCCGGCGCTTGGTCTCCACATCCGTCGGAGGCCGCCCGAAGACGGCCAAACGCCCGGAAGTCGGACGCAACAGCCCGAGCATCAGCTTGATCGTCGTGCTCTTGCCGGAGCCGTTCGGACCGAGCAGCCCGAACACCTCACGCGGCCGGATCTCAAACGAGATCGAGTCCACCGCGCGAGCACGATCCCGCATCCAGAAGTCCTTGAAAATCTTCGTCAGTCCCTGGCACGCCACGACGGACTGACCGCCCGCGACGCCCGACGACGCGACGCCCCCACTGCCAGCTCCGATCGTCGAACCGATCGCCATGAGTCGCTCCACGCCCCGAGCGCACGCCGCGGCGCGCACCGGGCTGCTTGGGGTTACGTCGACGGCCGAACGCCCGTTTCCGTCCGGTACTTGTCCTTCTGCTGGTCCAGCTTCCGCTGCTCGGCCGCTCGCTCGGTTGAGATCCGCTTGTACGCGCGGTCCAGATCCTTGATGATCTGCGGATCCTGATTGATGATCAGCTCGAGGCCCCGCGCGCCCGGCGGCAGCACGAGCGTCTGCACGATATCCCGCGCCTGCAGCGACGCGTACGCGTCGAGCCACGCCTGACGCAGCGTCAGATCGGGATTCTCCGCAAACTGATCGGCCCGCGCCTTGAAGAGCGAGTACTCCGCCCGGCGCGTGTTCACCTCGCGCGACGCGTACAGCCGCGCCTCGCTCATGATCGCGCTCGCCTCGCCCGCCAGACGCAGCTCCCGCATCTGGCCGTCGATCTCGACCGGCTTTCCATCCAGCGCGGCATGGATCCGCGCCAGAACCGTCTCCGCCCCCGCGTTGTCGCCTTTGGCCAGCGCCAGCTCGTACTCGGAGATCCACTCAAGCAGCGGCGTCGCCGCCTCGCCCGCCATCGCGCTCAACGTCTCGGACGCCTCGCCCTGGGCCTGCTCGCGCCGCTCCGCGGCCTTGGACGCCGCAGACTCAACCTCGATGAATCGAGGCCGCACATTCAGCGGCGGAATCTTGTCGTCCAGATACAGCCGCTCGATCTCAACGCCGAGGGCCAGGTCGTCGATCATCGCCTGGGCAAGCTCCTTTGCCATTGAAGCAACCGACCCGGTATCGTCCGAAGACTGCTTGAGCAACCGCTCGATCGGCGTCTGCGCAACCGCGTGCATGATGCCGCGCGAGATCGCAGCCCGCAGGATCCTCTCCTCCTGCTCGGGGTGCACGTTCTCGGCCCACTTGAGCGCATCCGACCGACGATACGTCGCACGCCAGCGCGTGTGCGCGATGTTGCTGTCACCCGTGATCAAAGAGCCGTCGATCCCCGGCTTGAGCACGCTCGTCGCAGGCAGCTTGTCGATCGGAAGGTCGCGGCTCTTCTCCTGCACATACGGCCAGAACTCCGAGTCCAGCTGCAGCGGCTTGCCGGCCCGCTGGACCTTCACCATGTCGCCGAACGGATACGGCGCGCTGGGCTGAAAGCCCGGGGGCAACTCGCCCCCCGACGCCCGCCCGAAGAGCAGTCGAATGCCGACCTCGCCCTCGCGCACCGACCGGAAGCCCGAGAGGAGAAACAACGCCGCGATGACCACCATCGCGCCCTGCAACAGGTGGAACGTGATGCGCAGCGCCTCGGCCAGCGACTGATTCGCGGGATCCATGAGAGACGCCGCGGACGCCTCCCCGTCCTCCCCATCGCGGCGCAGCGTCACCGAAGCCGCCCGTCGCGCCGACGATGGCCCCTCGTCCGGGCCGATCGGCTCAAGTCCTTCAGGGAGCTGCTCGCTCATCGATCACCCCCGCGCTCCGCGCCGTCGGCAGCCGTCACGGGTTCGCCGGCGGGCCGACCGTCGGGCACACCCGCCTCCTCGTTCTCCTGCTCGACAACCGTCCGCAGCCACTCGGGACTGAAACCCGAGGCCGGAACCTCGCCACGCTTGAGCCCGTTGAACAGATCCGGACGGAACAGATCAAATCCCGGCATCGTCGTCGGGAAGACGAGCGTGATTCGGCGGCTCATCACCGTCGCCATGAACTCGACGTTGCGGAGGAAGATCGCAAGCTCGGGGAAGGTGTTCATCTGCCCGAGGAACTTCGCGCCCTCAATGTCGCCCTGCGTGCGGATCTCCTCCGCCCTCGCGCTGGCGAACGCCCGAATCGTCTCCGCCTTGGCCTTGGCCGAGCTACGAATCGCCTCGGCCGAGCTGGCGCCCTGCGCCTCGATCTCCTTGACCAGGCGGTCCCGGTCCGCGGCCATGCGATCAAAGACGGCCGTGGTCGTCTCCTCGGGCAGCACGACGCGGTTGATCCCCACTGCTTCCACCACGATGCCGGATGAGTCCAGCGACTGCCCGCCCGAGCCCGTGCCCGTCATCGCCGCCAGCACCCGCGACTCAAGCTCCGGAAGCTTGGAGCTTCCCTCGCTCGTGAAAAGCTCGTCCATGCGATAGCGGCTCGTCTCGGACAATCCGCTCCGCAGCGCGGATCGAAGGATCTCTTCGGCCCGACGGTAGTGGTCCGCCTCGCGCTCGCCCGCGTTTGAGAACCGCTGGAAGAACGCCAGGGGATCCCGAACGCTCCACGTGACGAACGCCTCGACGACGATCTGCCGATCGTCCGCCGTCTGCTGCGTCTCGCTCCGCGCCTGCAGGAAACGCACCCGTGTGTCGTACTTCGTGACCGACTGAATCGGGTACGGCGCCTTGAAGTGCAGACCCGCCTTGGTGATGGTCGAGTTCTCACCCGCCTCGCCGAAGGTGGTCACGACCGCCACCTCCGTGAAGCGGAGCGAGTACGTCACCATCCGCGACAAGAGCGCCACCAGCACCACCGCCGCCACGACGATCATCAGCTGAACCTTCACCTTCGGCTCCTCATTGCGGCGTTGCATCAACGCACGCCTTCAATCACTTCACAACCCGACGGGACAGATCCAGACGCCGAGCCAACGCCAACCGGGCCGCGCCCGCACGCTTACTCCTCACCGTCCGCCGAATCCTTCGGATCGAACACGTCAACGCCCGTGTCCTTGTCCTCCAACTGCATCCGCATCATCACCTCGGGCGAGGTGATGTACGTGCGAGCGTCCTGCATCGATTTCTTCAGCGCATCAAAGTACAGACCGGCCTGATAGATCGCCGGAGCCGCGGCATACGCCACCGCCTGTCCGCGATACCGGGCCGCTCTTCCTCTCTCTGCCATGTGCTTGGTCCACCGCGCCGCGCGCGCGTCGTGGATCGACGCCGCCGCACTCCCGCCGGCCCGATCCAACAGCTTCTCGACCTCTGCCTCCTTCACGGCGATCGCGTCTGCCGCGGCGCCGGCCCTCTGCATCTCCTCAAGCTCAAGAAGAGAGGCCGCGATCGAATCAGCAAGCTCCACGCCGCCCACAACCTCCGTCAGAGACTGGATCGCTTCCGCCCTGGCCGAGTCCAGACGGGCCAGCGCCCGCTGCTCGGCCTTCACGACGCCCTCGTAGTTCGCCGCCACCTTGCGAGGCGGATGGACGCCCTCGATCCCGACGAACACGACCTCGACGCCCGCATCGATCGCGTTGTACGCCTCCGTGATCTCAACCCGCAGCGCCTCGGAGATCTCGACCCGGCGCGGGCCGAGCAGATCCTCAAGCGCGATGCCCGCGAGGTACCGCATCGCCTCGCGCTGGCCCACAGCACGCAGCAACGGCTCGCGCACCTCGGGCGTCGCCAGGCGATCGAACTTCTCCACATCCGAGACCACGAAGTGCATCGGGATCTCCGCCGCCACAATCGCGACGTCCCGCTTGTTCGAGCCCGACGTGCGCCCCGATGCCTGCACCACCGCGTAGATCTCTTCCGTCGCGTGGTCGTTCGTCCAGAGAATCGGGCCCTCGCCGCCCGGAGGGGGTGTGCCAAGGTTGATCACCCGCGCACCCGTCGTCGTGCGGCTGCGCGCCACGACCTTCCCGTCCGCCCCCCGCTCCTCGTGCTCGGGAATCTCAACCCGCTCTATCGGCCAGGGCAGCTTGAAGTGCAGACCAGGACCGATGTCGGCCCTCGCAATGCTCCCGAACCGAAGCACCATGCCGCGCTGGTGGGGCTGCAGCACCACGACAGCCGAGAGACCCCACACAATCAGCGCGGTCATAGCGATCAACCGCCAGAACGAGCGGCTGAGCAACTGGTAGAACCAGCCGCGTTGCACGTTGAAGCCCAGCTGGTAATCGAGCGCCTCACCGATCGAGCGGACGACACGATCAGGAGCCGCAACAAACCGGAGCGTGAGCGAGTCGAGCGCCAGACGAGGAGGCTCTCCCGCGCGGCGCGGCCGGTACAGCTCCAGCAGGAACGAGACCGCCGCCTCCGCGCCGAAGTACACCATCGAGATCGGGAATCCGATCACCAGCAGCCGCAGCACCGTGTCCGGACCCGCCTTGTCAACGAACAACCCGATCGCAATCGCCAAGCCGGCCAGCGCGGCGGCCACGGCGTAGGCAGCGCCCGCTCGCAGGTACACCCAGGCCGGCTGCTTCGCCATACCCGAGATGAATCGCGCAAAGATGAACCCGATGAACGCGACGCCAAGACCGATCGCCGTGCCCCACCCGGCCATTCGGGAGAGGGGGGACGCCGCGGGATCCGCGACCTGGGCCACGCGAGCCATGAACGCCCCGACGCCGGCAAACCTCCAGAGACCCAGACCCACCAGAAGCAACGCGATCACGATGCTCCACGCGGGCATGGCGAACCGAAGCACGGCCGCAAGACGCTTGGCCGCGACCCGAAGCTCGCTCGCCGAATCCTGGAAAACACTCGCGCCCGCCGCGCCGGATTGCTCGAACTGCTCGGCCTCGATCGCCTCGATGCGCTCGCGAACATGCTGGTCGTACACAACGATCAGAAACAACCAGACCGGGATGCCGATCGCGATCATGATCGCAGCGGACAACCCGAAGTGATTGCCCGAAAGCCCCCCGTAAACCGCGATGCTCGCTGCCATCAGCGTCTGAAGCACGATGCCTAAGACGCTGACGTTGCGTGCTTTGCGATACGAGAGGTAATCCGCTCTGCTCATGGACGCCTCACAGTTTCAGGAGATGAGCCACGCACGCGCGACATCGAAAGTCCCGATGCTCGAGCGCTCCCTTTGGCGGGGGGTCTATTCTGGCAGTGCGCAAGCAGGGTGTCCACCCCAAGTGCGAAGGCAAGTGCGAAGCCCGTTTCACAGCGGGTCCCGAAGCCCAGTTCCAAACCGCACGCCCGGAGCATGGACACCGATGCCGCCGGTCCGGCGCGCACCTTCTGCGCTGGGGCTCCCTCTCCCGGAGCACATTGGCGCGAACTCACATGCACGGTTTGAAGTACGAGAGCCGAACCCCTATGTTCGCACCGCCCACACAACTTTCTACCTGACCAACCGGCCGCATCTCAACCGGCCGGGAACCGACAGATACCCAGCTCGGACGAACACCGAACACTCCCGAAAACCATGATTGCTTCAGTTCCCATTATCGCCCGAAACGCCTTCGTCGAGAGCATCCGCCAGCCCATCTTCATCATCATCGTGCTCGGCGTCGGCGTGCTGGAGATGCTCAACGTCTGGAGCGCGGCCTATTCCATGGGCTACTCCGACACCGCGGAGGTCTCGGGCGACAACAAGGTCATGCTCGACATCGGGCTCTCGACGATCTTCGTCGCGGGCATGTTGCTGGCCGCGTTCACCGCGACCGCTGTCATCTCCAAGGAGATCGAGGCCAAAACCGTCCTCACGGTGGTCAGCAAGCCCGTTCCCCGGGTCTCCGTGATCGTCGGCAAGTTCCTCGGCGTCGCCGCGGCCATCTCTCTTGCAACCGTCTGCATGGTCGTGTTCCTGCTCATGTGCGTGCGCCACGAGGTCATGTCCACGGTCTCGGACAAGCTCGACGGGCCCGTGCTCACCTTCACCGTCACCGCCGTCCTGCTCTCGGTGCTGGTGGGATCGATCTGCAACTTCCTGTATGGGTGGTCATTCCCCCAGACCACGTTCCTTGTTCTGACCCCTGCGCTCCTGATCGCCTACATCGGGGTCCTCTTGATCAGCAAGTCCTGGGACTTCCAGCCGCTCACCAAGGACTTCAAGCCCCAGGTCACGCTCGCCTGCGGCGCGATGCTCTTTGCGGTGCTTGTGCTCACGTCCGTCGCCGTCGCCGCATCGACGCGCCTCGGCCAGGTCATGACGATCGCAGCGTGTGCGGGCGTCTTTCTCTTCGGGCTGCTCGCCAACCACCTGATCGGGCGTCACGCGTTCCGCAACGACCCGATCGCCACCATCGCGACGGTCAGCGCCGCCTCACCCTCAGAAGAGGGCTTCACCAAGCCGGGCGATACCTACAACATCACGCTTGACGCGCCGCCCACCCGCCAGATCTCGCCTGGCGCGTCCATCTACTACGGCGATAACCCCAACGGCTTCCGACTCGCGGTCGGCGATTCGGCCCCCTTTACGGGTGATCCCGCGTCTCGGGCCGACGCCACAAGCCCCGCCACCGAACCGGGCATCATTCTCGTCTCCGTGAGCAACAGCGTTATGACCATCCGCCACGTCGGGCGCGCGCCGCTGCGTATCGAGCGGCCCCCTCGGGCGCAGGACTTCCTCTTCCTGAACCCGACCACCACAAACCCCGTGGCGATCGCCACCTGGGCGGTGATTCCCAACATGCACGCGTTCTGGCTCCTGGACGCCATCACGCAGAACCACAAGGTCCCGGCGTCGCACGTCGGGCTCATCGGCCTGTACTCCCTCTCTCAGATCGGGGCCATGCTCGCGCTCGCGACACTCCTCTTCCAGCGTCGCGATGTCGGATAAACCACCCTCGCCCGTCCCTCCAAACGGCGCCAACCCCCGCTTTCGGTCTCCTTGCCGCCGTTTCATTCGCGTTTCCAGGGCGCGTTTCCAGGGCAAGAGCACGCGATGGCTCGCCCCAAATGCCCCTTGGGTGCACGGCCCGAAACTGCTACAATGCATCGATCGAGCGTCGAACCAGACGCTCTCCATCGAGGGAAACTCACATGTCGCAGGGCAGGTCCTCACTCATCTCCGACTCGGGCTTTGACAGCATCGGCTCCAAGGGCGGCAAGGGCGGGAAGTCCGGCAAGGGCTCTTCAGCGGGCATGGACACCGCCGCGATCGTCAAGCTGGGCATCGGCGGCGTCGCGTTGCTCGCGGGTATCTATCTCATCCTGAACAGTCTCGGCGTCTTCCAGGCAAACCCCTACGGTGCCGCGGTTCCTGAGGCCGAGGCCCAGCAGATCGAGCAGCAGCGCGAGGCGGAGCAGAAGCAGTTCCTCGAGCTCAACAAGAATGTCACTATCGGCGGCGCCTAAGGCCTTCCGCGTCCGCGCATGAATAACCCGTCAACTGACACCGACCCGTCGGGAATCCCCCGGCGGGTCGTTCTCTTTCTTCGGGCCCCGGATCGTTCCTCGAGGTCTCAGGCGCGAGCCACGCTCTTGTAGATCTGCACGCATCGCTCCGCCGCGCCGTCCCACGTGAGACGTCTCACCTCGAAACGGCCGTGCTCGCGGAGCGTCTGGCTCAGAGGCGGATACTTCAGCACCGCGACAATCTTGTTGGCCATCTCATCAATGTCCCAGAAGTCCACCTTCAGCGCGTGGGTCAGAACCTCGGACACACCCGACTGCTTGGAGATGATCACCGGCGTGTCGTGGCTCATCGCTTCCAGCGGCGCGATGCCGAACGGCTCGGAAACGCTCGGCATGACATAGCAGTCCGCCATCTTGAACACGCGCTCCACGTCCGCACCGCGCAGAAAGCCCGTGAACAGCACCTTGTGCCCGATCCCCATTCCCGCGGCCAGCTCGATCATCCGCAGCGCCATGTCTCCCGACCCCGCCACGACGAACTTCACATTCTCCATCTTGTCCAGCACGCGCTTGGCGGCCGCGATGAAGTACTCCGGCCCCTTCTGCATGGTGATCCGCCCCAGGAAGAGGACGATCTTGTCCCGCGCCTCGATCGTCTGCTGCGGGATCGGCTGCACGCTCTCGTGGTCGACGCCGTTGTACACGACCTCAACCTTGTCGGCGGGCACGCCGTACCGCCTCGTGCAGATCCCCTTGGTCAGCATCGACACCGCCACGACCTTCGCCGCCGCGTGCATCCCCTCACGCTCGATCTCATACACACGCTGGTTCACGTGCTCGCCGGAGCGATCAAACTCCGTCGCGTGCACATGCACCACCAGCGGCTTGCCCGTCACGTACGACAACGCGATTCCAGCCGGATACGTCAGCCAGTCGTGCGCGTGGATCACATCAAACTTCTCTCGATACCCGAGCGCCACCACCATCCGCGAATAGCGCTCCGCGTCCGCGATCAGGTCTCCGCCGTACTGCGAATCTCCCTGCTCCATCGGCTTCATCGCGGCCATCGCGGCCCCGATCGCCGCGGCCCCGACGCTCCCACCCATGCTCCCGCCGAACCACGCCATCGCGTCCGACGCGCTCGTCATGGATCCCATCGTCCGCATCGCGTCCATCATCCGATCAACCACGTGAGGCGTCTTCGGATAAGGACTCACGAACGACGCGCCCACCGCGTGAACCGTCGACCGCTCCATCTCAATCGGGCTGCCGTCGGGCGCCGTCAGCGCTCGCTCTTGCGGGCCCGCCCCGGTCGCGCCCGTGTCTCTGACCAACGGCCGGTCGCTTCCGCCCAAGACCGATCGTCCGGCGGGTTCCACCGCCGCTGCGCCCCGCGACGCCGCTTCCTTCGCCAGCGCGACCACACTCGCCGGGCTCAGCAGGCGCACGTGCGTCTTCTGCGCATCACCGATGGGGCGAGGCAGCACAAAGATGACCTCGTGACCTTGCCGATCGAGCGCGCGCGTCAGCCCGTGGCACGCCACGCCGAGACCGCCCGCGATAAACGGCGGAAACTCCCAGCCCAGCATCAGGATCCGCATCGCACGCTCCGTCCCTCCGTCCGAACCGCCGCCCTTGTCCCCGTGCGAGCCCGCCGCGCAGACTCGCTCATTCCCCTGCGCCCGCACGCATGTCGCCGAGATTCCCGAAGCACGCCTCATACGCAAGCAGGCAGCCCACGACGGTCTCAGCCGTCAGGTCTCCGACCGTCCCCGGCACCCTCGATCGGAACGTAAACAACTTCTCCTCCGACCGGTAGTGCTCGACCCGAAGCCCCGAAACCTCAGTGCCTTTGTGCTTCACACCAAGCTCAGCCAGCTCCTCATCAAGCAGATCTTCCATCTTGTCGCCGGTGTTCAAGAGGTCGGCCTCAATCGAGTGGCTCAGCCACCGATCCGCCATGACCAGCGAAACGAACACGCGATCCCCCTCGATCTCCACCCGATACGACGCCGGCGCGCCCGAATCCCTCGCCTCACACTCCAGAATCCCGCCCGAAGCGCCCTCGCGAACCGCTCCCACGGGCCCGAACGCGCCGCTCTCGCCCGCGCGTGTTGCGACCGCTCCCAGCAACCCGACGATTGAACCCGTTCCCGTCACGACACGCTCCAGAGATTCCCCGAACCCAGGCACCCAACCAACACCGATACCCGGCCGCCGACGCGATTCACTCGCCCGGCTTCTCGCTCCGACTGCCCAGTCCGATTCGGGCCACACGATAGGCCCCGCAACACCCTGATTTCTCTCGCCGCACGCCTCGGGCCGCCTCTTCCACTCGACACCATGGGAGCGCACGCCTATTCTCCGACCGCCGATCTTCCGATCGGCCATTCCCATGCCCAGATGGCGGAACTGGCAGACGCGCTACCTTGAGGTGGTAGTCCTGGCAACAGGGTGGAGGTTCGAGTCCTCTTCTGGGCACTTTCTGCTCGGACGCTCCGGCGTCCCATGCGCATGGCAGATCCCGCGTAGGGTCTTTCCCTCGCAAGTTCTTTCCCGCTGGACACATCCGCAACGATTCACCACAATGCACGCGTGATGACACGAAGCCGCCGCTCGACGCTCCTCGTGGGGATGGGCCACGCCCTCCTTTTGGGCGCCGCGGTGATCCACTGCGCCTTCGCGATCCAGCCCACACTCGGTGCGACCACACAGCCGCCCCCCCAATCTCCAACCCAGCCAACAAGCCCGGAAGCCGATCAACCCGTCACCGCCCCGTCGATGGATGCCGAGCCCGAGTGCATCCTTCACCTCGTGGGCGGCCGTCAACTCATGGCCCGCCTCATCTCCCGCTCCGACGCAGAGATCGTCGTCCGCGTCGGACCGCTCCCCACCGTTTACAAGCGGGCTGAGATCGATCGGCTGGAGATCCTGCCCCCCGTTCTGGACCGCTATCGGGCCATGCGGGCCGCGATCGATGATTCCGATGTTCCCTCGCTGATGGTTCTGGTCGACTGGCTGCGGGCTCGCGACCAGTACACCCAGGCGATCCACGAACTGGACCACATCCTCACCATCGAGCCCGGCAACATCCAGGCGCGCCAGATGCGCACCCTCATGGATCAGCACCGCGCCCTGGCCGCCAATCCGCCCGCCGCTGCCGCTCCCGCCTCACCCCGCGCGCCCCGCCCTGTCCGTCCGGAGTTCCCCCTCCTCAGCACGGACGACATCAACCTCATCAAGGTCTACGAGATCGATCTGGCCAAGCCCCCGCGCATGCGTGTCGATCGTGAAACGATCGAAGACCTCATCAAGGCCTACGCACACTCGGACCTCATGCCCACCTCGCAAGAGGGCCGCGACGCCCTCCTCCGCCAGAGCCCGGATCGGATACTCGACCTGATGTTCCGGCTCCGCGCTCGCGAGTTTTACTCTCGCGTCAAGATCATCGACCAGCCGGAGTCGATGAAGCTCTTCCGCGATGAGATCCACTCCTCCTGGCTGACCAACGCCTGCGCCACCGACCGCTGCCACGGCGGGACCGATGCCGGCCGCCTCCTCCTCTACAACCGCACCCGCAACGCCGAACCCGCGGTCTACACGAACTTCCTCATCCTCGACCGGGCCACCCTCACCGACGGAACCCCGCTGATCAACTACGACCAGCCCCACCGCTCTCCCCTGCTTCACATGGCGCTGCCGCGCGAGCGCTCGCTCTATCCCCATCCGGAGACACTCGCCACCAAAGGCTGGAAGCCCGTCTTCACGTCCCAACGTGACCGCCGCTTCGAGGTGGCCCTGGAGTGGATCCGCTCCATGTACCGCCCGCGACCCGAATACCCCGTCACCTATACCCCCCCAACCAGCACCTCTCTCCTCGAGCCCGATCCGGGCACACCCCGCGACGAACCCGCCGAACCCCCGGAGGACGCCGGCCCGGCAGACCCCGCGCCGGCCCCGCCCGAAGCCTCCGGCCCGCCCGCGACTTCCCCCGGCGCTCCTCCGCGCTGATGCCCGCTCACGCCGTGTCCCTCCCTCTCCCGGTCCGGCGCGAACCGCCAACATGATCGCTGCGGATCATGCTAAAGTCTTGACCCCGGAACGCACCCGACGACCCGGACCCGAACAAGAACTCCACCCGAGAGCCCGCACCCGATGCGTCACACCAGCACACACAGCCGCTCCCGCCTCTCCACTCCCGGCATCGCGCTCATCATCGCTCTTGCGGGCCTCGCCAGCGCGTGCGACCGCGAGGGGGACGCGAGAAAGGCCATCGACGCCGCCAACATCCAGTTGACCACGCTCGACTCCGGACTCGGAAACGCCCCGGCCTCCGCCGCCCGCGACAAGGTCTATGCCGACGTCGTGTCGTCGCTCTCCGAGGCCGCGTCCTCCGACCGCGCCGCCTACGCAAGCTCCGCGAATGTCCTCCTGGCCAAGGCCCACGCCGGCCTCTCCGAGTCGCCCGCGGCAATCGCTTCCGCCATTGAAGCCGATTCACTCAATCGCGCCCGCGTCCTCCGCGCCGACCTCGCCCAGTGGCTTGAGATGTCCGCCATCGCGATCGCGGCTGAGAAGTACGACCCCGCCCCCGAGATCGCCGCTCTCGACGCTCAGATTCAGGAGATCCAGGGAGCGATCGCAGGCCTGACCCGCGCCCGCGAGCAGGTTGCAGGCCGCCACGCCGGCCTCACCTCAGACGCCGAGGCTCTCGCGTCTGAGTCCGCGACGATCCGCAACGCGATCGGCGAGCTGCGCATCCGCTCCACCACCGTGAGCGCGACCGAGGCCGCCGCCATCTCCGAGCAGATCCGCGAGCAGAGTCGCGCCGCCGACGCGCTCGACCGCAAAGCATCAGAGATTCTCGCAGAAGCCTCCCCCCTGGTTCCGCAGATCTCCGAGATCGACCTCAACATCGCCGGGCTGAACAACCAGATCGAGTCCCTTCGCGCGGCCCAGGCCGCCGCCACCCAGCGCGGACAGGACGCCGCAACCGAGGCCAGAGACGCCCGCGCACTCGCAGACACCGCCGCGGACCGGCTCGACAAAGCCGTCAACGAGCTGAACCAGCTTCGCGAGGGCGAACTGGCCCGCGCCTATGAGCAGGCGCTCCGGTCGCTCGCGTCGGCCTCCACCGCCGCTCGCAAGGCCGCAACCGACGATCGCACGGGCTCCAAGCTCGCCGAGGGCGCCGCCTTCCAACAGGCCGGTGATCTGCTCTGGCAGCAAGCCCACGGGCTCACCGAGTACCACGCGCTCACGTCCTCGCTCGCCGCCGCACAGCCCCCGCTGCCCCGCAGCGGCGCGTACGAGGCCTTTGCCGCCGACGCGAACACCGCACGGGGCGAGACCCTCACCAAGGCCGCCGAGGCGTATGAGCAGGCCATGTCGGCCCTCACCTCCTCCGGCGCACGCGGCGAGGCCTCCGAACGCCTCGATCGCGTCGGCCGCATGCTCGAGCTCATCATCCAGGCGACACAGGGCCAGACCGTCGACTGGTCCGCCGCCAACCGCGCCGCGCCCTCCGAAGACGAAACAGCCGCCGCGCCCCCCGGCGAGGCGACGGGCGATGCCCCCGATCTGGCCGTAACGCTGCAGGGATGGCTCGACCAGCTCAAGGCCGGCGACGCGACCTTCGTGCCCGACGCCATCTACTCCGATGTTCCCGCCATCTCCGCGATCGTCGGCTCTGTCGGCGACCTGATCGTCAAGAGCCAGCAGCTCGACACGCTCTGCAAAGAGAAGTTTGGTCAGTCACTCACCGAGTTCGCCGCCACCCAGGGCGAAGCCGCCGCATCCATGGGCGGCATCCCGAGCGTCGACGACTTCACCGTCGACATGCTCGACATCCAGGTCGCCGGCGACACCGCGATGGTCCGCCCGATTGACGACGCGGAAGGTCAGGCCGTCAACTTCCGGCTGATCGACGGCGCGTGGAAGGTCGACCTCTCACAGGCCGCGCTCCCCCCCGAGTTCGCCGCCGTGCTGCCCATGCTCGACCAGTTTGTCCCCATGGTCCCGCGCATCACAGCGATCATGGACGAACTCATCGCGGAGACCGATGCCGGCTCCTACGTCTCCACCCAGGCAGTCTTCATCGCCCAGCAGCAGAAGATGATGCCCGTCATCATGGAGATCATGGGATCCATGCAGCCCCCTGCCGGCGGCGGCTGAGTCCCACGTCTGTTCCTTCGCCCGCTCCCGAGCTCCATCCATTCGCCCGCAATCGCTCGATGACCGTTCCCGAATCATCCGCCGCGCCGCACCGTGAAGAGGGCCCCGCCCTCCCGGCGGTCTCTATGCACCTGCACACCCCCGCCGCTCCCGCGATCGGCACCGTTGTCGCATCCGAACGCTGCACGCGCCCGAAGTCCGCGTCGTTTGTCCGCCACGTCTCGATCGACGTCTCCGGGTCACAGGTCGCTCGCATCATCCGTCCCGGCCAGTCCTTCGGCGTCATACCGCCGGGCGTCGATCCCGCCGGCCGCCCCCACAAGCTTCGCCTCTACTCGATCTCCTCTCCCTCATGCGGCGAAGACGGCGCAGGCAACGTCATCGCCACCACCGTCAAACGCACCATCGACGAGCATTGGGAGTCACACAAGCTCTTTCTGGGTGTCGCCTCGAACTACCTCTGCGATCTCCAGGTCGGCGAGACTCTCACCATCACCGGCCCGAGCGGCAAGCGATTCATCCTCCCGGCCGATCCCGGCGCACACGACTACGTCTTCTTCGCCACCGGCACCGGCATCGCTCCATTCCGAGGCATGATCCTCGACCTGCTGGCCGCCGGCGTCGCCTCAAAGATCGCCCTCGTCATGGGCGTCCCCTACGCCAACGACCTCCTCTACGACGACAACCTCCGCGAACTCGCCGCGAAGCACCCCAACTTCTCATACATCACTGCCCTCAGCCGCGAACGCCAGCCCGACGGCGAGCCCCCGATGTACGTGCAGAACCGCCTCGACACCCACCGCGAACTCCTTGCCTCCATCCTCGGCTCCGATCGCGGGCTCGTCTACGTCTGCGGCTTGGCCGGTATGGAACTCGGCATCTTCCAGCAACTCGCCCGCACGCTCCCCTCCTCCCATCTCGACGGCTACCTCCAGGTCGACGCCGAGACGCTGGCGAACGTCAGCACCTGGGATCGCCGCATGATCCACAAACAGGTCCGCCTCACACGACGCATCTTCACCGAGGTCTACTGACCCCCGATCCATCGGGCTCCCCGTCCTATTGTTCTCACCCCTGTCCGACACCCGGTCCCACCGGGCCGGTCAACCAAACTCGAAACGTCCCCCGTCCGTACCGGACGGATCGGAGCACGCACTTGGCGACCATCAACCTTCAACACCGCTTCCGAATGCTCGCGCCGGCGCTCGCCCTCGCCGCAGCACTCCTCGTTGTGCCCGCCGCACTCGCCCAGAACGAACTTCCCGCGGCGGTGGTCCAATCCACATCACTCTCCGAGGACCAGAAGCAGCAGGCCGCGACCTACGCCACCGCCGCTCTGGAACTATTCAAGAGCCCTGAATGGTCAACCGCCAAGCGCGGACGCGATCAGCTCCTTCGCCCCCTTGAGGAAGCCGGAACCCAGGCCTCTGTTGCCTTCCGGCTGGAATACGCCCGTGTGCTGGTGCCAGCCCTCTCCACACTCGCCGGCAAGGACAACCCCGACCTCACCCGTCTCAACGCCATCCGCATTCTCGGCTCCATCGCGACAGCTCAGTCGGCCTCGGAACTCGAGCCTCTTTTCAACGATGGTTCCGCCCCCATCCGGTTCATGGCCTGCCAGGCCGCGGGCACGACCTTCCGAGCGCTCGCGACCGGCAGCCCCGCCCTGCCATCCGGTGGAGCCGTGCGTCTGGTGAACCGCCTTGCCACGCTCGCCGCTTCAGAGAAGGATCCCACCGTCGTCGACGGAGCGGTCATCGCGCTGGCCGACGCCACAAAGGTCGATATCGCCAACTACACCGAGGTCCGCGAGGGCGCGTTCACGCAGATCGCAAAGACCATGTCCGCCCGCCTGCAAGCCCTCCCCGCCGACTCCCAGGACGCCGCTTTCCTCGCGACCGTGCTCCGCGCCGGCGTCGCGGCCCGCGACGGCCTCATTGGGCGCACCGCGCTGGGCCCGGGCGTCAGCAGCGAGCTGGGCGCCTTCGGCGGCGACCTGGTCGCCTATGTCCTTCGCCGCTCCAAGGCTGGCCACATGCCAGCGCCCGGCTCCGGCCAGCTCCGCCTCACGCTGGAGCAACTGGCATCAACGGGAGAAGCCAACGTCTTCTACGCCCTCCTCTCGCTCGAGCCCGGCAAGCCCCGCGATCCCACTTCCGTTTCCTCCACTCTCCAGAGCGGCAATGCCGCGACCGACGCGCAGTTCATCCCGCAGGCCGAGTCCTTCATCCGCGCCAACCTTGTCGCCGCGCCGCTCTCGCTCCCGGCCGACCGCTTCCTGAAATGATCCACGCGGCGTCGCTCAACGGCGCTGCGTCCCCGTGCGCACTGGTCGGTACCCTACTGACCACATGCTCCGCGTCCTCATTCCGATCCTCCTCCTGATCCTCGCGCTCGGCCTGGCCCTCGCCGGCGACAAGCCCGCTCCGCGCGCCGACTTCACCTTCATCAACAAGGGCGACGTCGCCACCCTCGATCTGCAGCGCATGTCTTGGATGCAGGACCTCCGCGTCGGACGCCTGCTCTTCGAGGGGCTCGTCCAGCAGGACGTCTTCGATCAGGACTATGCGATCATCCCCGCCGCCGCCGAGTCCTGGAGCGTTTCCGACGACGGTCTCGTCTACACCTTCCACCTCCGCGACAATCTGAAGTGGTCCAACGGGCAGCCCGTCCGCGCCTCGGACTTCCTCTACGCGTGGCGACGCCTGCTGCTGCCCGACACCGGGGCCGACTACGTCCGCCAGCTCCAGCTCATCAAGGGCGCCGAAGCGTTCACGCAGTGGCGCCTCAACGCCCTCGCCCAGGCCGCCAAAGAAGCCGCCCCCACGGGGCCCGACGCCGGCCAAGCGCTCTGGGCCGAAACACTCGCAAAGTTCGACGAGCTCGTCCACGCCCGCGCCCCGGACGATCGCACCCTCATCGTCACGCTCGAGCATCCCGCCCCGTACTTCCTCGACCTCCTGGCCATGCCCCCTTTCTTCCCCGTCTACCCACCCCTCGTCTCACAATACGAGCGCGTCGATCCCGTCACCGGCCGCCTCATCATCGAATCGGGCTGGACCAAACCCGGCCACATCGTCACCAACGGCCCCTTCCTCCTGAAGACCTGGCGCTTCAAGCGCGACATGCGCCTCGAAGCCAACCCGCTCCACCGCCTCTACGACTCACTCGCGATCCGCTCGATCGCGATTCCAACAATCGACGACGCAAACGCCATTGTGCTGGCGTACCGCTCCGGCGCCGCCGACTGGGTGACCGACGTGGTCGCACCCTACCGAGGCGACATGTACGCTCAGAAGCTCGCTTTCCTTCGCGAGCACCAGGCCGAGTATGACGCGCTCAAGTCTCAGGGCATCGACGAGATCCAGATCGCTCGCCTCCTTCCCGACGACCCCCGCAACCACCTCCACATCCTCCCCGTTTTCGGCACATACTTCTACAACTTCAACTGCTCACCCCGACTCGCCGACGGCCGTCCCAATCCGCTCGCGGACGCACGCGTGCGCCGAGCGCTCGCCATGATGATCGACAAACGCGCCATCGCCGAGGGCGTCCGGCGCGTCGGAGAGCCCGTGGCCCGCACGCTCATCCCGCCCAACTCTCTCGCCGGATACACCGCGCCCGCCGGCCTCCCCTGCATCTCCGACATGACCACGCCCGCCGACCGCGATGCCCTCATCGCCCGCGCCCGCGCCCTCCTCGCCGAAGCCGGATACCCCGACCCCTCAAGCATGCCCGCCATCTCCATCCTCTTCAACAAAGACGGGGGGCACGACCTCATCGGCCAGTCCATCGCTTCGGACTGGCAGCGCACGCTCGGCATCCCCGTCATCATCGAGCAGAAAGAGATCAAGATCTTCCGCGAAGACCTCAAGAACAAGAACTACATGTCCTCGCGAGGCGGCTGGTACGGCGACTACGGCGATCCAACGACCTTCCTCGACCCCCACCGTACCGGCGACGAGAACAACGACCGCAACTACGCCAATCCCGTCTACGACGATCTGCTCCGCCAGGCCGCATCCGAGGCCGATCCCGAGGCCCGCCTCGCCCTCCTCCGTCGCGCTGAAGTCATGCTCGTCGAAGAGGATCTCCCCGCCGTCCCCATCTTCCACTATTGCAACATCTTCCTCTTCAACGCCCACAAGGTCAGCGGCATCAACGCCCATCCGCGCCAGACCCAGAACGCCTATCTCGTGGACATCCTCGGCGACGGCAAGGGCCCGGACACCCCTCGCGCAACGCCCCCGCGCCCAGCCGGAGACGCCCCATGACCGGCGTCGTCCTCCGTCGACTCCTCCAACTGCCCTTCATCGTCGGCGCCGTCTTCCTCATCACCCTCGCCCTCGCGTGGGGCATCCCGGGCAACCCGCTCGAGAACCCCGAGGGCCGCCGCCCGCCCCCTGAGATCGCCGAGGCCATGAAGGCCCAGTACGACATGGACTCCTTCTGGGGCTTCGCGACCTCCTACGTCGAACGGGCGACGGGCGCCCGCTGGCTGCGCGCCCATCTCTCCGGAGAGCACGCCGCACGCGATGCCGCCGCCGTGGCCGCCGGGCTCGCGCCCCCCGAACGCTTCGTCTTCGATCTCGGCCCCTCACTCCAATACCGCGACCGCACCGTCAACGAGATCATCGGATCGTCGCTCCCCGTCTCCGCCACGCTCGGCCTCGCGGCCATCCTCATCGCCCTCCTCATCGGCCTCGCGGCCGGCGTCGTCGGCGCGATCCGCCCGAACTCCTTCGCCGATGTTTCCACCCTCACGCTCGCGCTCGTCGGCATCTCCACCCCCACCTTCGTCGCCGGCACACTCCTCCTGCTTCTCCTCTCCGTGCTCCTCCCCATCTTTCCCGTCGCCTCTTGGGGCTCTCCACGCGACATCGTCCTCCCCGCCCTCACACTCTCGCTCCCGTTCGCCGCGTACATCGCGCGCCTCACGCGTGCGGGCATGATCGAGGCCCTCTCCTCCGACTACATCCGCACCGCCCGCGCCAAGGGCCTGCCGGAGCGCACCGTCATCCTGAAGCACGCCCTCAAGAACGCCTTCCTCCCCGTCCTCTCCTATCTCGGCCCCGCGACCGCGCTCGCCATGACCGGCTCCTTCGTCGTCGAGCGCGTCTTTACCGTCCCCGGCCTCGGCCAGCACTTCGTGAGCGCGGTCCAGAATAAGGACCTCTTCCTCATCATGGGCATCGTCGTCGTCTTCTCGACGATGCTCATCCTCTTCAACCTCGCCGTCGATGTGCTCTACCGCTGGGTCGATCCGCGCATCACGTAGTCGCTGCCCCAAGCGCACGCTCCAGCCGCTTCCCATGGCGCAGCCCGGTGACGAACTTCACCGCGCCGATGAACCCGTAGCACCACCCGCCCGCCGCGACCATCGCCGGCACGTTCGTCGCCAGAAGCCCCAGCGACACCACCGGGATCCCCCCGAGCGCGACCCAGTTCACAACCTCATCCTTCACCACCATCCGCTCGATCTCATCCATGCTCAGCCGCTCGCGCAGCCGCCACGCCCGCGCGTACAGCGCGACAAACACCAGGCACACCGCGAGAAACCCGATGCTGAAGAGCGCCATCAGCAACCGCGCATCGCCCAGCGTCAGCGCGCCCACAAGCTCCCGCGGCCCCACCCCGATCACATGCGCCAGCAGCCACGCGTACAGATACTTCATCACGTACACGAAGAACAGCACGATGAACAGCAGCACCGCCGTGATCGCCGTCGTCGGCGCATCGATCAGCCCCACCCGCCTCGAATAGACATGGTGCGCAAACCAGAACCAGATCAGGATCGCAAAGCACGCCGCGAACGCTGGGAACCCCAGCATCGCGCTCATGAACTCATCGAACCGCGTCGGGATCTCGTTGGTCACCACCAGCAGCGTGATCGCCAGCGCGAAGACACCATCCGTCAGCGCATCCAGTCTCGACGGTCCCTCGCCCCTGGGCCGGAACCCGTCCCGCCCCCGCTCACCCACCCTCATCGCTCCAGCACCCGTCCCCACGAGCATCCTCCGGACTCAGTGCCTCGTGCCTTCTTCCCTTTGCCCCTCTGCCCCTTCGTCCCTCTGCCCCTTCTTCATCGCTCCTCAAACCTCGCCGCCTCAGGCATGTCAAATGTCACCATGTCCCCGATCGCGAACTGCTCCGCCCGCTGGCGCTCATCACCAATCGCGCACACCAGCGGAAACCCCGCGTTCACCGTGATCGTGTTCGCGCGTCCGTCCGTCGCCACCACCGTCCCCTGCACCCTGCGCGGCCGCCCGAAGACCGGCTCCACATACCGCCCGCCCGTCTGGACCGAATCCACCCGCCGCGTGCTCCCACGCACCACCCCCACAATCCGTTTCCCGACCTGCGCCGTCACCGGCCCCGTCGGAATCAGGTGTGTCTGGTACGACGTGTTCGGAAACGAGACCACGATGTACCCCGGCTTGGTCGCCGTCGGAGCAACGACCTGCTCCAGTGTGCCGCGGGCCGTATCAATCGCAACAGGTGTCGTCGGCGAAGGGTGAATCATGCGACCAGCGTAGGCGATTTCGGCCTCCGCGGGCGATCACCCATCCGCAGGAAGTTCGCCAGCAACTGCGGCCCCGCATCCGTCAAAAAGCTCTCCGGGTGGTACTGCACACCCTCCCAGTTCTGCCTCCCCGCATCCTTCCACACACGCCGGATCCCCATGATCACCCGATTCTCCGGGCTCTCTTCACCGTCGAATGTCCAAGCCGAAACCTTCCAACCATCCTCACCCCGGCGCGGCTCCCGCGGCATCGTCTCCGGCACGATCACCAGCGAGTGATACCGCGTCGCCGTAAACGGATTCGGAAGCCCCTCATACACACCCTTCCCGTCATGCCAGATCGGGCTGGTCTTCCCGTGCATCTGGATCTTGTGCCGTGCCACCGTCATCCCGTGCATGTCCCCCATGCACTGATGCCCGAGGCACACGCCCAGGACCGGCACCCGCCCCGCAAACCTCGTCATCACTTGGCTCGAAACCCCCGCCTCCCGCGGCGTGCACGGCCCCGGCGAGATGATCACGTGGCTCGGGCCCCGCCCACCATCCATCGCCGCCGCCTCATCCGCCGTGATGCGATCATTCCGCACCACCACCAGGTCACGATCCGGCTCCAGCGTCGGGTCGAGCTCGCCCAGCCGCTGCACCAGATTCCACGTGAAACTGTCGTAGTTGTCGATCAGGAGAATCACGCGAGGATGCTAGCACCCGGGGCCCGGCTCACCCCGGCATCGGCGCGATCCGCGGCACGATCCATTCGATCAGCACGTACGTCGCGGCGCCCAGCACAATGATCCCAAGAATGATCGACGCGCTCATCCCCGCGACGTGCCGCCAATAGCGGGTCAGCGATCGCATCCGCACCGCCTTGTACACCATCGACACCCCGATCGCCATCGGGATCAGCAGCAGAAACCACCATCGATGGGCATCGATCGGATCCACGAACGGGATGTACGCCAGCACGATCGGCGCGAGCTCAAGCATCATGCCGCACCCCCAGAGCCCTCGGGCCCTCGAAGCCCGGCCGGTGCCGCCCGCCCCACGCGCCTCGGAAACACAGCATCCAGAATCACGATCAGGTTCAGCATCCCGGCCACAGCACAGAACAGCGTCCCCAGCTCGTTCACCTTCGCCACACTCCGGATATTCGGCGGCCTCTGACCCGGCTCCGCTTCCTCAATCCACCCCCCGGGTCCGATTGTCTCCCCCGGCAGCGCGCTCCGGCGCTCGCCCGAGTCCCGGTCCACGCCCTTGAACACGTTCTGATGCACCCAGTCCACCCCCAGCGCCAGCGGGCCCACCCCCGCCTGCCCCACGAACCAGATGCGGCTCTCCCGCCGGTCCACAACCTCGATACCGCCCACCAGAAGGCCTATAGCAAACAGCCCAAGCACCCCCGCGCATATCAACCGTCCGCGCCGACGCTCTCCCCGGACCCAGTGTCCAAGGCCGGGCAGCATCAGCGCCAAAACCCCCGCCACCGGATCAATCACCGAGGTGAAAGCCGTGGAACGCCGGGGTTGTGGATCGTCGGTGGACACCAAGACCAATCTTCCTTGATCGCCGGGCACGCGGGGGCCGGTCCCGCCTCCGCCCGAGAACCTCACGGGCGGCGTTTGACAGCTTGGCCGATGCGGGTACTGTACCGCCGTTCCGGGGGCGGTCTGGCGGGCCGCACCTTTCGGTCGTACGAATCCCGGCCGCGCGGCACACGCAGCGCCACTCGACGACCCAAGGGATGGAACAACTGGGAAGCGCGTCCGCCCGCGCCAGAACATCACCGGGACACTCACCCGCACGTACACGCAGAAGGACGCTCGCGATGCCTCTTGACACCATCCTCATTCCGCCCGCGGCCACCAACGCACACGACCAGCTTCTGGCCCTCCTCGGGCTTGCCACGCCGGCTCACGCCCCGTGGTCAACCGCCGCCACGCCAGTCCTCGACGCCGAAGAAGACGAGGATGAGGACGAGGCCGACCCCTTCGCCGATGACGAAGAGGAGGGTGGTGACGCCGATGAGTTCGAGGACGACGACGATTTCCTCGAAGACGACGACGAGGAGTTGGAAGAGGATGCCGACTTTGACGATGACGACGATCTCTGATCCGTCCGTCCGATTCGCTTGAGCGAGCCGGCGGGCCAAGGAAATACCCGCCATGTCAAGCCGCCAACGCGCCAGCAAGTCCGAGAATCTCACCGCCTCCACCGACGCGTCGGCGATCCCGCCCACGCCCGTCTCCTCCGCCTCCGCCTCCACCTCCGCCCCGGGGCACCCCGCCTACGGCTCGGTCGTCGATCGCCGCTCGGGCCTGGACCGGCGCGAGATCGCGGCAGCTCTCAAGAAGGCTCAGCGCCTCAACGCCGCGGACGAGGGCCCGGATAACGGCATAACGAAGGACGTCGACTTCTCGGACGCAAGCGCGGCCCCTACCGGCGCCGAACGTCGCCGCGGCCCGGGCCGCCGCCTCTCCGATTTCACGCGTTCCGCCGAAGAGGGCGAACTGACCAGCGAACAGTTCCTCTTCGTCATGGCCATCGAGGCCTTTAAGCGCTCCAACGATCGCATGTTCCCCACCTGGTGCGACGTGCTCGAGGTCGTCCGCCTCCTGGGCTACCGCAAGACCATGCCCAGCGAACTGAATCTCCGCAACGCCGAGGACTGGCGCGAGTCGCCCCTCACGCCCGCCAACGTCCGCGCCCCGCGCTGGAATGAGAACGGCAAGGTCGACGCCGAGCGCGCCAAGACCACGAGCGCAGGCCAGAACCAGCGCGAGAGCGATCGCCGCGCGGCGTGATCGCTCCGATGCGCCCCCTGAACCGACTCTCACTTCCAATGGCCTCACACGCTCGGCAGCGAGTCGTCAACGAACTCCAAGACGTCGGGCGGGATGTCCGTGTCCCCCGGCTGCGACACCTCGGCCTTGAGCCACGTCCACGCCGATGCCAACGACGGGTCGCTGGGCTGCGCGCCCTGAATGAAGTCGTCGACCATGCCGTCGAGTTTCGCGGCGTACGCGATCGCGTTCGCGGGCGTGAGCGTGACGACCTGGCTGCCGAGCGCGTCATCGGTCAGCGCACGCCTCATCCATGCGTTGACCGCGACCGGTTGGCTTCCGGTGGATCCGGAAAGCCATGTCCTCGCGAGCCCTCGTGCCGATGTGCTCGGAGGCGCGGGATTCGCATCCAGAAGCGCCTTGATCAGTCGCTTCAATGTTCGCTTCAAACCCGCCGCGTTCGTGTACGGATCCGGCTGACTCCGCATGGCCATGGCAACCTCCCGAGATGGAGCGCGACCCAGAGCCGCGACCGCCGCAACAGTGGGCTCACGCCAGCATCAGGACTGTATCACGGGCCACCGCTCGGCTCAGACGCCGACAGACGATCGAGCTCGCGCTTCCATTGCTCATGACTCTCCATCTTGCCCCAGTTCTCATAGAGCGCCACGAGCCGCTCAACTGTCAGCAAGTACGGCCTCGTCGCCACTTCCACGTTCCTCAATCGTCGCTCGGCATCAAGCAGAAGCGCCTCCGCTTCCTCGAATCGGCCAACCCTGGCCAGGTTCTCCCCTTGCAGCGATTGAGACGCCAGCGCTCGCCACGAGTCCTCTCCGAGCAGGTTTCGACGGATCGATGCGACCTGCCCGTACAAGTCCGCGGCTTCGGCGAACCGACCTTGCTCCTGATATGTCTTCGCCAGGATCGCGATCGCGCCCGAAGTCCCCTCGCTGTTGATGCCCAGCTCTCTCTCATAAATCGTGACCGCCTCGCGCGCGAAGACCTCTCCCCGCACCGGATCCCCCGACTCGGAAAGCACGAGAGCCAACGTCGCCTTCGCGCTCGCGAGCTGCGTTGTTTCGCCGGAGATCCGTTCTTCGATCTCCAGCGATCGCTCGGCGGACGAGATCGCTCGATCAAACTTCTTGACCGATCTCGCCGCGTCCGCGTGCCACCGCAGATAGGCCGCAAGGTCGAGCTCCGGTGCTTCGATCCGCTCCGCAGCGGCCACCATCCGCTCGGTCAGCTCGAACCTCTCCGCATGCCGCGCCTGTGGCACCAGACAAATGGTCGAGTAGGCCGCAAGCACCACCAGGTGCTCGTCTGTTTCGCTCCCCGGCGGCTCGATCTCTGCGAATGTGCGGACCGCACTCTCGATCATCTCCGCACCTTCCGCCTGTCGGCCGGCCCGCACCATGGCGCTGGCCACCGAGGACATCGCTTCGAGCGTCAATGGATGCGTCGCCCCAAAGTGCTCACGCCGGATCTCCAGCCCGCGCATCGCATACGCAAGCCCGAACTCATCGCGCCCAAGGGAAGATGACGCTCTCTGAAGGTGCAGGTTCGCGTCGGCAACCGTCTCGCGCGGCGTCTCCGGATCGCGCTCCATCATCTCCACCGCCGAACGCAGGTGGTGATACGCCTCCTCGTATCGTCCGAGCGTGGAATAAATGAAGCCGATCTTGTACTCCACGTCCGCACGCACCGACGGGTCTTCAATCTCGTCCAGCATCTTGACCGACTGATCGAGCACATACCCGACTGATACGTCCACGCCCGCCGACTCCCGCGGACTCGCCGAACCCAGCACCTCATCAACGAACAGCTTCAAGAACGCCCCCGACCGCGCCGCCTCCCGCGTCGCCTTCTTCTCCTGACGAGTCGCCTCTTCAATCGCCTCGCTCAACTTCGTGTTCGTCTTCGTCAACTCCGTGTTGGCCACGTTCGCCCGGTACAGCCCATACCCCGCGCTCGCCAGCCCGCCCACCAGCGCGAGCACAATCGCCGACGCTGACACCACCAGCGCACGGTGACGCCGCACGTACTTCCGCGCCCTGTACCCCAGCGTCGGAGGCACCGCCTCCACCGCCTCGCCCGCCAGATACCGCAGAAGGTCCTGCGCAAGCTCGGCCGGCGACTGATACCGCCGCGCCGGGTCCTTCTCCAGGCACTTCATCACCACCCAGTCCAGCTCACCCCGCAGCTCGCGCGTCAGCGCCTCCGCATCCGTCGCCCGCGCCAGCGCCACCCGCTCACGCACCGCCGCCGCTCGCGACACACGCGTCGAGGGCCGCTGCGGCTCCGTCTCCGCGATCAGCCGCTCCGCCTGCGCCGCCGTCTTGTTCCGGAACAACGCGGGGTCCAGCGGCATCGCCCCCGCCAATAACTCATACAGCATCACGCCGATCGAGTACACATCCGTCCGCGTGTCCAGGTCCAGCGACCCCCGCACCTGCTCCGGCGACATGTACCCCGGCGTCCCCACGATCTGGTTGAGCTGGGTGTACACCGTCTGCTCACCCTCGTGCATCTCCACCGGCTTGGCGATCCCGAAGTCGATGATCTTCACCACCGGCGCCCCGTCCGACACCGCCACCAGCACGTTCGACGGCTTCAGATCCCGATGGATCATCCCCTTCGTGTGCGCGTGCTGCACCGCGCGGCACACCTGCCCCACCAACTCCAGCCTCGCCCGCAGCGACAACTTCGCGTCATCGCAGTACGTCGTCAGAGGCAGCCCCTTCACAAACTCCATCACGATGTACGGGCGACCATCCGGCAGCTCCGACGCCTCGAACACCCTGGCGATCCCGGGATGCTCCATCCGCACCAGCGACTGACGCTCGCGCTGAAACCGGGCGATGACCTGGTCGTTCTCTCGCCCCGCCCGCAGCAGCTTGATCGCCACCTGCCGCCGAATCGGCTTCTCCTGCTCCGCCAGATACACCACACCAAACCCGCCCTCGCCCAGCACGCCCCGCACGCGATACGGCCCGATCGTCTCCGGCGCAGGCCTGCGCGCGCCCGAGACGCCCGACGGCGTGTCTCCCATGAAGTGCGAACCGATCACGCTGGCGTCCACGCCCGGCTCCGGCGTCTCTGGGTCGGAACTCCCCGTCGCCTTGGCCAGACCTCCCACTCCGCCCGGTCCCTCGAGCCCACGTCCCAGATCGCCCGGATTCTCGTCGTGCTCAGCCATACGCACAGTGTAAGAGAATCACCCCAGCCTCGAAATGCCGAACGGCGCGCCACGCACCCCTTCACCCGACCCTCGTCTCGCCCCTCGCTCCCGACCGGATCCCAATCCGCATACTGAACCCGCCGCGCTCCCGCCCGGTATCCTTTGAACCCAAAGGAGATCGCACCCATGCGGAGCACATCACGTTCTCGCGTTGCCCTCACGCTCACGACGCCCGCCTCACTCCTCGCCTCGCTCCTCTTCACCTCAGCCGCGCTCGCGCAGAACGCGACCACCCAGCCCGCGCGCGACCCGCGCGTCCTCTCCACCCCTGCCTCCGAGCCTCTCGCCTCGATCTCCCTCGAACGCTTCCTCAAGATCCGCGCCCCCGGCTCACCCCAGATCGCGCCGGACGGCACCCTTTACGTCCGCGACTGGCCGGACGGCATCTGGCAGCTCTATCGCGTGCAGGGCAACGCCGCAGGCCCCGACTCCAAAATGGTCAAACTCACCGACTACAAGGACGGACTCTCCGGATACTCAATCTCCCCGGACGGCTCCAAGATCCTCCTCTTCCACGCCGTGGGCGGCAACGAGAACACGCAGATCTCGCTCTTGGACCCCAAGGCCGCGCCCGGAGACCCGAGCGCGATCAAGCCCATCATCTCCAACCCGAAAGTCCAGTTCGCCGCCAACAAGTGGTTCGCCGACTCCTCCGGCTTCATCTACACCGGCAACGCCGAGAGCGAGCGCGACTTCTACATCTATCGCTACGACTTCGCCAGCGGCAAGACCACGCGTTTGCTCGATCGCGCTGGCTCATGGGATGCAGAGGACGTCACGCTCGACAAGTCGCGCGTCCTCGTCGCCGAATATCGCTCCATCTCCGACACCTCGATCTACGAGCTCAACACCGCCGACGGCTCCATGAAGGACCTCGGCATGAAGGGCCCCGACGGCTCCACCGTCTCCCAGTCCTTTGTCGGCTATCTCCCCGGTGAGAAGAGCGTCCTTATCGTCGCAGACACCGAAGACGGCAAGCGCAAGCTCTACGAGAAAGACCTTGCCAGCGGCTCAACCAAGAAGCCCATCGCCGAGATCGACGACTACGAGATCGACGGCGCCTCGATGAACACCGAGCGCACCCTCCTGGCCGTCGTCACCAACAAGGACGGCTATGGCGCACTCCAGCTCTACCGCCTCCCCGGCTACGCCAAGGTCGAACTCCCCGCCATTGAAGAGGGCGCCATCTCCCTGAACGAACTCAAGGGTGACCGCATCACTTGGTCCGTCTCCAACGCCCGCACACCCGGCCTCTCTTACACATGGAACGTCCCGCCCGCCGGTCGCTCCGCCGACACGCCGCGTCAGGTCACCATGGCCGACACCCAGGGCATCGACCTCGCCCAGTTCACACTTCCCAAACTCATCAAGTACAAGGCCGCGGACGGCCTTGAGATCCCCGCCTTCCTCTTCCTCCCTCCCGGCCACGTCGAGGGCACACGCATCCCCTTCATCGCCAACTACCACGGCGGCCCCGAAGGCCAGTTCCGCCCCGTCTTCAGCGCTCAGAACCAGTACCTCCTCGCCCAGGGCTTCGGCATCATCCAGCCCAACGTCCGAGGCAGCACCGGCTACGGCCGCGCCTTCCACATGATGGACGATTACAAGGGCCGCTGGAAGTCCGTCAGCGACGGCGTCGATGCCGCCAAGTGGCTCGTCGACAACAACTACGCCAAAGCCGGACGCATCGCCACCTACGGCGGCTCCTACGGCGGCTTCATGTCCGTCGCCACCCTCGTTGAAGACGGCCTCCGCGTCGAACGGGGCGAGCAGAAAGAGCCCCTCTTCGGCGCCGGCATCAACGTCGTCGGCATCGTCAACATGAAGACCTTCCTCGAGCAGACCAGCGGCTACCGCCAGAAACTCCGCGAGGTCGAGTACGGCCCGCTCACCGACTCGGAGTTCCTGGAGTCCGTCTCCCCCATCAACCAGATCGAGAAGATCAAGGTCCCCATGCTCATCGCCCACGGACTCAACGACCCGCGCGTCCCCGTCGGCGAGGCCATGCAGCTCGCCGTCGGCCTCATGCAGCGTGGCTACGAGCCCGAGCAGGTCTACTTCCCCGACGAAGGCCACGGCTTCGCCAAACTCTCCAACCGCCTGATTTTCTCTCAACGCATGGTGGAGTTTCTGCGGAAATCGATCGGCACCGACGCGGAATGACAATGTGACCGGCTCGCGCCGCGCGCCAACAATCCGGGTTCCGCCCGGAGGCGTCCGAACGCGCCCGGCGGCACGGGCGCGTGGTCCCGACCGGTTCGCATACCTATGCTCTGAATGAATAAAAATGCTTGAAGCCCCCGCCGCCCAACCCGTGATCCAGATCCTCGTCCGCATGCTCCGCTCTTCCGACTCCATGGAAGAGCTGACCTCCCTCCTGCACCGCGCCTACGCCGAGCAGGGCGCCATGGGCCTGCAACCCCTGGCCGGACGCCAGACCGTCGATGTCACCCGCGCCCGCTCCGCCACCGGCGAGAACTTCGTCGCCACCCTCGGCGACAACGGCCCCCTCGTCGGCACCATCCTCTTTCAAGAGAAAGAATCGGCCGCCTTCCCCGAGTGGTTCCAGAGGCCCGAGGTTGCTCACTTCTCGCTCTTCGGCGTCGATCCCCTCCACCAGGGCCGCGGCATCGGGGGCCTGCTCCTCGCCGCCGTCGAACAACGCGCCAAGGAACTCGGCAAGGCCGAAATCGCCCTCTCCATGGCCGAGCCCGACACCAAGCTCAGCGGCTACTACGCCCACCGCGCCTACCGCTTCATCCAGCACTGGCAGTGGCCGTACACCAACTACCGCAGCGTCATCCTCAGCAAGTCGCTCGCCTGAGCAGGGCGAAGCCCTGCACGCCAGTAGCCGGGGCGTGGAGCAAGGTCGCCATTGGCGACAGAAGCGACACCCCCGGAAAGCGACCGTCCATACCACATCCGCCGCTTCAGCGGTGCCTCCTTTGAACGCCTTCGAGTCGCACTCGGTCTCGCGCTTCGCGAGCCGATGCGACTGAAAGCCTCGCTTGATACGCTTCCAGTTGACTGTCGCAACCGCAACAAGGCCGCTTATGGAATCGATGCAACAACTCAATCAATGGTGGCAGGCCCAATGCGACGGCGATTGGGAGCACGAGTTCGGTGTCAGCATTGGCACCCTGGACAACCCCGGCTGGATTGTCAAGATCGACATCATGTACACCCACATGCAGGATTGGCGCTTCGAGCCGGTCTCGCGGCGGCTTTCAGAGACCGACTGGCACGACTACCGCATCGTTCCCGGAACCACATGCGGCGGGTCCGAGTTCATGCACTTCGTTGGCATGGGCGGCCCGAACAACCTTGACGACATCCTCAGCTTCTTCCTCAACGCTGTTGCAATGCAACTCGAGTCCGAGGACGGCGATCCGAAAGCCTAACCGCGATCGCCCTACATTCGCCGCTTCAGCGGCGCTTTCCTTTGAACGCCTTCGAGTCGCACTCGGTCTCGCGCTCCGCGAGCCGATGCGACTGAAGTGCCAGCTCGATACGATGACGCATGCAAGGCGACATGAGCGGCGTGCTGAAATCCTGGCTGGCGATGCCGTGCGACTGGGCCGATGGCCTCACAGAGGCCGAGATCTCCGAGGCGGAGACCATGCACGGCCTTCGCTTCCCGCCTGATCTCCGCACGCTTATGCAATCCAGACTCCCATGTGGCCCCCAATGGCCCGACTGGCGTCATCCGGAAACCGTGGCCGATCGCCTCGCTTGGCCCTGGGAAGGCGCAGCCTTCGACATCGAAGAAAACGCGTTCTGGCTCGACGAGTTTGGTCCTCTTCCGTTGCAACTCGAAGAGGCGCTTCGCGTCGCTCGCCCCCACTTCGACGCGGCACCGAAGCTCATCCCGATCTTCGTCCACCGCTCTATCGTTTCAATCCCACACGCGCCGGGTAACCCGATCCTCTCGGTGTACCAGACCGACATCATCTGCTACGGTCTCAACCTCGCAGACTGGATCGCGCGCGAGTTCGGCCCAACGCGGACGTCTTTATCGCCCCCACTCGCGGTCGATCTCGGCCTCTGGACTCGCATCATGTATAGCCGTTGAACCATGCCCTTTGCGCCCCTCCGCGGCGATTACGAGCGAACATGCCGCGTCAACCGCAATTGAAGCTTCCTCAGACGTCACTCGCGCTCTTTCCGCTTGCTGAGTCGATCCCATACATCCAGCCGTCGGGCCACCTTCTGCATCTCACTCGCTCCCCTCGCGAGTTCCGCTTTGAACTGCTCCACGATCTCAGCCTGCGGCCGACACCGCTCTTCGCGGAAGCCGACCCACTCCGGAAAGATTTGCTTGGCCACTTCCCACTCTTCGCCAAACTCGGAGTCGATGCCGCAGATCATGCACGTGCGGTGACGGACCACCGCCCGGAGCGCCCAAACAGCCCTTGTGACCGGTGGAGTCTCGTCTGACCACCACACGCCACCCGACAGCAGTTCGTACGAGAACGTCGCGTTCGGATCCACACGACACAACGCACGGCACTCCGGCGCCGCCTGCAACAGCATCTCGCGAATCCGCTCCGACTTGGACTCTGTCACAACGCGTTCTCCCTTCCTCAATGCTACAAGAGTGTCAACGTGCCCCGGCGCGCTCCCATTCCTTCCCATTTCCCTTTGAGACCTTCGTATTCAACCCCTTCTCCTCCCCCTCCGCGCCACTCCGCCTCCTCCGCGACCTCTGCGTTCTCTTCTCTTCCCCCACACTCTCAAGTTAGGACTATGATCGGTCTCCCATCATGGCCCTTACCACCCTCTATCTCGATCTCAACAGCTACTTCGCCTCGGTCGAGCAGCAGGACCGGCCCGACCTCCGCAACCGCCCCATCGGCGTCGTCGCCGTCATCACCGACACCACCTCGCTCCTCGCCGCCAGCATCGAGGCCAAGCGCCTCGGCATCAAGACCGGCACCTCCGTCCGCGATGCCCGGCGCATGTGCCCCTCCATGATCTTCGTCGAGTCCCGCCCGCGCCTCTATGTCGAGTACCACCACCGCATCATCGAGGCGATCGAGGCCCGCATCCCCGTCCGAGGCGTCCACTCCATCGACGAGGTCTCCTGCCGCCTGCAACCCAGCGAACGCAACGAGCCCGCTGCCCGCGCTCTGGCCCTCTCCATCAAACAGTCCATCCGCGAGCGCATCGGCGATGTCGTCCGCTGCTCCATCGCCATCGCGCCCAACCGCTTCCTCGCCAAGGTCGGCACCGACATGATGAAGCCCGACGGGCTGGTCGTCATCGACACCCCCGAACTCCCCCAGCGCCTCTACGGGCTCGAACTCATCGACTTCCCCGGCATCGGTCGCAAGATGCGAGAGCGTCTCGATCGCAAGGGCATTCGCACCGTCGAAGAACTCTGCGCCCTCTCCGAGCGCGAGATGGAAGCGGCGTGGGAGAGCGTGATCGGCCGCACCTGGTGGCACTGGCTCCGCGGCCACGATGTCCCCGAACCCCCCACACGCAAGCGCAGCGTCGGCCACCAACACGTCCTTCCCCCCAAGGACCGCACCGACGATCTCGCCCGCGCCATATGCGTGCGCCTCCTCAACAAGGCCGCGTCGCGCCTGCGTCACATGGGATACGGCGCGGCCAAGCTCAGCGTCTGGATTCGTTACATGGATCCCAATCGGTTCGAGCGCGCCCGTGATGGTCGCCGCGCTCCCGCATCCTCTAGCAGCTTCCCCACCGCTCCCCTCACCGGCGCATCCGTCGTCGGCGCGTGGGGCGGCCGCTCTCCAGGACGCTGGGCATCCGACCTCGCGCTCCCCGCCGGCTCCGCCGACACCATGACCTTCATCGAGGCCTTCGCCTCGCTCTGGGAGTCGCGACCCCGCGACGGGCGCACGCCCCTCTGCGTCGGCGTCACCCTCCACGACCTCGCGCCTCACGCCGATGTCGCCGCCGCGCTCTTTCAGGGCGAGCAGCGCCGCATGGCCCTCGCCAAGGCCGTCGACAAGCTCGACGCCAAGTACGGGCGTCACACCGTCTATCCCGCATCCATGCACGACGCTCGCTCCAGCGGCAAGGGCGGCATCGCCTTCCAGTCCGTCCCCGACCTCGCCGTCCCCGACACCCTCAACGACCCCGATGACACCGACGACGAGCACGCATGACCGCAACTCGCTCTCGTGCCGCTGGCTGCTTGTCAGCCCGTGCGAACAACAGCGATCTTCCGAAACTTCAAAGAGTGACAGCGCGCGAATATCCTCCCTTTCGAGCCCGACGGTTTACAAGTTGGGGGGCGGGGGGCACACTTCGACTCCTGCTCTCCGCATCCGCCGACTTTCGGCGGATGCGGAAAGCCGAACCGACGGTGGCTTCTACCACCGTCGGCCACTCACATGAGTTCTTAGTCCGCCGCGCGAGACTCAGCGACGCCGACGCCGCATCGCAATCAGCCCGCCCACACCGGCAAGCCCCAGCGCGCCCGGCGCTGGCACCACATCGATCGTCGCGCTGAAGATGATGCCGCTCACACCGAAGCCCGCATCGCGCTGGTAGAGGTACATGTAGTTGAGTCCCGGGTTCACCATTGCCGTGATGTTCTGAAAGTGCGTGGTGGGCGTCGCGTAACTGCCGCCGGAATATCCCGTCGAGATGCCGTTGATGTAAAGCCCATCGGGATTCGGACCGCCCCAGGAAGGATGGTCACCCAGGTAGTCATCCACCGCGTACTCGATCTTGATCGTCGCGAGCGTGACCGACGACAGCGTCACGTTGAACGGCACCGCGTAGAGCACCGAACCCGCCACGCCGTTGCCGGTGCCGGGCGTGCCATCGGGGTTCACGAAATAGCCGTCCCAGTTGATCCACCGCGCCTGGGGATCGCTGATCCCCGGCGTCCACACCGACACCGGGTTGATCACGTGCGCCGCCGAACCCGCGTTTGCGCCCGCAAAGTCCGCCGCACCGAACACCGAACCGCTCGCGGGCGCGCCGCCCGGCGTCCCCGGACGCCACGTCACGATGTCATCGGGCTGACCCGCAACCCCGGGCAACCCACCCACCTGCCCGCTCCGCAGCGTGATCGTCTGCGAGGCGGCCGAGGCGCTTCCCGCGACGAGCGCCGACGCCAAGCCGGCGAACGCGGCGATGCGAGCGAAAGAGAAAGAACGATTCTGACGGCTGCGGATGTTCATGGCAATGCTCCCTTTTGGTGTTCCTGGTTTCGGTCCCGATGGACCGCTGTGCGGCTCATCTCGGTGTCGGACGGTCCCACAAGAACCGGCCTTTTCACCGCGAACAAGGACACCAGAGTTCCCGCACACCCGCGGAACCTTGCAGCCATGAACCCACATTCTTTCGATTGACTCGAAGCGACCGTGGCCCGCGCCGCTCAAGCCCCCCGCAACCTCATCCCCCGTCACCCACTATCCTCTCGCAACCATGCCGACACACCTGCCGACTCCTGCGCGCCGCGCCTTCACCCTCATCGAACTCCTCGTCGTCATCGCCATCATCGCGCTCCTTATCGGCATCCTCCTCCCCACACTCGGCTCCGCACGCAGGCAAGCCCAGATCACCGTCTGCGGCAGCCGCCTCCAGCAGCTCTCCGTCGGCCTCACCCTCTACCAGAACGACTTCCCCGGCTACCTCCCCCAGGCCATCGGCCCACTCCCCTCCGGCGGCGAGTCCGTCATCGGCGCTCTCTTCGGAGGCAAGAAGGGCACGCTTCCCTTCTACGGCATCAACGAGATCGGCGCCGAGCGCCGCCCCCTGAACCGCTACGTCACCACGCAGGACATTCCCCCGGATGAGCCGCACGACCCCGCCATCCCACCCTTCGATCTCGACCAGTTCCGCTCCCCCATCGACAAGGGCCTCAACGACACCGGCCTCCCGATTCCAGGCCTCGAGCGCGCCGAGCTCATGTACGACTTCCTCGGCTCTTCCTACACGCTCAACGACCACGCCCCCGACACCAACCCCTACGGCGATGAGTTCCCCACCCTCGTCCCCTCCGGCGGCGGGCGCATGCCCCCCATCGAACAACCCACCAAGACCTGGGTCATCGGCACACACACCATCTACAACCACGACGACGGAGGCGATCGCAAGCAATACTGGTTCGGCTCCAACAAGGTCCGCGCCAACCTCGCCTTCATCGACGGCCACGCGAAGCTCAGCATCCCCGTCGCGCCCGACCAGACGCCCGAAACGCCCGACTACACATTTCTCCCCTCAACCCGCTGGCTCGAGCGCTTCTGACCTCCGGTCTCAGTTCCGGCGCGGCTGTCCGCCCCGCTTCGACGGGCTCGTCGCGTTCAGCGACAACCACTGCTCCGCCTGCTCCGGCAACACCGGCTGCACAATCCAACCCCAGAAGCCCGGTGTCCCGTAGAACCGCACCGTCGTCGGCGGCTGCAACTGGAACGCAAACGGCACCAGCATCTGCAGGTCCTCGTTGTTCCCGAAGTAAGGCCACGGCTTGCCGATGTCCGGCACGCGCGAGCTCTCCTTCCGCATCGCCACCACATCCACCGGCACCCACGTCAGAATGTCATTCGCCTCGTCATACAGCGCGAACTCCGCCCACGCCCGCAACTCCTCCGACACCCCGCGCTTCGTCTTCAGAAACGTCTGCTCTTCCTTCTTCTGGCCAACGTCATACCCGATCACCATCCGCGTCGGAATCCCCGCCTCGCGAAGACACGCCACCAGCAGGCACGTGATGTCAAACTGTGACCCGCGCCGATCAATCGCCGTCTGAGGCGCGCCCTTCGAATCAATCCCCTGGATCTTCCCCGTGCGCGAGTAACCGAACCCAGATCCCGAAACCTGCACCAGTTCCGCGACCTGGCCCGTGATCCACTTGGCCGTCACCACCGGTGTCTGGCTCTGCGGCTTGCCGTTCGTCCACTTCGCCACAAGATCCCGCACCGGGCTCATATCCAGTGTCTCACCGTTCGGCGCGTGCGTCACATACGGCTCCGCCTTTGTCGCGTTCAACGCCTCCGGCGGCCACGTCCCCGGCCACGCCAGCTTCATCGCCTCCTTCTCGTTGAACTCCACCTTGTACCCCGTCCCCGACACCTTCACATCAAGGTGCATCTGCTTGCCCTGGTACTGCGCCGGCTCCAGCGTCCACTTCGCAAGCTTCGTCCCCGAGGGATACCCCTCAAGCACCTCAAACGTCTCCACCCGCACGCGATCGTTGAACGTCAGCGTGCCCGAGAACGCGCCCTCCTCGGGCGGCTCCCACCCCGACGTCGCCGGCAGCATCGGGAACACCACCACCGCCGACGAAAACTGCCACATCTCCTGCGTCGGGAAACTCCCCGTCGGCGTCAGCAGCACCTCCTGCGAACTCGCCACATCCACCCGAATGCTCAGCACCCAGTCCTTCGGATCCGACCTCTTCAGATACGGATTCGGCCCCTGCTGCCTCGGACGCGTGGGAGCCGCGGGCGCGGGCTGCGCCGAAGCGTCCGGCGTCGCCGGAGGAGCCCCGGACCCCGGCGGCGGATTCCGTCGCGTCTGCCCCCACGCCGACCCTGCAACCACCGACCCCGCCACAACACCGATCGCCGCCGCAAGCCCGACCCCGCCACGCCATCCGCCATTCACGCGATTCCGCATGTGAAGTCCTTTCCCGTTGTGCCCCCAACCACAATCGTACACCCTCTGCCCCTCTGCCCCTTTCCCTCCTCTTCTACCATTCCTCCCCCACAGGAGTTCCCCCTATGCCAGCCCCCTCCGCCACCACCGCCCCCGCCGCGTCCTCCATGAGTGGCTTCCGCACCGAGAAGGACACCATGGGCGCGATGGAAGTCCCCGCCGACGTCCTCTACGGCGCCTCCACCCAGCGAGCCGTGCTCAACTTCCCCATGTCCGGCCGCCCCGTGCCGGAACAGATCATCAAGGCCTACGCGATCCTCAAGGCCGCGTGCGCGACCGTCAACCGCTCGCTCAATCGCCTCGACGCCGAGCGCACCAAGTCCATCATCGAGGCCTGCCACGAGATCAAGGACGGCCTCCCCGCACTCGGCGGCATCGCCAAGCACTTCCCCGTCGACATCTTCCAGACCGGCTCCGGCACCTCCACCAACATGAACGCCAACGAGGTGATCGCCAACATCATCTGCCTTCGCAAGCACAAGCCCATCGGCTCCACGAAGGACCCGGCGTATCTCGCCGCGGGAGGTGTGCACCCCAACGACCACGTCAACATGGGGCAGTCCAGCAACGACACCTTCCCCACCGCGATGCACCTCGCCGCGGCGATCGAGATCGAGCACACGCTCCTCCCCGCCATCAAGACCATCGCCTCCGCGCTCGAATCCAAAGCCGCCAAGTGGGACACCCTCGTCAAGATCGGACGGACGCACCTTCAAGATGCGACGCCGATCCGTCTCGGCCAGGAGTTCAGCGGCTACACCTCCCAGATGCGCCACGCCGAGGAACGCCTCCACCGCGCGCTGCACGCGTTGTCGGAACTGGCGATCGGCGGCACGGCGGTGGGGACGGGGATCAACACGCATGAGCAGTTCGGCTCGCTGGTTGCCGCGGAACTCACGAGGCAGACCGGCGTCCACTTCCGCGAGGCCGCGAACCACTTCGAGGCCCAGCACGCGAAGGACGCCATCGTCGAGACCAGCGGCCACCTCCGCACCATCGCCGTGAGCCTCAGCAAGATCGCGGGGGATATCAGGTTGCTGGGGATGGGGCCGCGGTGCGGCATCGGCGAACTGAAGTTGCCCGCCGTGCAGCCCGGCTCCTCCATCATGCCCGGCAAGGTCAACCCCGTCATCTGCGAGGCCGCGATCATGGCCTGCTGCCAGGTGATCGGCAACGACCACGCGGTGGCGATGGGCGGCTTGGGCGGCGTCGGCTCCATGCTCGACCTCAACGTGGCGATGCCGATGATGGCCGCGAACGTGCTGGACTCGATCCACCTCCTCGCCCGCACCTGCCACGTCATGACGGAGAACCTGCTCAACGGCCCGGGCGAGGGACTCGTGCCCGACACCGACCGCTGCAAGGAACTGATCGAGGGGTCGCTCGCGATGTGTACATCGCTGGTGCCCGTGATCGGCTACGACAAGTCGGCTGCGCTCGCCAAGAACGCGTACGCCCAGGGCAAGACTGTGCGCCAGCTCGCGCTCGAAACCGTCGTCGGTCAGCCCGTCAACACCGGTCCCGATGGCAAGTCATTCGGCTCCGGCCCCGGCGGCACACTCACCGCCGCCGACCTCGACAAGTACCTCGATCCGTGGTCGATGACACTGCCGGGTGGTGAGGGCAGCGCGGGGGGGTGAGGCTGCTACAAGGTTCGCAAGACTACATTGGCATTCGGAATACCACCACGGGATCATGCACACAACGCGCTGCGACCCGCTTTACACACTACGCAGTCCGTACTGAGACGAGCGTGGCAAGGTGCTGCATGTTACTCACTCGCCTCTGCTTGATGTACCCGAGCACATCGCACACAGCCTCAATCTTCTGACAAAAGATGTCCGCGTCCAACGTGGTCATCCACAATACGCCAGACTTCTGGTCGCGATTTGTGCTTTGCCACTGCTTGTTGTCATCAAGTGGATGTTCCGGTCTAAACGGATGAATATTGAACACTTTGCTATCAATCTGCGTAATCCACGCTGCCCCAACTTCAGTAATAGCGCCCCACGACGTTTTGGTGTGCTCACTTGTCACAAATATAGCAAATATTTTCTCGGTTGAGTAACTATCAACAAAGAAGTCTCGCAGGTATCCATAGACCGACTCGCCTTCAGGGATTCGAGCCAACTCATCGTCGCAGTTCGTGTACAGCACATCCTCAGGCGGGACGCCATTATACAGCAACATCTGATACACAATATCTGCAAACTGCTTATCGCCCCGCGACTGGCTAATCAATATTCGCTTCTTGAGCGCGTCCACCTGTTGCTTAAGGCCGATACTGGGTTGATTGCTGTTGATTGACTCGGCGACTGCGTCCTGGACGGCCACCTTCTGCTCTGCGGAAAGCTTGACCCCACGACGGGCAACACGGTCCATAGTGCTTCTAGCCACGACATCTCGAAACTTATCGACATCGGCCCGCAGCTCCGCTTCGAGCTTCCGGTGCTCATCCATCTTTTTCTGCTTCTTAGTTGCCTTGCCTAGGTCAGCGAACACGTCCCGCATGCGGAGAATGTCGCTCAACAGTTTGGCCTGAACGTACTCTTGCACTGATACGTATCGTGGATCGTCGGACTTGTATCCTTGTCGATTACTCAATGCCATGTCTGGAAGCTCTGTAGCTTCAAATAAATCAACGTGAAGCTGCCCCACAACGTACACTTCATTCAGTTTGTTTTGTCCCACTGTTGGGAGGATGTTGAATTCACCCAACTTACTATTTGCAAACAGAGAGATGAAATTATCGGGAAAATCGCTGATCTCAGCCTTGCGCCCCCTCGTTGTCTTATATGCCCCTATCCACCCTTCAATCTCCATTGAGTACTCGTGCTCATGACCGTTCCTATCTCTCATGGTGACAGGCAATCTAGCAGAGTCTCGGGCTTGGACAAGCTCATTCCTTCGCTCGGGAAAGAGAATAGGTACCATTTTACAAAGTCTACTAAATCTCTTCCCTAGCGTGATCAGGCAACCCAACTCGTTCATGACGTGCTCATCGAAAGAGTCGACTAGTGCATACTCACTCTCACGGATTACGTGGATTCTGAATTCACTGTCAACTAACGGAAACACCTTCAACAGATTTCGACGAACTGCATCAATGCTCTTATGCAACCTGTACTGTGGGTTGCGCATCACGATCGCAGATCCATGATCCCGCACGTGTTCAAAAATGATGCGTTCATCTGGAATTGGAGTAAGCAGGTTGCCATTCGGAGGCTGCCGGGAGAGGACGAATCCGGATAGCTCGGCACCTACTTTTGACATCACATCCACATTCTCGGAAACAGATAGAGCCGCGAGCTTTCCTACGCCCTTTCTACCCATGCGTCGACGAGACTTCGATCGAGTAAATGTGTCCGCGTCTACCACCCGCGTAGAACCGCCCACATTCAAGTATCTTGCGATATCTCCATCTTTATACGACATGCCATGGCCGTCATCTTCCACAGTAATATCGTCTTTGTGTGAAATGACATAGACATTTGACGCGTCGGCGTCGTATGCGTTTGCTATTAGCTCAGCAAGAACATAGTATATATTAGTATACAAACTTGGGCCCAACAACTCAAGTATGCGCGTATCGATTTCGAGTCGGTATTCCTTAGGAACCTCGTCAGTCATTAGTAGATCTCCGCGCTGATTCGTGTGCGATTACAGGCCCGCGTGTTAGATGGCGACCTCATATATGGCAAATAATTGCATGACCAATTGCCTTGGCCAACTTAGGTGGGACAGCATTTCCAATAAGCTTGCTTACTGCGGATTTGTTGAGCTTCTGATCTTGTGGCCAAAATACATAACTTCGCGGAAAGCTCTGAAACAAGGCGGCTTCTCGTAGCGTAATGGCACGATCCTGCTCGGGATGTCCGAATCGCCCATTCCCAATACCTGTGCAAAGAGTCGTCATCGTAGGAGCGGGCCTGTCCCACCACATACGTCCATATATTGAGTAGTATCGCTCGCCCGATTTTTTTCTATGGCAATCGAGAATCAAGTCATTTGGCCATTCTTTACGAGTGCCTCCGTCGTGTGGTGTGGATCGGAGTCGTCTTACGTTCAAATCTGAGAGCATCGAAGATGTATGCAGCGGATCATCGGGATCAGATTCACCGATGCCAAGCGGACGTAGATCGCCGATTGTCTGACGTACCGTTCTCCATCTTCGCGAATCCACATGCGATCCGTCAGGAATAGTTATCCTTCCGATTCTTGAGGCGAGTAGAACCAATCGTCGTCGGGATTGCGGCACTCCGTATTCTGAGCAATTCACAACCCGCCAATCGATCGTGTAATCGAGACGATGAAGAGTGCGGAGAAATGTGTCGAGCACTTCTCTGCCGCGCTCTGCCAACTCGGGAACGTTCTCCATCGTCACTATTTCGGGGACGATTCCACGGATAAAGCGGCCGAAGTAGTCCAACAGGTCCCAGTCGTTATGCTTCTTGATCCCGTTGGTTAGCTTGGAGAACGGTTTGCATGGTGCACAACCCGCTAAAACTCGAACTTTGCCAGGCCGAAACAGGCTGTTGATGCTCCTGCTATTCTTGCGAGACAGATCCCAACAGAAGAAACTTGTGCCAGGGTTGTTTGACTTGTATGCAAATCGCGCTTGTTCATCAATATCGATGCCTGCTTCTACTTGCAGTCCTGCTTGGGTAAAGCCATAGGTCAGCCCCCCAGCTCCGCAAAATAAATCAACAACGCTTACTGGACTATCACTTGAAAAGCGTCCATGCTTATTGACTGGCATTGATGTTCTCATCTCACTTGCTACCACTGTCGAAGGCGCCCGCGCAATGAAACAACTACATCCTACAAAGATCGCGGAAGATTACCGCCGTGGCATTGCAATCCATCGCAAAGCACCTTGCAAGCCACAGTCAGAGATTGTACCACGCATCGGCATCGTTGGGTGATTTGGACGGGTGAGCCGGGCTCTTGACAGGTGGGACCGCCACCTCCACCCATCCTCGCTCCCGATCTCCCGCACAGTTCGCCCCCACCACCCAAGAATCCCGCATGTCCCCGAACCCAAAGAAGCCCAAGCCCTTCGACGCCGACCGCGCCATGGCGATCTTCGACGACGGCCACTCGATTGAGGCCGCAGTGAAGCGAGCCGTCCGACAGGCCGTCGAATCCCACACCCCGCGCCCCTGCCCCGCCTGCGGCACACTTCAGCCATCCAACACGCCCCGTCCATCCGGGGCGATCCATCCACACAACGAGCCAACCGCCTTGTCCCTCCTCCGCCCGCGAAGCGGGCGTGCGATGGTTGCCAGCTCCAAGGCGCACCCCGGAGGGGTCGCCGCAGGGGCTGGTAGAGCCCCCCGCGCAGCGCCTTCCTTAGTGGAGCGGGGCGGACGCCCCCGACTCGAACGCGATGGCCACGCGGCTTCCTCTACGCCACCTCATCACCGAGAACCTCCAAGGAATCCCCGCATGGGCGAATCCCTAAGCGACGCACGCACGCGCCGGGTCATCGAACAGGCCATCCGCCGCGCCGAGGGATTCGTTCCACGTCGCATGCCCAAACTGACGAACGAGGATCGGATCGCGATTCTCCGCGATGGCCGCGCCATCGACATCGCCGCCGCCCGCGCTACCCGCGCCGCCTCCGAGTCCCACACCCCGCGCCCCTGCCCAACGTGCGGCACACTTCAACCGCCCATTCAACCCAACGCTCGCAAGGCGCATGCTTGAGGGAGCGGGGCGGACGCCCGCGACTCGTGCTTGTCTGCGCCTTCGCGCGCCGTGCCGCGGCCGCCCCCCCACCATCCCTTGAGGGCGCACGCAAGGCCCGGCGTTGCGCGCGCTATGGGGACGCGGCGAGAGGGTGCGGAGCAAGATGGGAGGGGGAAAGGGGGGAGGGGTCAAGAGTGGACGGGTCAGGGGCGGACGGGGCCGGCGCATCGGTGGCGAAGAAGGCGGCGATTTCAGGCGGAAGGAAGGCCAGGGCCTCCGGAGGGAGGGGCGCGTCGTCGTCGATGTCGGAGATGTCCACGCCGAGTGAGCGAGCGATGGCTTCAAGCTCCGCGGTCAGATCTTCGAGTGACGCGGGCGCGGGGGGATTTGCGGCATTGGGGGCGGCTTTGGGGGCGGCTTTGGGAGCGGCGTGGGGCGCGGCATTCCGCGCGGCGCCCGCGCCTGTTGCGTGGGTATTCGGCGCAGCGGGGGCCGCAGGGGCGGGGGTTGGAGCGAGGGCTGGCGCGGGCGTGCGGAAGGGCGCGGGTGCCGGGGCTGGGGCTGGGGCTGAGATTGGAGCTTGCGCGGGGGATCGGGACGGAACGGGGGCGGGTGCGGCCGAGTGAGCGCGCGATTGGGTGGGCGATGTGGGAGCGTGGCCGCGGGGATTTACGCTGGCGGGTTTAACGGGCGTTTGGCGCGGGCCCGCTGCGGGGGTTTGGCGCGGCGGGCTGATGGCTCGCGCGCGGGCGAGGTCATCATCGGAGACGGGGACGATTCGCGCGAGGCGGCAGAGATGGGAGGCGGCACGGAGGGCGAGACTCTGTCGTTGCAGCGCAAGACGGAGGGAAGCGAACGCAGAGGGCGCGGAGGAATCAGAGGAACGCGGAGCGGAAGGGGCATCGGCGGTCGGTGATGGCGGAGAAGAGGAAGAGGCGTCGGGGGCGTGTAGGAAGGTGTCGAGGATGGTGACGAAGGTCTGAACGGCGGCGTTGAGATTGAGAGCCGCGGACATGCGGACGTGGGTGTAGGCGCCTCGTTCGATGGTGAGCATGCGCTCTCGTGCGGCGGGGGTTGTGAGCCAGAGGGCGAGAGCCGCGAGAGGGACGCTGTGCTTGCGGGCGACGGAGGCGAGGGAGTGTTCGGGTGAGGCCAGGTCGATGAGGAGGGCGTCGGCGGCGGCCGCGTCGGGGCGGAAGTCGAGGGAGGGGGATGGGGTGCTTGGGGCGACCACGGTACGGCTAACGTACGGGCTGGTGGGACGTTTGTCAAGTGTTTATTTGGTAAAAAGAGTGACGGAGAAGGGAACGGGGGACGGAGAGAGCGAGTGGCGTGCGGCGCAGGGGGTGAGCCGGCGTGCAACATCTTCTCGGAGAAGTGGTTGTCCCAACCCGACACACGCTGGCCCGGCGCACGCCGCGGAGTCACGGCCCGCTCAAGCTCCCGCGCGGTCTGTCGATTGTGACAGGGACGGGGCGTCGTGGATCCGCAACACGGGGTGCAGGTATTGCATGGAGCCGGGGAGCGAGGACGGCGCCTGTACCGGTTCAATGGTGACAGCTTCGAGCCGTTCAGGCCGCGAGGATGTAATTGCGGGGGGGCGGTGGTGCGTGGAATCAGCGCCGGCGGCGTCTCACCATTCCGACGCTCATGAGCATCGCCATCGCGGCGCCGGGCGTGGGGAAGAGGTACATGTCGACCGGGATCGACTCGATCGTCACGGTGTGGAAGCCGCCGGTGCCGTCCGGCAGCGACGCGACGCTCATCGCGCCGCTTGCGTTCGTGTACACGCTGAGCGCCCCGTCGGGGCCGGTGAAGTTGGTGAGCGTCGGCTGGACAATGGAGTTGACGACGGTTGAGACATCGTGGTAGGTGAACGAGCCGAGGAAGGTGCCGGTGTATGAGCCGCCCATGCTGGGCGGGGCCTGCCCGCCCGCGAAGCCCGTGAGCGACACGCCCGTCGTTCCGTCGCTCGCGCCGAGCGGGAAGCCGGTTTCGTAGACGTCGCCGGTGTAGTACCCCTTGTCGTACCCGCCGATGTCGAAGCGGAACTCCGCGATGGAGAGACCCGACGCCACCTGCGAGTAGTCCGCGTAGATGTCCCACGTCATCGAGCCGCCCATCCACATCGACGAGCCGTGCGGGACGAGCATGATGTGCAGGTTCCCAGCCGCCGCCGCGCCGAGCGTTTTGGCGCTGATCATGGCGATCGCGCAGCCGGTCCGCATCGCACCCAATCCACCCGTTGCTCGCGGTTCCATGCCCAAACATACTCCATGGCTGCGTGAACGCAAGCCCAGTGAGGCGGATTCTCGCCGCCGCGTGTGGTTTCATCTGGTCCGTACAATGACCGCTCTTCCATCCAACCCACTCTCGGGAGCCACCCATGGCTAAGTCACAGAAGAAGGTCAAGAAGGTTGTTCGCGCGATCCCGAAGGACAAAGCCGCGGGCCCCGGCGCGGCAGACGCCTCCAAGGCCGCGGAGGCCCTTCCCAATCGCGGCCCGCGCGACTATGCCACCGACAAGTCCCTGAACCGCGGCATCGGCGGCCCCTCCGCCAAGGCGCCCCGCCGCGCCCACTGAATCCGCCGCATCGCCGTCGCCTCTGCTCGGAGCGATGGCATGCACTACGCCTCGCCCCCGTCCTCACGGGTCGCTTCTCTTACAACCTCCGCATCGCGCTCGCCGGACTTGTGGAACGACAGCCGCGCCTTGGTGTACTGCTCGGGTGAGACGTTGAGGTCCGGCTCGATCCCCTGCTGGTGCTGCGCGTGCAGGTGCTTCAAGAACGGCACGCACCACTGGCATCCCGTCCCCGCGCCGAAGCACTCGGAGAGCAGCGATGGCACCGACGGATTGTGCACGCGCAGGTACGTCCGCAGCTTCCGCAAGGAGACGCTGAAACACAGGCACACCTTGTCGTCGGGGTCCATGGGGGGAGTGTATGAGCAATGAACCCGGCCATAAGCCCCCGCCCGGCATCACACAGCGCTACACCCCCTTGAAGCTCACGAGCGGCACGAGCCGCCTGATCGTCCGTACCAAATCGCGCTGGGCCTTCAGAACGGGCCGAAGGTCGCGGTAGGCAGACGGCGCTTCGTCGCGAAGGCGATCGGCGAGCCGCCGATCGAATACGACCCTGTCGTACTGGCGTGCGACTTCTCGCGGACCGAATCGGCGGGCGGCAACCGACCGCGGCAGCGCCCGGCCCGCGCCGTGGGCGCATGATTCCAGCGACGGCCCGTATCCAAGGCCGACAGCATGTACGCTGAACGTGGACGCGCTGCCCGCGATGAGAACTGGCTCGCCATCTCGTGCTCTCGCGGCGGACTTCCGGTGAACCACCAACTCCGCACCGGCATGGCGCTCTATCGCGATGGTGTTGTGCGGCGAGTCAACCATCGTCGAGGCTTCGACCGATGCGTGCGCAACCGCCGCCGCGGCCTCTGCCGCGATCGCAAGCAGCGCGGCCCGATTGGCCGATGCCCACTGCTGCGCGTGGAGCGCGTCGTTCAAGTAGGCATCTCCCTGCGGCGTGCCTCGTTCGAGCCGGGCAACCCTGCGGTGCCAGGCCTTCGCACGCGAGGTGTGATGCTGATGGATGGCTTCCCCGAGGGCTCGCGAACCGGAGTGAACCATGATCCAGATACGGTCGTCGCCGTCGCGCTGGAACTCAATGAAGTGGTTGCCGCGGCCCAGCGTTGCGAACTGGGCCCTGGTGATGCGTCGCCATTCGGAGTCCAAACTCGGCTCCGAGAGTGGCGATACCGGTCGCAGGTCATCACGATCGGAGCGATCACGGCGACGCAGCGTCTGGACGCGGGCGCTGAGTTGCTCCAGCAGTGATTCGAGAATCGAGGGGTCGCGGAATGAATCGGAGTCGCAGTCAAGGCGCGCAGTGGTGTAGCCGCACCCGATGTCGCGCCCGAGGGCGTCGGGATAGATGGCCGATTCCGTTGCGAGAACGGTCCCGTTGCAGACAAGGGAGCCGGCGTGGGCGTCGGGAAGGACGATCAGGCGTCGAACGTCGGGGAGCGCGGCCATCAGATCGATCTGGCGTCTTGCGAGCGAATCAAGCGGGCCGGCGGGCCATGATGAGATGGGGGCGGATCCCGTGGCATCATTCGCCATCGTGCACCTCGCTCTCTAGCTGATCGCTCGGGGGCGGTGCGGCTTCAAACTCCAGGCGCGGCGCGCGCTTACGCGTGATGGCATGCGAGACCGCAGTGCGCAGCGCGGGCGAGCGGGACCCGACGCGCGCGAGAACGTCGAGACGCCCGAGACTCGCGTCTGCCCACGCGATATACACGCGCAGGCAACTGGCATCGGGCGCGGGCTCGACCGCGGTGATCATCAGCCCGACATCTATGGCCCACGGCCACGAGGCGAACTCAAGATCGAGAGCCCGCATGGCCTGCTTACAGAGTGAGAGATCCTTGCGGTTTGCCTTGGAACGGGATTGGTCTTTGCGATCACGACGCGGATCGAGACCGTCTTCATCGTCGGGGCGAGCGCAGAGATCGCGCAAGCCCCGCATGGTGCGGCGCTTCATGTGCAGAACTACTCCGGGCGCGCGAGGCGATGCCTTTGCGCGGGGATCAATGGACGCGGATATCAACGCGGAGGGAGTGAGAACACCGAAGATCGACGGCTGGCCGCTCGCTTCACGTAGAAGTCGGGGCGTTCTCGGACGAATCCGTCCGAGCGATCGATCAGGCGTTCAGCGGCATGATGGAGTGGGTTGCACGCATATCAGAGTCTCCCGAAGAAGGGGATTCAATAGATTACATCAGCGAACGACGGAAGCAAGTCCAATCTCGAAGAATGTTGGGCATGTCTCAGTCGCTGACTTGGTGAAGATGACCCAGTATCTCCAGCACGCCCTCCGCCTCCGGCTTGCTTGCCACGAAGTCCGCGTGCTTCTTCAACTCATCCTGCGCGTTGCTCGGGCAGGCGAACCACGCGACGTTCTCGCGGATTGCCATGTCGCTCGTTGTATCGCCGATCCCCGCCAGCCGCTCGCGTGTCAGGCCCGTGCGCTCCATCAAGCGCCTCACGCCGCTCCCTTTGCTCACGTGCGCCAGATCGCAGTTGATGTACAGCCACGTCATCGACACGCGCAGCGTCCACCCCTCGCGCGCGAAGACGCGCTCGATGTCCGGCATCAGCCCGCGCAGCACGTCCGTCACCGGGTGGTACAGCGAGATCGACGCCGCCTTCCCCGGCTGGATCGTCACGCCCCTGGGCCCCAGCTCGCGCCGCACCCAGCGCGTCCCTGCGGCCACCATCTCGAGGTGCCCATCCGTGATCGCAGGGTCCATGAGGTACTCGTTGGTTGCCGGGTCGTACATCCACACCCCGTTCTCGCAGACGATCGGCAGCGTGCGGTTCCCGATCAGGCGGCACATCGCCTCCGCAAACGGCTGGGGCCGTCCGGAACACAGCGTCACGGCCGGCCTGTCGCCGCGCTCCTGTGCCTCCCGGTTCCAGTGCGCGATGCGGGCCAGCGTGTGCGCATCCATCGGACCGGAGTGCTCCGGACTCAGGCAGCCGTCGATGTCGCAGACGATGGCAGCAAACCGGCGGGTCGCCCGGCGGGTCGCCGACCGAATCGAGGGGTTGGATGGAGGAGCGGGATTGGTCATGAAGGGCCGATGGGGACGCGGGAAACGGTGGCACCGCGCCGAACTGGGGCAACGAACGCCCATGGGCGGACCGGCCGACTGTAGGGATCGGGAAGCCAATGGCCGTGTGATACCGGGCAGGGGACCGGGCGTCGGGCTGGGCGCAGGACTTGGCGTGGGGGGGCGGGGCGGGTAGTCTCATGGCCCATGCTCCTCCTCTTCGCGGCCACGATCTTCCTCAGCGCACTCCTGCTCTTCATGGTGCAGCCGATGGCCGCCAAAGGCATGCTCCCCATGCTCGGTGGCAGTCCAGCCGTCTGGAACACGTGCATGCTCTTCTTCCAGGCCCTGCTCCTCGCGGGCTACTCGTACGCCCACGCGCTGTCGCGCGTCCGAAACAAGTGGGCCCAGGTCGCGATCCACGCGGTCGTCATCCTCGCGACCGCGATCGCACTCCCCATCGCCGTTCCAAAGGGATGGACGCCTCCGACAGAAGGCGGCCAGACCCTCTGGCTGCTGGGCCTTCTCGCGGCGATGGTCGGCGGCCCCTTCTTCCTCCTCTCGACCACCGGCCCCCTCCTTCAGTCGTGGTTCGCGCGCACCGGTCACCCCTCCGCCTCGGATCCCTACTTCCTCTATGGCGCAAGCAACGCCGGCAGCTTCATCGGGCTGCTGGGCTTCCCGCTCATCATCGAGCCCGTCATGGGGCTGCACGACCAGGGCATCTGGTGGACGGCCGGCTTTGCAGCTCTCGCGCCGCTGCTCATCTCCTGCGGCGTCGTCATGGCCCGCGCCATCGTCCGCGCGCCAACGCGCCAGGCCAAGCGTGCCGGGCTCGTTGCGCCCGCGCCGAAGGTCGACGCCTCGCCCCTCACGTGGAAGCGCCGCTTCTGGTGGATCTTCCTCGCGTTCGTGCCCTCGAGTCTCACCCTCGGCACCACGCAGTACCTCTCGACCGATATCGCGGCCATCCCGCTCCTCTGGGTCATCCCGCTCTCGATCTATCTCCTGACATTCATCATCGCCTTCGCGAAGCGCGAGCTGGTGCCCACCGAGTCGCTCTCGAAGCTTCTGCCGTTCATCGTCGTCGCGATCATCGTCGCGTTCCTCATGCGGGCGCGCGAGCCGATCACCATGCTCATCGGGCTCCACGTCCTGCTCATGGCGCTGGGCTCGCTCCTCTGCCACAAACGCCTCGCTGACGCCCGGCCCGATGTGTCAAAGCTCACCGAGTTCTACCTCTGGATCGCCGTCGGAGGCGTGATGGGCGGGATCTTCAACGCGCTGGTTGCGCCCACCCTCTTCAACGACGTTTACGAGTATCCAATCGCCATCGGGCTCGCGTGCATGTCGCGCATCGTCCCCGGACAGGCCAAGGCCTCCCGCCTCAACCGCGTGCTCGACCTCGTCGTTCCGTTCGCGATTGTCGGGCTTGCGGCGGGCACGCTGCCCGCGATGCGGGTCCTGTTCGCTCTCAACGGTCTGGACCTTCAGGGCGGCTGGATCACCGTCGCCCTGCCCATCGGCCTGCCGTGCGTCGCGTGCTTCCTCGCTGTCGGCAGGCCGCTGCGCTTCTCGCTCGCGGCCGTGGGCCTGCTGGTGCTCTCCTTTGTGATGGTGGAGTCCAGCTTCAAGGTGCTGCACAAGGAGCGGACGTTCTTCGGCGTCCTCCGCGTCCTCAGCTCGTTCGAGGGTGATCTGCACACGCTCCGCCACGGCACCACGACCCATGGCTCTCAGTTCACGCTCGACGGCATGGACAAGATGCCAACCACCTATTACCACCAGGACGGGCCGCTCGGCGATCTCATGTTCGTCTATCGCGAGAGTCCGCTCCTGAAGAAGGTCGCCGTCATCGGCATGGGCACCGGCGCGATTGCCGCGTACGGGCAGGAGGGTGACGTCTACGACTTCTACGAGATCGACCCCGCCGTCGATCGCATCGCCCGCGACACGCGCTGGTTCAGCTACCTCAGCGACTCCAAGGCCACAATCAACACCATCATCGGCGACGGCCGACGCGAGATCGCAAACGCCCCCGACGGCGCCTACGGGCTGATCGTCATCGACGCCTTCAGCTCCGACGCCATCCCCGTTCACCTCATCACGCGCGAGGCGATGGACCTTTACCGCCAGAAGCTCGCGCCCGGCGGCATCCTGATGTTCCACATCTCCAACCGTCACATCAACCTGAATCCCCCCCTCGTCGGCATCGCGGGCTCGCTCGGCATGAAGGTTGTCTCCTGCACCTATCGATCGCCAAAGCAGCTCGTCACACAGGCGTGGACCAGCGTCTGGGTCGCCATCGCCCGCGAGCCGAAGGACCTCGATCCTCTCCTGGTCAAGGGCTTCGACCGTCGCGAATGGTGGATCTTCGAGCCCAACGACCGCACACCCGTCTGGACCGACGACCACGCCAACGTCCTCGAGATGTTCAAGTGGTAAGGACGGATGGCCTGAGCCCGCCGCGCGGCGCGTGCGGCACTCAGGACGTACCCTCTGCCCATGCCAATCCTCGACTACCAGACAGCCGGCGAATCACACGGGCCCGCGCTCATCACGATCCTCACCGGCCTCCCGCGCGGCCTCACCCTTGATCTGGATCTCATCAACGGCGAACTCCTCCGGCGCCAGGGCGGTTACGGGCGGGGCGGCCGCCAGCGCATCGAGAAGGACGTCGTCGAGTTTCTCGCCGGCACGCGCATGGGCAAGACCATCGCTTCACCCTTGTGCATGCAGGTCGTGAACAAGGACTCGCGGATGGACGACGGTGTGAAGACGCCGCCCGTCTACCGCCCCCGCCCCGGGCACGCTGACCTCGCCGGCAGCATCAAGTGGCTCACGACCGACTGCCGCGAAACGCTTGAACGCGCCAGCGCCCGCGAGACCGCGGCACGCGTCGCGGCCGGAGCCGTCGCCAAGTGCCTCCTGCGCGAGGTCGATATCGAGGTCTTCGGCTTCGTTCGCCAGATCCTCGACGCTCGCACCGATGCCGACGTTACACCCGACAACTGGAGGGCGATGCGCGAGAAACGGGACGCCTCCGAGACCTACTGCCCCGACGAACAGGTCACCGAGCGCCAGTGCGCCATCATCCGACAGGCCAAGATCGACAAGGACACCATCGGCGGCATCGTCGAGGCCCACGTCTTCGGCTGCCCCCCGGGGCTGGGCTCGTGCATGGACTGGCGGACACGCCTGGATGCACGCCTCGCCTACGCCGTGATGGGCGTGCAAGCCATGAAGGCCGTCGAGATCGGCCTCGGGCGCGAGTGCGCGAGCAGACCAGGATCCGCGGTGCATGATCCGATCCGGTACGACGTCACGAAGCGCAAGGAGCACACGCTGGGGTTCCTCCGCGACTCCAACAACGCGGGCGGCACCGAGGGGGGCATCACGAACGGACAGCCCGTGGTCGTCAAGGCAACCATGAAGCCGATCTCCACACTCCTCCGCGGCCTCCCCTCCGTCGATCTCAACACCAAGCAGGCGGAGATGAGCCAGTACGAGCGGTCGGATATCTGCGCGGTCTCTGCCGCGAGCGTTGTCGTTGAGTGCGTCGTCGCCTTCGAGATCGCCCGCGCCCTCACCGAGAAGTTCCCCTCCGACTCCATGGTGGAACTCAAGCGAGCGATCGATTCGTATCTGGACTATGCGCGCTCGCTGCCGCTGGACCCGCCGATCATGACGATCGCGTAAGTCGCGGCTCAGTGCGGCGCGCCCTCCGCAAACTCGATTCTCATCGTGCTCAACCGACGGTGCAGGCCGATCCGGCGCGCGATCGGCCACCAGTCATAGAGAAAGATCTCCAAGGGCCGCCACATCGCGACCCAGCCGACAATCACCAGACTCTGCTCAACGATCTCTCCCACCGTGCCGCCCCAGAGACGCCCCGCCGTTTGCCCCAGGGCGATGCACACACCCACGAATAGCAGCCCGATCAGCATGCTCAAGCGTCCGACACCCCACAACCGCCGCAGTTCCATGCGGGTCTGATCGGCCTTGTACGCGAAGAAGTTGTGGATCGCTTCCGTCACTCCCGCGCGCTCCGTCTCATCAATCACCGGCACCTCGAGGTGCAGCACGAGCCGCAGCTTCGCACCCCGATGCGTCTCCGCCGCCCACCCTTCGATGAACTGCTCCGCGTCGGCGTCAAGGTCCTTCTCAATGAACGGAGAAGGATCCAGCGAGTTGAACAGTTGCGAGACGTTGCGAAGCCGTATCTTGATCGTCTCGCGGCCGCTCACCCCCGGCGGTGTGTTCTCGGGCTGCATCATCCGGCTCCCTGATCTGTGTCCGTCGATCCGCTCAGGCAAACGCACACACCCGCGCCTCAAGTCCGGCCCGCACGCGCCCCCACTCGTCACGGAGCACGCTGAAATACACGCTGTCCCGCCACGCCCCGTCCGGCATCAAGAGGTGATGCCGCAGCGTCCCCTCCTCCTTCGCGCCGAACTTGAGCATCGCCCCGCGGCTCTGCGCGTTCCGGGCATCCGTCCGCAGCGCGACCCGCTCCGCGCCCAGCCCATCAAACGCCCGCGACATCAACAGCAGCTTGCACTCAGGATTCACCGCCGTGCGCCGCACGCGCTCCCCGTACCACGTCCATCCGATCTCGAGCCCACGATGCGCCGGACGGATGTCGTAGTAGGACGTGCTCCCCACCGCGCGCTCCGATGCCCGCTCGATCACCGCAAAGTGGATGCGGGCCGTGTCAGAGATCAGCCACTCAATGAAGCCCGCCATTCCGGACTCGGTCGGCTCCTCGGGCCGGACCGTGAAGTACCTGAACGTCTCGGGAGCGGTCGCCTCGTGCAAGTCGCGGGCATGGCCTGCCGTGAGCGGCTCAAGACGCACGTGCCGCCCCTCAAGCGTTACCCGCCTCATCCACTCTTCAGCCGGCGCGCTCAGAGCCCCCGCCATACCCATCACATGCCCCTCTCCCGCTCCAGTTCCAGAGCCAGCGCGCCCGCGAGATACACGTACTGCCCGATCGAGTTGTAGACCTGCGCACTGATACGCACCGTGCGCGGCCCGTCCGCCACAGACCAGATCGGAACCTGGATCCGCCAGCGCCGGAGCAGCTCGTCCTGCAGCGCATCGTGGTATGCGCTCTTCCGCTGCGCCAGGCGTGCACGCAAGGCGAGCTCCTGCTGAGGCAGCACGATCGTGCAAATGTTCCCGATCATCTCGTCCGGGGCAGGGGCCCTGACGTCCAGTCGCTCGCAGATGGCGTTGCGCCCGGCCAGCGTCAGCGCTCGGTTGTGCTTGAACACAGCCGCCCACCCGTTCGCGCCGTCAAACCCCGGCAGCACCGTCGCCATGAACTCGATCGCCTCCGGCACGACCAGGAACGCCGTGATGTCGTTGGTGCCGACGAAGTCAAACTCCGTGTGCAGCGCGGGACGCCCCGGCTTGGGCTTCTCGGCAAAGTTCGAGAGGACCATCGGGCGGAACCCGCTCTGTCTGTCGCCCCTGATCCACAGGAACGCGCACCCCTTCGGCGTGCACAGCCACTTGTGACAGTTGCTCGTGTAGTAACTCGCACCGAGACGATCGAGGTTCAGACCCTCCACGAGTCCGACCCCGTGCGCCCCGTCGATGATGGTGCGGATCCCCTTCGCCTCCAGCGCACGCACCAGCCTCTCGACCGGCAAGATCAGCCCGCTCGAGCTCGTCACGTGGCTGATGAGCGCGGCCTTCGTCCGCGCCGTGACGCCGGACATGATCGCGTCAAACGCCTGGTCCGGCGACTCGATCGGAAACGGAATCCGTGTCACCACCGCGCGGGCTCCGACCATCCCGCACACATCGCGCAGATTGTTCAGGCACGCCGGATACTCGTGGTCGTTGGCGACAACCTCATCGCCCGCGCCGAGGTAGCCGGTCCGAGCCAGATGGTGCAGCACCGTCGTCACGCCGATCGTCGCGTTCGGCACGGGCACGAGATCCGACGGGCTCGCGCCGACCAGCGCGCCGAGCGCGGCACGAGCGCGATCCGCCAGCTCCCACGCGTCCTCGACGAAAAACCGGATGGGCTCGGCCTCCATCCGGTTCCTGAGTCTGGTCTGTGCCTGCAGCACGCGTGTCGGGCACGCGCCGAAACTCCCGTGATTCAGGAAGCACACACTTGGGTCGTGCTGCCAGTGGACGGCAAGGGGAGAGGGAAAGGGCACGGACGTCGCGCCCTGTTTGGATTGAGTTCGTTCCATCCCCTCATGCTACGTGCGCCGCTCGATATCCGTGCAACACCCACACGCCGGCCCGGGAGACCACAACCCGTATAACCCAAGTACATGCAAGCATTTAACGTCGCTTGCGCAAGGTTCCGAAGTTCCCGCGCCCGCGAACGAATCCAGCGCCTGTTCCTCCCCGAGAGATCGGCCGACCGTGCACACCGAACGAGAGGGGTTCCGATGCGCGCCCACGTTTCCCTGTTGATCACCCTGCTCGCTCCTGCCGCGCTGACTGCGATGGCGGACGGCGCGCCCGCACGCACCTTGCTGTTCACCCGCGCGGGCTAAGCCGCGTCGAACGTCCCGGGCAGCCCCGACGTTCTCTTCTCGAGCTTCCTGGACGGTTTCACCGTCAGCCAGGACGGATCGCGCTGGGCAATCCGCGCGAGCGCCTCCGGCGCTCCATCCTCGCGGGACACCTTCTTCGTCACCGGGGACCAGAACAGCATCGTCACGCTCGTCCCGAAGACCGACATTCTGCCCGGGCTCGCCGGCAGCTACGACTCGCTCATCGATGTCGGCATGAACGGAAACGGCGACGTGGTGATCGCCTCGCGTCTCTCGTCCTCCGGCCAGTACGTGATCACGATCGACCCCCGAGGCGGGGCCGGTCCCTACGTCGTCCTGACCTCCGGACCCGCGAGCCCGTTCGCCCAAGGGATCGATCTCGACGGCGACGGCCTCCTGGACGGCAACGCGTTCCTCAGCACCATCAGCGACGTCTCGATCGGAAACAACGGCGAGCTGTTCGTCGTCGGGCGAGTCGCGGACAGCGTCACAGGGCTCAATATCGGAGACGGGCTGTACGCCTTCCACGTCGACATCATCCCCGCGCCCGGCGTGCTCACGGCCTTCGCCCTCGCCGCCACGCCCGCGCTCCGCCGACGCAGGCCGCGCTGAATGCTCAACAAAGAGACGGAGAGCGTCCGCTCGGACGCTCTCCGTGTGCACGTGATGTCGCACTTGCTTCAGCGCCGACGCCGCGCGGCCAGCAACCCGCCTGCGCCCAGCAGCGCGGTCGCTCCCGGGGCGGGCACAAGGTCGAACTCGAAGCGTGAGTGAGCGTGGAAGATGCCCGAGATCGACGGGTCGAACTCGTTCGCGCTGTAGAACTCCCACCCGAAGCGACCCGGGCGGATCACGCCGTTGAAGTCATCCGTGGCGATGTTCAGTGTGAAGTGCCCCGTCGTCCCCGACCAGCCGAGCTCCGCGCCCCACAACTGCATGTACTCGGAGTTGCTCGGGTCATCCAGGATGACCGGCACAAGGAACCCGGAGTAGAAATCCGCGGTGTTGAAGCCGTTCGTCGGCTCAAAGTCGATGATGATGCGGGTCTCGACGATCTGCTTGCCGACATTGTCAAACCCGCCAAACCCGCCGTAGTCGCGGGCCCAACCGCCGCTGACCTCGCCATCCCCGAACGAGAACGTCACGGTCTCCACCGCCAAGGCGGGAAGGGCCAGCACGGAGGCGATACCAAGCGCGACAACAGACTTCTTCAAGGCCAACTCCTTCATGGGGTGCGCCGCCCCCGCCGGCACGCCGCGCCAATAGCCATGGCGCGACTCCTGCGGCGACGCACCAAGAACATGCCACAAGATCTCGGAGTTGCCCGGAAACCACGCGTGGTGGGCCGATATTTGTCGCGAAACGGGCGAATGCCCTATGGACCGCGGCGGACCCGTTCCCTCGTTGCAGTGACTCGCGAATCCGTACGAGACGCGAATCAGTGCAGCACGCGATACACCTCGGACTGGTCCGTCACGCCCATCGCGACCTTCTGCATCGCGTCCTCGCGCATCGGCTTGAAGCCCGCATCGAGCGCGGCCTCACGCAGCGACACGCCGTCCGCGCGGCTCTCCGTGAGTTTGCGGAGCGTGTCGTCGATGTGCATGAACTCGTACACGGCCAGTCGCCCGCGATAGCCCGTTCCGAAGCATCGCTCGCAGCGCTGATGATCGTTGATTGTGCCCTTGCCCGCGCACGACACGCACGTCCGGCGCAGCAGCCGCTGCGCCAGCACGCCCAGCAGCGACGACGTGATCAGGTAGGGCTCAATGCCGATGTCGATCAGACGCGGGATCGAGCCCGGCGCATCGTTGGTGTGCAGCGTCGCCAGCACGAAGTGCCCCGTCAGCGACGCCTGCACCGCGATCTGCGCCGTCTCCTTGTCGCGGATCTCGCCCACCAGGATCACGTCCGGATCCTGACGCAGGAGCGACCGCAGGCCCGTCGCGAACGTGACGCCGCGCTTGGGGTTCACCTGCATCTGGCTGATGCCGTCCAAGTGGTACTCAACAGGATCCTCGATCGTCATTACGTTCCGCGTCGCCCGGTCGATCCGACCCAGCGCGGCGTACAGCGTCGTCGTCTTGCCCGATCCCGTCGGACCCGTCACCAGCACCATCCCGGTCGGACGGTCGATGACATCCATCAACGCGCCCTGCATCTGCTTGGTCATGCCGATGTCGTCCAGCGACAACTGCGTCTGCGTCTGATCCAGCAGTCGCAGCACCAGCCGCTCCCCGTACACCGTCGGGATGCAGGACATGCGGATATCCACCTTGCGCTGCCCGATCCGCACCGAGGTGTGGCCATCCTGCGGCGAGTGGCGATTGGCGATGTCCAGTTCGGTCATCACCTTCATGCGCGAGCTGATCGCGGGCGCCAGCGTCGGAGGGGGTGTGAACACGTCGTGCAGGATGCCGTCGATGCGGAAACGGATAACCAGCCGCGTCTCTTGCGGGTGCACGTGGATGTCGCTGGCGCGCCGGCGCAACGCCTCGAACAGGATCATGTTCACAAGCCGGATCACCGGCGTCTGGCGCGCCAGTTGCAAGAGGTCCGTGGACTGCCCGATCGAGCCTGCCGCGGTCTCGATCGCCCGCTCGTCCAGCGGCATCTCATCGATGATTTCCGTGACCAGGTCGCCGCGCTGCTCATAGCCGCGGTTGATGAGGTTCTGAACCGCCGCCCGCGGCGCGAGCACCAGCCGCACCGGCGCCTGGAGGATGTCCTCGAGCAGTGAGAAGATCGCCGGCTGCATCGGCTGCGCCGTCGCGATCGTGAACCCCAGGTCGTCCGACGAGACGCACGCGACGTGATGCGAGCGTGAGATATTGCCCGGCACAAGCTCGTAATAGCGGCTGGCTGTGTCCTCCAGCTTGGGCTCTGTCTCAAAGGGCAGTCCCGTGCGCTTCGCCAGCATCGACAGGGCCTGATGCTCATCGATCGCGAGCATCGAGAGCAGCACATCCCATGGCTCATCGTCGGAGCCCGGCGCTCGCGCCAGGGCACGCAACTGGTCCGGCGAGATGTCAAAGCCCTCAAAGGAACGGGCCAGGCGTGTCCATTCGTCGGTCACGATCGTGGAGGGAACCTCCACCGCCGCTTCGCGCACCGCAAGCTGCTTGGCGCTCCCGCCCTTGGCGCTCCCCCTTGATGGTCCGCGTCTCTCGGCCATGGCGCTCAGTTCCCTTCCGTGCCGGAACCGGACGAGGACGCCGCCGGCGCCTCGATCGCGACCGGGCGAGCATCAATCAGCGGGATCGTGCTCGGCTCAAACTCAGGCAGCTCCGGATCCAGCTCCGACTTCGTGTGAGGCCCGCGCGTCAGCAGACGCAGGTCCGCGAAGGTCTCATCCCGCATGATCTTGGGCGTGATGAACACGTACAGGCGCGTCGTCGCATCGTTCTTGTTCGTGTCGCGGAACAGGTGGCCCACAAGCGGAATATCCCCGAGCAGCGGCACCTTCACAACGGTCTTCCGCTTCGTATCAACCTCGATCCCGCCGACCACGATCGTAAAGTCGGTCGGAAGGCTCGCGCTGCTCGCCACGTTGTTCTCAATTCTCGGAGGGGGGATGCCGTCCGAGCCCGTGCCGTCGAATGCCGAGAGCTGCACCTCATACTCAAGCCGGAGGTACCCGCCCTCGGAGATCCGAGGCGTCACCGTGAGTGTCGTGCCCGCGTCCTCGTACCCGCCGAAACTCGTCACGTCACGCGAGCCCTCGCCACCGCCGCCCAGACTCGTCGTTGTCGTGGGTTCCTGCCGGATACTCGCGATCGTCGCCTCCTCGTTGTCGTTCACGAGCAACTGTGGCGTGGAGAGGATCCGCGTCTCCGCCACGTTCTGCAGCGCGGTGATGATGATGGGCACCTGGTCGGACTTGATGATCGCCGCCGTCAGGCCGTCGAGCCCCGTGGCGACCGTCTTCGGATCATTCAGCCCAGTTCCCGTCGGAAACGTCGAGAGCCCGAAGTTCGTGTTGATCACGCCGCCCGTGCCGTTGGCGTTGATCAACTGCGTCTCGAACGCAAGCCGGAACGCGTCGCTGGTCGTCAGCGACACGATCTTCGCCTCGATGTACACCTGCGGCCTGCGCAGGTCGAGCTTTGAAATGATCTTCTCAAAGTCGATCTGCTGCGCGAACGGCGCCTTCACCAGCACCTGGTTGTTGTCCACGTCCGCGATCACAAAGGCGTTCTCCGAATCCAGCGACGTCCCCTCGCCCTCCGCGCTCTGGTCGCCCGGCTGACGCTGGAAGTTGCGGTTGCGATTCGTCTGATTCTGGCGGAACTGCCCCGTGCCAGTGTTCAGCAGGGGCGAGTCCGCCGCCGGCGTCGAGCTCTGCAGCAGCCCGAGCAGGATCTCGGCCACGGTCTCCGCGTTGGCGTGGTGGAGCTTGTACTCGCGGATCACGACCCGCTCGCCCTCGGTGTCGAACTGCTTGATCAGATCGTCGAGCTGCGCCTGCTGCTCGGGCGTCGCAAAGTAGACGATCTGCCCCTTGTACTCATCCGCCACCAGCACCGTTCCCCCCACCGTCCGCGAGTTCTGCAGCAACTGCCCGGTATTGGGATCGATCTGGAACTGCATCTGGTTCTGGAACTGATCCGTCGGGCCGGTCTGGATCTTGGTCACCTCGCCCAGCCCGCGCTGCTTGGCGAAGTCCGCGATCTGCCCCGTTGCGGATCCGGTGAAGTACCGCTTGGCCGTCAGCGCGCTCGTTGCGTCGATCACGGTCAGCAGCGACCGGATCTGCTCCACCTCGTCCGGACGCCCGCGGAAAATCAGCGCGTTGCCCAGCGGATCGACGCTCAGCCGCGTCGCCAGGTTGTCCAGAAACCGCGTGGTCCCCTGCGGATTGTTGGGATCCGCAAACTGCCGGGGCGACGACGACGTGTCCTGGCCCACCAGCGCGAGCGCACGCTCGCGCGCCACCGGCGCCGACAGAAACTTGAGTTCCAGGCGTGTGAACGCCACCTTGCCGCGTTCGGCCGCGATCTGCGCGATCAGATCCTCGATCGCGCGGATGTTTCCGGGCGTGTCCGTCGCGACGATCACGCCCAGATCGTCCAGGTACGTGACGCGCACGCCGCCTCCGCTCCCCGTCGTCCCGCGCCCGCGCATCGCGGCTTCGATCGTCTCCTTCAGCACGCTCGGCACGATGTTCGGCGTCGGGATGATCCGCGTCGTCGCCAGCGACCCCGCATCCGCCGAGAACGTCGCCGGCAGATTCTCGATCCGCAGCACGTTGTAGAACCCGCTCGGCGTCCGCGTCATGCCATATCCGTGCTGCTCCAGCAACGAGTTCACCAGGTCAAGCAGCTCGTCCTTGTGAACCCGGATCGGAGCGTTCAGCACCACCGTGCCCGAAAGCCCCGGATCAACGCTCACGTTGATCGCCAGCGTGTTCACCAGGTACTCGACCAACGCCGTCAGCTCGATCCCCTCGCTGAATGCGTCGAGCGTCACATAATCCCCCTCCACCGGCGGCATCGGCGGCTCGCTCCCCACGACCTCTTCCTCGCCCTCCGGTGGCTGCGGGTCCAAGCCCGCATCAGGATCCTCCACCTGCTCGCCCGGGGGCTGCGTCAACGCCTCCTGCGCGTGCGCACGCGGCGCGATCGCCAGCGAGCCCGCAAGCAACGCGATCATGGCCGCCGGCCCCACCCGCCCAAGGGTCAACGCAAGGGCCAGTTCCATTTGCTTCGTCGTCGCCATATCACCAACCTCCTGTGTGCCGTCGTCGAGTCGTCCCCATCTCGGACCCCGATCCCAACCCCACTCCCGCGTCCGCCGACCGCGCGGCCCAACCACGTCGCCCGTCATATCCTGTCCAACCTCTTTCGTCTCCAACACTTCCGCGCACCGAGGCCGCGTTCCATGACTCCTCTCAATCGAACCAGCGGGCCCCGCGTCGTCAGTCTCCTGCCCAGCGCGACCGAGCTTCTCTCCGCGATTGGTACCATCCAGTTCCTCGTCGGAAGGTCACATGAATGTGACTTCCCACCCGAGGTGGCGTCGCGCCCGGTCCTCACCTCGCCACGCATCCGACCCCACATCGACCCCGCCGGACCGCTCGATCCCTCAACCGAGCCCCTGCGAATCGACCAGGCCGTCCGCACATCACTCCGCTCCGGAGAATCCCTGTATTCGGTGGACGAGGCCCTCCTGGCCTCCCTGCAGCCCGACCTCATTCTGACCCAGGACCTCTGCAACGTCTGCTCCATCGATCTTCCGGCCGTTCAGCGTCTGGCGCGCACCCTCCCCGGTCCACCGGGGGTGCTCTCGCTCAATCCATCGACCATCGAGGATGTTCTCGATGATCTCCTGCGGGTCGCCGAGGCCCTCGGCCCCGAGTGGCGGGCCCCGGGCGATCGGGCCATGGTCGCCCTCAGGGAACGCCTCTTCCGGGCCGAGGATTTCGTCAATCCATATGAAGATGGCCCCGTCGTCGGCTTCCTGGAATGGACCGACCCCCTCTTCTGCGCCGGCCACTGGACCGTCCAGCTCTTGGAAAGGGCGGGCGCCCGCCACCCCTGGAACACGACCACCGCCCGCCCCGACTCCGGAGCCGCCCTCGGCCCCCAACGCGGCTCCCGCCTCGCTCCCGCCTCACACGTCATCACCCCCGAAGAACTCCACCGCGCCCGGCCGGATTGCCTCATCATCGCCCCGTGCGGCTTCTCCCTCGCCCAATCCCTCGCCTGCGCCCGCGAACTCTCCAGGCAACCCTGGTGGCCAGACCTCCCCGCCGTGCAATGCGGGCGCGTCGCCGTCGTCGATGGCAACCAGATGTTCAACCGCCCCGGCCCGAGATTGGTCGATGCCTTCGAGTTCCTCGTCGGCTGGCTCCACCACCGCCCCGACCTCATCCCCCGCGACTTCCCGTGGTCTCCATTCCAAGCCGCCCCGCACCACTGAAGTGCCCGCCACGCTCCGCGCTCGCTTCCTTGTAAACTCGCCCCGTCGCAAGGGAGCCACGCGTGTCAGACGGCGAGATCTTCATGTCATTTGCCGGCCTGGTGATCGCCCTCATCGGCTGGAGCGTCTGGTATCGCCGCGCGCTCCGCACCTCCACCTTCATCTCCCCCCTCCGCGCCCGACGCGCCCTGCTTCTCGCACCAGTGCTCTCGCACGCCGCGCTGCTCGCCGTTCTCCTCACCTTCTCCGCCAGCGATGTCCACACCGACGCCCGCTACGTCGCCATGTACCTCGTCATCGGCTCCGCGTGGATCATCCTCTGCCAACTCATCCTCTCCATGCTCGGCATGCGTCTCATCGAAGATGTCGCCCAGCGCCGCAACCGCGCCGCTTCCTGGGCCGTTACTGGCCTCATCCTCGGGCCCGCCCTCTGCTACGCCGGCGGCAACATCGGCGACGGACCCGGCTGGTGGGTCGTCCTCTACGCCGCCTTCTTCGCAACCGTCAGCTGGTTCGCCATCCTCTACGCCATCGACCAGATCTGCGGCCTTTTCGATGAGGTCTTCATCGGCCGCGACGCCGCCGCGGGCGTGCGCCTGAGCGCAACCTCTATCGCCCTCGGCCTCATCCTCGGACGTGGCGTCGCGGGCACGTGGGTCTCCGCCCCTGCAACGCTCGACGACTTTGCGCGCGACGCGTGGCCCGCCCTTCTTGTCGGGGCATTCGAGATCCTCGCAACCCTCATGTCCCGCGCCGCCCGCGGCTCGCGCCCCACGCTCCCCGCCTCCCTCGGCGTCCCCGCCGCCCTCGTCTCACTCGGCAGCGCAGTTGCCTATGTCATCTGGCTCGGGTGGTGGTCGTGAACGCGCCCTGGTCATGTACCGACGCGCTCGACCCTGCCGTCCGCGCTGAGATCCGCGAGCACATGGCCCTGGATCACTGCAAATGGGATCCGCAGGTCGGTGACGTCAGCGTCCTCGCACCCTACGCGATCCTGCTCGACGACCACGCCTGGCGGGAGATCGCCTCATCCGCTGAATCGCTCGCGTCCGAAGCCCTGAACGCTGAACGCGAACTGCTCACTCGCCCCGACCTTGCCGGCAAGCTCGCCCTTCCCCGCGCGCTCCTCCGCCACATGGACGCCGGTGTCGCCACAGGCCCCCGCATCATCCGCTTCGACTTCCACCTCACCCCTGAAGGGTGGCGCATCTCTGAAGCCAACACCGATGTCCCCGGCGGCCTGATCGAGGCCGGCCCGTTCTGTTCCGTCATGGCACACGCCCTCGGCGCCCGCGCCGATCTCCCCCCCGATCCATCACGCGCGCTCGCGGAATCCATCATCCAATCCCCCGACGCCACCATCGCGCTCGTCCACGCCTCCGCGTACACCGACGACCGCCAGGTGATGGTCCACCTGGCCCGCGCCATCGAGCGCTCCGACGGTCGCCCCTTGCTGGTCGCGCCGGATCAGTTGCAATGGCTCGACCGCCGCGCCCACGCACACATGGGCCCCAACCCGCCGATCCCCGTCGACGCCATCATCCGCTTCTTCCCCGCCGAGTGGCTCCCCAACCTCCCCGCTCGCTGCTGGCGCGGCTTCATGTCCACGCGCACGCGTTCCACCAACCCGGCCAGCGCGCTGCTCATCCAATCCAAGCGTCTCCCGCTCATCTGGAACCATCTCGACACGCCCATGCCCACATGGCGAGCGCTCCTCCCCGAGACCCGCGACCCGCGCCGGGTCTCTCACCGCGATCCCGCATGGATCCTGAAGCCCGCGCTCGGCCGCGTCGGCGCGGGCGTCGCAATCGCGAATGTCACGCCCGATCGCGCCCTCCGCGCCGCCCGGCGCAGCTCGCGGCGCTTCCCCCGCCACTGGATCGCGCAGCGCCGCTTCGACGCCCTTCCCCTCTCGACACCCGAAGGCGATCGCTACCCCTGCCTCGGCGTCTACGTCATCGCGGGTCGCGCCGCCGGAATCTATGGACGCCTCGCGCCCCGCCCCCTGATCGACAGCGCGGCCCAGGATGTCGCCGTGCTCCTCTCTGCTCCCCAGCCGATCTCTGCTTCCCAGCCGAAACCCCCAAGGAGACCCGTCGATGGCCGATCGACGCGAACTGTTCCGAGCATGGGCCCCTGAGGGCGCAACCTATACCCCATGGGTCAAACCCGTGCTCTTCGCCCAGATGGACCAGTCCACGCTGTCGCGCGCCCATCCCGCCCCCGACCTGCCCACCGTCGATTGGGCCCCCCGCGCGCTCGATCGAACCGCCATCGTTCTCGACCTCTCCGGACCCTCCGCGATCCACGCCGCACTCGCCCTCTCCTCACGCGGCTACCAGCCCGTCCTCCTCCACAACACGAGCCCCGGACCAAACGCCCTCCTCGATATGTCCGGGATCCAGGAAGCCGTCATCGGGGGTCGACCCCTCCTCCCCTCGCGAACCCTCCCCGAAGGCGCACCGCCCGCCTTTGTCCTCGACAGCCGCCGGCTCAGCGGCGATCGCAAGCCCGGCGCGTTCGACAACCGCTGGGTCCTCTTCCCTCAGGACTTCCCTTCCGCGCACTTCCTGAAGAGCCATTCAATCGAACGCATCCTCGTTGTCCGCAACACCCCCGGCGAGATCGCCCACGACCTCCGGCAGGTGCTCGTCGAATGGCGGCGTGCCCGCCTCTTGCTCCAGACGCTCGCGCTCCATCTCCACGATCAGCCCCGTGACTACACCCCCCGAACCGCATGGACCTGGCGACCCGCCGCGCTCCTGGGCCTCGTCGCCCTCGGTCTCCGCGCCAACAGCGCGGGGGGCTTCGGCTCAAAGATCCCGGTCCCGCCCGAGAACTCCGGCTACGCCTGATCACCCTCACCGCAGCAGGTTGTACACCACGATGCACCGCAGCGCGGAGATCCCGTCTCGCCACGTGATCTTCTTCCCCTCGGCGTACGTCCGCCCCGCGTACGACACGGCGACTTCGTAGATCCGTAAGGGACGCTGGGGCGCATCCGGTCTCTCCGGATCGCCCAGCCGCATCCGCGCCAATCTCGCGATGATCTCCGGCTCCACGCCGAACCGCGGCTCCGAAAGCGTCAACTGCTGCGCCACCCGGCGCGTGAACGCCTTCGTGCAGCACTCAATATCCGACAGGTTCAGATTCGTCAGCACGTTGCTCAGGAGCGTGATCAGCCGATTCGCCGTGTAGTGCCAGAAGTAGAGCACGCGATGCGACCGACCAAGGAACCGCGTCCCGATCACCGCATCCGCCCGCCCCGAGAGAATCGGCTCGAGCGCCGCCGCGTGATCCGCCGGGTCGTACTCAAGGTCCGCATCATGGATCAGAAAGAGGTCCGCGCCCTCCGCGATGGCCGCGTGCAGCGCGGTCTTGAGCGCCGCGCCCTTCCCCTTGTTCTGCTCGTGCCGCACCGCGATGACATCCGGGCGCGCACGCATCTCCTCCAGGATCTTCCACGTCCCGTCGGCCGAGCCGTCATCCACCAGCACCAGGCGCCGGCTCAGCGACTCACCGGTTGCAGGGTCCAGGGGAGGCGCGACCGCGTCCAGCCGCGCGACCGCCGCACGCAGCAATCCTTCCTCGTTGAACACCGGGATCAGGATCGCGAGCTTCATTGGTCGAAGAATGTACCGTCTCCGCGCCCCGCGCGTCTGATTCAACCTTTCGAAGGCCAGTCGCACCCGCACGCAGCAAGGAAGCGCACCATGCCCCGCCCCAACCCCGCCAACGCAACCCACACGCCCCCGCGCCGGTCTCTCCTCCCCCTGTTCGCTGCCGGCGCTCTGCTCTCCGGCGTCGGCTGCGAGACCATCGACACGGTCAGTTCCTCCGGCGCCGGCGATTCGTACTCGTACGTGATGGGCGATATGTCCGCGACCGAGACGGGCCAGCTCACCACCGCCATGGAGGCCGCCCGAACCGTCCTGGAATCAAGCAGCTACCGCGTGACGTCCTTTATGCGGGATGAGGTCAAGGGCACCATCGTCGCCGAGACCTCGCAGGGCCGCTCAGCGCAGATGGAGTTCGAACAGATGGGGCTCGACCTCGTCCGCATGAAGGTCCGTGTCGGCGTCATCGGCGACCGTGCCGAGTCGCGCCGCATCCTCGACGCCATCCGCCTGCGGCTGTGAACCACTGTCCTCGACGCGTTCATACCACTTGCCGCTTGCCAGCCAGTGTGTCTTTCGATCCTGCGGGAGTTCACTTCCGATTGGGCGCTCTCAACACCCTCGCCTGCACACTCGACAGCG
>CAZPPG010000016.1:0-66560 GCA_964588385.1 uncultured Phycisphaeraceae bacterium
TCACGATCTGGTCCTCGGCCCTCCCGTGCCTTCCTCCGCGGCCCTCAGCGGCCCTCCGCGTTGAGTGCTCTGAGTCTTGTCTCGCACGCTGTGCTGGGCACGAGCTTCCGCCTTGCCATCGCCGCCTTTGCCACCTCCATGAACTTCTCGAAGCGGTAGGGTTTCTCGCCCGCGTCCGTTGCCCATGTGAAGGCCGGGACCGTGCCGCTGATCGGTTTCGTCGCGGCCCACATGGTGCCGGTGCCGATGATCGCGCCGGTCATGATGCGTGTGCAGATCGCTGCTTTGACATGGTCGCCGATGATCGCGCCGAGGAAGGTCTCACCGATGCGTTCGTTGCAGCCGCCGGGTGTGGCGCGGGCGATCACCTCTGCGTACGTATTGAGGAGATTTGAGTTCGTCGTGCCCGCGCCCAGATTCACCCACTCGCCGAGCCAGGAGTCGCCCAGGTGCCCATCGTGGGCCTTGTTCGAATATCCCTGGATGATCGTGCCGCCGACTTCGCCGGCGACTTTGCAGTGCGGCCCGATCGCGGTCTGTCCCTTGATGAGCGTGCGGTCCAGCACGGTCGAGTGCTCACCGATCGCGCACGGCCCGACGAGGATCGCCCCCGGTCTGACCACCGCATGCGGCCCGATCCAGATCGGGCCGTGTTCAGCATCCAGCACGACCGTGGGATAGACCCGCGCCGATGGATCGATGTGGATCGGGTGACCACCGATGGGTGTAACGCCCGGCGGGATCGCCGTGGGAGCGCCCGCGAGCACGCCCAGGTCCGCCGCGATGCAGGCGTCGCGCAGGGTCCGCACGTGCCACGGCCTCGTGAGTAGAACGCGCCGGTCGACGAGTCCGACCGTGTCGGCTCGGACCGGCTGTCCACCCGCGATCGCGCCGGCCTTGTCGATCGTGGTGCGCCACGCGATCAGGTGGCCCGATGCCCGCTCCACGAGCGCCGCGCCCGGCGGGAGGTTCATCGCCTCCGCGATCGGAAGCGGACAGCGTCCGCTCACACACAGGATGTCATCCGGTGCGCCGTGCAGGAGGGCGAATCCTCTGTTTATCGCGAACGAGTGGCGCTCGCGTGCGAGCGCCTCCAGGCCCTCGGGAACGATCGCGCCGACGATGCGCACGGCTCGCGACCATCGCTCCAGTGTTGTGTTGACGCCGGTCCGGACGTCAAACGAAGCCCGCAGCTCGTTCAGCGGCGCGAGCAGCGCGGGCCCGGAAGTGCCGACTGGTGAGCCCTGAACCGCCACGTCCGTATCAATCAGGATCGCGTGTCTCATCGTGAGCAGTGTACGGGATCCGGATGCTCTGCTGCCGCTACGCTTGGCCCGTGCGTGAACCCCCTCCATTGCGGGCCGTGATCTTTGACTTCGACGGGACGCTCGTCGATTCCGAGCCGGTCCACGCCCTGGCCACGCGCGCGGGCCTCGCCGCGGCGGATATTGACCTGACGGTCGAAGAGTTCCTGGCCCGCTGGGTGGGTTTGCCCGACATGGATTGTTACCTCCAGGTCGCCCGCGATCGCGCCCGCACGCTCGATCCTGACACGCTGAACCAAGTCCGCCGGGTCAAGAACGACACCTACGAGCGTCTGGTCCTTGAGGGCCATGTCCCGCTCTGCGCGGGCGCCCAAGCGTTGGTCCCGTCCCTTGCGCAGGACCTCTCGCTCGCGGTCTGCAGCGCGGCCCGGCGCATCGAGATTGAGGCGGCTCTCGTCCACCACGGCCTCCGCCGCTTCTTTCAATCCATCATCGCGGTTGAAGATGTCCGGAGCAGCAAGCCCCACCCCGAGGGCTACCTTCGGGCCGCGACACTGCTCAGCGCCGACCCGGCCACGTGTGTCGCGCTCGAGGACACGCCCCGGGGCATCGAGGCCGCGCTCGGCGCGGGAATGGCGGTGATAGGGATCGCGCAGACGGTTCCTGCCGAACGGCTCGATGCCGCGTCGATCGTGGTCTCTCGGCTCTCCGAGGTCCGGCGCGAAACACTGCTGAGCGCGCTCGCGCGGCGCCGGGCCCAGTCGTGAGCATGCGTCTACTCAGCCCCGCTTCACATAGCGGCGGGTGCCGGGCGTCTGCAATCCCATGAAGGGCGCGACGAAGAGGAGCCCCGGGGCCATCACCAGCCCGATCAGCCCGGTGTAGAGCGCGGACGAGAGGCGGGCGAGCAACTGCGTCGTCGGGTCCCAGTTGATCGGTTCGGTATAGAAGGCGGTGTGCAGCGTGATGATCGCGACAACGACGACGTTGACCACGATCGCCGCAGCTCCGGAGAGGAACGCCACGGTCAGCGGGTTGCGACGCATCATGATGCCGCGCAGCGTGAGGACCAGTTGCCCGGCGAGCAGGTACCCGAGGGCGTAGGGCCCGATCATGGTTGCGGCGCCGAAGTCGGTTCTCGGGATCTTCCAGGTCAGGTCGACCATGAGTCCCAGCAGCAGGCACGCCCAGAGTGAGGCCGATGACGAGGCGAACATCGCGACCACCACCGCGAGCGGCAGAACAAAGCTGGGCGCGATCGGTGTCGGCCCGAGTTGCAGCGCGGGCTTCAGGCCCGTCTCGAGCCCGAGCATCGCCCACGCCACAAGCGCGAACATCAGCCATCTCATGGGCGGCCCTCCCCGCCCGGCGACAACCGCAGCACGACCTCGCCCACGCGGTCCAGTCGCAGCGTCGGCCTCACCGTCACCACTGTCCTCAGCGGCTGGTTGGGGGCCGGCTCGGCGGTTTCGACCACGCCGATCAGGAGCATCTGTGCCGCCCGGGGCCAGGCGGAATCCTGCAGGAGCACGCGCATGCCCGGCTCGATCGCCCGGCGCGGCACGATCCCGCTCATGTCCTCGACGGGTCCGCTGAGCGTTCCCGCGCCGGTCGGCTTCAGCAGGCAGGTGGGCCCGATGCTGGTGGCGTCCAGCAGGATCATCCCGGTGATCGATCCCGTTCCCGGATCGGTGATGGGGAAGACATCACACAGGCGCTCGGCGACATCCTGGACGCGCCCGACAAGCTGCACGCCCGCCGTGGTCGCGATCGCGCCGCGGTCAACCCCCGACGCTCGTCCGGCGCGCACACGCAGCACCGTGCTGGAGCGGTCGCTGGACGACGCGATGACCGGTGCGACCAACTGCCTGACCTTTGCCTCGGGATAGAGCGCGGCGCCGGCCTGCAGGTCCGCGATCAGGCCGCGCAGGCGCGCGACCTCCTCCCGCTCAACCCGATAGAGGCGCAGGAGTTCTTCCCGCTCCTGCTCCAGTCGCCTGATCTGTTCGGGCTGGGCGCTGCGGGGCGTGGCCGGGGCGAGCCAACGCGCGATTCGGGCCGAGGGGTCGCTGACCGGGGCGACGAGTGTGGCGAGCAGGTCGCCGAACCATCCGGCCCACGCGGTCATGCGAAGGGGCAGAAGACCCATGACAAGCAGCACCAGGATCGACCCGGCGAGCAATCGCCTCGACGGCTTTGTCTGCTGCGTCATCTGCGCCATGGTGGGTCAGTTGCAAGAGCCGGAACCGCTGGCGGGCCGGGTCACCGAGTTCTCAGATTGAGACATCGTTCTCGAGCGTGTCCTTCCACTCCTCGAAGTTCTCCAGGAAGATGCACGTGCCCCTGGCCACGCACGTCAGGGGGTCGTCCGCGAGCCGCACGCCGAGTCCCGTGGCCTTCGACAACACCTTGTCGAGCCCGCGGAGCAGCGCGCCGCCGCCGGCCAGGGCGATGCCGTTCTCGACGAGGTCCGCCGAAAGCTCCGGCTCGGCCCGTTCGAGCGTCCGCGTGACGGCCTCGGTGATCGCGCCCACCGGTTCGCTGAGGGCCTCGCGCACCTCATCGGAGGTGATGACGGTCTTGCGGGGCAGGCCCGAGATCATGTCCCGGCCGCGGACCTCCATGGAGGCGGGCTCGCCGGCGGGCGCGGCGGATCCGATCTCGATCTTGATGCGCTCGGCCGACTGCTCGCCGATCATCATGTTGTAAGCGCGCTTCATGTGGTTGATGATGGCTTCATCCAGGTCGTCGCCTGCGACGCGCACCGATTCGCAGACCGCGATGTCCGCCAGCGACAGGATCGCCACCTCGGTGGTGCCGCCGCCGATGTCGACGATCATCGACGCCGTCGCCTCGGCGACAGGCAGCCCCGCACCGATCGCCGCGGCGAGCGGCTCTTCGATCAGGTAGGTCATCCGCGCTCCTGCCCGCATGGAGGAGTCAAAGACGGCCCGCTTCTCGACAGCCGTGATGCCCGACGGAATCGAGATCACCACCCGCGGCCCGAAGATTCTCGACTTTCCGTTCACCTTATTGATGAAGTACTTGAGCATCGCCTCGGTGATCTCAAAGTCGGAGATCACGCCGTCCTTGAGCGGTCGGATGGCCGTGATGGAGCCGGGCGTCTTGCCCAGCATCTCCTTGGCCATCCAGCCCACGGCCTGGCCGTCCTTGAGCACCTGATTCGTGCCCTTCTTGACGGCCACCACCGATGGCTCATTGAGAACGATGCCCTGTCCCCGTACGGAGACGAGCGTGTTGCACGTGCCCAGGTCGATGCCCATATCGACACTGAACAGTCCCATGATCCGGTCCATCCACATGGGCTGATCTTCCAGTCGCCGGAGCATCGTCCGGTCCAAATTCCCGCCGCGCAGTCGGGCAGCCGTCCTGCAACCCGATCCCGCCGGCCCACAGATTATCGGCCATTCGACCGTTTGACCACATTCCCCTTACTTATCCCTGAACTCCTTCCCTCTGAAACGGCCCGCTTCGACACCCCGGCCGACCCTCCATGCTCCACCAAGACGAAAGCCGCACGCGCCATCGGGGTGGCACGTGCGGCACGCGGAGATTGGTTCTTCGCGGGGGCTGACCGGCCGTTCTGAGCCGGGTCCCGCTCAGTCGGTGCGGGCGATCTGGTTGGGATCGACCTTGGCCGTCTTGGGCTCGGGGGTGATCTCCAGCACCGGGGGCTGGATTTCGATCTGCGTCGGCCGGATCAGGCCCGGACGCGCCGACTCGATATCCAACTGGTGCTTGGCGCGCTGCTCGTAGCTGGAAGCCCCGCCCGCGGTCGCCAGGCGCTGGAGTTCGGCCTCCTGGCGAGCCCTGATGTCCGCCATTTTGCCGGTGAGCTGGTCCAGCGACGCGACCTCGAAGCGGTCGATGCTGTCCAGCGTCTCCTGACGCTTGGACATGAGCTCGATCATGCGGTCGTTGCGGCTGATGGCGTCGACCTGGCGGTCCAGTGACCAGAGCTGCGACTGGAAGTCCGCGCGCTCGGTTTCGAGCTGCGTGAGCAGGGTCGAGAGGCGGTCGCGCTGCTGGGTGAGCAGGCCGAGGTCACGCTCGATGTCGGCCGCCCGGGCCGCGTAGGCGGAGCGCGACTGGCTGATGGTGTTGGCCTTGGAATAGGCCTCTTCCATGTCCATGGACTGGTTGTCGACGCGGACGCGGATGACGTGTCCGACGTTCTGGACGCGGGCTTCCTCGGCCTTGGCAAGGAGGCCCTGGACCTGGATGAGATCCTCGTCGGCAAGTGCGACGACGCGCTGGCTGACGGCCAGCTCACGGTTCAACTGGGTGAACTGGGCCTCCAGTTCGGCCAGATCGCCTCGGACATCGGCGATCTTCTGGGGATACTGCCCCTCCAGCTCGCGGAGCTGGGCGCGAAGGGCGATGGGATCCTCAATGTGCTTGTCGATGCTTGAGTTGATCTTCTGCTTGGTCTGCTGGAAGACCGCCGCGACGCGCTGCGGACCCGCAACGGCGACGGCCGCGCCCCCGACCAGGGCAACGATGAGAGCGCTACGAACAAGGCAACGGGTGATGCACGGCATGATGGGGCCTCCAATAGGACCCGTCCTTGCAGGGACGGGGGCGTGCGGTGTTTGGCCTGACGGGACGAGTAGTTGGGAGCGGCCCTCCCGCTCTTTCACGCCTTTCCGCGGGAACCGCCCATATCCTTTGGTTGTTCGGGGATTGGGGAAGTCTGGGGATCGAGCCGGGGCGAAACCCGGCCCGCGTCTCCCCAAACAAGGCGGCGATCGCGTGTCGATTCGGGGACGCTGTGCGTGCGCGATCGCGGAGGTGCTCGGGAATGCTCAGTTCGCTCACGACCGGCTTCGTCGCCCGCCTTCGCGCCAACGACCAGGCCGCGTGGTTTGAGCTCTGGCAGACGTTCGGGCCCGTGATCCGCGCCCAGCTCTCCAAGTGGGGCAAGGGCCAGATCGGTTCGCAGACCGTGCAGGACCTGTCGCAGGAGACTCTGGCCGCGCTCTCGGATTCCATCGATCGCTTCGATCCCACGCGCGGCGCGAGGTTCTCCACCTGGCTCCTGGCCATCGCCAAGCACGTTCTGGGCGACGAGATGGACCGGCGAAACGCTCAGAAACGCGGCGGCAACCGGCGCGCCGCCGAACTCGACGAACGCTGGATGGCCGGCAAGTTCGAGGGCGTGGACGAGGCGTACGAGGCCGCCGTCTTCCGCGCCAAGGTTGAGGCCGCCATCCGCATGGTCGAGAGAGAATCAGACTTCACCGACTTTGCCATCTATCGCATGCGCGTCCTCGACGGCGCGAGCGGCAAGGACGTGGCTTCCTCCCTGGGCCTCTCCGAGCCCACCATCAGCCGACGCCTGGCGAAGGTTCGCGACCTTCTGCGCAAGCGCGTCGCGCAGGTCGTCGCCACCTATTCCTTCACGGCGGAGGAGCTGGCCGAAGTTGAGCGAAACGGACTCGAACCCAATCCGACTAAGGCCGACGACGCCCTCTTTGACGAGAGCGTCGCCGAGATCTACCACCGCCAGATGGACCTCAGGCGACGCGACGAGGAAACAGCCCGCATGGGCGGCTGAGTGGGGGGAGGGCGGACGGGCCCGCACGACTTCGCAAAGGTCGGGCCCGACCGGGAGCAGCAGCAATGGGAAGCGCCGTCGGCATCATCTTCATCATCCTCGGCGTGCTGGTCGGTGTTGTCATCGCCGCCGTGCTCGTCATGTATCTCGTTGTGCCCCTCTTCAAGGCAATCGGCTGGATCTTCACCCGCATCTTCGGTTTCATCGGCGGCGAGATCGCCGACCTTGCCCGGCTCATCGGCGCCCTTATCACATCCGTCATCTTTCTTCCGCTCATCCTCGGCACCGTCGTCATCGGACGCTGGTCCGCGTCCGCGCACTTCGGGCGCGCGTTCCAGCGCGAGCTGGCCACCATGGGCGGGTGTCTGTACCGCATGTTCCTCGGGCACCCAGCCCGACTCTTCGGCCTCGCGCCGCTTACCGAGGGGCTTGAGCACCGCATCCCGGAGGTTGTCCGTGCCGCGCCGGGCTCCGACAAGCCGGCAGGACGCGCCGGGCAGTTCGAGGGCTACAAGATCATCGGCTCGCTCATGGGGGGCGGCTCCGGGGCGAAGCTCTATATCGCGGAGCCCGACGCCATCAAGCGCGCCACGTTCGAGCGCCAGGGCTTCGGCGACGTCGGACGCGTGGTCATCAAGGTGTTCTCTATCCGTGACGGCAGCACGCTCCCGCAGATCGTGCGCGAGAGCCGCGCTCTGGATGCCGCTCGCAGGCTCGGCTTCGTCCTTGATCACGATCTGACGCCAGAACGCTTCTTCTACATCACGCGCTATGTTCCCGGCGAGTCGCTCGGACTTGTCACGCAGCAGTTGCACGCGTCGGGCTCCACCGGCTTGGGCGCGAAGGAGCTCTCGAAGGCGATGAAGTATGTCGCCGACCTCCTCGCCACGCTCGACGCCTACCACAGGGGCGGCCTCTGGCACAAGGACGTGAAGCCCGACAACATCATCGTGCACGACGACACGGCGCACCTGGTTGACCTCGGCCTCGTCACGCCCCTGCGTTCGGCGATGACGCTGACCACGCACGGGACGGAGTATTTCCGCGATCCGGAGATGGTCCGCATGGCGCTGAAGGGCGCGAAGGTCCACCAGGTGGACGGCGCCAAGTTCGATGTGTTCGCCGTCGGCGCGGTTCTCTACTCCGTCATTGAGAACTCGTTCCCTGCCCACGGTGGACTCAGCCAGATCACCAAGCGCTGCCCCGAGTCCCTCCGCTGGATCGTTCGTCGCGCCATGGCCGATTACGACAAGCGTTATCCCACGGCCAGCGACATGCTCGCGGATCTCGCCGCGCTCCGCGCCGCATCCGACCCCTTTGCGCTCAGGCCCGCGGACCTTCCCAGCGTTCGCGGCGGGAACGTCGAGCAGCCGCCCCTGCCCCACGCCGACGCCGCGCCCTTCGTCGATGCGGCACGCGCTGCGCACGCAGCCTCCGCGGTTCCCCCCCACACGCCTCATGCCCCACATGCTCCCGCCGGTGCGGAGCCGGCCGCACCATCCGCGGCGCCTCCCCCCGCCTCAGCGCGCACGCGCACACGCCCGCAACTGGTCGTCACCGACTGGTTCAAGGGCCGGTACCGCGTCTCCGGCGAAGAAGCGGTCGCGGCGTCTCCCTCCGCCCCGAACCCGGGCGCGAGCGGCGCTCGGGCCGCCGCTGCCGCCGCGATGGCCAACGCCGCCGAAGCGATGAACCGCGCCGCCGAGCGATTCGGCTCCCCGCGAGGCGCTGCGGCGGCTGGTTCCGTTGACCCGCGCGTCGCTCGGGCCGGCTCCCCCGATCCCCACGCGGTCCCTCACGCGCCCTCTCCGGCCCGAACCCACGCACAGGCCCAACGCGTCCGCGCGATTCCCGATCCGGGCCGCCGCACCGCGCAGGAGCAGCTCCGCTCCGCCCGTGAGAGAGCCGCCGCGGCTCGCGAGCGAGCTCGCGCCCGCATGTCCGGCCGTCAGAACCCCCGTGCGCACCGGACCGCTCGCGTTGCAGGCGTCAACTCCGGCCTGTCGACCGCCGTCTTCGGCTTCATCGGCGTCTGCGTCCTCGTCGCGGGGGGCGTGGTGGTCGGCTCGCTTCTCCGGGGCACATCCATCACACCCCAGGGCCCGCGCCTGGTGATCGGTGAGGATCCCGCGCTCCTGCCCAACCTCTCACAAAGTCTGTCGGAAGGTGATCCCGTGGCGATTCCTGCCGCTGCGAACTCCGACGACATCGTCAACGCCCGGATCGCCGACGCCATGGAGACCGCATCCACTCGCATCATCGAGCTCCAGCAGGTCTTCCGCGAAGCCAGCGAGCTGGCCAGCGTCGCCGCTCAATCCCCCGGCGGGACCGTCATCGTGCTCACCGATGTGCTGCCTCCCATGTCGCGCGGCGCCCGCGCTGCCATCGAAGCCGCGACCGCGCGCATGATGGCCTTCGGCTTCACCCTCGTCGGCAACGTCCCCGGCATTGATGTCGAGGGCGAAGAGATCGATCGCCAGAACGACATCCTCGCCCGCCTCCGCGCCGCCCGTGGCCAGGTCCCCCTGGGTTCCGACGACGCGACACGCATCTTCCAGCAGTTCCTGGCCGCGAATCCCGAGCATGGCGACGCCATCGTCTGGATCGCGCCCGGTGAGGATCGCGACGAACCGACCTTCTACCTCGTCGTCCGCAGCGAGACGGGTGAGAGCGGCGTCCGGGCCGATCGCATCCGGCGAACGCTCAGGACGGCCCTTGAGCACACCGCGCCCCAGTTCTAGATTCACGCTCGTGCGCGAGATTCACGATGCCCGCGACACGCGCACCAGCGACTCCAGCGTACTCGCGGCCGCACCGGAATCAATCGCGTCGCAGGCGCGCTCCACGCCCTCCCGCATCGTCCCCGCCACACCCGCAACCATGAGCGCGGCCGCCGCGTTCAATGCCGTCGCCTCCCGGGGCCCGCCCCTCTTCCCCTCGAGCACGGCGCGGAACATGGCCCCGGCCTCGTCCAGCGTCGCCGCCTGAATATCCGCGATCGGGCGCCGGTCCAGCCCCGCATCCTCGGGTGTTATCGTCGCTTCGCGGATCGTGCCGCCCTCGACAATCGCCACCGCCGTCGGTGCGCACGGGGAGATCTCATCAAGCCCGTCCTCTGAATGCACCACCATCGCCCGCGTTGAGCCAAGCCGCGCCAGCGCCGACGCGATCGGACGGACGAGTTCGCGCCGGTACACACCCATCAACTGGTGCGTGGCTCCGGCGGGATTCGTCAGTGGGCCCAGCACGTTGAAGAGCGTCGGAACACCGAGCGAGGCCCGCGTCGCCGCCGCGTGTCTCATCGCCGGATGGTGGTGAATCGCGAAACAGAAGCAGACGCCTGCCTCGCGCAGGCATCGCGCCTGTCCCTGCACCGATGCGTCCACGTTTACACCCAGGTGCGAGAGCGCCTCGGCCGACCCTCTCCCGGATCGGCTGCGATTGCCGTGTTTCGCCACCACCACGCGCCCCGCGCCTGCGCTTCCCGCAACGATCGCCGCCGCCGTTGAGATGTTGAACGTTTTGGCCGTGCCGCCGGTGCCGCACGTGTCCAGCACCACCGTGCCCGGCGCCAATCCCTCCACGGGCACGCGCGTGACGTGGCGCCTCATCGCCCGGGCCGCGCCCACGATCTCATCGACGCTCGCGCCCCGCGACTGGATGAGCGCGAGAATCGCCGCCAGTTGCGCCGCATCCACCTCCCCGTGCAGCACCCGCTCAAACAGCCCGTCCGTCTCATGTTCCGAGAGCGAAGCGCCCGAGATCAAGCTCGCGATCACCACCCGTGCGTCCATGCCCCCACGATAGCGTCCGCGCCGGCCGCGGGTTCACTAGGATTGAGCATGGTCTCCACGGTCACATCCGATCGGCCCGTCGCCCCCGCGATGCCGGAGACGCACCGCCTCATCGCGAGCATCCGTTCGCTCGTCGCCCTCCGGTCCACGCTCATCCTTGGGGGCCGGGCCCTCCTGGTCGCGTCCGCGATCTCGGTTGTCGCCGTGTTGCTCGGGAAGTTCTTCGCGTTGCCATGGGCCCGGTCGATCCTCGTCGCGTGGCCGATCCTCACCGCCCTTGCGTTGCTCGCCCTTTTCGTTGGCATCGTCCTCGGGCTCCTGCGCACACCCCGTCCGCTGGCCGCGGCCTCGATGGCCGATCGCTTCGCCGGCCCGACTGATCACCTTCGCGCCGCGCTCGAACTCTCTCAGCGCACCCCCCAGGACCCCTTTGTCGGCATCCTCCTTGCCGATGCCGAGCGTGCCGCCCGTGCGTGCCCCCCGGCCAAGGTCGTCCCCATGCGATTCGGCCGCGCGTGGCCGATCGCCGCCCTCCTGCTCGCCGGCGCGGTCGCCGCAGCGGTGTGGGTTCCCACACGCACCCTTGATCCGCGTCGCGCCGCCCGCACCCCAGACCCGGGCGCGCCGGCCCTCGCCTCCGAGGTCGCGCGCGTCGCTCAGGAGGTCCGGGCCGCCTCTGAGTCCGTCGGTCCCGCAATCTCTCCGCGCGATGCCGAACGACTGGCGGAACTGGAACGCGAACTCCTTGACGGCTCCATCCGCACGGACGACGCACGGGCCGAGGCGGCCGCCTCCGCCGCGTCACTCGCCGATCGTGCCGAACGCGAAGCAGAGCAGAATCGAATCGCCGCCGATCGGCTCAGAGAACTCGCCTCCGCCGCTTCGGGGCGTGCCGCGGCGAATCCGGCACCAGACGATCCTTCCGCCGATGCAACGGCGCCCGCGCCCGGTTTCGATCCATCCGAGGCCGCAGAAGCTGGAACCCCGAGCAATCCAAAGCCAGAGTCGCCCACAACACGGTCGATGCCCGATCCAAACGTCAATGAGTTGATGAACGCCCTTTCCGAGGGCGATCTGGCCCGCGCGGCCGAGGCCGCTCGGCAACTCTCCGAGCAGGCCGAATCGCTCTCGCTCGAAGAGCGTGCCCGCATCGCTGAGCAGCTCGACGCGCTGGCCGAGGCGATGGACCAGCAGATTCCGCCTCCCGAACCCTCGTCCTCTGAGGCCACGCCACCGGCGGAGTCGAAGCCTCCTCAATCCGACCCCAGCCCGTCCCCTTCTTCCGCGCCGTCTCCCACACAGCCTCCCTCACAACCCGCCGCACCAGCGCCCGCACAACCCCAGCCGGCACCGACCCCCGGCACAGCGCCTGAGCCATCCGAGGCGCCAGAGGATCCGATCGAGGCGCAGGCAGATGCCCAGGAGTCCGCGGCTCGTGACCGTGCTGAGTCAATCAAGCAGCAGGCGGAGCGATCCGCGGAGCGCGATGCTCGCTCCATCGCGGACGCGGCACGGGACGCCGCGGACGAGATGCGTCGGCCACCACAGCCGCCCGCTCCGTCAGATCAGGCGCAGGACGCACCCCAGGACCGGCCGGGCGAGCAGCAGGCGCGTCCCGAACAGCAGCAGGGCGTCGAGCAGCGAGGCGCCGAGCCGCAGAAGACAGGTCAAGAGCAGCGGGGCGATCAGCAGCGTCAGGGCTCTGGGCAACGAGGTGCTGACCAGCAAGGCACTGAACAGCAGCAAGGATCCGAGGAGCGGGGCGCCGCGCGGCAGCAGACCGGCAAAGAGCAACAAGGCGAACGGCAGCAGCAGGGGTCTGAACAGCAAGGCGCGGAACAGCAACAAGGCGCAAAGCCAGAACAAGCTTCCGAGCAACAGCAGGACGCTCCACAACAGCAAGGAACCGAGCAGCAGCAAGGCGACCGGCCGCAACCGGGGTCGGAACAGCAGGGTTCCGAGCAACAGCAGAGCTCTGAACAGCGAGGCTCCGAGCAGCCAGATTCGGATCAACCCGGTTCGGAAGGTCCGGGTTCGGAGCAACCAGGCGCGCAGCCGCAGCCCCGCCCCGGCTCTGGGCTTGAGCGTCTGCAGCGCACGCTTCGGGAGGCCTCGGAGCGCAACGCCGACGCGCGCCGCCAGCAGCAGGCCGCGGAGCGTCTGCGCGAGCTCTCTGAAGACCTCGCCGCGGGACCCGAAACGCTCCCTGAGCCCGGTTCTCAACCGGCACCCGATAAGCGCGAAGGGGACAACGGCCTGGCGCGTGAACGCGGCACCGACAGTCCCTCCGGCGGCTCCGGTCCGCTCGACTCGCCACTCACCCCCGGCCCGCGTCCCTCGCTTGATCGTCCTCGCACACCCGGCGAGGCTCCGACATCCATCGAGAACGTGCCGGGCCCGAAGCCCAGCACACCCATCGGGTCCGGGCGGGCAGGTGGCGAACGTCCATCCGATCGCCCCGCGCCAACCGAGATCGCGCCCATCACCCCGAGCACGCTCCGCGAAGCGGCTTCGGGTGTCGAGCGCGCCATCGAGCAGCAGTCCGTCCCCGATCGACGGAGCGACCTCGTCCGTCGCGTTTTCCAGCGTTACCGCGATCGCGCCGAGTCCGCTTCATCCGGCTCGACCAACCCACCGGATCGCCCATGATCGCGCCGGAGCTCGCATCCCCGTCGTCTTCGCTCCCTCTTCACTTCGAGGAGCCCTCGTGGCTCTTCCTCCTTCTGCTCATCATCCCCATCGCGTGGACCGGCCTCCGCTGGCTCTCCACCATGAGCCCGGCGCGCCGCGTGTCCGCCGTCCTGGCCCGCTCCGCGCTTCTCCTGCTCATCGCGCTCGCGCTTTCGGGCGCCAGCATCGTCGGCCGCTCCGATCGCCTCGCGCTCGTCGTCGCCGTGGATGTCTCCGGCTCCGTCGCCACCCGTTCCGACGACGCCGATGCGCCGCTCACCGCCGTCCGCGCCGCGATCGAGCGCCTCGATCTCTCCCGCGGCCCGGACGACCTCCTTGGCGTCGTCCTCTTCGACGGTCGCGCCACCGCCCTCGCCACGCCCACCCTCGGCAAACTCGGCGAACGCTCCTGGGATCTCGCACCCGCCGACGGAACCGACATCGAGTCCGCGCTGCGCCTCGCCGGCGCCCTCATCCCTCCCGATGCCGATGGACGCATCCTGCTGGCCACCGACGGCAACCAGACCTCCGGCGACGCTGTGGCCGCGGCCGCTGATCTCGGCGCGCGATCCATTCCCGTCGACGTTGTCCCGCTCGCGCCCCCCGCCGGAGGCGAGACGCTCATCGAGCGTGTAGATGTCCCGCCCCGGGCCGCCTCCGGCTCGACCATCGCAGCGCGAGTTCACATCCGATCCACCGAGGGCTCCCGGGGCACGCTGCGCATCCTGCTCGACGGCCAGCCCGTCGCGCTCGACTCTCGCGGCGAAACCTCACGCGCCCTTGATATTCCCGCGGGCACATCCATCCACCTCGCCGAGTTCCCGCTCGGCCAGGGGCGCGTCCATTCAATCCAGGCCCTCTTCGAACCCGATCGCGATGAGCAGAACGCGCCCCTCGGCGACAGCATGGCAGCCAACAACATCGGCCGCGCCGAAGTTCTCACACCCGGCACCGGCGCGGTGCTCATCGTCGACGGCCTCGGCAACGCCGATCCCTCCTCCTCCGGCGCGGCGCTCGTCGCGCCCCTCACCCGCGCCGGGCTCGACGTCCGCATGATCGTCCCCGAGGCCATGCCCGCCGACCTCATCGGGCTCGAGCCATTCGACCTGGTCATCCTCCAGAACATTCCCGCCTCCGCAATCACCGAGGAATCGCAACTGGCCGTCGTCGCGTATGTCCGCGATCTGGGTGGGGGACTTGCCATGCTCGGGGGTCACGCCTCATTCGGCGCGGGCGGCTGGAAGGGCAGCCACCTCGAGCCCATCCTCCCCGTTCTGCTCGACCTTCCCGATCGGATGGTCATCCCCGAAGCCGCCATCGTCTTCGTCCTGGACTGCTCCGGCTCCATGCGCCGGCGGGTGCTGGGCTCTTCACGCACGCAGCAGCAGGTCGCCAACGAGGCCGCCGCCATCGCCATCCGTTCCCTCGATCGCTCCGACCTCATCGGCGTCATCAAGTTCAGCAACACTGCCGATGTGGTCATCCCCCTCGGCCCCAACACCGATCCGGACGCCTCGAGCCTGCGTGTCCTGGGCATCGATCCCGACGGCGGCACCGACGCCCGAGCCGGCCTGCTCGAAGCGGGCCGCCAACTGGAGAACGCTGACGCCAAAGTCAAGCACATCGTGCTCGTCTCCGACGGCCAGAGCATGGGCGCGGACGTGCTCCCGCAGATGGCCGCCGATCTGGCGGCAAAGGGCATCAAGATCACCACCATCGCCGTGGGCGACGATGCGGATGTCGGCACGATGCAGCAGATGGCTGACCTCGGCCAGGGCGTCTTCCACAACGTCATCAATCCGTCTCGCCTCCCGCGCGTCTTTCTCAAGGTTGTCGAGCTCGTGCGCAGCCCGCTGGTCCGCGAGGGCCGCTTTACGCCGCGCGTCCTGCCCACGGGCTCGCCGATTGTGCAGGATCTGCCCCAGCCTCCTGACCTCCTGGGCCTGGTCCTCACGCGTCCGCGCGTCGATCCGCTTGTCACGCTCGCGATGACCGCGCCTGAGGGAGAGCCGGTTCTGGCCCACTGGCCTGTGGATCTCGGGCGCGTCGTGGCGTTCACATCCGATGCCCACGACTGGGCTGCCGAGTGGCTCCCGTGGGAGGGATACGCCCCCTTCTGGACGCGCATCGCTCGCGTCATCGGTCGCTCCACGACCGGGGGCCCGATCGAACTCTCCGCGCGCGTCGATGGTTCGCGCATGCTGCTTGCGCTCGACGCGGCCTCCTCCGACGGGGAGCCCCTCGATGCGGTCGACGCGCGGGTCACCATCTACCGGCGCGACGCCGGCGAAGCGCCGCGTGAGGTCACACTCCGTCAGATCGGCCCTGGTCGCTACGAGGGCTCGACTGCGGCGTCGCCCGGGGCGTCCTATGTCGCGCTTGCACGCGCCCGGCAGACATTCCGGGCTGCCGATGGACGCGTGACCGAGCGTTCGCTCGCGCCCGCGCTCGCCGTCACCGTCTCGCCCCCGGGCGCGGAGTTCACACCCGGTCCGAACCCGACGCCCTTCCTGGCTCGCATCGCCGAGGTCTCCGGCGGCTCGCTCCGCGCAGACGCAGCGATCACCACGCGCGAGGCCTACGACCGCTCGACGCTCGCGCCTCGTCGCGTCATGCGCCCCCTCTGGCGTTCACTCCTCCCGTGGATCCTTGCGGTGCTGCTCATGGACATTGCCACGCGCCGCATCGCCTGGGACCGCCTCGTCAGCGATCGCTTCGGCGACGGGCTCGGCCGGCGCGCCCGAGACGCCACGCGCCAGCGCGCCGACGAATCCGCCCGCACGCTCGGCTCCCTCCGCGCCTCGCGCACCCCGGGCCCGTCGCAGCCGATGGTCACGCTCAGCCCTCAGGATGCCGAGCATCTCAGCCGCAGGCAGGCCTCCGATCGCCTCGCCTCGAGAATCGCCGAGGCCCGCGCCCGTATCACCAGCGCGCCCGATCCGCTCGGCCGTTCCGTCTCATCCGGGTCGTCGCGTCCGAGCGCCGAGACTGCTCCGCGCGACGCACCGCCCGGCGATGGGCCCGAAGAGTCCGGCCTCATGGCCGCCAAGCGCCGTGCCCGCGAGCGCATGGATCGCGACCGCGATGCCAACCCCTGACCAGGGGTCGAACTTCTCGCCACCTCCGCCGCCCCGTTCTGTACACTCCGGCCCTGCCGTGCGCACCACGCGCCACGCATCGGAGATTCCTCATGCCTCACCCGTCTCGACTCTCGATCCTCGGCGGCACGCTGCTCGGCCTCGTTCTCCTCACCGGCTGCTCCATCGAACGCTCCGGAGGCACGCGCTCGCGTTCGTCGGTCCCCGTCAAGTGGCCCGCGCTCGAGCCAGTCGATCCCGCGAAGAAGCACTCCCTCCGCGTCGACTATGGCGTCATGGTTCCCATGCGCGACGGCGTGATGCTCTCCGCGGACGTCTATCGCCCGGAAGCATCCGGCCAGTACCCCGTCATCCTCTCACGCACGCCCTACAACAAGGCCGGCGCCAGCAAGGCCTCCGTCGACCGCTATCGCTCATACGTCGAACGCGGCTACATCGTTGTGATCCAGGACGTCCGCGGCCGAGGCGATTCCCACGGCGACTTTCGCCCGTGGTTCCAGGAGGGCAACGACGGCTATGACACCGTCGAGTGGTGCGGCACACAGCCATGGTCCACCGGCAAGGTCGGCATGATCGGCGGCTCCTACGGCGGCTACACGCAATGGGCCGCCGCCGTTCGCAAGCCCCCGCACCTGGCGGCGATCGTTCCAACTGTGGCCTGCCCCGATCCCTTTGTCGACGGTCTCATCAACGGGCCCACCGGCCTTCCCTCGCCCATCTGCGTCAGTTGGTACTTCTACACGTCCGGTCGACTGAACCAGCAGTCACACGCCGTGGAGTGGGCCAAGGTCTTTGACCACCTGCCGCTCATCGAACTCGACGATCGCGCCGGCCGCCCCATGCCCATCTGGGATGAGATCGTCACCAACAGCCGCCTGAGCCCATTTTGGGACGACGCACGCTACCAGAACCAGCTCAATCAGGTCACCATCCCCACGCTGAACATCTCCGGCTGGTACGACGACGAGCAGATCAGCACCATCACCAACTTCGCGGGCGCCATCGCAGACGGCAACCCCGGCTCTGACGGCGCGCACCACGCCCTGCTCATGGGCCCGTGGCCCCACAACGCCAACAGCGGCACGAAAGTGGGGGAGATCGAGTTTGGTCCCACCGCCAAGATCGACATGGATGCGTATGTACTGCGCTGGTTCGATCGCTGGCTGAAGGGAATCGAGAACGGCGTGGAGTCAGAGCCCCCCGTGCGCTACTTCACGATGGGCGACAACCAGTGGCGCGACGCTTCGACCTGGCCCATCCCCGGCACCACCTTCACGCCGTACTACGTTCGCAGCAACGGTGACGCCAACTCGCGCGAGGGCGACGGCACGCTCTCCACCCACCCGCCCGGACCCGCCGAACCCGCCGACGAGTACACCTACGACCCCGCCGACGCCACGCCCTTCATCACCGACCCGATGTTCAGTCAGGTCGGCGGCCCGGACGACTACTCGACAATCGAACTGCGCGAAGACATGCTTGTGTTCACAACGCCAACGCTCACCTCGTCGGTCGAGATCTGCGGTCCGATCAAGGCCACGCTCTGGGCCTCCTCGGATGCTCCCGACACCGACTTCATGGTCCGCGTCCTCAACGTCCACCCCAGCGGCTTCTCCCAGCGGCTCTGCGACGGTGTCGTCCGCGCCCGCTTCCGGGACGGCATGGAGAATCCCACCCTCATCACGCCCGGCCAGGTCTACCAGTACGAGATCGACGTCTGGACCACCTGCCAGACCTTCCTCCCCGGCCACTCGATTCGCATCGAGATCATGTCCGCGAGCTTCCCGCAATGGGACCGTAACCCCAATACGGGCAGAGACTTAGGCATAACGACCGAGTCCCGGCCCGCGCGTCAGACGATCTACCACGACGCCGCCCGTCCCTCTCACGTCTTGCTGCCCGTTGTGACGCGCTCTTCCGACACGCCCGTGGGCGCCGACCCATCCTGATCGGCGCCTCCCGTGCAGTCGGGCCCTCCCGCTGCTAATCTGAAGCCCACCGGATCAGATCTGACGCGCCATTCCGCTCAACCCGGAGTTCCATTCGCAATGTTCAACGACATCATCGGCTTCATCAACGCGATCAACGGTGTCCTGTGGCATGACTATGTGCTCTACGGGGTGCTGAGCGTCGGCGTCCTCTTCACGATCTGGTCCGGCTTCAGCCAGTACCGCTCCCTCACGCACGGCGTCGCCGTCGTCCGCGGCAAGTACGACGACAAGAAAGACGCCGGCGCCATCAACCACTTCCAGGCGCTCTCCACCGCCCTCTCCGGCACGGTCGGGCTGGGCAACATCGCCGGCGTCGCCGTGGCCGTCGCGCTCGGCGGGCCGGGCGCCATCTTCTGGATGTGGATCGTCGGACTCGTGGGCATGGCCCTGAAACTGACCGAAGTGACGCAGGCCATGCTCTTCCGCAACACCGATGATCCCGAGAACCCCCAAGGCGGAGCCATGTGGGTATGCAAGAAGGGCTTCGCCAAGATGCACCCCGCCCTTGCTCCTTTGGGAATGGTCGTCGGCTTCATCTTCTGCATCACCGTGATCATCTCCACCCTGACCGGCGGCAACATGTTCCAGTCCTGGTCGGTCGGACAGATCACGAAGACCTACTTCCCGTCGTTTCCCGAGGTCGGCGCAGGCGTCATCCTCGCCATCCTCGCGGGCATGGTCATCATCGGCGGCATCAAGCGCATCGGCGCCGTCACCGGCCGCCTTGTTCCCGTCATGTGCGGCTTCTATATCCTCGGCGCGCTGGTCGTTCTGGTGATGAACGTCACTAAGATCCCCGACGCGCTCCGCCTCATCGTCGTCAGCGCCCTCCCGCCCGCGCTCGGCGGTGAATCTGCCAACCCCGTCGGCGCCTTCCTCGGCGGCACGTGGGGCTATGCCCTGTACTGGGGCATGAAGCGGGCGCTCTTCTCCAACGAGGCCGGCCAGGGCTCCAGCCCCATGGCGCACTCGGCCGCAAAGACCAATGAGCCTGTCCGCGAGGGCGTCGTTGCAGGGCTCGAGCCCTTCATCGACACCATTGTCGTGTGCACCATCACCGCGCTGGTCGTCCTCATCAGCGGCGCGTGGAACCGCGAGCCGGGCGCCACGTACGACACACCCTCCCCCATCGTTCAGGCGGTCGATGCTTCAGGTGCGCCCATTCCCAACCATTGGGTTCCCGCCCGTACGGATGTGCCGCCCAAGAGCGAGGCGGAAGCCAAGATCAGCAACGTCTGGCGTGCCGGCGACGGCGTGTTCATGCTCGTCCGCGCCGAGGCCGATGCACGCACCGGCCGAGACGTGCATCAGTTGGCCGGACGGATTGTGTCGGGAGCCGACGGCGCCCTTCGTGTGGAATGGAATCACTATGAGTCGGCCGTCGCGCCCACTGCGTACGACAACGGCATTCACATGAATCTCGCCGGCCCCGCTCTGACGGGCTACGCCTTCGATCGCAACGTCCCCGGCATGGGCATGCTCATCGTCACCATCGCCGCGTGGCTCTTCGCCCTCTCCACCATCATTTCGTGGGCCTACTACGGCGAGCAGGCCGTCGTGTTCATGTTCGGCAAGTGGGCCGTCATGCCCTATAAGCTGCTGTATTGCGGCGCGTGCATCGTCTCGACCATGGGTTTCATCACCACCGATGCGGAGCTCGACGCCTTCGCCAGTCTCGGCACCGGCGTCATGCTCTGGGCCAACATCCCCATCATGCTCATCTTCGGGCCCACGGCGATGAAGGCCTATCGCGAGTACAACAACAAGCTCAAGCGCGGCGAGTTCAAGGGCCACGCTTACCCCTCCATCGCCGACGTGGCGGAGGGCAAGGACGTTCAATAACGACCGTTGAGCGTCCGGACCTTTAGGGGCCGCCATCACACCCCAAACGCTCTCGCCCGCGCGGGCGGGGCCTTTGCGCGCTCACCCCTCATATCGCATCACGATCAGCGTCTGGTCGTCCGTCGATGGCTCTCCGCGGCTGAACGCTCCCGTCTCGCGCACGATCCGTTCGGCGATCTCGTGCGCCGACGCACCCCGCGACTCGACCAGCAACCGATCCAGCCGTCCCTCCCCATACAGCTCGCGCGATCCATTCGCATCCTTTGGCGCCATCGACTCCGTGATCCCGTCCGTGTACAGCACCAGCACGTCCCCGGGCTCCAACTCCACCGCCGCATCCTCAAACGTCGCGTCCGGCATGATCCCCAGCGGGATCGACGCGTTCTCATCCAGCGTGATCACGCGCTCTCCCCGCACCAGGCGCGGCGGGTTGTGCCCCGCGCTCGAATACACCACCCGACGTGACCGGGGCTCGATCGCCGCATAGAACGCCGTCACAAACGTCCCTGATGTGGTGTACGACCGCGCCAGGTGATGATTGATGTGCAGAAGCACCTCGCGTGGCGGCTGCGGTGCCCCGGGCCTCGTGTGCGCGATCGCGTGCGTCACCGCCATCAGCACCGCCGCCGGCGTTCCGTGGCCGGAAACATCCGCGATGAACACGCCCCACCCTCGCTCGCCCAGCGGGAAGAAGTCGTAGTAGTCTCCGCCCGCTCGCGCGCTGGTCGCATAATGCGTCGCCACGTCAAAGCCCGGAATCGTCGGCAACTCCGGCGGCAGGAGCGAGCGCTGGATCTGCCCGACCACCTGCAGCTCTCGATCCAGGGCCGCCATCGCCTCGGTCAACTGATTCCGCAGCACCAGGTTCTGCGTTCCCCGCCCGAACAGCGACGACTGCCAGTGCATCATCGGCACCATGGTCCGGTCGAACTCGACCCCCGGCTTGAAAAGCGTCATCCCGACGTTGATCCCCTTGCCGCCCTCGTAGTTCGGCAGCGCAATCAACGACTGAAACCCATCCAGATAAAAGTGTGCCGGATCGTCTGCCTTCAGGCGCGACGGTATGTCCTCGATCACAAGCGGTTTGTCCGCGAACGCGATCTCACCCAAGAGCCCGCCTCTCATCCGAGGAAGACGGTGACGCTCTTTCCACGGGTTGAACTGCTCGGGAAACCGCGAGGAGCGCGTGATGAGAAACTCCGGCGGCTCAATCCCCCGCCTCGACACCGCCAGGAAGTCCTCCATGGGAAAGAACTCGTGTACGCCCGCCCAATAGACGCTCACCATCTCCTCCGGATCCGTGAGGTCCGAGACGCTCTTCATCACCCGGTCGATGATCTCCAGTTCCTCGGTCCAGTGGCGTCTGGATGTGGTCATGGCGTGGCATTCCTCCGTGTTCCGCGTTCCGCAAGCGTATGGGCACGGCGCGAGCAGGCTCTCCGCGAAGGTCCGCCGCGATCGAGGTCGCTCCGCTCCTGAACCGTCTATTCTTGTTCGCTCGCTCACCATCCGATCAACGCCCGGCAACCCAGCACTCTCCCGCGGAGCCTCGCCCCATGCCTCTCAATCGCGACCAGATCACCATCCGTGCCGCTCGCGAACTCAAGGACGGCTACATCGTCAACCTCGGCATCGGCATGCCCACGCTCGTGGCAAACCACATTCCTCAGGGCATGGACGTCTGGCTGCAATCCGAGAACGGCCTGCTTGGCATCGGCCCCTTTCCCACGGAGTCCGATGTCGATCCCGATCTCATCAACGCGGGCAAGCAGACCATCACCGCCCGCCTCGGCGCGTCCTACTTCTCCTCCGCCGACTCCTTCGCCATGATCCGTGGCGGCCACATCGACATGTGCATCCTGGGCGCGATGCAGGTGTCCGAAGAGGGCGACATCGCCAACTGGATGATCCCCGGCAAAATGGTCAAAGGGATGGGCGGCGCGATGGACCTCGTTGCCGGTGTCAAGCGCGTGGTCGTCACCATGGAGCACAACGCCAAGGACGGCACGCCCAAGCTCGTCAAGGCCTGCTCGCTCCCCCTCACCGGTCAGCGCTGCATCGACATGGTGATCACCGACCTCTGCGTGCTTGAGATGGACCACGCGAAGCGCCGCTTCGTCTTGAAGGAAGTCGCTCCCGGCGTCACCCCGGACGAGGTCCGCGCCAAGACCGAGGCAGAGATCATCATCCCCGCGCAGGTCGCCACGGTCGCCGCCTGAGAGGTCCCGCCTCGCTCCGCTTACTTCTTCGCGATCTTGCGGAAGATAGAGATCACCCGCTCCTTGATCGTGAACTCCGCAAGGTCCTGCAACTCCCCCCGGTCCAGCAGAATCCCGCTGCACTTGCCGCACGTGTGCATCTCCACGTGCTGCTGCTGCGGATCCATCACATGGATCAGTGGCGACTTATCGCGCGGGCAGCACAGCTCGCCCGTGATCCACGTGTGTCGCCCGGGCGTGTCGACCTTCCGGTCCACCAGCTCCACCGCGCCTTCGAGCTTCACGACGCGTTCGATCTCGTGGGCATCGAACCACATGCTGCCGCACGCCGCGCACCGATCCACGTACAGGTTCCCCTGCAGGCAGATCTTTTCCATGACCTGCCCATCATGGGGACAACTGATCTTGGGGTCTTCCTTCACCTCGAAACCTCCCAGAGTACCCTTCCGACGCGGGATGCGGCGCGATGCACTATCGGTCAGTCGCCGCCCTCATGCTCAGCCGAACATCGTACGAAGCCGCTCGAGCAGGTTGAACTCCGCGAGGTCCTGGAGCTCACCGCCGTCCAGGAAGACGCCTCCGCACACCGTGCACTTCTCATACCGAACGTGCAACTGCCGGGGATCGCTCATGGCGATCAACGGGCTCTTGTCCCGTGGGCACGCGATCTGGCGCCGCCCGTCCATGCGGTCGGAGACCGTCGTCGGCCCCTTGTCGATCTTCTCCGCCTGGCCCGCCACGGCGATCACCCGCTCCAACTCCAGCGCATCCAGCCAAAGCCCTCCGCACGCCCCGCATCGGTCAACGCTCAGATCACCGGTGGTGAGGCGCGTCATTCGTCCGCGGCACTTGGGGCACTCGATCAGACGGCCCTTGATGTCCTCACCATGCTGGGAATCGCTCATGCCCGCAGTATACAGGCGCCGTCGCCCTCTTCACGCCCCGTTTCACGCCCGGTACCATGGCCCATGCCCACGCCCCTTCCGGACGCTCGGCCAGCCGCCGACCCACCCCTGAGATGGCGAACCTGGTTCGATGCCCATCTCGACCTGGCTTGCCTCGCCGAGTGCGGCCGCGACCTCTCAAAGCCGCCCCTCGAAGGCGCCGGCCCGTTCCAGCCCGCGGCGCTCTCTTTCCCAACCATGCGCTCCGGTAACGTCCGCGCCTGTCTCGGCACCATCTTCACCGAGGCCGATGGCACCGACGAGGTCGGTTACCCCGCCGCCGACGCCGAAGCCGCCCATCGCCGGGGCGTCGCCCAGCTCGACCGCTACCGCGCGTGGCATCGGACCGGCATCTTCCAGCTTCAGGACATGCGCCCCCGCCGCGGCGCGCCGCCCTTCGCACGCATGGACCTCCCCGCACCCAACGCCGCGCCCATGCGGCTCGGCATCCTCATGGAGTGTGCCGATCCCATCCGGTCTCCGGAAGAACTCCCCTGGTGGGTCGCGCGCGGCGTCTCCGTCATCGGCATGGCCTGGGGCCGCGGCTCCCGCTACACCGCTGGCAACATGACCACTGGCCCGACCGGTCTGCCCGGCATCGCCCCCATCGGCCGCGAACTCGTCAAAGCCATGGACGCGCTCGGAGTGGTCCACGATGCCTCACACCTCGCTTGGCAGGCCATGGACGACCTCTTCTCCATGACCGACGCGCTCGTCATCGCCTCGCACTCCAACTGTTCCGCGCTCCTGGAGTGGCCCGCGCGTGGCGCGACACAAGGCGCCAAGCCCAACGAACGCCATCTGCGCGATGACCACATCAAGGAGATCGGCCGACGTGGCGGTGTCATCGGCCTGAACCTCGTCCGCAACTTCATCCGCTCCGGCCTCAATCGCGAAGATCCGAACGATCGCCCGTCGATCGACGATGCAGCCGACCACGTTGAGCACATCTGTTCGGTCATGGGCCATCGCCGTGGCGTGGGCCTCGGCTCCGACCTCGACGGGGGCATCACCCGCAACGAGATCCCCGCAGGGCTGAACTCCCACGACGACATGCACCTCATCAGCGACGCCCTCAGATGCCGGGGCTGGAGCGACGCCGACATCCGCGGCTTTGAATGGGACAACTGGGCACGGGTGCTCGGAGTGAGTGGGGGCTGAGACCAGTGGCGATGCTCGTCCATCTCATCGATGATCGGAGCCGCGCGTCGATCCTGCGATCCGGCATTCGCGGTGCGGCCGCAACAATCAGATCCACCGGTGCCCACGTGGATCTCGCTCGTGCCGTGTACGCGATGCCCGTGCTTCCAAACTACTTCGTGACCCACCAATGGCTTCGAGAACTCAAGCGCGAAGGAATGCGCACAGTCTCCGGTGTCTACTTTCGGCTTCGCTCGGACTGTCTGGTTTGGGTCGGTCGGTACAACGGAGACCACCGGCTGGTACCGCTTGGACATGCGATCGCGCTGATCATGAGCGAGCAGGATCCGCGCGGGTGGCAACTGGTGGTGCCGGGCACGGTTCCCGCAAAGGCGATTCACGCCGTGCGTCCCGTCCCACAGGTTGTGGGTTGGAGATACCACCCGGAGAGCCACGTCACGGGCCCGTGGAAGTGTCTCTGCGCATTCTGTCTCGAATCGCAGAAGGGCGGCATCAAGTCGATGCGCCTGTGCAGGGCGCTTCTGAAGTCTGAAGGGGTCGAAGCTCTGAACATCGAGGACGACCTCCGACGAGTCGTGCGACCAAAGCGCGCCTCGGCAAGTGGCGGGTGAGCGGGCTCCCTCCACGACCCGTTTCATCCCACGAACGGGCCATGCGCCGCGCGCAGGTTTGTGATCCCTTCCGCTCCTGAGCGCCCAATCCTCCGTCGAAGCTCTGAGCCCAAAACAAGATCGTTCGCAAAGCTCAGCCGCACTTCACCGCTGCCTCACGCACGCGCGGCATCATTCATCCATGTCTGCCGGCGCCAGAAGCACCAACGTCCATGCCGCAGATCGAATGAACTCGTGTGTCGGGCCGCCGCGATCAACCTTGTCCTGTGCGGCTCACACACCTAGCGAAAGGGAATAAGCCATGAAGAACCTCACTCCAGCCAAGCTGCTCTCGGCCGCGGCTGTCACGAGCGCCGCGTTCATGGGGGCGTGCCATGATCGCGACCGCGACAACAGCAGCCTCAGCCGTTCCGACGCCGAGCCCGTTGTCCGTGACGGAGCGGTCGTGACGCCCCAATCCGGTCTGACAAGCAGCCGCGACGAGGTCGCTACGTCGCCCGCAACCTCGCGAGATCGCGCCGCTTCCCCGCGCACCACAGATACGAGTGTGCGTATCGCCGGCGCGGAAAGTCCGGATCCTCCGACCCCCGCCGAACCCGTACGCGACCAGTTCATCTTCGATGACGCCGGCAATTCGGAAGCCCGCTACGCCCGCACGGACGCGCCCAGCGCCCGTGAGAGCGCCACGCCCGGCGAGGACTCGCCGCCGGATCGTTACGCGCGAGACAACGGCGGCGCCAGCGCGGATCGCCGGCAGTCCACGCCCTGGCAGGATGATCGCGATCTCGCGGACTCCGAAAGCGCTCGCGAGATGACCATGGGCCCGAACCCCACTCGCCCTACAGAGGTCACCGGCGACGCCGGATACGCCCACGCACCTCTGACGAACGAGCAGGGCACCGGTATCAACGGGGACCGCAACGCGGATCGCGTCGCCTCCGCCCGGCCCGCCGTCGCGCCTGTGGCCGGGCCCTCCGTCGCGTCCTCATCCAAGGCAACTGACGCGTCGAAGGCGCCCAATCCCCCGACCGCAGCCACGCCCACGCGTGACTCGTTCCAGTTTGAATCTGCCGACGCTCAGTGGACGTCCTCCACACGCCCCAACGCGATGCCCGACGCCGAGAACGACCTCTGGGAGCCCGTGGACGCGCCGCACACGGGCACCGATCAGACACGGAAGTCGGATTCTGAGCGTGATCGCGCCACCGATCGCGACGCTTACGCCTCCAGAGATCGGAAGCCCGACAGCCCAAAGGCACCCGACTCACCCACCGCCGCGACTCCAAGGTCCGAGGAGTTTGATTTCTCAGGTGGCACGGCCGACTCGGTCGCCGCGGACCCAAGCCGCACGACACCCGCCGCGCCCGTTCGCGTCGAAGAGCGGGCTCGCATCGGCGAGCTCCCACGTGACAGCGATGCAGACCGCGCCCACACGAACCGCTCCACGCGCGTCGACGATGCCGGCGATGAGCCCGCGCTCTACGAGTCCGGGGGGCAGGTCTACCCCGTCTCCCCCGAGTCCCGCATCCTCGCCATCCTCCACGCCAAGAACGTGGATGAGATTGCCCTCGGTCGCCTCGCCCTGGAGCGTTCCTCTTCACAGCAGGTGCAGAACTATGCCCGTGAACTCATCGCCGAGCATGAACTTGCCGACCAGCGCGTGCGCGAGCTCGCCGCCGAGAAGGGCTATGCGCTCGCCGAGCCCAAACTCGTCAATCGGATGCTCGCACGCGAGCAGGCCGAACGCGCGGCCCCCTCAGCCCTCGACCACCTCAAGGGTCTCGAAGGACAGGCATTCGACGATGCCTTCGTGGACCACATGACGCAGGGCCACGCCGAGCTCATCACCCTCATGCGGCACGCTCGCCCCAGTATCCAGGACGACGACGTCTACGCACTCATCGAAGAGCTGATCCCCACCATTGAGGACCATCAGACCGCGGCCTATCAGCTCACCGCACGGTTCTAGATCCGCACGCCGCCCGCGCGTCAGATGAACGCACACGGGCGATCCCAAACTCGCTTCATCTCATCTCGCGTTGCCGCGTTCCTTGGAGGAGCGCGGCAATGCTTTCGTGCGCGATCGATTCCGCGTCACGGGCCCGCGCTCGGGTCGGGCATTCTTCCCGCACAGTGGGCACAGAACCCTCCCCCATCGTGCAGCGCGCTCGCGTTGATCATCAATCTCCCGCCCTGCATCCGCGGCGCACCCTGCCCCGCCGCCCGCGAGGCGCCGCCCAGTGTGGCCCGCATCTGGCCGGACATCGCGCCCGCGGCCGCCAGAGCCGTCGCTTCGCTCTGGCTCCGCGCCGCCGCCAGCTTGTCCAGGAACTGGGCCTTATACCGTTCCGCATAGAGCTTGTAATCGGGGTTGTTCTGCGTGTATGCGTACTCGCCCTTCAGCATCTCGTTGATCGCGGAGATCCGCGACTCGGGATATGGATGCGTTGACAGAAACTCTGGCTGGCTTCCCTTCCCGCCCTCGCGCGCCAGAACCTCCTGAACCATCCGGGCTCCCAAGGGGTCGTATCCGATCTTCACCATGTACCGCACGCCCAACGCATCCGCCTCAAGCTCCTGCGAGCGGTTGAACTTCAGCAGATACCCGCCCCCGCCCGCGCCGACCAGCAGCGGCACGCCCGCCTTGATCAGGTCGTTGTCAGACTGCCCGGCAGCGACGCCCGCGCCGATCACAATCCCGCTCACCACCATGCTCTGGCTCACCCGCTGGCCGGAGTGCCGAGCGGTCACGTGGCCGACCTCATGCCCAAGCACGGCTGCCAGCTCCGCCTCCGTCGTCAGCTTCTCCGCCAAGCCCCGCGACATGAAGACCTTGCCGCCCGGCAGCGCGAACGCGTTGATCACGTCTGAATCAAGGAGCGTGAACTCCCATGGCAGGTTCGGATAATCCGCCTCTGTCTGAGCCGCCAGCGCCCGGCCGATCTGGGCCACATACTCATTCAACTGCGGATTCTGAACCGAGCCCCCGTACTCCTGCGTCAGCGAGGCCTTCGCCTCCTCACCCATCGCAACCTCTTCATCCAGCGACAGCACGTTGAACTGACTCCGACCCGTCGTCGGATTCACCGAGCAACCGGCCAGCATCGCTGCCGCCGCGATCACGCCCATAAGCCGCATGGCCTTCGTGCGTCGAGAACGTTCCACCTTGCAATCCATGATGTCCTCCTCACTCAGGTCCGATCCGCGCCGCCCTACCATCCGCCACCCACCATGCCCGCGACCAGATCAGACGTGCCCGACCGCCAAAAGAGTATCAGCTCGGCCCACCCTGCGCCAGCCCCCAACCAGGAACTCTGGGGCGCCCGCGAACTGGCCGATCCCCACGCGCGCACGGACAAGCCCGAACGTGTCAAGGGGATGTTTGCCGCCATCGCACGCTCCTACGACCTGAACAACCGGCTTCACTCCTTCGGCATCGACCAATCATGGCGCAAACGCACGGTCCGACTCGCGCAGATCAAACCTGGCGACGAAGTCCTCGACATGGCGTGCGGCACCGGCGACCTCACCGCCCTCTTCGCCCAGACACCCGCGTCCAAGGTCGTCGGGGGTGATTTCACGCCCCAGATGCTCGACATCGCCCGTCGCAAGCAGCCCGCCCTCGGCCCTCAATCCTGCAAGGTCACCTACGTCGAAGCCGACGCCATGGCCCTGCCGTTCCCTGACGCCTCCTTTGACGTTCTCTCGATCGCCTTCGGCATTCGTAATGTCGCCTCGCCGGCCAAGGCGCTCGCCGAGTTCCGCCGCGTCCTTCGCCCCGGCGCCCGGCTTGTCGTGCTGGAGTTTGATCGCCCCCGTAATCCTCTCATCCGCGCCGCCAACAACTTCTACACGCAGCGGATCATGCCCTGGACAGCCACGCTCATCTCGCGCGACCGCTCCGGTGCGTATCGATACCTCCCCCGTTCTGTCGGAACGTTTATGCAGCGCGACGAAATGCTCGATGCCATTCGCGCTGCGGGGTTCTCGGACGTGAGCGCAACCCCGCTCACATTCGGTGTCGCCGTCTGTTATCGGGGCTTCATCTCCGCCGCCGATGCCCCGATCGGGGCATCGCCCGCGCAAGAAACGGTCGAGACCGGCTCGCGCGCCAGTTCCTGACGCGTGAAATACGCCCGAGAATGCCCGGAACTCGGTCCCATAATGCATGCCTCCTCACCCCGCGCAACCTTGGCCTGAGAGGCGCGTGAATCCGCATTCAGGTGTGGTTCACGCTCGCGTGCTCTCGATAGGAGTCTCGCGTGTTGCGTGCCACGCCGGCTTGCGGGGACTCCAAGCCGACCCTCCATATCTGAACGGGTGAGCGCGGGCCGGAGTCCCGAGCAAGCCGGAGCAGGCGAGCTATGAACAATCAGGAAGTCCTCATCGAGCGGTTCTTCGAGTGTCTCATCAACGGTGACCGACCCGCGGCCCGCGCCCTCGTCACCGAGGCCGGAAAGGGCGGCGTCTCCGCACAGACTCTCATCACCGATCTCTTCTGGCCAACATACGAGATGGTCGAGCGCCTCCACCGCAGCGACCAGCTCACCCATCTCGCATACCACTTCGCCACACGTCTCCTCCGCGTTCTCACCGACCAGACCGCTCAGAAACTCCGTCTCGTCGGCCAGAACGCCGGACGCACTGTCCTGGCCCTCAGCGGCCCCTCAGATGCCGATGACCTCGGTGCACAGATGGCAGTCGACCTCCTGGAAGCCGCCGGCTTCCAGGTCACGTTCGCCGGTGGGGGCGTCCCCACCGACGAGGTCATGGCGTTTGTCAACAACAACCAGCCCGACGTCCTCCTCATGTTCGCCAGCGCGCCCTCGGATCTCCCAGAGGTCCGCGCCATCATCGATGCACTCGAAGAAATCGGCGCCGCACGCCAGACCCAGATTGTCGTCGGCGGCGGCGTCTTCAACCGCGCCGATGGCCTGGCTGAAGAAATCGGTGCCGACCTCTGGGCCAGCAACCCCCTCGATCTGGTCGATTCGCTCATCCACGACGCGGATCGCCGCGCCATCCCCGAGCAGCGCACTGTCGGACAGAAGAAGAAGCTGCGCGAAGCGGCTTGATCCCGTCTCCCTCGCTCTCACTCCAGGCCGGTGTCGCAATCTGTTGCGCCACCGGCTTTTATGATTGCTCGTGTCTCATCGATTTGCCTCTGCGCGCTATGTACCAATCTGTCTCATTCTGTATTTGGTGTTTGTTTGTATTGTCAACTCCCTGTCACATCCTGCACCCGCCGGCAACGCTTTCCCGAATGAACCTGTAGACTCTTTCGCGGAAGGACCACGCGCATGACACGAGCAGAGGAACTGCGGCTGATCCAACAGGCGGCGGCCGGTGACCGAGAGGCCGCGGGTGTCTTCATCAAGGCACACCAGCCAGCCCTGTTTGCGTATCTCCTCCGCATGTCGGGCCGACCCGATGTCGCCGAGGATATCGTGCAGGAGGCCTTCGTTCGCGTGCTCGCGAACCTCGACAGGTTCGACAGCCGCTTCCGCTTCTCCACCTGGCTCTTCACCATCGCGCGTCGACTGTACCTCAACGCGTGCATGAAGCACAAGCCGACCTACGACACCGACGTCGTGGGCGCGATCCACGCCGGTCGCGAGCTTCCGGAAGCGAGTGTCATCGGCGGCGAGGTGCACGACAACGCCAAAGACGCCCTCCAGGCCGCCCTTCTTGAGCTCTCGCCCGAACAGCGCGAAGTCCTCGTGCTGTTCCACCAGCTCGACTGGCCGATCTCCATCATCGCCCAGCACCTCAAGATGCCCGAGGGCACCGTCAAGAGCCATCTGCACCGCGGCCGGCGCCGTATGCGCGAACTCCTCGAGCGCACCGAGCAGGGCCGCCAGTCCGTCGCGGAGGTATGGGTGTCGTGATGGACGCGGACCACACCAATCCGCTCCCGCCCGAGCCCCCTGAAGGCCCCATCCCCGATGAACTCGTGGATCGCTTCTTCGATCGAGAACTCGACGACACCGGTCGTGCCCGATTCATGCGTCGTCTGGACGACGATGCCCGAGTCTGCGAGCACGTCGCCAGGACCAACCGCTTGCTCACCCTCCTCAAGAGAGGTGTCCGCGCCCCGGATCTCACCGATTCCATCCTCGACCGCGTCGATCATCTCCGCGGCTTCGTCCCCCCGAAAGAACGCAAGCTCATCCGTTTCGGCCGCCTCGCCGTCGCCGCCATGCTCTTCGGTGTGATCGCCGGCGCGGTGGTCGTGCAGCGCCGCGCGCCGGAGGTCGTCGAACTGGCTGGCATGCCCACGCCGGTCCGCGACGTCGCCCGGGCCGCCGCCAAAGAGGCCGACACGCTCTTCCGCAGCGCCTCGCCCGCCCAGCTTGCCCAACGCGTTCCATCCGATGAAGCCGCCGCCGAACTGGACATGTGGGGCCCGCGCCACCTGGACGCCCAGGCACAGGCCGTGGTCTCCTGGTCGCTCTCGCCCGTCGCCGCATGCCGCACCGAAGAGACCGAAGTCACCCACGCACTCGTCTTGATCGGCAATCGCGTCATCGTGATCGGCGACACTGCGGACTTCAGATCCCAGCGCGCCTCTCTCGCGCCCATCACCTTCGGCGCCCGCGTGCCGCTCCCGAGCGTGCGCTCGAGCGGATTCCGCGATCTGCCGTGATCCTTTCCCGTTTCTCCAACTCGCCTTTGCGTCGCGCCCTGCCGCTCATCCTCGCGGCTCTGGCGGTCCATATCTTCCCGCTCTCCCCGTTCACTCCTCCGGCCGCCGCGATGCGCAGCGAGGACGCGGCCTGTACCGCCACGGCCCCCGGAGCCGCCGCAGCGCTCGCGCCCGCGTCGGCCGATGTCGTCATCGTCATCGACCGCGCGGCGGATATCGCCGCCGCCCCAAGGGGCCGCGCCGCCCTTCGCGTCCTGCAGGAGTTCGGACTCTTCGCCGACTCGGCGATCGCATGGAACGAACTCGCCGCCGCGCTCGGCATGAACCCTGACGAGGCGCTCCGTACTGTCGCTGGCGAGCGCGTGATGCTCATCATCCGCGGCGAGACGGCCGAAAGCCCCAGCGCGTGGGCTCTCATCACGCACGTCGCGCCCCAGACCGAGCGACTCATCCGCGAGCGACTCAAGCCCGTTCCCAAGCACATCGCCCACGGCCAGCCCGTGCTCATGCTCGAGAACGGCCGGTTCCTGCTTGCCACCCGCGCCGATCGCGCTTCGCGAGATCGTGGAGGACAGGCCGCGCTGCTCATCGCCTCCTCACACGCGTCGGATCTGTTTGAGTCCTGTCTCCCGATTCTCTCCGGCAAGCCCGCCGCCAACCCCCTCTCGGCCGATCCCCTCGCATCGCTCGCCTGTGGGCCCCTTCCGCCCAACCAAGCCCAACCCCAACCCGACCCCGCTCGCGAGCCCGACGCCTTCATTCTGTACCGCCCGCGACTGACCGTTGAGCCAGACGCGCCCCGCACGCTCCTCACCATCACCTGCTCCAGCGCACCCGACTTCGCCGAGGGATGGATCGCCACCGTCGCCTGTGCGCCCAACTTCCTCGGTGATCCCGCATCGGTCGCGCAACCCGGCACGCCGGAACCCCTCTTCCGCGCCGCAGCCGAGCACGCCGTCCTCGCGTTCGCCGCTCCGGTCTCCAGCAATCGCGATGTAGGCTCCGGCTTCGCCCGCATCCTCTACCGTTTCATGTCCGATGTCGCGCCACTCTTTAAGGGCCAGGGGCTGGTCTCACTCCGCGAGCGCCCAACAGGCGCCCACACCCCCCCGGCACTCGAACTGCTCATCGGTTCCGCTCTCCAGCCCGCACCCGACGTCAAGGCCGATTTCGACGGTGGCATGTCGTCCCTTATCAATCGACTCGCCCGCGCCGACATCGCGCTCGTCGAGGCCCACGATTTCGAGGGCCGATTTCCCGCTGCCGTCAGGGAGGCCGACCTTTCCCCGCGCTCGCTCTCACTGCTCGGCCCCATGATCGGTGCCGCCCCGGTGGCTCGCTGGTGCTTCGCCGATCCCGACCGCGACGAGGATCCGACCTGGTGGCTCGCCCAGATCGCCGCCCGTGTTCCCGGCTCCGACGGCTCCGCCCTTCGCGCTGTCGCCGCCACGCTCACGCCCGATCCCGAAGGCGTCGTTGGGGCGCCGCCCATCGCCCGCTTCACGACCATCGGGCTTATCCGACCCGATGCCATGCACCGGCTCTTCCCCCCCGTCATCCGCACCGTCGCGCCCGTGCTCGCTCCTCTCCGCTGGACCCAGTCCATCGAGTGGCGAGCCACCCTTCACGACGACGGCCTCGTGCGAGGCGCCGCCTCCATTCGCTTCCTCCCGGAAGCCGCCGAGCCGTCGCTCCCGCCGGCCAACTCATCCGCGCGACCCGCCGACGCGCCCGCAGGTCGTATAAACTCGCGCTGATGGCTCTCCTCGGCATCGACGTCGGCACATCCTCGCTCAAGGTCGTCATCGCCTCCGAGCGTGGCGACATCCTCGCCGTCGCGTCCGCCGACTATGCCGTCTCCCGTCCGCACCCCGGCTGGTCCGAGCAGGATCCCGAACTCTGGTGGCAGGCCGTCCGCATCGCAATCCCCGCCGCACTCGCCGCCGCCCCGATCGACGCTCGCGACATCCGTGCGATCGGACTCAGCGGCCAGATGCACGGCTCCGTCATCCTCGACGAGCGCACCGTTTCCTCCCGCGGCTCACTCGGCCGGGCCATCCGCCCCGCCCTCCTCTGGAACGATCAGCGCACCGCCACCGAATGCGCTCGCATCGAGTCCCGCGCCGGCGGCCGCCGCGAGCTCGTCGATCTCGTCGGCAACGCCGCCCTCACCGGCTTCTCACTCCCCAAGCTCCTCTGGCTCCAATCTCACGAACCCGAGCATGCCGCGCGGATCGCCTCCTTCATGCTTCCCAAAGACTACATCGGCTTCCGATTGACCGGACTCTGCGCCACCGATGTCGGCGACGCCTCGGGTACACTGCTCATCGACCCCGACACCCGCGCATGGAGCAGCCGCGCCTGCGCCCTCTTCGGCATTGACCCCGCCATTCTCCCGTCGCTCCACGAATCCGGCAGCATCGTCGGCACGGTCACCGATTGGGCCGCAAACGAACTCGGCCTCACGTCCGGCACACCCGTCATCGCTGGCTCCGGCGACAACCAGGCCGGCGCCATCGGCGCGGGTATCGTCGGACCAGGACAGGTCCTCGCCACGCTCGGCACCAGCGGCGTCATCTATGCACACGCCGACCAGCCCCGCCGCGACATCGGACATTCGCTTGAGACCTCCGGCCGACTCCACACCATGTGCGCCGCCGACGGCACACCCAACTCCCGCGGCCATTGGTCCCTCACCGGGTGCACACTCTCCGCCGCCGGCGCGCTCCAGTGGGCACGCGACACCATCGCACCGGACACTCCCTACGACACGCTGATCGAAGAAGCCGCACGCGTCGAGCCCGGAGCTCGCGGCCTGCTCTTCATGCCGCATCTCACCGGCGAGCGCTGCCCTTACCCCGATCCCGAAGCCCGCGGCGCGTGGATCGGCCTCACCGCACGCCACACCCGCGCGCACCTCATCCGCGCCGTCATCGAGGGCGTCACATTCACGATGGCTCAGATTCTCGATCTCGTCCGCGCCGCCGGTGTCGAGGTCCGCTCCGTTCGTCTCGGCGGTGGGGGGGCTCGCTCGCGCTTCTGGAGGCAACTCCAGGCCGATCTCTACAACGCCCCCGTCGCCACCACGAACACCGAGCAGGGGCCCGCATTCGGCGCGGCTCTGCTCGCCGGCGTCGGCATCGGCGTCTGGGCACATGTCACCGAGGCCGCGGGCGCCTGCGTCCACGAGACCGAACGCATCGAGCCGGATCCGAAGCGGGCGCAAAGTTACAGCCCGGCGCGGGAGGCGTTCGCCGGGCTGCACGCGGGATTGCAATCAACCTTCAAGTCGCTCGGCGCCATCGATCGTGCGGCTGACTCTTGAACAGCTTCGCCTGACCGTCCAACCCGATCGACTCCGCATGAAGTATGCGATCTATCCGTGATCACACCAGCCATTCACGTGTCCACCGGACATCCCGGGCCAGTCTGTGCCGCGTGTGACGCCTATGCCGCGCAAGTCGCGCGGGAGCCCCCATCAAGCAGGGGCTCCCGGCGCGGGGACAAGGGGCATGTTGATTCAATCGCCTGTCTGAGTATTCAGCGGCGACGACGCCCGAGCATCGCCACGCCGCCCATCGCAAGGGCAAGAGGACCCGGCGCGGGGACCACCGTCGTCGAGATACGCACGTTGTCAATGCCCCACGACTCATCGCTCATTGTCTGAAGGTTCACGCCCGCGAAGTCGAACCACATCCACCTCGTGCCCTGGGCCAGCGTGAAGTCGATCGAGATGTTCCGATAGATCGCGTCCTTCCAGGCCGGCGAGTAGCCCAGGTGAACCGGGCCCACATCCGCAACCCGGAAGGACTGTGTAAGCCCATCGCCGGTCGCGAACGTCTCGCTGAGCTTGAGTGCGTCATTCACATAGACGCGGAAGAAATCGGGGCCCTGCGGACCATTACCGTCCCAGGAGTCGATCGTGTAAAGGTCAAAGGTCAGGTTGTAGACGCGGTACGAGGCCCCACCTCCGCCGCCGCCACCTCCGCCGCCACCTCCACCACCGTTGTCATCGTTGGTGCCAGTCCCCGCCGTGCGATACTCCGGCGGAATCGGAAGCACGAGTCGGACCGGCTCATTCGTCTTGCGGCCCATGAACTTCGTGAATGTCGTGTTCGTCGCGTCGATCCGCGCACTCGCCGACCATTCCGTACCAAGCGTCCCGCTCTCGAACGTGTTCGTGTAGAGCACGTCCGCGTGAGCAACCGTGCCAAGAAGAAGCGACGCAGACATAGCCGACGCAAAGACGCGAAGTCCCGAGCCCATACATCACCTCTTGAGTTGTGCGGGCCAGTTTCCTCGCGGCGATCCCGCCGGGGCCCCTGAGACTGGTTGGCTCCGCTCCGGAGCCGCGGGCAATCGCCCGGCTCCAGACAGCATGCCACACACCAGTGAGATGACCAGCATGGGGGCGTCGCGCCAGGGGTCGGGGTCCCGGCCGTGAGGCGCAGGCAAGCTGGAGAATCAAGATCCAGCCAATCGAAGCGGTTACCGGGCTGCGGAACGATCAGGAACTCAGCGCGTCGTGAACTCGCCCCGCAGCACCAGCTTGTCCGCGCTCGTCACCCGCACCGGCACGATACGTCCGATCATCCCCGCTGCCGCCGCGCCCGGTGACTCGACGAACACGATCAGATCTCCATCCGTGCGCCCCGCGAGCTGCACCATCTCTTCTGCACTGCCGGCTTCCGATGCGTCAGCCGCGCTGCCTGTCCCGTCCGCGCCATGCACGTGGCTGCACCCGTTGCCGCACGCGCCATCCGCATCGTCCGCCCCCACACCCTTGCCTCCGACGGTCAGCGTCACCGCGCCCGCCTTGCGGATTTGCCCCTGTGTCACGCCCTGCCGCTTCAACTGCTGCTTGCTCACACCCTCGATCATCACCTCGAACGTCCGCCCCACCTGCTCGCGAGCGATCGCGTCGCTGATCTGGTTCTGCACGGCCAGCAACGCGTTGTTCCGCCGCCGCTTCACATCCTCCGGCACATCATCCGGGATCTTGTCGAACGCGACCGTGCCCGGGCGCGGCGAGTACTTGAAGATGAACGAGTTCTTGTACCGCGCGCGTCGCACGAGGTCGACGGTTGCTTCAAAGTCCGCTTCCGTCTCTGTCGGGAAGCCGACGATGAAGTCCCCTGACACCATGAGCGGCCGCCCGATCTCCGGCTGGTCCAGAAACGTTCGGGCCCGATCCAGAAACTCGAGGTACTCCGACACCGAGTACCCGCGATTCATCATCTTCAGCATGCGATCCGAGCCCGACTGCGCCGGCACGTGCAGGTACCTGCAGATCCGCGGATGATCGCGGATCACCTGCAGGACATCGTCGCCGAAATCTCTGGGATAGCTGGTCACAAACCGCAGCCGCCGAATTCCCGGCACTTCTTCGTGGATGCGGGCGAGCAGGTCCGCGAACGTGGTCACGCCCGCGCCGCGAAAGGGATCGGCCCGGTGGCCGCCGGTGTACGCGCGGCCCTTCTGGGGCTGCGTCACGCCGTTCACGGCGACGGCGGCTCCGTGCTCGAAGCGATAGTGGTTCACCGTCTGCCCGAGGAGCGTGACCTCGATCACGCCCGCGTCGGCCAGACGCTTGCACTCGTCGATGATGTGCTCGGGCGGCCTGTGAATCTCCGCCCCGCGCGTGAACGGCACCACGCAGTACGTGCAGAACTTGTTGCAACCACGCGTGATCCGCACGTAGGCGGTGCCGCCGTGGTCGGTGGGGGAGACCGAACGCGAGAGGTCGAGCAGCTCCAGCGAATCCTCCGCCGCGGCGAGCGTCGCCGACCGCCGGCTGGTGTTCCCCTGGAGCGCGACTTGCTTCGCCGACGTCGGCTCTTTCTTCTTCTCCGTCCGCTCAGGCTGCTCGCCGAGTTTCGTCCTCACCGCGTTGTCCAGGAGCGACGGCAGCTTGTCCAGCTCTCCCGGCCCGCACATCACATCCACCACGGGCATCCGCTTGATCAGATCAACCCCGTCCCGCTCCGCCAGACACCCAAGCACCCCGACCACCAGCCCCGGCTGCTCCAACTTCCGGCTCTTGAGTTCGCCCAAGCGGCTCCACACCTTCTGCTCCGCCTGCTCACGCACCGAGCAGGTGTTGTACAGCACCACATCCGCGCCCGCGGCATTGGTCGTAAACGCATACCCCAGGGCGCGCAGCTGCCCCGCCACGAGCTCCGAGTCGAGCTCGTTCATCTGGCAGCCGAAGGTCTCGAGATAGACGGTGCGTTGGGCCATGAGCCGGAAGTTTATGCCTCCGTCGCGTCACGCACGTCGATCGTCAGAGCCCCTGCGGAAAGTACATGATCGTGATCTCGGGGTCGGAATAGAAGAGGTCGTTGAGGTCGTTCAGGGTGTTGTGAAGCAGGCGGAGCTTGTAGGAGCGCGTTCCTCCGCCAGTAGCGAAAGAGTGCTCGAGTGTGACGTCTCCGGCCCAGCCCATTCCGCTTGCGGAGGGCTGCCCGTCTCCGATGGAGATCGTGGAGTCCTTGACCGTGACCTCGCTGCCAGTGGTCTCCTTCAGTTCCAGCGTCGCGGCGGTGTTTTTGAAGTCGTAGGCACGCAGATTGACATAGCACCGCGCCGTGATCCGCAGGTATCCGGAGGCGGGCACGTTTACAGCGATGTTCTCGATCAGCGTCACGGAGTTGTTGTGGAAACTGCCCGACGCGGTCGATGAAGCAAACTTGATCGCCGGCATGTTGTTGGCCGCGATGTTCCCCTGGAAGCTCGCGTTGCCGCTCCCATCGTCGATGGTGTTACGCCAGGTCGGCGACCCGCTCGTGTTCGTCAGCGTTCCGACTCGTCCGGTGTTCTGCACACCGAACATCGAGCGCGTGCCGGCCGCCGGCACCGCACCCCAAGCGCTCGCCGTCGGGTTGTACATACCGAGCTGGAGCGTGGAGAACGTGTTCTGCACAAAGCCGCCGCCCGGGTCGTTCGAGTTCCGCACGCGCACGGCGGCATCCGCCGCAGAGACTTCCAATCGAGATCCCGGCGTCGTCGTGCCGATGCCCACGTTGCCCGTCGAGCGGCTGATCGCAAGCCGGTCTCCGCCGTTCTCAACCCGCCACTGGCCCCCCGGCTCCACGTATGTCCATGCGGAGACCCCATTGACGCTGTACCCATAGAACGGCCGTCCGCCGCTCGAATCGGTGTTGCTGATGTACATTCCGCCGTAGCCGGTTCCGCCGGCCGCGTTCTGAAGGCCGAATACCTCATTGGGTGTGATGGGCGTGCCGCGATTCACGCCGGTAAAGGCGCTGAAAACATTGGTGCCCGTAAACGTGTTGGCCGACCCCACGCGCGGAACCGAAGACGGGATCCGCGCGTCGGCCAGAACCCCTGAAACGATCGCGCCCGCATCGTGATTGTGGGCCGCCGCGGCGAACGCGCCGCTGTCGAGCCCGTCGAACAGATCAGCGTTGAGCCCGGTGACCTTGGTCGTGCTGCTGACCGCGAACGGGGCCCCTGCCGATGCGAAGACCGGCGAGGCATTGAAGGTCTTCACGCCGCTGAACGCCTGCGCCCCTGACAGGAGCGACACGTTCGTGCTCAATCGCGCATCGGCCAGCGTGCCCGTCAGGTTCGTCGCGTTCGTGTAGAACGACGGCAACTGGCCGTTCAGCGTCACCGCGTTCTGTGCGCTTCCCGCGGCCAGCGCATACGAGGCGTAGGGAGTCGACGTGATCTTCTGGCGTGGCGACAGAACCGTGAAGCCCGTCCCGCTCGCGCATGTCAACCCCGTGTCCGCGCGGACATCAATTTCCATGTAACGGCTCGTCCCGCCAAACACGCCGCCGAAGTCCAGCTCCACCGAGAACTTGCCATCCGCGACCGCGACATTGTCTACGCACACCAGCGGCCCAACCTGAGCGCCCCCCGCGAGGGCGTCGTACAGCCGGAAGCGAAGGTCATAGATGCCATCGGCCACCACACCGCCGTCCCGCAACTCACCCTGATAGGTGAACGCGTTGCTGACCGGCTGAGCCAGCGAGGGCCCGGAAAGCGACACACCCAGAAGCACCCAGAGCGAACAACGCAACAGCATGCCTGATCTCCAGTGCAAGCGAACGTGCACGAACCCATGAATCCAGAGATCACCAGTCTATTTCGCGAGCGTTCGAGACACAACAAGGCGTGACCGCCCCGGCCGGCCTCCCGCGTGGAAAGGCCGAAAGTGGCACCGATAACACATGCTCGACCCCGCTTGAACCGCACCCGCGAAAGACGGATGGCAGCCCCCTCACGGCTGGGCGGCGATACCGTCGTTCCACGGCGCCCAGGCCAGCCGCGTCGCGTCACGCTCTCTGGACATCACACCTGCCGCGATCTTCCATTCCACCCCCAACTCGCTCATCATCTCGCCCACGCGATCCGTCGCCCACGCCTTGTACTCGGCCTTCTGCTTCTTCCCGAACCCCAGGGCGATCACCAACTCCGACGTCTCGTCCGGCAGCGGCTGCACCACCAGCGACACCCACTCCTCGACCCCATCATCCCGGGTCCATTTGGCGTCGAACGCCCGCTCCGGCTGGCTCTCAACGAGGATCCGGATGTTCGGGTGCGAACGCTTCAGCAGCCCAACCAGCTCGTTGTAAAGCTCACGCGGCTCTTTTTCGGCCTTCACGGTCAACTTGTACCCATAAGGGGTCAGCATCCGCACCACGACCACCGTCGTGACCACCGCCGCCGTCGCGACGCACCCCGACAGCCCCACGGACACGCCGAGCGCGGCGATCCCCAGCACGCACGTTGCGCCGATGCGTCCCGACCGCCTCACTTGTTCACCGCGCCGTTCCACTCCTCACGCGTGATCTTCTGCACCGCGGAGTTCTGCAGCGTCACCTTCGCCTTTGTCCGTGCGTCCGTGAACATGATCGTCCCGCCGCGCTTGGACTTGTAGCTCTGCGTGTAATAAGTGTTGTCGGTGTTCGCCGTGTCTCGTACGCGGTAGTAGTTCTTTCCGCAACCCGTCGCGGCCAGCGCGATCGCGCACGCCGCCGCGGTGATGATGATCCGGCCCGGCTTCCTGCTCTGACGTGGCCTCATGTGTGGACTCCTCGATAGGGACTGCCCCGCAACTGTACACGTGCGGTCCGGCCCTTCCCACGCTGCGCTTGGCGCCCATCCCACGTTCCCGACATGGACGAGCCTCCCCGACGGCGGCTCGGCAACAGCCCCCGCGCCGCCCAACATAGACTCCTTCCATGTGGCGCGGCATCTCTTTGGCCAACAAGTGTCTGCTCATGTTCGGCGGGGCTATCGTGCTTATCGTCGTCATGGCTTTGGCGGTGCCCTTCTTCCGCATGCACGCGCTCGTCAGGCAGGGCGAGCTGGATATCTCGCGACTGACGGTGGACGCGTACGAGCGTCTGCACGTTGCGGGGCGGACGAACGCCGCGGAGCTTGCACGCCTGGGCGTGCGCCGGTTGACGCCGGAGGATGCGGATCGCCTTGGAGCGACGGATCCGTTTCTGGCCTCATCGATCCAGTGGTTTCGAGAGCACCCTGAGCATCAGGAGCGGTGGGCCTCGGCCTGGGACGGCGGCACGCGGGTCTTTCGCTTTGCGCGGGCGGAGCGCACCCCGGAGGCAGACGACGCGCCCGAGGCGATCGCCGCCGTGTACGCGCTGCAACGCCGCTCCGACGGCGCGGCATGGCTGATCCTCATCAACAGCGTGTACCTGCTCTCGGCGGGGTGTCTGGTGCTCGGACTGGCCGTCCTCGTCTTCTACCTGATCACGCACAAGATCATCCTCGGCCCGGTGCGTGCGCTGAAGGAGACGGCCGAGCGCGTCCGCGATGGGGACCTGTCGATCCGGTCCGACATCTCAACGGGCGATGAGTTCGAGGAACTCGCGGAGACTTTCAACCTCATGGTCGGCGAGGTCCAGCGCTCGCAGGAGCAGCTCCGCTCGATCAACGCCGCCCTCGACCTGAAACTCAACGAGCTGGCGGCGAGCAACACGGCCCTGTTTGAGGCCGCCCGCGTGAAGGGAGAGTTCCTCGCGAGCGTGAGCCACGAGCTGCGTACGCCACTGAACTCGATCATCGGGTTCGCGGAGCTGTTGCTGGACATCGCGCGGGCCGAGAGCGAGGCCGCGGCACGCGAGGGGAAGCCGGACGCCAAGGTCGCCAAGCGTCTGCGATACCTCGAGAACATCTATTCCAGCGGGCGAAACCTGCTGGAAATGATTAACACCCTTCTTGAGATGGCCAAGATCGAGGCCGGAAAGTCCGACCTGCGGATCGACCAGGTGGCGCTGGGCCCGACGTGCGAGGCGCTCCTGGGCCTCGTGTCTCCTCTGGCGGACAAGAAGGGAATCGCGCTGAAGCTGGATGTGGGCGCGGATGTTCCGCACATCGAGACGGATGGTCAGAAGCTGCACCAGATCATCTTCAACTTCCTGTCAAACGCCGTGAAGTTCATCGAGCCGGAATCGCGCACCGGGCGCCCGGGATTGATCGTGCTCCGCGTCGAGCGCCTCCCGGCCGTGGACACCCACGGCGACAGCGAAGCGAGGGTTGAGGATCGCGTGCGACTGAGCGTGATCGACAACGGCCCCGGCATCCCCCGCGAGGACCAGGACCGCATCTTCGATAAGTTCATCCAGCTCGACGGAAGCCACACCCGCGGCCACACCGGCACCGGGCTCGGGCTCGCGATCTGCAAGGAACTGGCAGACCTGCTGCAGGGCGAGGTGCACGTGGACAGCGAGGTGGGAAAGGGCTCCATGTTCAGCATCATCCTGCCCCTGCGGATTGACGCGGGCAAAGCATCGGAGCAGCGACTGGAAGCTGCGCTCCGCGGAACGCTCGCTGGGCGGCGCGACTGGCAGTAGTGTCTATGCCGTGTCGGGCGTGATGCGGACCAGCCCTTCGTGGTGGCGGATGACAGGGCGCGAAGAGCCGCTGTCATCAATGCGCTCGACCGCCACGACGTCGACCCGAACAGGCCGATCGCGCCAGCCGTTGGCGGCGCGCAGCAGCCGGGCCATGGATGTCAGGCGCCGCGCCTTCTGGCGATTGATGGCGCGCTCGGGCCGGTAGAGACCCGCTTCGTCCGCGACCAAGCGGGCCTTCACCTCCACGATGATCATGGTTCTTCCGTCGGGCCCGCGGCAGACCAGATCCGCCTCGCCCGAGGCGGTGACCATGTTGCGGCCCACGATCGCGTAGCCCTTGGACTTCAGATGCTTCTCGGCCTCGCGCTCGCCCCATGCCCCGACCTCCGCGGCGTGCCCGGTACGCCGGGACGGTCCGCCCTTGTTCGAGCGCACAACGCCAAGGCGTTGCAGCAACGCGGTGAGCGGCGAGCGGAGCATCAGGGCTGCTGCGGCAGGTAGCGCTGGGCCGCGATCGCCATGAGCCGGTTGGTCATGTCTTCAACGCTGGTGAAGCTGGCGCGCTCCGCGAGACGGTTGATGTAGCGTTCACGCTCACGTCTCGATCGCTGCTGCTGGAGCGCGTTATAGATCACAAGCTGATTGTCGTCGAGGGTGCGACGCTCTTCGACGACGTTCTCCAGAAGAACCCAGTAGAGCGAGGCGCGGCCGCCCTGGCCCTCCACGCGAATTGGCCCGGTCCATGCTCCCTTGGCCAGACCGCGGGCCGCGTCGTCGAGGGGGGCCAGATCGAAGAACGTGGCCTGGCCGAACGCGGTGCGGAACTCGCGGCGCTGCAGGCCGCCCTCCGGCAGCGGGTTGACGTCATCCTCCGCGACCTCGGCGAAGGGTGTGCCGCCGGAGAGCATCGAGGAGACCCTGGTCGTTGCCGCTTCGTCGTCGGCGTCGACGACGATCAGGCGGAAGGCGGCGAAGGAGGGCGGGTCGTAGAGGTCGGGGCGCCGTTCGTACTCGAGTTCGATATCGCGAGGGCTGATGACGACGCCCTTCTCGATCGACGCGAGCTCGCGCCGGATCAGCAGGGTTTGTTCCTGCTCACGCTTGTAGTCGTTGACGCTACGGCCGCCGAGCGCCTCCTCGGCAAGGGAGCGGCTGCCGCGATTCTCGCTCACGAGGTCGTTCTGCAGCTTCTCAACGAAGTACCGAAGCCCTTGGCGTTGCTCCTCCGTGAGCTTCGAGCGGGCCTCGGCTTCCAGCAGTTCGTCGACGACGAAGCCCTGCAGGGCCTGATTGATCTGCTCGCGGGCGAACGCGACCCACTCGCGCGGCGGGAGCGACTTGGCTTCAGCGGCGAGTCGCGGCCCGAGGGGCGGAGCGGTGGGCGTGCCCCGGTCGAAGAATGAGGACGCGAAGACGGGACGTCCGTTGACGTCGCCGATCTTGGCGTCAATGAACTCCGGGTCGCCGACGATGTCCGCCTCGGGCAGCATGACCGGTTCGTCGGGAGTCGCGACGATGTCGAGGCCCTGGCTTGCGGAGACGGGGCCGGTGACGGTGGCGCGGGCAAGCAGCGGATCGGGCACGGTCGGCTCGGTCGGAACGGGGACGCCGGGGCGGGCAAACTCCGCAGGCGTGATGACTTTGCGAGCGGAGACGGATGCGTCCTTGGATTGGCGATTGCACCCGGGCGCGGCCGCGAGGCCGCAAAGGAGAATCGCGCCGATCGCCATCGTCCGTGATCGTGTCATCCACCGACTCCCTTGCTCGGGCGTCCCAGAGCGGGCCGCCGTCGCGCTAGACTTGCCCGACCGACAGGAGCACCCCATGGCGGACGAGCAGCCCAAGATTATCGTGGATAGCGACTGGAAGGCGCAAGCCCAGGCCGAGAAGGAGCGCTTGGCGGCCAAAGAGGCGTCGGCCAAGCCCCAGCCCGCGGGAGCAGGGGCTCCCGGCGCTGAGGGACCAGAGGGCGAGCCAACGCTTTTCGAGGAACTGATGCGGATGCTGGCCACGCAGGCCCTCTTGTACATGGGGGCGTTTCCCGACCCCTCGACAGGGCAGGCTGTTCTCTCCCCTGAAATGGCGAAGCTGCACATCGACATGCTCGGTGAGCTTGAGGCCAAGACGAAGGGCAACCTGAGCGATCAGGAGTCCAAGACGCTGGCGTCGTACCTGTACGAGCTGCGGATGCAGTATGTCGAGGTCAGTCGCGAGATTGCGCGTCTCATCAAGGAAGGCAAGATTCGTCCGAATGGAGCGGGCGGGATGGGGCCGGCGGTCGGCCCGGGAGGGGGGATGTCGGGACCCGGTATTGTCTCGCCGGGTCAGCCCACGATGTGATTCGCGGGGACGGTAAGTGTCATTGCCGGCAATCGTTGCTGTCAAACAAGAATCTGTCCCGCCACAAGCTACGATGACAAATCTGTTCCGGCTGGACCCCTCCCCACGCGCCGGCCGTCCGGACGTGACCGCACGGAGCCCATCACGTGGCGTCCAACTCATTGCTTGAACGGCATCACTTCCTGTTGCGTCGGCTGCACTCCTTGACTGGGGTCGCGCCGATCGGCATTTTCCTGCTTGTCCACCTGACGACGAACTCCTCGATCGTCTGGGGGTTGCTGGATGCGCGCAAGGCCGAATACGGTCACGCGGGTGTCGCGACATTCCAGCACGAGGTCGACTTCATCCACGCGATCCCGTTTCTCCTGCTGGTTGAGGTGTTCGGGCTGTGGCTCCCGATCGCGTTCCACTCCATTCTCGGGATTTATTACGCGCGCACGGGCAGGTCGAACACCGCGGCCTACGCGTACCAGGCCAACTGGCGGTACAAGCTGCAGCGTCTGAGCGGGTATGTGGGCGTGCTGTTCATCTTCTATCACGTCGCGACGCTGCGGTGGGGGTGGACGTTCCTGGTGCCGGGTGGGGCCCGCTGGAGCGCAGAGGCGGCGGCCTCAACCCTTGCGCTCGCGCTCAAGGGTTCGGAGACGGGATTCACAACGGCGGGGCTGATCGTGTCGCTCGCCTACATGCTGGGGGCGTCGCTGCTGGTGTTCCACTTCGCGAACGGGCTGTGGACGGCGGCGATCACGTGGGGTGTGACCGTTTCGGCGGCGGCACAGCGACGCTGGGGCTATGTGTGTGCGGGGCTGGGCGCGGCGATGATGGTCATGGCCTGGTCGGCGGTGATCGGCTTTGCAACGCTGGATGTAAAGGAGGCGCGGGGGACGGAGCAGAGCATGCAGTCCGGGCACGCGCCAGCGCCGCAGGTTGCAGAGGCATTCCCGGGTTCCATCACGACCCCGACGGACGGGGGGCACTGAATCATGTCACAGCATCGCGTCATTGTCGTCGGCGGCGGTCTTGCTGGTCTTGCGGCGAGTGTGCGTGTCGCGGAAGCGGGGCTTGCGGTCGATCTGTTCTCATTGGTCCCCGTGAAGCGTTCGCACAGCGTGTGCGCGCAGGGCGGGATCAACGCGTGCAACGAGGTGGCCCGTCAGCAGGGCTATTCCGAGTACGAGCACTTCGACGAGACGATCTACGGAGGAGACTTCCTGGCCGATCAGCACCCGGTGCTGGAGATGGCCAACTGGGCTCCGAAAGTCATCGACCTTCTGGACCGCATGGGCGTGCCGTTCAATCGCACGGCGGAGGGGCGCCGGGATCTGCGGCTGTTCGGCGGCTCGCTCTTTAAACGGACGCACTTTGCCGGCGCGACGACCGGCCAGCAGCTGATCTATGCGCTGGACGAGCAGACGCGCCGGTACGAGGCCGAGGGCAAGGTCACCAAGTACGAATACTGGGAGTTCCTGTGGCCGGTGATTGAAGATGGGCGGTGCGTTGGAATCGTGGCACAGGACATGCGGACCATGCAGGTTCGTGCGTTCAGGGCCGACGCGGTCATCATGGCAACGGGCGGGTGCGGGCTGGTGTTCGGCAAGAGCACGAACTCGATCATCTGCAACGGTGCGGCGGCGGCACGCTGCTATCAGGCGGGCGTCTGGTACGGCAATCCCGAGATGATCCAGGTCCACCCGACGGCGATTCCGGGTGCGGACAAGCTGCGGCTGATGTCGGAGTCGGCACGCGGCGAGGGCGGGCGGGTGTGGGTGCCTCGGAAGAAGGGGGACGCGCGTGCGCCCAAGGACATTCCCGAGTCGGAGCGGTTCTACTTTCTTGAGGAGAAGTATCCGGCGTACGGGAACATCGTGCCGCGTGATATCGCGACGCGCGAGATCTTTGACATCTGCGTCAACCAGGGAATGGGCGTCTCCGGTGAGAATCAGGTCTATCTGGACCTGTCGCACAAGGATCCCGAGTATCTGACGAAGAAGCTCGGCGGGATCCTGGAGATCTATGAGAAGTTTGTTGGCGTCGATCCGCGGTTCGAGCCCATGAAGATCTTTCCCGCGGTGCACTACAGCATGGGTGGGCTGTGGACGCAGTTCACGAAGGGAAGCTACAACCCGGCTGAGCCGCGGACGAAGCACAAGTCCGGCTCGCCCGCGCCGATCGGGTCGGAGATCGGCCAGGGGATGCAGCTTGGCGCGCTGAACAACATGATGACGAACGTGCAGGGGCTGTACGCGTTCGGCGAGGTAAACTTCGCGTATCACGGGGCGAATCGCCTGGGCGCCAACGCGCTGCTTTCCTGCATCTTTGACGGGCTGTTCTGCGGCGTGTCTGTTGTGAACTATGTGCGGAACGATGCGCCGTCGAAGAGCCCGGCGAGCGATTTGCCGGCATTGGCCTTTGAGCGCGTGGTGGAGCAGGAGAACCTGAAGGGCAAGCGACTGCTCGACACCGTCAGCAAGGGGAGCACGGACGCCGCGACAAACCCCTACATGATCGGCAAGGAGCTGGGAGACGAGATGACGGCCGCATGCACGGTGGTGCGGACGGAGCAGCGCCTGGAGCAGTGCCTGCGGAAGCTGGGCGAACTGAAGGAACGCTACGCGAGGCTGAAGCTGGCGGACGATTCGCCATGGAGCAATCAGTCGTTCACGTACGCGCGAGCGGTGGGCGACATGCTGGCGATCGCGGACGCGGTCGCGCTGGGAGCCAAGGGACGGAAGGAGTCGCGCGGCGCACACTATCGCACGGACTTCACGGAGCGCGACGACGCGAACTTCATGCGGACGAGCGTTGCAAGGTTCGACGCGGGCGCGAGGACGACGAGCGTTTCGTTCGAGCCGATTGATGCCTCGCTGATCCTGCCGACGGCGCGGACGTATGGAAAGAAGGATGATTCCAAGAAGCCGACCGATCCCGGGCTCAAGCGGGAACCGGAGAGAGTGCCCGCCTCGACCTGATCTCGGAACCATTCACCCGCGACGCAAAGGATCCCACGGGTCGGGCACACCTCAAACTCACCGCCTGCGTTCTGAAAGAGATTCGCATCATGACGACGACACTTCCGAAGCATGCCTCCGACGCCGCCCGTGTCTCTGCCGCGAACAGGGCCCGCGCGGTTCCCGGGCGGAAGGTGTTCGTGAAGGTCCTGCGGTGCGAGGGGCCGGGAAAGGGCTCGCGCTGGGAGACGTTCCAAGTGACGGTTGAGCGCGGCTCGAACGTCATCTCGATGCTGCAGCAGATCGCGGCGAACCCCGTCACAACGGACGGGCAGAAGTCGACGCCCGTGGTGTGGGACTCGGGGTGTCTTGAGGAAGTGTGCGGCGCGTGCACGATGGTGATCAACGGGAAGGTGCGCCAGTCGTGCTCATGTCTGATCGATGACTATGCGCCGGCAGAGGGCGACACGATCACCCTGGAGCCGATGAGCAAGTTCCCCGTCGTGCGGGACCTCTGGGTCGATCGCTCGCGTCTGTTTGACGGGCTCAAGCGAGTGCGGGCGTGGGTGCCGATCGACGGCACGTACGCGCTCGGGCCGGGACCGACGGAGGGCCCGGAAGACTCGGAGCGGCGCTATGTCATGTCCACGTGCATGTCGTGCGGCTGCTGCCTGGAGGCGTGTCCCCAGTACAACGTCGAGCCGGATGCGAAAGCGTGGCCTACGTCGTTTGTCGGCGCGCACGCACTGAACCAGGCGCGGCTCTTCAACGAGCATGAGACAGGGAAGCGCCTGAAGAGCGAGCGGCTGGATGCGCTCATGGGCCCGGGCGGCGTCAACGACTGCGGCAATGCCCAGAACTGCGTCAAGGTCTGCCCCAAGCTGATTCCATTGACCGAGTCGATCGCCGTGATCGGCCGTTCGGTGACGATCCACGCGTTTGCGAAGTGGTTCGGCGGACGTTGAACCTCACCGCGTACGGTCACGGGTGGCGATTGCGGGTTCGGGGCGCTGAGAGGACAATCCCGGCATGACCCGCGCAGCGTTTGCACTGCTCCTCACCCTTGTGCTCGCGGCATCAGCGGCGGTGGCCCTGGTTCACGCCACAGCGGATCGTGCACTTGAAACGCACGAGATCTTCGTGGCGCAGAGCACGCGCGAGATGTTTGAGTTTCACGAGCCCCTCGTGCCGTCGTTCGGTGAGGTTCCGCGGCTGAAGAAGCCGCCCCTGATGTACTGGGTGGTGGGGGCGATTGCGATGGTTGCCGGGCGCGAGGACGTCCCGGAGTGGGTGGCACGGTTGCCGTCTGCGTTTGCCGCGATCGGCCTGGCCGCGATCGCGGGAGCGATGGGCAGAGTGGTGTACGGCCGGGCGGAGGGGGTTCTGGCGGCGGGAATGACGGGGCTCTCGCTGGGAGTCTTTGAGTATGCGGCGAGTGCGCGGCCGGAGATGTTGTACGCGGCCACGAGCGCGCTGTCGATCCTGCTGTTCCTGATCGCGTGGGAGCGCCGCGGCAGTGCGGAAGATGGGGCGGAACGCACACGCGACACCTCCGGGCGATGGGCGATGGGGGCGTGGCTGATGGTGGGGGTCGCGACGCTGGTGAAGGGGCCGCAATTGCCGCTGCTGGTGCTCATCGGGATGAGCGCGTGGGCGATTCGCGAGAGTGGATGGCGCCAATGGGCACGGACGTTCAGGCCACTGACGGGGATGCTGGCGGCGACGGCGGTTGTTGCGCCGTGGTTCATTGCGGTGATGGCGAGGGTCGATGGGGCGGCGCAGATCTGGCTCGATGAGCTGATCGGCCAGCGATTCGGAGAGAAGGACGGGACAACGGCGACCTTCGCGGAGTGGCTGCGTTCGGTGGCGACTCCCGATTATCTGGTGCACGCGATCACGCTGCTGGCGCCGTGGGGGCTGCTGCTGCCTCTGGCGGCGATTGTGCCGTGGATGCGGACGCGAGCCGAGAACGAACGCGGCCGCATGCTCTTCATGGGGATCGCAGCGGCAGTTGTGGGCTTGTCGCTGGTGCGTCACTCGAGAGATTACTACATCCTGCCTCTGGCGCCGATGATCGCGGTGCTGCTGGCGCGGGCCGCGCTTGGGATGTATGAGCAGGGTCGAGCGCGAGTCTCAACGCGACGGATCGCAGTCGGGCTGATGGCGCTGCTCGGCGGCGGCGGCGTGGGGCTGATGGTGTACGCGGTGGCCCGCGGCGGCGTGCAGCCCAAGGACGTCCTGGTGGTGTCCTGTGCCGCGGGCGCGGTGGCGGCGTGCGCGCTGCTCCTGCTCTATCGGTTCAAGAAGGATCGCTCGCACGCGACGGTTGCGGCGGCTCTGGCGGCGTGGGGGTGTGCGCTGGTGTCGCTGGGGACCGTGACCCCGGAGCCGGGTGCCCGGCGCGAGCGGCTGGATGATGTGGCTCGTGCGGCAGCGGCGCTCGCCGGCACGGAGCTGCCGGTAATCGCCATCGAGTTTGATCCGAGCAACCTGATGTACCGCGTGGATGATCCGCCGATCGCCTTTCAGCCGGATGCGTCGAACGAGGACGTGCTGGCGAGGTTGCCGGCCGTTCTGGTCGCGCCGCCGGAGTGGGCGGACCGCATCGACGCGATCGAGAGAATCCACGTGCGGCACAGCGCGCCGATCGACATCAAGGCGGGACGGTCAATTGAGGTTGTGCTGATCACGCGCGAGCCGTGAGCGTGCCTCCGGGGCGGAAGTGGCCGGACCAGGGAGTGTCCACGGGCCGGATCTTCCGGCGTGTGCCCGATAACTGTGCGGAGCGGCACGGCGGCGTGAATGCTCGCGCAGGGTTGGGACGCCCGCTCAACGGGCGGACGCGGCTCGCCGATCGATACCGCACGATGCCACAGCAGCCAGAGTCGTTCGGTGATTCCCGCGGTCACGCTTCCGTCGCCGTGTCTCAATGGTCGGCGGTTCCGACACTGCTGGGCGCGTGCTCGCTTGTGGCAACGGCGTATCTCCTGGGCGCGTCGTGGCTGTCGGTCCCCACGCTGGGTGTGCCCGTCGGATTGTGGTTGATTGTGGTCGCTGTGGGCGTCTTTCGGCTGGATGCAAGGCGTGTGGCGAGGCGGTTGGCTGGCGTCTCGGCGAGCAGCGATCCGAGCGCGAGCGTCTGGGCGATCGCTGGCGCGCTCTGCCGCGGGTTTGAAGCGTTGACGCGGTGGAGCAAACCGCTGCGTGACCGCTTCGACGTGCTGAGCGGATCGGGTGAGAAGGCGGCCAGTCGCCTGTCGGCATGGCATGATCGAGCCGCGTGGCCGGAGCGGCCGCTGCGTGTCGGGCTGGCTGTCGGACCGGAGGTTGCCGATGCGCTGCGTGCCGCGCCGGGGTCTTCGTTGGTGCAGTGGGTGCATGTGTCGGGCGGAGTTGGCCCTCTGGGCGCGTGCAAGTCGCTCGCGTTGGACGCGGTGCTGCACGGTGAGCCGGGCGAGGGGCTGCGGGTGACGACGCTGGAGAGATCAGGACGTGACGCGGCGTGGCACGATTGGGCGTTGCCCCGGCCGCTGACGTACGCGTCGGTGTTTCCGTTCCTGGTTGATCCCACGCACGCGACCCTGGGGATCCGATCCGTGGCGACCGGGCCGGAGGCGGAGCTGGTGCGGGCGATGATCGAGGCCGCTGCTGTACTGTCGCGATCGTCACACAGGATCGGGCTTGCGGATCGGCTGATTGGCCGTCGTCCGACGGATGGAACAAGGGTGCAGCCGGGTGAGATCGCGCGGATAGACCGGGCCATGCTGCGTCTGGCTCGGGTGTTTGAGGGGACGGCGGAGCGTGTGGATTCGATGCTGGCGCGGGTGTGCGCTCGTGTTCTCAGCGCCGATCTGTGCGCGGGTGCGGGGCGGACGTGGGCGTCGGCGGACCTTTGGGATCTGATCGCGCGGGTCGGGGGAGATGAGGCGGAGATTGCCTTGCGGGAGGCGGCGTCACGGTTCGTGCTGCTCGAAGATTCGGGCGGGCTGGCGGCGCTGGCGCGGGCGGATGCGTCGCTGCGGCTCCGGGACAACCCGGAACAGATCGATCACACCGCGCTTCTGGAGTGGGAGCTCGAGCACGGGGCGTCGAGCGATCAGGCGATCGGGCGGCTCGCGGCGGGCATCTGCCTCGCCTGCGCGACGCGGGATGCCCACGCCATTGCCTGCGTTCGGGATGATCTGCTCGACGACATGCGCCATAGCGCGTGGCTGGTCGATCGCGAGCAGGACCAGGCCCTGATCCTGGATGTGTTCAGACACATCGAACGACTGCGCCGGAGCCAGGAGATCGGCATCGCGGCGGCGGCGTGAAGGTCATCAGCCCTTGATGTCGATGCTCGGGGCAGTGCCCTCCCGGCGGCCGACCCCAGAGGCGTCGTACGCGTGGGTATTGCGAGGGTCGCGGCTGCCGCGCTCGCCTGGCTGTTCGCGGCGTTCGTGCTGCTGATGGCCCTCGACCGCGTCGATGCTCTCCACTTCGGTCACATGCCGCTCGAACTCATCCTTTCCGGCGCGGGTGGCGCGGGGACGATGTTCCTTGGCTTTCTCGGCATCGCGAGCCGCAACGCGTTCCGCTTGGGCGGAGCCGGCCAGAGACTGCGCGACGTTTGATCCGAGGATGCTCATTGCTTTGGCTTGAGTCGGCATGTTCGGGGGCAGGTGCTTGAGAAAGTTCGTGCAGATCTCCCCCCGATCGGGGCAAGGCCGGGGTGGACGTGTGGCGATGGCACGTCCACCGCGGTTATCGGCCAGAGGGGCGCGCGACGGTGGGGTTCAGACGCCGATCGTGCTCACGCCGCAGTCGACGTAGATGGTCTCGCCGGTCACGCCCGCAGAGAGGTCGCTGGCGAGGTAGACCGCGGTGTTGCCGACGTCGGCTCCGTCGACGGCACGCCGGAGCGGCGAGCGCTGGGCGGAACGCTCCTCCATGCTGTCGGTGCCTCCAACGGCGGAGGAGGCGAGGGTGCGGAGATAGCCGCCGGAGATGGAGTTGACGCGGATGTTGTCGGCGCCCATCTCAAGGGCCATGTAGCGAGCGGTGCACTCGAGGGCGGCCTTGGCGACGCCCATGACGTTGTAACCGGGGACGACCTTCTCCGCGCCGTAGTAGGACATGCACATGATGGAGCCGCCGCCGGACTTGGCCATGAGGGGCTTGGCGCGTCGGCCCATGGCGAGCAGGGTGTACGCGGAGATGTCGATCGCGGAGAGGTAGGCCTGACGGGGCGTGTCGCAGAACTTGCCCACTTGCAGCCAGTCGCGGTCGGCGAAGGCGATCGAGTGGACGAGGAAGTGCATCTTGTCGTAGGACTCGGCGTACTGGGCGAACACAGCGTCGATGTCCTCGTCCTTACCGGCGTCGAGGGGGCGGAGCCAGGGGTTGGTCAGGCCGAGGGCCTCAACGGCCTTCTGCGTGCGGCGTTCGTTCTTCTCGCCGGGGAGATGGGTAAAGACGCAGGTGCCGCCGTGCTCAATGATCGACTTGGCGATGTGCCACGCGTAGGAACGGTCGTTGGCGATGCCGACGATGAGGCCGAACTTGCCTGTCATGATGCCCATGGGGGAGTGTCTCCAGGAGCGCGGCGGGAGGCCGCGAGCGTGTGCGAGTTTAGCCCTGGCGCGGACCGGGGCGGACCCCTGGATGCCGCGGGCGGCGGGTACGATCCGGTGATGGCACAGACGCGGCCCGGTGGCCCCAAATCTATCGATCTCAATGCCTTGGCGCTGCACGAGCTCTCGGATGTCTTGTGCGATTCAGGGCTGGTGGGGCGTCTGCTGGCGTTAGCACGAGATGAGGATCTCGGGGCCGCGGGCGACATCACGAGCACGGTGGCGATCCCCGAGGGGCATCGCTCAACGTTTCATGTCGTCGCGAGGAACGCGGGCGTGGCGGCGGGACTGATACCGCTCTATGAGCTGACGAATCTGTATCCGGAAGTTGCGTACGCGCCGACGGTACGGGATGGGGAGCTGGTTGCGCCGGGGCAGACGGTGGCGCGGATCGCGGGGCCGACGCGGGAGATTCTCGGTATCGAGCGGGTGTACCTGAATCTCCTCGGGCGGCTCTCGGGGATCGCGGCGCGCACGAGGCAGTTCGTCGAGGCAATGGGGACGGGGCATCGGGCGCATCTGTATGACACGCGGAAGACGACGCCGGGCTTGCGCGTGCTGGAGAAGTACGCGGTGCGCTGCGGCGGGGGACGCAGCCACCGATTCGGCCTCCACGATGCGGTGCTGCTGAAGGACAACCACATCGCGCACGTGCCGATTGGCGAACTGGGGGCGTTCGTTGCGGAGGTCTCGCGAAAGGCCCGCGCGATCTGGGCGAGCGGGCCCGCGCCCTTGCTCAAGCCGTTCGTCGAGGTCGAGGTGGACACGCTCGATCAGTTTGCCGAGATCCTGGGGGTTGAGACGGGGCTGGTGGACATCGTGCTGCTGGACAACATGGGGACGGAGAAACTGGAGAGGGCCGTGGCGATGCGAGATGGGGCGGGATCAAAGATCGAGCTCGAGGCCTCGGGCGGCGTGACGCTGGACACAATCCGTGCGATCGCGATAACGGGTGTGGAGCGGATCAGCGTGGGCTCCATCACGCACGGGGCAACGGTGCTGGACTTCGGGTTGGATGCGTTGTGACCATGGGACGCGAGAGAGAGGCCGACATTCGCGATGATCGAGCCGCCGGGGCGGATGGCGATGCGCCGCTGCACACGTGGGCTCCGCGGATCGAGAGGATGATTGCCGCGCGCGAGATCACGCTGATCGATCGCGTGCAGGTGATCGCGAGCACGGGCTCGACCCAGGACGCGGCCCGTCAGCTCGTCGCGGGACAGGCGAAGAAGGGGCCGGGCGTCTGCGTGCTCGCGGGTGTGCAGACATCCGGACGCGGGCGGCTGGGGCGGGCGTGGGCGGACGAGAAGGGTCTGGGCCTGGCGATGACCTTGGCGATCGATCCGGGCTGGCTGGCGAACGCGGCATCGGAGACGCTGCCCCTTGCGATCGGGCTCGCGGCGTGCCGCGCGTGCGAGGGGGTGATGGGAAGGAAGCACACGCTGGGCCTCCGCTGGCCGAACGATGTGGTCGAGCGGGCCAGAACCGGGCGGAAGGTCGCGGGCGTTTTGATCGAACGCGGGGGCGCTGATGGGGATGGAGCGGGCGCCGAGATGATGCTGATCGGCATCGGCATCAACGTGCTGCAACAGAAGAGCGAGTTCCCGGCCGAGCTGCGTGATCGCGCGGCATCCCTGCGGATGCTCGGCGCGGAGGGCGGGGAGATCCCGACGCGACTCGACGTGGCGTGCGCGGTGCTGGTCGAGATCGAGCGGGCCCTTGCGCTCGAGACCGATGATCTTCGACGCGCATGGATGAAGCGCGATGTGCTGGTTGGGACGCGCCGGACGTTCATTTACAACGGCAAGCCCGTGAGCGGCACGGTCGAGGGGATCGATCCCATGAGCCGCATCCTTGTGCGGACGAACCTGGGAAACGTGGTCTCACTGCCCGCGCTCAGCACTTCAATGGTTCACGAGTGAGCGCGTTCAGTACCCCGCAGCAACATCCACGCAGTTGAGCAGCGGCTCGCCCGCGCCGAAGCGGCGCAGATTCTCCTTGTAGAGGGCCCACCAGCGCTGGTCGGTCAGCTCGCCATCCGCGGCGACGTGCGGCGTGATGAGCACGTTCGGCGCGCTCCAGAGCGCGTGGCCCGCGGGCAGTGGCTCGGGATCCGTGACATCGAGGGCCGCGCCCGCGATCCGGCCCTCGTTCAACGCCGCGATGAGGGCGTCGGTGTTGATGATGCGACCCCGTGCGATGTTGATGACGTACGCGCCGGGCTTCATCCGGCGGATCATCGCATCGTCGAAAAGGCTTTCTGTCTCGGGAGTGAGCGGCACGCAGATCGCGACGACATCGGCCTCCGGGAGCATGGCCGCAAGGTCTTGGGGTTTGCCAACCCGTTCGACGTAGTCGGGCGCGGGCGTGTCGCTGCGTCGCGTGGCGATGATGCGCATGCCGAAGGCGTGGGCCCGCTGCGCGATCTCGGATCCGATGCCGCCGATGCCGACGATGAGCATGGTGCGGCCCTGCAGCGCAATGGCCTCGGCCTTCGGGGCCTCTCGCGACCACTCGCCCCGTTCCTGGGCATCGTGGTAGTGGGGGAGTTGGCGCGTGAGGGAGAGCAGCATGCCCATGGCGTGGTCGGCGATGGCGGGTCCGTGAACGCCCTTGGCATTCGTCACGACCAGATCGGCACGCTCTCGCACGCCGGGGAGCCCGACGAGCCGCTCGACGCCCGCGCTCGGCGAGTGGACCCAACGGAGGTGCGACGCCGTGGCCAGAAACTCCGGCGTGATCAGGCGCCCGTCCGCGCCATCCGCTTCCGCTGCGTGCTCGAGCGCCTGCTCGCGGCTGGACACTTGCACAATCCGGACATTGGGCGCGACAGCGCGAGCCTCGGCGATGTGCTCATCACTCAGGCCCATCGCGAGGAATGTGAGCGTGACCCTCTCGCGCTCCGCTGCGTCCGCCGGAAGAGGGCGCGCGATGCTCGCACCCTTGAGCGAGCCGGGAAGCTCGGGCTGGGCCGCGGGCGCAGTTGCAGATTGGGCCCCACGCTGAACCCCAGGTTGGCCGGATGCTGACTGGCTAAGCGCGGGCGGCGTAACCAGACAGGTCAGCGCGAGGCCCGCGCCGAGGATCGCAATGGCGAAGCGGGTTCTCATCTGTGCATTACTCCTTCACCGGTGTGAGGTCGGTGCCCATGAACTGGACCCAGGTTGTGCCGCCGTCGCGCGACCACTCGCCGATCTCCAGCCAGCGATCCTCGGTGAGCTCGAGGGTGAAGCGGACGGCGTTGGCCTGCGGGCCGCCGGGAGTCCACCGGATCTTGCCCGTGCCCTCTTCGATCGTGAGCGTGTTCCGCGTGAAGTCCGCGCCGTTGCGCCGGGCCAGGAAACTGATGCCGCCGGTGCGGGCGTCGTGCTCGATGATGCCCATGGCATCGTGGCTGACGGTGATCTCACCGCTCGCGGCGTCGGTGGTGTAGCCGTACCCCTCGACAATCAAGGCCGTCCCCGCGAGGTTCCAGTGGATGCGCTCGACGGCCTCGCCCTCGTGACGCTCGCCGACGGGCGTCATGATCCACGATGTGCCGCGCCACTCGCCGACCATCTTCGCCAGTGCCGTGTCGGCCAGCGGACTGGTGACTCTGTGGGCGGGTTGGAGGGAGAGCGAGGACGAAGTGTGACCCGACCCCGCGCCGAGCGATACGTTGGTCAAGGTGAACGTGACGCACGTGAACGTGAGACAGGCAATGGCGATCCGACGAGCATTCTGCATGACGGGCTCCTTGGGGAGGCCCCAGTCTACATGATTGTGGAGGGAGGTCAGCGGTGGGCCTCGGTGGGCGGCACGGTTCAGGGGCCGAAACCGGCGTCGATTGGATACGCTTGGCAAGTTCAAAGGAGCCCGAGGATGGCGATTGAGGTGATCGGTGCGGGATATGGACGGACGGGGACGGCATCGCTGAAGCTGGCGCTTGAGCGGCTCGGCTTTGGACCGTGCCATCACATGGCCGAGGTGCTGCCCAACGTGGAGCGGGTCGCGCTCTGGGAAGAGATCGGGCGGAGCGCGGAGAGCGGGAAGGGCGTGCCGGGCGCGTTGTGGGATCGGGCGTTCGATGGGTACGGCTCGACGGTGGACTGGCCGGCGTGCACGCACTGGCGCGCGCTGATGGCGCACGCCCCCAAGGCCAAGGTCATCTTGTCGAAGCGCGACGCCGGCAAGTGGTTTGAGTCGGTGAACGCGACGATCCTGAACCCCCAGGGTGTGGAGGGGATGCGGGCCTCGCCGATGGGCGAGATGCTTGAGCGCAACATCTGGCGGCTCTTCGGCGGGCGGCTTGCGGATCGCGAGCACATGATCGCGTGCTACGAGCGACACAACGAGGAGGTGGCGCGCGGCGTGCCCCGTGAGCGGCTGCTGGTGTTTGATCCGAAGGAGGGGTGGGAGCCGCTGTGCGCGTTTTTGGGGAGGGATGTGCCGCGTGAGCCGTTTCCGCACGTGAACACGAAGGAGGCGATGGTCGAGTTGATGGCGGAGTTCGGGGCGATGCTCAGCCGCGGGGAGACGGGTGAGGAGTCGATCCGTACGTTTGCGCGGGGGATGTTCAAGAAGTAACACGTGCTGGCGGCCTTCGCGTGGGATGCTGGGAACCGGAGGACGCCGCGCCGCTCACGAATTAGACGGCATTCTGGCTGAGACTTTGCAATGAAGTACCGGATGCGAGTGATAGCCCCCGCCTCATCCAAGCGAAACGCACCGCTTGCTCGGGGCGTCTTTGCCTACTCATTCGGCAACGATTGCTGGCGATGGGGCGCCGTTGCTTGCGAATATCCGTGGTTTGGGCCCGGCGTTGACGGCTACTTGGTCCATTTCTACGACGTCGTGAGTCGCGCAGGCGATGCCGTCCCGGACCTTAGCGCTGGCGGGCTTGTGATTCCGCCGTGCATCACCAACGCGATGCCATGGAGGCGAGGACTGTTTCGGAACGAGTCGTCGGTCGTGCCGCGAGACGGCCGGAGCATGCCGCGGCATTGCCTTTGGTCGCCTGAAGACAACTTGTATCGCGATGAGCACGACACAGTGCTCCCGAGCGCATTTGAACCCTGCGGACTTAGGATGCTGGCGGGTATCCAGGCCATCGAAGAGCTCTTGCTCTCCGCATCTCTGATGGGCTGCTGGGATGGACGCGGCATCTGGCGACTCTGGCCGCCCCGAGATTGGCGGGGCGTGAGCCGGGCTCGATGATCATGATGTGACCGCACCAAAGGCCGGGCGTCCGCTTTGCAGGCGAGAGCCGGGGGCGTCCGCCCCGCTCCACCAAGGATGCGCCCTTCGGGCGGTGTGGAGGTCGCTGCGCGGCGGGTTTACCGGGGGTAGCGTTCGCCCCCCCCACACACACCGCTCCCTTGACCCCCGGCTGTCAACTTTCAGCCCTGTCGGGCTGAAGAGCACCGAGCTTGGCCCAACGCGGCCAATCTGCGGTGGCACGGGGGATGAGCAAGGAATCTTGGTGCGACCTGCGACAATCTGAGGTGGTCGGCAATCGATAAAGTAGATTCCATGAGCGACACCGCCAATCTCGGAGACTCAGTTTTCTTTGCGGCCCGTTCGGCAACGTTTCGTACGGTGTTTCGTTGCTTGCGAGCGAGCACTCTAACGAACGCCGAGATTCGCGCACTGCTCAATCGGGAAGAAGAGTTTGATGCGATCGGCGGTTGGGACTTCAGCTCCCTCTCTTTACATTCCCTCCGTGTGCTGCAAGAGGTGCTGGCCAAGATTGCAGAGGATCCGGTCGCGGCGTCTTCGCATTGGAACCCGGAGCGGCGACCCATATTCGTGAGCGACATCGAGAAGTGTCGCAGAAATCTGGACGACCGCATTCGGTGGAGTGAGGGTCGGTCGTGATCGCTGACTTTGTCCATCGTAAGATGCAGTAGACGTAGCGTGACGAGCCGGGGGCGTACGCCTCGCTCCACGAAGGATGTCGCTGCACGACGGGTTTACCGGGCGGCGTTGCCCTCGCGTGGGGGCGGGGCTGCATTGCCCCGGGCTCCATTCATGCATCCCGTTGGGATGCTCAGAGTGGAGAAGAGCACCGAGATTGCCGCAGAGCCGGCAACTTCGGTGGCACTCTCAAGGAAGGTCGGGGCCACCTGCCTGTCCGTTCCTTGGTTCGCAAGGCCCGAGTAGAGGATGGAGTTCTACATCGATCTGCTTACCTGCGCACGGCTGTGAATGTAAAGAGTTTGTCAAGAAACTCCTTTTCTTCCATTGGCCGCGCAAATATTGAGAGTAGTTCGTCAGAACGAAGAATGCGGTTATATAACGACGTTAGCAGCCTAGTTGCGCATGAGCCTGCATCTCGAAGTCTGCTTACGTACTTGCTACCACTTGGATATTGATATGGAGGTTCGTTACCATGTACAAATTTGTTTCTCCAATCATAAATGGTTCGTACCCAATTGAGTACATCCCGAGGGTCATGCGTGTCGTGTAGCAATATCGCAGATACAAGTGCTACTGTCGATTGGTTCATTGCTTTAGCTGCAAACAGGGCCTCGATTGCAATATGCATGCGAAAAGCAATATCCTGTTGGTAGAGCGGTTGCATTGCACATCCGAACATATAGAGCGAACACTCTAGGCGAGAGCCATGTGCTTCGAGTTTCTCGCTTGATGTGAGGCGAGCGAGATTGGCAAAGCGTTCGGCCTGCACTTCATATAGGCGCGAAAAAAGCAGTGGAAAAGAAGACAAGTCTGATGGCTTCTGGTGTGGCGCGAACCCGGTGCCATGTTCGAGTCTTGGCATGAAGCGGTTTGGTCTGTCGTAAAAAGAGAACGTCCTGCCCAGCGCGTCGACTCTTGCTGTGTAGAGGTAGTTCGCGTGACCTGGAAGTGGGCCAATTACTTGCAACGTCGAGACAATCACCTTTGCGACAGCCTCGGACCAGTGCCACCACTTCAGGTGATCGCCCCAAGGGGCGTCATATTCATATCGGAATAGCAGCCGAACATGATCGGCCTCGATGAAACCACGTTGCTTACCGATATGCGCCTGCCAGAGAGCTAGATCTCTCTTCGATGGCTTTCCGTAGGAGAGTACGCCGCGATACCGGTCTGGCTTTAGTATACGACGTCGCGATGAGACGTTCAATGCGCCGACGTAGAGCACGCCGACGAGGAGACATATCTTCGCAGAATACTCTTTATCATGTTCAACAATCAGTGGCTTACGTGAATTGCGCGACTTGGGGGCCACTTTAATCCTCACTCGTATCCAGCACCGCCATGAACGCCTCCTGGGGGATGTTCACGGAGCCGACGTTCTTCATCCGCTTCTTGCCTTCCTTCTGCTTCTCGAGCAGCTTGCGCTTACGAGAGACGTCGCCGCCGTAGCACTTGGCGGTGACGTCCTTGCGGAAGGCCTTGATGGTTTCGCGGGCGATGATCTTGCCGCCGATGGCGGCCTGGAGCGGGATCTCGAACTGGTGGCGGGGGATCTGGCCGCGGAGCTTTGAGAGGATCTGGCGGCCGCGCTGCTCGGACTTGTCCTTGTGCGTGATGAGCGCGAGGGCCTGCACCGGGTCGCCGTTGATGAGGATGTCAACCTTGACGAGTCGGTCGGGCTCGTAGCCGATGATCTCGTAGTCCATGGTGCCATAGCCGCTGGTGATGCCCTTCAACTTGTCGTAGAAGTCGTAGATGATCTCGGCGAGCGGGATGTGGAAGGAGAGCATCTCGCGCGTGTCGGAGACGAAGGTCTGCGACTTGTAGATGCCGCGGCGTTCCATGCAGAGCTTCATGATGTCGCCGATCTTGTCCTTGGGCAGGATCAGATCCACGCGGCAGATCGGCTCCTTGATCTCCTCGATCACGCCCGCATCCGGAAGGTCCGCCGGGTTGTGAATCTCTTCCTCGACAAGCTCGCCTCCCTTGCCCTTCGTTGTCACGATGTAGGACACCGTGGGTGCGGTCTGCACGACCTGCACGCCGCCCTCGCGCTCGAGGCGTTCCTGCACGATGTCCATGTGGAGCAGGCCGAGGAAGCCGCAGCGGAAGCCGAAGCCGAGCGCCTCGGAGTGCACGGCCTGAAACGTGAACGCCGAGTCGTTGAGCGAGAGCTTCTCGATCGCTTCGCGGAGTTCCTCGAAGGAGTTGCCGCGTTGTTCTTCATCCGTCGCGGGGTAGAAGTCGCAGAAGACCATCTGGCGCGGCGGCTGGTAGCCCTCGAGGGGCTCGGCGGCGGGATGGATGTCGAGCGTGATGGTGTCGCCGACGCGGACATCGGCGAGGGTGCGGATGGCGGCGACCATGTAGCCGGTCTCGCCCGCGCTGAGCGAGGGGACGCGATTGGGCTTGGGTGTGTACTTGCCGAGATCGGTGATCTGGAACGTGCGGCCGAGGCCCATCATGCGGATCTTGTCGCCGACCTTGATGGAGCCGTCGAACATTCGGATGTAGACGATGACGCCGCGGTAGTCGTCGTAGACCGCGTCGAAGATGAGGGCGCGGGCCTGCGTGATCTCGCTTGGGCGCGGCGCGGGGAGCTTGTCGCAGATCGCAGCGAGCAGCTCGGGGAGGCCCTGGCCGGTCTTTGCGGAGACGTAGATGCACTCTTCGGCGGGGAAGCCGAGGACTTGTTCCAGTTCCTGCGCGACCTTGTCGGGCTGGGCCGAGGGGAGGTCGATCTTGTTGATGACGGGGATGATCGTGAGGTTCTCGTTGATCGCGAGGTAGGCGTTGACGACGGTCTGTGCCTGCACGCCCTGCGTGGAGTCGACGACGAGCAGCGCGCCCTCGCACGCCTTCAACGCGCGCGAGACCTCGTACGTGAAGTCCACGTGCCCGGGCGTGTCGATGAAGTTGAGCATGTAGAGCTCGCCGTGGGTGTCGGCTTTGTCCGCGGCGTTCTTGGTCTTGTGCGTGCCCGCCTCGTCGACGGGGGCTTCGTAGTCGGTCTCGAGTTCGTCAGCGGTCGCGCCGGGCTTGTGGCGGTGCATGACGGTGACGGCGGAGGCCTTGATGGTGATGCCGCGTTCGCGCTCGAGGTCCATGGAGTCCAGGAGCTGGTCGCGCGCTTCGCGGGCCGAGACGGCGTTGGTCGCCTGGAGGAGGCGGTCGGCGAGGGTGGACTTGCCGTGGTCGATGTGGGCGATGATGGAGAAGTTGCGGATGTTCATGGGAGGGTGAAGGTCGGGCGGGCGGACGTAACCGCTGGCCGGAAAGGGGCTTGCGAATCGTGCGTGGTGCGGCGACAGCGAGGCCGTCCCGCGTGGGCAGGATGGTATGCGAGGGAATACGAGCACACCGCTCTGGAGAGCGGTGCCGCCGTGAAGCGAGCGTCAGCCCGGCTTCTGCCCAATCACATCGAAGACGGGCGGGAGGAGCATGAACGAGTTGGGGTCGTTGGAGGCCTCGGTCCAGCACGCGAAGAAGTCGTCGGCATCGCGCTGGGTGATCTCGTTCATCTCAACCAGCCGCGGCACGAAGGACTTCCAGAACGTGGTCGGCCAGTTCCAGTCGGTGCTGCCCGGGCGGGCCATGCGGTTGTGAGAATCGAGGTGGGTGACCTTCAAGCCCGCGCGGGCCATGATGCCGGGGAGGTTACCGACGAGGTCGGGGTTGCCGCCTCGGGCGCGCCAGGACCGGGCGACGGCGTCGATGACCTTGGAGAACTCGCGGCGTCTTGGGGCGAGGGTCATGTGCTCGTAGTCGAAGTAGTCCTGCACGACGAAGCGGCCGTCGGGCTTGAGCAGGCGGGCCACGGCGCGGACGACGGCCTCGGGATCCTTGACGAAGCAGAGGACCCAGCGGGCATAGGCGAGGTCAAAGGAGGCGAGGGGACTGGGCTGGCTTGCTGCCGCGGCGGCGCGGGCAAGGACTTCGTCGATCTGCTGCACATCGCCGACGTGGGCGGTGATGGTTGGGACGTTGCGGGCGCGTGCCGCGGCGTTGAGGTCGTTGATGAAGGGCGCGGACTCATCGACGCCGACAAGGCGCCCGGTCGGCCCGGCGATGTGCGCGAGATCGAAGGCGGCGTAGCCGGGGCCGCAGCCGACATCGAGGATCGACTGGCCGGGCGCGATGCGGGCCTTGGCCCATGCCTCGTGAGCCGCGGCGGACCACAGCCGGTGCTGGAAACCAAGGCGCCAATGTTCGGCGGCGTCGGTGCCGAGGACGTATTCAGAAGAAGACATGGAGCGGAGGGTAGGGAGGGAAGAGAAATCGCACGTGGCAAATGGCCGGACGGCAAATGAAGAGAGGAAGCGGGATGAGGAGACACTCCGCGGCTTGTCCGGGGTGATCGGGGCGTCAACGCTTGGACGTGGCGGCAAGCGGCACGGATGACACGGACGGGAATGGGTTGGCGGCACGGACGCCGATGCGGCTCCTGGTGCGGGCGCTGGGGTCGTTTCATCCGCGGAGCATGCCGCGGATGGCGCGGGCGAACTACATCAAGGAGATCACGGCGACGTCGATGCTGCCGTTCCTGCTTGCGCCGGTGGAGGGCGGGATCGCGGGCGTCCTGGTGCGCACGGGGTTTGAGGGCGTGGTGGAGCCGGTGCTGCTGAACTACATCGTGGCAATGGTGACGGCCGCGCCGGCGTTCGCGAACATCACGAGCTTCGTGTGGGTGCGGGCGAGCCATGGCAGGGACAAGGTGCGGTTCCTGACGGCGGCGCTGACGACGATGGCGCTGCTCGTGATCCTGATCGGATTGATGCCGCGGAGCGCCATGGGCTTGTACCTGACGGCGGGGGCGACGGTGCTGGCGCGGGTGTGCTGGGCGGGATTCCTGACGATGCGCTCGACGGTGTGGGGACGAAACTACCCGCGCGCGGAGCGCGGCAGGGTGACAGGGAAGTTGTCAACGGTGCAGGTGACGATCATCGCCGCGCTCGGGCTCGGCCTCGGCGCGATGATGGAGTGGGATCCGGACTCGCGGCATGTGCTGCTGCCCTTGGGCGCGGTGATCGGGTGCGGCGGGATCTACATGTGGTCGCGGGTGCGGGTGCGCGGGCGCGAGGCGTTCAAGCGGGTGGAGCGGATGGACACGGGGAAGGATCGGCCGAGCTTCAACCCGATGAGCGTGGTGCAGGTGCTGCGTGGCGATCGGAAGTTCGCGTGGTTCATGCTGTGCATGTTCCTGCTGGGGATCGGGAACCTGATGGTGGATGCGCCGCTGGTAATCGCGGTGCGCGAGGAGTTCGGGGGCGGGTACGCGGCGGGGATCCTGGTGATGGCGACGCTGCCGCAGATGATGATGCCGCTGGCGATCCCGTTCTGGGCGCGGCTGCTGGACAAGGGTCACGTCGTGAAGTTCCGCTCGATCCACGCGTGGTTCTTCGTGGCGGCGACGATTTGCCTGGTGGTGGCGTTTCGGTTCCATTACTGGCCGCTGGTGGTGGTGGGCGTGCTGATCGAGGGGATTGCGTTCGGTGGCGGCGTGCTGGCTTGGAACCTCGGGCACCTGGACTTCGCGCCGGCGCACAAGGTGGCGCAGTACATGGGTGTGCACGTGACGCTGACGGGCGTGCGCGGCATCATCGGGCCGTTTGCCGCGGTGTGGATGTACGAGGCGTTCAAGGCGGAGCTGGGTGTGGGCGGCGGGAGCTGGGTCTTCGTCGTCTGCCTGGTCTTTGCGATCGCGGGGTCGATCGGGTTCGTGCGCCTGGCGCGGCTGATGGGCGGGGACACGGTGGCACGCGAGGGACCGATCGAGGCGACGCCGCCGAGCAAGGCGAGGGAATGAAGAAGGCAAGAGGCACAAGGCAAGAGGCAAAGGGCACAAGGCACAAGGCACGGAGTGAAGAAGAAGCGGGCGCGATGGAGTGTTCCATCGCGCCCGTGTGTGTTGATGAAGGCAGAGGCGTGGAGGCGTTGTTGGAGGTGGAGTGGAGGGGGGCGATCAGCGGCGGCGGCGGGTGAGCATGCCGCAGCCGAGCGCGCCGAAGAGGGCGACGGAGCCGGGTGTGGGGACGACGGTGAGGGTGTAGGGGCCTTCGTTGCCGGCGGTGGTGTCGATGAGGATGTAGTAGAGGCCGGCGGGTGCGCCGACGAGGGAGACGGTGTCGAAGCCGTCGCCGCCGTAGTCGTCGTAGGAGGACTCGTCGTAGGAGCCGGGGGTGTAGAGGAAGAGGTCGGGGTCGCCTTCGAAGAAGTCGTAGGAGAGGTTGATGGTCATGTGGCCGCCGTCCCAGTTGAGGGCCCAGACATCATCGCCGCCGTCCCAGACGCCGAAGACCGGGCCGCCGGAGAACCAGCCGTCGTTATCGTCCGTTGCGCCGACGAGCGTGTCGTTGACGATGCTGCCGTTGGAGAGGGGGCCGAGGATGGTCTGGCCGCCGAAGTCGGCGAGGGCGACGGGGGCGAGCGAGGCGAGGATAACGAACGCGGGAACGTGCTTGAACATCACAAACTCCTGAAAGGAATGCACCGCAACTCCCCGGCACCGAGAGGGTCGAGGATACCTGAACAGGGTTGGAGGTCCAAGTGAAATAATGGTCGCGGTGAGCGACTTGGGGAGAAGGTGGGGAGGATGGGGAGTGTGGGAAGGTGTGCGCGCGGAGGGTGCGCGTTTGGGGGCTCGTTTGGTCAGGTGGAGGATTCAGCCGCGAGGATGAGGGGCGGGTCGAGCGCTCGTGGGGAGCGGTGCGCGACTCCGGCGGCTCCGAGGAGTGAGGCGGGAGAGGCGCGGGCGGGTTTGGAGGGCGAGGGTTTGGAGCGGGTCGGTTGGGGTTGGAGTGGGGGTTGGGGTTGGAGTGGGGCGTGTTGTGGAGCGGGTGGTTGTGGGCGAGTTGGTTGCGGGTGGGGCGTGTGGGGCTGGGGCTTTGGGGAGTGGGCGCTGTTGCGTTGGGCGTTGTGGGGGTGGGCGTTGTTGAGAGAAGCCGCGTGAGGTTCGGACCTTTGGAGTTGGGCCTTGTGGAGCTCGACCTTGTGGAGCTCAACTTTCCGGATCTGGGCCTGGAGGTGGCGGCGGACGTCGGCCTCGATCTGTTCTTCGGTGAGGGGCGTGTAGCGGCAGAGGCGGTGGAGTGTG
>CAZPPG010000017.1:0-5190 GCA_964588385.1 uncultured Phycisphaeraceae bacterium
TCCGCTCGTTCCTTGAGACCGAGCTTCTTCATGAGGCGAGCGCGATAGGACTCGACGGTCTTGACGCTGAGTCCGATGTCGTCCGCAATCTGCTGGTTGGTGTAGCCGCGGGCGACCTGGCGGAGCACCTCGCGTTCGCGCTCGCTGAGCGTGTCGACGGGGGCTTTGGCATCGGCCTTGGTGCGTGGGGAGAGGATGGATTCAAGGGTTGCAGCGTCGCCGACATCGATGAAGACGCGGCCGCGGGCAACGGCGCGGATCGCGGAGACCAGTTCGGTGTCGGCAGCGGACTTGTTGACGTAGCCGGATGCGCCCATGGCGATGGCGCTGCGGACGTACGCTGGGTCGTCGTGCATGGTGACGACGATGATGCGCGCACTCGGGGCCGCGGCCCGGAGTCGCTCGACGGATGCGACCCCCGAGGGACCGGGCATGGTCAGATCAAGGGTGATGATCTGCGGGCGGAGGCGTGCGGCGACATCGATCGCCTCGTGCAGGGTGCCTGCCTCTCCGATGACCGCGAGGTCGACCTGCGACTCGAGCGCCATGCGGAGGCCTTTGCGGACCATCGCGTGATCGTCAACGATGAGGATGGTGGTCTTGCTCATGGATCGAGCGGCCTCGCAGGGATTGTGGCCCGGATTGTCGTGCCGGACACTGGGCCTGATGTGATCCGAAACTCACCGCCAAGCACCAAGACCCGCTGTCGCATGCCGGCGAGCCCGAGTCCGGAGCCCACGTCCTCGGGATCCGGCATGCCGCGTCCGTTGTCGATGATGTCGAGGATCAGGCGCTCGCGCTCGAGTCGGAGGCGGACGTCGATGGCGGTTGCGTGGGCGTGTTTGACCGCGTTGGTGAGGGCTTCCTGGACGACACGGTACGCGGCGATCTCGATAGAGGGGTCCAGTCGCACCGTGCCGGTGTCGATGGTGCGTGTGATGTCGATGCCAGTCGCGGAGGAAACGTCCTCGCAGACGCGTTCGACGGCTTCGGAGAGTCCGAAGTCCGTGAGAACGCTCGGAGAAAGGCCGCGTGCCATGCGCCTGGTCGACTCGACGGCTCCGACCGCGATCTCGTGGACACTCGCTGCGCGATCACGGGCCTCGTCGAGCGTGCGGGCGTTCGCGACGGATCGCAGCCCGAGCAGCACAGCGGTCTGCGCCTGACCGAGCTCGTCGTGGAGGTCGCGCGCGAGGCGGGCTCGCTCCTCCTCTTGGATGGTGAGCGTGCGCGCCAAGAGTGCCCCACGCTCCGACACGAGTCTGCGCAACGGCCGAACCACGAGGAGCCACAGGGCTGGACAGAGCGCGGCGACGAGCGCGAGAGAGTCGATGAGCGACAGCCCGGCGCTGGTTCGAGGCACGGGCGCGGCGGCGACCAACACGGCCATGATGGCGTACTCAACGGCGAAGACGATCGCGAGGACGAGCGCGAACACGCGAAGGGGCGAGACGGCCGATCCGTCGCGAGGCGTGGGCCCTCTCGGTGGGCGAGATCGCTTCATGGGTGCGACGCGGGGACGGACTGCTGGATCTCAGCGGCTCTGATGCCCTTGTGGTATGTCGTGTACACATAGACCGGCACCTTGACCGCACCAAGGTGCTGATTGATGATCGGGAGAACCTCGCTCCATTGCATGCCTCCCACGCCGGTGCACAGGCGGGGCAGGGCCAGACTCCTCACATTCTCCTTCTCAACCCACTGTTGCAGCGACTTGAGTGCATGGTTGATGTGCGTTGCGCTGGCCTTGCCCGGCTTGGCTCCGTGCTCGTAGCCACCATCCTGCGTGAGCAGTGAGACGATCCGGACGGGTCCGTGGTCGCTGACGCCGGCCCACTCCCAGATCTCTCCGGGCTTGGGATGGCGGGTCTGACAGTAGTGCCGGAAGTCCTTGTACATAGCCGGCCACTTCTCTCGGAGCGAGAGCGCCAAACCGCTGTGGAACGGATCGTTGGGGGCGACGCCGTGAGCGATCGCCTGTGCCGAGGTCAGAAGGATGTCGCCAGAGACTTCGTGGATCATGTGCGCGGCTCCTAAAGGACATAGGTGTCCGTATTGTAGCCCGCAGTCGGAACGAGTCCCTCGCAAGCGTCGTCGTGGATGGTGGCATCGACATGGCTCGAGGTCGCTCGGTTGCCGTGGTCCACCTTGTGTTATCGGCGACCGCTTTGGCGTTGTGTCGCGCATTTCTTTACGTGGGACGCGTGACATCATCGCGACGTGCTTGAATGGCACGTATTACAGGACCTGGTGTTTCTGGATATCGCATGTACGCCATGGACACGCCAGCGGCGTTCAGACATAATGATGACAATCGGGTTCTTGAGACTGGCTCGCCGCACGGTGCGTCGCGGACTTGGAGCCACTGTGGGGTTTCGGGTCCATTGCTCGCTCAGCTTTCCGCGTGGGGTGTTCTCTCGCGGTGTGGATGTGTGTCCGGGTGGGCAAGCGCCCACGACTCAGAGGAGAATCACATGAAGTTCGCAGCTTTCGTGTTTGTCGCCCTGGCGGGTTCAGCCGCCCACGCTCAGCTTTGGGACAACGGCGCCATTGTGAATGGCTCGGGCCTGAGCATCGTCGATGCGGGCGGCACCCTCCTCGGCGCCGGCCACCAGGCCAATCTGGGAAACACCGTCGCTGAAGACTTCAGCGCGGCGGATGCCTGGAACGTCACCGGTTTGTCTTTCTTCGCGTACCAGAGCTTCGCGGCGAACACCTACACGTTCACCGGCGCGAGCTGGCAGATCACCAACACGCACGGTGACCCGATCTCACTGACGAGCTCGGCCGTCTCCAACGGCGGACTGGTCGGCTATCGCGTGACCGCCACCACGCTCACGAACCAGGACCGCGCGATCTTCCGCGTGGACATCACCGGCCTGGATCTCGACCTCGCGGCCGGCTCCTACGTCATCCGCTGGGGTCTCACCGGCTCCCTCTCCTCCGGCCCGTGGGCTCCCTACATCCCCGGCTCGATGGGCTCTGGTAACTCGCGGCAGTCGCTCACGGGTGGCGCCTACAACCCCTTGGTCGATGCCGGCTCCGGCTTCGGCGTTGAGCTCCCCTTCATCATCAACGGCACGGTCGTTCCCGCCCCGACGTCCCTGGCCCTCCTGGGCGTGGCCGGCCTCGTCGCTCGTCGTCGTCGCTGAGTTGAGATGCCTTTGAGTCTGATCTCAGGGCCCCGGGCGATCTGCCCGGGGCCTCTTTCGTTCACGGGTGCTCAACGGGATGGCATCCGCGCGGTGGGCGCGCTGGGGATCGAGCGGATGGTGAACGGGGTGGGGACGCGGGCGGGGGTGTAAGGCGACGTATTCGCAGGCTCGCGGACACCGTGCGAATCGACTGCGAACATCTGTTCATATGTCATGCTGGCAGAAAGCGTTAGAGGGCAAGTGGATCCGGGTCCGCGAGCCGCCAGTGCACGTCATGGGATGATGAGGTCGCCCGACTAAGTTGTGGACAGGCCGGTACGTTCGTCCGATCTCATAAAGGCACTTGCGTTGCGGGGGGCTGCGGTACAGTGTTGATGGGAGCTTTCAGATGAACACTGCTGCTGCGGCATTGGAGCCGGATGTCCCATCGCCAAAGTGTGTTCCGGCGAGCAAAGCGAGGTCCATTCGCATGTTCGCTTGCGGCTTCATCGGCTTGGCAGTTTGTGCCGTCACGATGGGCATTGCGTCGCAGGAACACCGCGGCGTTGAAGCCGTGGGCACGACGAACATCGATCTTGGCGTGCTTCTGGCGTTCGAGCCACTCGCTCACGATGTGACGATCAAAAACCATTCATGGCTTAGCACGTTCAACGGCGTAGGAGTAAGTTCGAGCTGCGGCTGCACGAGTGCTTTAGTGGACAGTACCGTACTCGGGCGGCGAGAAACGGCCCGAGTGACCATTGTCGCGATGCCGAAGCCGTTTGATCGCGAGGTGAGCGCGACGCTGCATGTGCGCGATGAGCACTCAACGCTCGTGAGCTTACAGGTGTACGGAGAGGTGCTACCTCCATTTGCAGGCTGGCCGGATCGGATCTTGTGGGTGCGCAAGGGGAACGACCTCGTGTGCCGCGTCGCTCCCGGATACGCGGGCTGGATCAAGGTAGGGGTCGCGATTGTCGGCGGGAACGAGAGAGCGCTGAAGATTGATACTGGGACGGGCGGCGCCCCGCTACTCGTGCTGCACGGCGTATTTACACCATTTGATACTGAGCCAGTTGAAATCGGTTTGCGCTTCGGGGAAGCCACAAAAGGCATGAACTGGTGGGGCTGGTCCACATCCTCAGAGGAACTATCGCGGCCCCGGTGAGTCGCCCGGACTGCGGGCTTTAGAGTCGACGTGATAACAGGAGGTTTCGATGCTGCTAGAACTTGTTCGTCCGTTTGCGACGTGGTTTCTGCTGGGCTGCGTGTCAAGCGTCGCGGGCATCGCGGTGGCTCAGCCGTCTCCGGCTTGTCTCGCGGGCACTGAGTGTTGTCAGAACCCGATTCCAGCGTGCTATCTTATTTCCTGCGCGGCAAAGCCCATCATCGGCGAGTGTAACTGCTGCTTTTGTGCGGGATCAGGCACGAACAAGTGCCTGAACACGAACTCGAACGGCACCCCTCCATACGGGTGCGATCAGGCGTGCATCGCGAACCCCTGAGAAGCGGAGGATCGACATGCGCGTGCGCCCGCGACATATTATGGCGGCGCTGGGACTCGTGCTCGGCGTCGCAGCAACTTGGATGCTGCTATCGACTCAGAAGGAAGACCGTGCCTCCGCCTCGGCTGCTATGGACCCGGCCGCACATGCGATCGGGCCGCAGGAGCTCTTTGAATGGCAGCACGCAGAGCGGCGGAAGATCGAGACTTTCCCGCTGCCGGCCGCGGGAGAGACGCCCGACTCATCGCTCGATGAGCTTGTTGACAGATCCATATCGGATCCGAATCGCCTGCTGAATCCGAGGATGCGGCGCGATCTAATGAACACGATCGCCGAGCATCTTCGCGCACGGGCGTCGGAGTCGGCGGACCCTTACATGGCGTTGGTTGAACAAGAGCCGACCCGATTCATCGGACCTGATGATGACGACAACGCGTGGCGATCCGTGCAACAGCACTATGCGTAGGTCACGGATGGACGCCAGGCGCGGCGTGACGATGCACAAGGCGCTCTCAGGACTTCCTTTGGCTTTTGGCTTGGCGAATCCAAGC
>CAZPPG010000017.1:5200-53155 GCA_964588385.1 uncultured Phycisphaeraceae bacterium
AGCGACGGCTGACGGGGGTCGGAGTCGGGCCACGCGGCATGCGGATCGATGTGGCCCGGACGCGGAATGTCGCTGAACTGGCCAGCGGCGCGGCGTTCGGCGTGGGGTACGGCGCATCGGACGTCGTCGAGACGCGTTTCTGGATGGGAGGCGGAGGCGGTGGTTCACCTTCATTCCGATTCCCACTGGTCACTCTGCAGCAGGTGATTGACACGAATGGGTCAGCCGTTGTCGCGCAGTCGCTCCTCACTGTTGAGGACGTGAGTGGCCGCCGCTATCCGTGGCGGACCATCTGGTACTGGGTGCCGGCCCGCTCACAATGGTGTACGGAAGGGATGATGACACATGGCGCCGGATCCCACTCCATCCTGTATTGAGTCTCATCGACACGCGCGACTTCGTAGCGACGGCGGCGGGTGGCGCGCGTTCACGCTCATAGAGGTCTTGGTGTGCATCCTGATCGTGTCGATCATCCTGGGGATTCTGCTCCCAAGTATTGGCGCGGCACGGGCACGGACGATGGACTTGACATGCTCCAATACGCTGCGTGAGATTTCGAGATGTCAGGCGGTCTGGTCCGGCGACAACGGGGGTGTGTGGCCGAACCTCTTCGAGGGCGATGAACCGGGCGTATCAGTGGGAACCAACATCAACGCTTGGGGCGTTGAGTACTTTTATCAGGTGCAGGCGTGGCTCGGGCCGCTGATCGGGTACATATGGAACGACGGGGATGGAGCCCGGATGGTGACGTGTCCGGTCATGTATCGCGAGTCCCCCAGACCGATTGAGACTCCCGAGTATCCGACCATGGCGGATGCCATTCCGCTGGCGGGTGCAAGGTCGAGCTATTTCTACAGCGCGGCGTTGATCTCCAAGGCGTCGATGTGGAGCGAGGCCGCGGCTGCGAGCGGTGAGCCGCTGGACTCGTATCGTCGCCGGGTCCCGATGCACGACGTCACGTGGCCATCAGCGAAGGTGGCGATGGCGGAAGTGGAATCGTTCCACACACGTGAGCGCGCAGAGGTCTTCTCCGACCGATGCACGCGCGTGAACGCGGCCTTTGCAGATGGGCATGTGGCACGGGCGGATCCCACCCGCGCCACGCCGGCTGTGAGGTATGCAGAGCTGTCGGAGAACTTCCTGACCGATCGCGCCATTCCCTTCTCCAGCGCCCCGGGAGGCTCGTCCGGACGCGACTTCAATGTACAGGAGTAGTTTGGCTTCCTTCACGGTGGTTGATAAAGCCGGCTTTACCAGTGAAACGCACTGGTAAAGCATGCTTGACGAGCGCAGCCGTGCGTTGCCACCGCGACTTGTCTGTTCGGATTGTGGACGGCATGGCCCTCCTGCATCGTCCGACGCGCGAAGATTGCCGTTTCCGGGGCGAGCCGACCGATACCTGTTTGGTATGTCTGCAAAGAAAAACAGGAAGAGTCCGCGCGCACAGAACGCACCCTCGAAGCCGGGCAAGGGCACCGGTGGAGGGGGCGCTGATTCGTCGCCGATCGGGCGTCGGGTCGCGTGGCTGGTGGGGATCACCGTGTGGGCGTTCATTGCGCTGGCGGCGGTCTCTTTCGACCCCGCAGATCCGCCCTCGCACCTGATCTCGCCGCAGAACGACCCGGTGGCGAACTTGTGCGGGCCGGTGGGCGCGTTGCTGTCGTACCACCTGTTCAAGCTGATGGGGTGGGGCGCGTGGCTGCTGGTCGGCTTCAGCGGGCTGGCGATGCTGATGCCGATGCTGGGTCGGGCCGTGACGCACATGACGGTGCGGGCGGCGGGGGTTGTGATCATCGCGTGCTCGGTCAGCGGGATCATGGCGCTGGTCGCGCCGCGGCTTGGGCCGCTGGAGGGATTGTCGGGCGGCACGATCGGCGCTGTGATCGCGGAGGAGCTGTTCACACGCTTCAAGCAGATGGGGAGCATGTTGTGGCTGCTCCTGTTCATGGTGATCGGGCTGATTGTCGTGTTCGACCGCTGGGTGCTGGCGATCCCGGCGATGATCTTTGAGGCGATGCGTCCGGCGGCGAAGCGGACGGCGGAGGTCGCGGGCGCGACGGCGGCGGGCGTGGGCGGGACGACCGCCCGCGTTGGTGCGAGGGCATCGGGCGGCATCTGGGCCGCGTTGCTCGGGATGCTGAAGAACCGGCGCGAGCAGCGTGTGCGCCTGCACGACCTGGATGATGAGCCGGTGGTGATGGGTCGGGGAGCCAAGGGGTCGGCAAGGGGCTCGGCGAAGGCGCAGGGCGCGGGCGAGAAGCCGCTCAAGGGGAAGAACGCCAAGGCCATCATCGGTGGCGAGGCAGAGGCCATTGATGAGGATGCGGGCGGTCTGGGTGGGACCGAGGCGATCGAGATCGAGCCCAAGAAGCGGCGCAAGGGCGAGAAGCCCGTGGCCGCGATCGAGGATGAAGAGGAGATCGCAGGTGGCAGACCGACGCTCGCGACCGGAAAGCTGGTGCCGGTGGAGCGGGAGGAGATCGAGGACGCGGCGGAAGACGACGATGCGCCGGGCGCGCCGCAGGTGTACACGGACGAGGAGCTGCGCGAGAAGATCGCGAAGCTGCCGGTGCGCTTCGGGCGCGACACGCGGAAGATCGCGACCGAGGACGACCTCCGCGACCTTCAAGGCGTGACGGAGATGGAGGGGTATCAGTTCCCGGGGCTGGACCTGCTCGAGGCGCCGGAGGAGAACTTCTCCGAGGTGCTGGAGGGAATGGTCCGCGAGCAGGCCCAAGCACTGGAGGGCGCGCTGCGGCAGTACCGGATCGACGGCGAGGTCGTGGGGATCGAGTCCGGTCCGGTGATCACGCTGTATGACGTGCGCCTTGCGCCCGGAACGAAGGTGGCGCAGCTCAACGCGATCGACTCGGACATCGCGCGATCGTTGAAGGCCGTGAACATCCGCATCGTTCCGAATCAGGCGGGGCGGGACACGGTGGGGATCGAGGTGCCGAACCCGACCAAGGAGCGGGTGCGCCTGAAGGAGTTGATGAGCAACTCCGAGGCGTTCGCGAAGATGAAGCTGCCGATGTTCCTGGGCAAGGACGCATCTGGCGACCCGTTGATCGCGGACCTGACGCAGATGCCGCACATGCTGATCGCGGGCACAACGGGCTCGGGCAAGTCGGTGTGCATGAACACGATCATCATGAGCTTCTTGTACACGAAGAAGCCCAATGAGCTGAAGCTGGTCCTCGTGGATCCCAAGATGGTCGAGATGAGCCAGTTCAAGGACATCCCGCACCTGATGTGCCCGGTCGTGACCGAGATGGCCAAGGCGGCGGCGATCCTGGAGTGGGCGTGCAAGAAGATGGACGAGCGGTACGAGCTGCTGGCCGAGGCCGGCTGCCGCGACATCGCGTCATACAACGAGCTTGAGTGGGAGGATCTGAAGAGCGCGCTGAACCCCAAGACGCCGGAGGAGGAAGCGCGGATCCCCCGCAAGCTCCCCTACATGGTGTTCATCATCGACGAGTTGGCCGACCTGATGATGACGAACAAGGAGGTCGAAGGCTCGATCATCCGCATCGCGCAGAAGGCGCGTGCGGTCGGCATACACCTGATCCTGGCGACGCAGCGGCCGCAGGCCAACGTCGTCACCGGCCTCATCAAGTCCAACATGCCGTGCCGCATCTCGTTCAAGGTGGCCAGCGGCATGGACTCGCGGATCGTGCTGGACCAGAAGGGCGGCGAGCTCTTGCTGGGTCAGGGCGACATGCTGTACCTGTCGCCTCGCACGAGCAAGCTGGTGCGGTCGCAGGGGACGCTCGTGGACGACAAGGAGATCCGACGCGTGGTCCGCTTCATGCGCGACATCGCGGGCCCGACGTTCGAGCGTCAACTCATGCAGATCCGCTCGGGCGGCACGGATGAGGAGCGGCTCATCGAGAGCGAGAACAACTCCTCGGCGTCGCTCGCGGCGGCCCAGGAGGACCCGATGTTCGATCGGGCCGTGGAGATCGTGCTGGAGTCCGGACGCGGGTCGGTGTCACTGTTGCAGCGGCGACTGGCCATCGGGTACACGAGGTCGAGCCGCCTGATCGACCTGATGGGCATCGCGGGGATCATCTCCGACCACAAGGGATCGGTAGCCCGCGACGTGCTCATCACGATCGAGCAGTGGGAAGCGATGAAGCGTCTGGCGGCGGAGGACGAGAAACGCCAGCAGAGCGCGGGGACGTTGTTTGCAGGTGGCGTCCCCAAGGCGGACACCACGGAGAAGGACGAGACGATGGGCGGGGCGGCCGCGCCGTGGGAAGATGAAGAGGGAGCATCCGAGGCATCCGAAGAAGAGGACGAGGAGGCGATTGAGGACTCGTCCGAAGTGGACGATGCCGAAGAGATGGACGGGGTGAGCGATGAGCCCGACGAGATCGATGAATCGGGCCATGAGGGGGACGACGAGCCGACCGAGCCGCGGGTGATTCGACCAGATTCGCGCCGGAACCAGGGTGCGGCGTGAGAGGTTGATGGAGCCCAGACAACAACGATCAGACGGGGCCGCCTGCGGAAGGGCGGCCCCTTTCACGTGAATGTCACGGCACCGGGAATGAACCGGGTGCAAGGGGGCGTCGTTCGGTAGGATGGTGGCGTAGATTGCCGGCCGGTACGGGTAGTGTGCGGCTCGGGAATGTCGATCTCAACCGCGGGGCGTTCTGAATGTTTGATAGGGACACGCCGAGCGTGGTGATGGGAACGTATCGGGATGTGACAGGTTCGCCGGGCCGGACATGGCTGATGAAAGAAGGATCGGTATGGGAACGGAAGCCCGAGCCATCGCGAGCGTGATCGAGCGTGGGCTGTCGCGTCTGCGGACGTTGGCGCGGTTGCTGCTGGTCGGGCGTGGGCTCGCGCTGGTGCTCGCGGCGGTGACGGTGGCGATGGTGTCGGTGGGAATGCTGGACTTTGTGCTGCGGTTCCCGAGCGCGTTCCGGATCGTTCTGCTGGCGGGGCTGGGTGCCGCGCTTGGGTGGGGATTCGTCCGCTTTGTGATGCCTGGCGTGAGGTTCAGGCCGCCGCTGCATGAGGTGGCACTGCGAGTGGAGCGAAGCAAGGCGGGTCGAGAGGCGGGTCTTGAGGGGATGCTGGCGTCGGGATTGCAGCTTGCGCACGCGGAGCCGCGAACACCGTTCGAGCGGGCACTGGCAGCGCAGGTCGCGGAGCGGACGTCGCGCCTATGGTCGCCGAAGCTGGTGGGGGCGATGCTCGCGCCGCGCTCGATGGCGACGGCGGCGGGGCTGTTCGCGGTTGCGGTGGTGGTGGCGGTCGGGCCCGCGTTCATCTGGCCGGGCTTGGTGACGACGGCGGCGCGGCGTGTGCTGACGCCGTGGTCGGATGCCAAGTGGCCGACGCGGACGGAAGTCGTGGACGGAACGAATGTGAAGGTGCATCCGGCGGACCAGGCGCTTGCGCTGCGCGGCGTTCTGACGCGGACGAATCGGCGCGAGGGGCAGACGCGGGTGACGGCGCAGTACCGGGTGATTGATGATGGGCGCGCGGGTCCGACGCAGACGGTCGTGCTGACGGCGCAGAACCGGGTGGTCGACGTGGCGCGGGGTTCCGAGACGGCGGAAGAGGGATCCATCGCGAGTGGCGAGCTGTTCGAGCGATTGATTGAGCCGGGCGCGCTGGTGCTGGCGGGCAGCGGTGGGGCACGCAACGAGACGGAGGTTGAGTACTGGCTTCAGACGGAGGACAGCCGCACAGAAGCCACGCGCGTGCTGGTGGTGCGGCCTCCGAGTGTGAAGGGTGCCACGGCGCGGCTTGAGGCGCCCGCGTATGCGCGGGAGTCTCTGGCGGCTCTGGAGCCGAATCGGGCCGATGGCGCACAGATGTTGGCGATCGGGCCCGAGGCCGGGGCGACGGTGCCGTCGGCGCTGGCGGGTTCGCGCGTGACGCTCACCATTGAGCACAGCAAGCCGATTCCGTCGGTGAAGCCGGGCGAGGCTGGTCATTCCGGGTTCGTGAGGCAGGCGCTCGGACTTGAGACGCTGCCGGATGATCTTGAGGCGAGTCTGAACCCAGAGAGCTGGACGTTTGCGTGGACCTTGCGCGAGCCGACGACACTGCGCGTGACATTGACCGATCAGCACGGGCTCCGATCGGCCGACGAGGTTGTGCTCTCCTTTGACGCGGTTGAAGATGCGCCGCCGACGGCGGCAGTCACGGAGCCGGCGCAGGATGAGGCGGTATTGGCGACGGCGGTGGTGCCGGCGATCGGCGAGGCGCGGGACGACATCGCCGTGGCAAGCGTGGCGATGGATCTGCAGGTCGCGACACCTCCTGCGGCGAGCGCGGGCGTGGGCGCAGAGTTGACTGGCTCTCCCGCTCTCGCCGCCGGCCCGCTCATGCCGGGCGCGCCGTCACGCGTGCACACGGCTTCGGCGACGATCGAGTTGGCGACGCTGAACCTGAAGGAGGGCGATGAGGTCTGGCTGCACGCGATCGCAACGGACGGGTACGCGTTCGATGGCGTCACGCACGAGCCGGTGCGTTCGACGCCGCGACGTTTGCGAATCATTTCTGAGCCGCAGCTGATCGAGCAGGTGCGGGCGGAGCTTCAATCGGTACGTCAGGCGGCGATGCGGTTGGATGCGGAGCAGGCGGAGATCGCGCGTGCGGGCGAGCGGGTTCCGCCGCCTCGGGATCTGGCCGAGCGGCAGGCGGCTCTTGGTGAGCGGGTGGCCACACAGCGCGAGACGATCGAGCGCCTGGCGCGCCGGGCGGAGCGGAACAATCTTGAGGATGATGCGCTGGACGGGATCCTGGGTGACGCACGATCGTTCATCGGTGAGGCGGCAACGGCCTCGCAGCGCGCGACAGAGCGGATCCAGCGAGCGGCGGAGTCGCAGCCGGAGAATCCGGAGCAATCGGCGATCGATCCCTCGGAGCAGCAGGAGATCGCCGAGGCGCAGGATCAGGTGCGGGACGAGCTGGATCAACTTGTGCGCCTGCTGGACAATGGACAGGACGCGTGGGTGGCTCGGCGCTCGGTGGAACGGTTGCTCGCGGAGCAGAAGCGACTGCTCCAGCAGACGATGGACGTGGCGGGGCGGACCACCGGACGGGATCTTGCGTCGCTGACGCCGGATGAGCGGACGGAACTGGAGCGGATTGCCGAGCGTCAGCAGGAGGCGGCGGACGATGCGGCCGACGCGCTGGATGAGCTGTCGGAGCGCAGCCGCGACCTGAAGGATGCGGACGCGGCCCAGGCGCAGGCGATGGCGATCGCGACGCAGCGTGGGCGCTCGAGCAACATCGCGCCCAAGCTGGAAGAAGCGGCCCAGCAACTGGCGCAGAACCAGGCGAACGCCGCGGCGCAGCGTCAGCAGGAGGCGATCGACACGCTGGAGGAGATGCTGGACGACCTTGACAGCGCGGAGCAGCGTCGGGACCAGGCGCTGCGCCGGCAACTGGCGAGCATCATCGATTCGCTTGATTCGCTGATTGCGCAGCAGGACGGGCAGATCGCGCTGCTGTCCCGGGCCCGGGCGGGCGCGACGGACGGAGCGGGGCTGGACCAGGGGATGCTGCGGGTGAACCAGAACACGCTGGGGGTGATCGATCAGATCACTGCGGCGGGGCGTGAGATGGAGGTTGTGGGCAATCTGACGCTCGCTGCGGCGACGGCGCAGGGGAACGCGATCGGGGCGCTGCGGGCGCCGGCGGACCTTGAGAGCGCGGACGCGGCGGAGCGGCTGAGCGCGACGCGATTGCGCGACGCAAAGGCAGAGGCGGAGCGGATCGACAAGGAGGCGGCCGAACGCGACGCCGGGCGGAAGCGGAAGGAGCTGCGGGCGGCGTATCGCGAGGCGCTCGAGCAGCAGATGGACCTGCTCAAGCGCAGCGAGCCGCTGGTGGGAAGAGAGCTCGATCGGCGCGAGCGCGCTGGGGTGCGTCAGGCGGGCGAGCAGCAGGATGGGCTGCGGGTGGCGATGGAGGACCTTCGGGCCAAAACCGAGGAACTGGCGGATGCGCAGGTCTTCACGTTTGCGCACGACCGGATGAACCAGGACATGCTGAGCGCCGCCACCTCGCTTCGTGAGGCGAAGGTGGATCGGGGCGTGCTGCGCCGGCAGGAGACCGCGGCTCGATTGCTGCAATCGCTGCTGAACGCGCTGGCGGACCCGAAGGACGAACGCGATTTCCGCGATCAGGCGGGGGGCGAAGAGGGAGGCGGCGGCGGTGGCGGCCAGGGACAAGGGAACGACAAGCTGATCCCGGATCTGGCGAAGCTGCGGCTGTTGCGCGAGATGCAGCAGTATGTGCTGGAGTCGACGCGAGCAGCGGGAGATGATGCGCAGTCCGTCACGACGGACGATCTGGAGTCCATGGGACGTTTGCAGCGTGAGATCGCGGAGCAGGCCCGTAAGCTGCTCGAGTCGATGGCCCAGCCGGAGCAGGCGTTGCCGATGGAAGAGGGCTCCCCGACGATGGAGCCGATCGAGCCGGGTGGGCCGGATGGCGCGGGTGGGAGCGCCGGGGAGGACAGGCGGTGATGCGAGCGAGGAAACGAGTCAATCGCGTGCGATGTGTCGCGCTGGCGGCGGGTGTATGTGCGGCATGGTGCGTGAACGTGAGGTGCGTGAGCGCGGCGGATGGGTCGTTGCGCGAGCCGCCAGCACGGTTGCCGTCGTTGGATGAGCTGCTGGGACTGGCCAAGCCGGGCGAGGATCAGGACGCGTCGGGCGGCGTGCAGTTGCCGACGGAGCCGGGGCGGGCCGCGCTCGACGAGAAGCTGTCGGCGGAGGAGGCGGCCGAGGCCTTTCAGCAGGCTGTGAAGCTGATGGAGCAGACCGCGGATCGGCTGGATCCGGGGCACGACCTTGGCCTGGTCACGCAGCGTCTGCAGGAAGATGCGGTTCGAAAGCTCGACACCGTGATCGCGGCGGCGATGCAGAACCAGCAGAGCTCCTCGTCTTCGTCGTCGTCCTCATCGCAGCAGGAGCAGCAGCAGCAGCCGAATCAGCAGCAGCAACAGCAGCAACAGCAGAGCCAGAGCGAGCCGAACCAGCAGGGGGAGCCGCAGGAGGGCCAGCCCCCCGGGCGGCAGAACGGCGGGCTGAACAATGTGGAGTTGAACGCCGCGGCGTGGGGCGCGTTGCCGGCGCGATTGCGGGACGCGCTGGTGCAGGGTTCGAGCGACCGATTCAGCTCGATCTATCAGACGATGACGGAGCAGTACTACCGGCGACTGGCCGAGGAGCCGAAGCGATGAGTGCGGGCTGGCGAGCGGCTTTGGTGATGGGTGGCGCGATGTGCGGGCAAACGCTTGCGCAGGACCTGCCTCCTGCGCCGCCAACGCCGCCCCCGGCGACGACAGACGGGGAGGGCGCACGGCCGGATCCGCTGAGCGACATCGCGATCGAGGGGCGTGACAGCGCGCAGAACAACGCGCTGGAGAACGAGATCACGCCGGAGCTCGACGCGGCGATCGCGCGCGGGCTGACCTACCTGGCCCAGCAGCAGAACTCCGACGGATCGTTCGGGGATCTTCGCTACGAGCGCAACATCGCGATCACGGCGCTGGCGTGCCTGGCGTTCATGGCTGACGGGAGCGTGCCGGGCCGAGGTCCGTACGCCGACCACGTCTCCAAGGGGCTTGAGTTCGTGCTGGCCAATGTCGCGGAGAACGGGCTGCTCGCGTCGGATGCGGCGAACGGTCCTATGTACGGGCACGGGTTCGCGACGCTGTTTCTGGGCGAGGTGTACGGGATGACGGCCGGTGGCGGCGACACGCGTCTGGCGCAGCGGACGCACGAGGCGCTGGTGAAGGCCGTGCGCCTGATTGAGTCGACGCAGAACGATCAGGGCGGGTGGCGGTACAACCCCGTGCCGTATGACGCAGATGTTTCGGTGACGATCTGCCAGGTGATGGGGCTGCGTTCGGCGCGGAACGCGGGGATCGAGGTCTCGAGGGACACGATCGACCGGGCGGTGACGTATGTCCGCCAGTGCCAGAACCCCGACGGCGGATTCAAGTACCAGTTGGATGTCGGGGCGTCAGCTTGGCCGCGGTCGGCGGCGGGCGTGGCCGCGCTCTATTACGCGGGCATCTACGAGGATGAGTCGCTCAATCGCGGGCTCTCCTATCTGAACATGTCGGCGATGCCCGGCTCCGGCCGCGCACCGCGGACGCACTATTTCTACGGGCATTACTACGCGATCCAGGCGATGTATCTGGCGGGGGGCGACTGGTGGGCTCGGTGGTGGCCCGCGGCGCGAGAGGAGTTGATCGCGCAGCAACTGGACACGGGGGCGTGGGACGACCGATCCGTGGGACCGACGTATTCAACCGCGATGGCGCTGCTTGTCCTTCAGATGCCCAAGCGGTATCTGCCGATCTTCCAGAAATGATGCACACGCTCGTCATCGCCATGGTCTCGCTCTGGCCGGCTCCCGAAGGGGCCCGCCGGGTTCTGATTGGCGCGGACCTTTCACGCCAGAGTGTCATGGTCGATCGGATCGACGCGGGGTCGATCGGCATCGTGGACGTCCGGGGCGTGCGTCGGAGCGTGCCGGCGAACGATGTGCTGGCGATGTACGCGGAGCGGATGCCGCGCCGGGTGACGGTGGATGGGACCCGAGCCATGGGATTGACGGACGGCCAGATGCTCGTTGGCAGCGTGGGCTCGATCGCCGGCGACGCGGATGCGATGCTGGTGCGACACCCGGTGCTGGGCGAGATGCGCGTCACGCTGGATCAGACAATGTGGATCACCGGTGCGGACGCCCCCGCGCTGACGCCAGCGACAGGCAATGACACCGTCGTGCTGGCCAACGGCGATCTGCTCACCGGGTTCGTCGGCGGCATCGTGCGCGCAGAGGACGGGAGCGCGGCGGTCGAGTTTGAGCCCGCGACCGGCTCGCCGATTGAAGTCGGGCTGGAGAGCGTGCTCTCGGTTGTGATCGCAAATAACGCGGAGCCGGCGCGCGGTCCGAGGATCTGGCTTGCGGACGGCTCAAGCGTCGCCCTGCGCGAGATCGCGGACGCGAATGGCGGTGAATCAGGTCTTGTGCGCGTGGCGCCCGTGCTGGCGGTCGCGCGCAGCGGCGAGCCGTCAGCGACGGAGGGCGGCCAGGCGGAGCTCAACGCGGAAATGCCGATGCTGGCCGCGCCGGGCTCGCTGGTGCTGGATCATGTGGTGGGATGGATGCCCGAAGCCGGGCGGCTGGTTGCCCTGGCGGGACTGAAGGTCCTGAGCGTGGAGCCCACGGCCCCGCGACCGTGGACGGAAGGGCCCGTGCTCGGCGATGCGGCGCGATCGGCGCTCGGAGCGGCGGATGTGCTGCTGCCCGGGCCGTCGCGAATCGAGTGGGAACTGCCGGCCGGCGTGGACGGCCTGACGTGCGAGGTGACGCTGCCCGAGGCATACCGCGACTGGGGCGACTGTGAGGTTGTGATCCTGACGGGTGGGGGTTTGGATAGGGGGGCAGGCGACGGTGCGCTGACGGAGCGGTGGCGCGGCCGTGTGAACGCGGAGAATCCGACATTGCCGGTGGCGATCGAGATGGCGGATCGGCCGACGCGCCTGATCGTGGCCGTCGAAGCGGGCGCGTTCGGGCCGGTTCAGGATCGGCCGACGCTGGTGACGCCGCTGGTCCGGATGGGCGCGATCAACGGACCTTGAGCGTCCAGAGCGCCACCGCGACAACGAGCACGGCGACGATCCAGGCGCGGGCGACGATCTGCTGCTCCTTCCACCCGGAGAGGTGGAGGGCGTGGTGATAGGGTGCGATCTTGAAGACGCGCCGGCCCGTCCCCGTCGCGATGCGGGTGGCCTTGAAGACGCCGACCTGGATCGTTACGGAGGCGATCTCGATGAGGAAGACGCCCGACATCAGCAGCACGACGGCCTCCTGGCGGGTGACGATCGCGATGTAGCCGATGAGCGCGCCGAGGGCGAGCGAGCCGGTGTCGCCCATGAAGACCTGAGCCGGTGAGCAGTTCCACCAGAGGAATCCCAGCGTCGCGCCGATCATCGCTCCGGCGACCACGGCCAGTTCATCGGCGAAGGGGATGTAGGGGACGAGCAGGTAGCGTGCGGCCTGTTCGCTGCCTGCGATGAGCGCCAGCACGAGGAGCCCGACCGAAACGATGGCGCTGATGCCGCTGGCAAGCCCGTCCATTCCGTCGGTGATGTTCACGGCGTTGCTCATGCCGGTGAGCATGAGCATGGCGAGCATGATGAACGCGGCACGACCGAGGTAGATGAGCTGCCCGGAGACATCGCCCTGCGCGGACTCGTACGTCTTCTGCAGAGGAAGGTTGAGGACGTGGCCGAGGTCGTGGGCAGCGCCGGTGTCGCCGTGGTTGAACGTGAAGAAACCGACCAGGAGACCAAGCCCGAGCTGGAAGGCGAGCTTTTCCCACGCGTAGAGCCCTTGGCGGCTGCCGCCCCGGTGCGCGGCGGTGAGCTTCAGCCAGTCATCAACGCCGCCGAGCGCGGCGGTCCAGAGCATGACGATGAGTGCAAGCTGGACGTAAAACTTGGAGACATCGGCCAGAAGAAGGGTTGAGACGGCGATGGCGCCGACGATGAGCGCGCCGCCCATGGTGGGCGTGTTGGCCTTGCCCTGTGAGTGCGAGCGCAGGGCCTCGGCGTCGGTGGCGCCGGTGTCGCCGATCTTGAGGCGGACAAGCAGGCGGATCACCCGCCGCCCGAAGAACAGGACGATAAAGAAGGCAAGCAGGAGCGCGGCCAGGGCGCGGAACTGGATCTGATCCAGGATGCCCATGGTCCAGTAGAGGTTGTTGGCCTCCAGCCAGTCGCGGATGTTGGTGAGCAGGACGTAGAGCATCAGGCGTTCTGGCCCCGGGAGTTGGGCTGAGCGTTGGGGTTGTGGCGGGTGGCGATGGCCTCGGCGATGCGTTCCAGGCGCATGCCCCGTGAGCCCTTGAGGAGCACAACGTCGCCCCGCGAAACAAGCGCTGCGGCTCGCGTGGCGTTGTCGGCCGTGGAGTCGGGCAGTGCGATGACGCTTGGCTCTCCCCGGACGCTGGCGACGAGGCGTGCGCGGGCGGCCATCAGCGGACCGACCAGGACCACACGGTCGATGCCCGCGTCACCGGCGACCGCGCGGAGCACGTCGTCGTGAAGGGCTGGTCCCTCCGGCCCGAGTTCGAGCATGTCGCCAAGCACCAGCACCCGCCCGCCCCCGGGGCGCGGGCTGAGCGAGCCGAGCGTGCCGATGGCGGCCAGAACCGAGTCGGGGTTGGCGTTGTAGGCGTCGTTGATCAGCTCGATGTCGCCGATCCGCGTGCGTTCCAGGCGCATGGCAGCGCCCTTGACCGCGCTGAGGCCGCGTCGGATGTCCTCGTCCGCGATGCGGAGGCGGCGCGCGACGGCAACGGCGGCGGCAGCGTTGCTCGCGTTGTGCGGCCCGATGAGCGGGATCGTGAAAGCGGCCTTGTCGTTGAGCGCGAAGCGCGTGCCGTCCGGCGTGGGCTCGACACTTGCGACGCGGATGTCGGCGGTCGGTGAGGTGCCGAAGCGGATGAGCGTGCAACCCGCGAGGGGCCCGGGGCGTGAGGCGCGGGCGCGCAGGACCTCGTCCAGTTCGGGTGATTCTGCCGTGACAACGCCCAGACCTCCGGGGCGAAGGTGGTCCAGGACACTGGACTCTTCGGTGGCGACGCCCTTGATGGATCCGAGGAACTCCAGGTGCTCGCGCCCGATGCTCGTGATGACGGCGATGTCCGGTTGGACAACCTGCGAGAGCGTGGCGATCTCGCCGGGCGCGCTGGTGCCGACCTCGCAGATGAGGTACTGGTCGCCGCGCTTGGCGCCGAGGATGGTGAGCGGCACGCCGATGGCGTTGTTGAAACTCTTGATGGAGGCCGTGCCGCGCATCGCGGATCCGAGGGCGGCGTCGATGAGGCGGACGGTCGTGGTCTTTCCGTTGGAACCGACCACAGAGATGACTCGCGTTCCCTCGAGCTGCTTCCGCCACGCGGCGCCGAGGCGCAGGAGTGCGGTGCGAGTGTCGGCGACGCGGAGCACATTCGCGCTGCCCAGCGCGGCAAGGTTCACATCGCTCGACACGATGATGAGCGCGGCGCCGGCACGTGCGGCCTGCTCAACATACAGATGACCATCTGTGGTCTCGCCCTTGATGGCGATGAAAATGTTGCCAGGGGCGACGCAGCGGGAGTCGATCGAGACGCCCGTGAGCGGCTCGTTTGCTCCAGTGTCGGGACGGGCCTGCCACGTGCCGCCCGCGGCGGCGCGGATCCCCTCGGGAGTCCAGAACTTGGCGTGCTCGGTCAACAGATCCTCCGATCGGTCACACAGATGAGTCGGTCGCGATGCCGGGCGATTGGCATCAGATGCGGCGCGAGAGCAGGGCCTCGGACGCGACGTTCGCGTCGTCGAAGGGGACTTTGTAGGTGCCGCCCCGACCGTCGGGGAGTTCCTGGTCGGTCTCATGGCCCTTCCCGGCGATGAGGATGATGTCGTGCGAGGCGGCCTCACGGATGGCGTGCTCGATCGCCTCGCGTCGATCGGCATGCACGTGGACCCTTGATCGGTCCGCGGCGTCGATGCCCGCGATGATCTCGTTGATGATGTCGGAGGGGCGTTCGCGACGGGGATTGTCGCTGGTGAGAACCACCACGTCCGCGAGATCCGCCGCGATCCGGCCCATTCGGGGTCGCTTGGTGCGGTCCTTGTCGCCGCCGGCGCCGAACACGATCCAGAGGCGGGGACGATCGGGCTGGTCGTCGGGCGTGGCGGGGCTTGGCGGCATCACGCTCCGCACCGCGCGAAGGGCATTGCGGAGGCCGTCGTCGGTGTGGGCGAAGTCGACGAGCACGGTGGGGAGCGAGGCCCGCCGGGCCCGCGTCAGGCCGGAGAGGAGAACGGGCTCCAGTCGCCCGCGCGGCGTCGCGCAGCGAGAAAGACCATCCGCGATGGCTTCCTTCGAGAGACCGAGGGCGTGACAGGAGGCCGCCGCTTGGAGCGCGTTCATGGCGTTGTGGTCGCCGATCAGTGGGCAGGTTGTCTCGATACGACCCCAGGGGCCATCGAGGATCAGTTCCATCCCTTTGATCGATCGGCCCGAGATGCTCACGCCGCACAATGCTCCGGACGCGCGTTCTCTCTCGGTGAGCGACCGCCCCACACAGCGAAGCACGCTGGCGCGGCAGTCTCGGATCATGCGCTCGTGGGCCGGATCTTCGGCATTCACGATGGCGAGGCCTTCGGCGTGGAGGGACTCAAAGAGGAGCGCCTTTGCGTCGGCGTATCGCTCCATGGACTTGTGGTAGTCCAGGTGGTCGCCCGTCAGGTTGGTAAAGACGCCGACCTTGAACCGCACCGCCGCGACGCGTCCCTGATCCAACGCATGGCTGGAGGTCTCCATCGCCGCCGCCCGGCAGCCGAACTCGACCATGGTCGCGAGGGTGCGGCTGACCTCAATCGCCGGGGGCGTGGTCATGGTGGCCGGCGCAACCTCGCGACCGTCGTCGATGAGCACCGTGCCGATCATGCCGCAGCGGACATCGGCGGCGTTCATGATCTGGTGGATAAGGTGAACGACCGTGGTCTTGCCGTTGGTGCCGGTGACGCCGACCATGGCCAGGCGCGAAGAGGGCTCGCCGTAGAAGCGTTCGGCCATGAGTGCGGAGACGCGCGGGACGTTGGGGGCGACGACGACCGCAACGTCCTTGCCGAGGTCGCGATGGTGGGCGCCGGGATCGCAGATGCCGCCGGCGCAGATCGCGGGGTCGTCGGAGATGATGGCAGAAGCGCCCTGTTCGCAGGCGTGGGTGACATACGCGCGCCCGTCGGCCTTGAGCCCGCGTCTGGCCACAAAGAGCGAGCCGGGCATGACGGTGCGGCTGTCCTCGGTGACGTCGCAGATGCGGACGGACGCGGGATCGCCCTGAGCGATCTTCACATCGAGCCCCGCGATGAGGTCGGCAAGCTTCATGGCTCTCTCCCGGGACGGATGGGCGTGCGCACGCCCTGCATCTTCATCGGCCCGCGCGCCGGATCCGCGCTCAATCGCGCCGGAAACAGGGCTTTCCCACATCGGGCCCACAGGAACGGAACACGTGATTGTGGCAGGCTCGGAGGGATCCGGCACGGTCGCGGCGCACGAATCTCAGGGCAGGATGAGCATCGCGTCGCCGAAGGAATAGAAGCGGTAGCCGCTGCGGATCGCCTCGGCGTAGAGCGTTTTGACGCGGGCGATGCCGGATCCGGGCTCGCCCCCGCGCTCGAAGAGAGCCGCCACCAGCGCCAGCAGCGTCGAGCGCGGGAGGTGGAAGTTTGTCAGGATCCCGTCCACCCATTGGGTCTGGTATCCGGGAGCGATCAGCAGTCGGGTGTCGATGTGCTCCGGCCATGGGTCCGGCGTGCGCAGCGGATCCGAGGTCTCCCCCAGGGCACGGGCGGCGTAGGACTCCAGCGTTCGGACACTGGTCGTGCCGACCGCAAAGATCCGGCCCGAGCGGCTGCGGCGGACGGCCTCGAGACGCTGGGCAAGGCCTGGCTCCATCGAGCACCACTCCCGGTGCATGGGGTGGTCGAGCAGCGACTCGGTCTCCACGGGCTTGAAGGTGCCGGTGCCGACGTGGAGAAGCACCTGGGCCTGTTCCACGCCCATCGCGGCGAGGCGCGAGAGCAGATCGGGCGTGAAGTGGAGCCCGGCAGTCGGCGCGGCGACAGATCCGGTCGCGCCGGCGTCCGCGTACACGGTCTGGTAGCGGGCCCGGTCGGTGAGATCCGGGATCACCTCGTGGGACTCACGCCGAGCCGCGAGGATGTATGGGGGAAGAGGTGTGCGTCCGAGGCGGGCGAGGATCGCGCCGTGCTCGCCAGTCCCGACGGGGCGAGTCACGGTCTCCCGTTCTGTGCCTGCGCTGATCCTTGCGTCGGCAATCCAGCCGCCCTCATCGTCGGATGCACGCTCGATCAGCGAGAGCGTGACGTCCGAGGGGCGGTCATCCTGATCAAGAAGCGTGAGGATTGTGCCCGGGCGGGCGCGCCGCGCCTTGATGAGCACCTGCCAGCGTGCGGATTCGGGCGTCGGGCCGGGGCGCTCATGGAGGAAGAGGCCTTCGACCCTGCCTCCGGTGGCCGCGTTCACGCCGATCAGTCGCGCGGGGATCACGGCGGTGCGGTTGAAGACCAGCGTGTCGCCGGTGCGGAGGAACTCCGGTAAGTCGCGGATGTGCCGATGGTGCAGCAGCGAGGGATCTGAGCGGCTGACGACCATCATGCGGGCGGCATCCCGGGGCTCCGCCGCTCGCGTGGCAATCACGCCCGCCGGCAGGTCGTATTCCAGTTCGCTCGTCCGCACGTGAACGCCGACTCCTTTCGATCCGCCTCGACACGCCGCCCGCGATCCCGTGTTGCCCCGACGCCACACAAGCTGCGGCTCACCAGCCACATCCGATACGTCCCGCTGGAGCCGGCACGCCCCAGAACAGCGGACCGGCGCGCCGCTGCCATGGGAACCGGGTGATTATGGGCCTGCTGCGTGCCGGTGGGGCGAGGGCAACCGGCGGCACAGGCCTCGCATCTCTGCCCGGTGATGAGCCCTTCGGTCGGCACATCCTCGGGCTTTCTCCACCATCTCCCCCCCACGGGCCGGATTGACCATGCTCCCGCGGCGTGCGAGCGGGTGTCGGTGTGCCGCGACGCGTGCGAGCCCCTGCGCGGCGCGGACTGCTTCGAGCGCGGCCCGGTTCCGTTTGCGGACTTTCTCTATCACGAGAATCGCAGGTTGGAGTTGGAGAATCCGCGGACGCTCGCTCCCCATGTCGCAGGATCCGATGCTGATCGCGGGGTCTCTCAGCGCGCGCCGGTTGAGTCGGCGCCCACAAAGGGTGCGAAGCCCGACGACCGGCCTCATGTCGCGAACGAGCCCGGTGCTCACAGGAGCGCGCGCCAGGGCGCGATCGTCATGGGCTTCTCACGACCGGCGCTCGTCGCGAAGTTCATTGATCTCTACGCGTGAGCGGCGCCTGAACGCTCAGAACTGCCGCTGCACGACCGCGCCGGGGTAGAACCGCGCGAGCATCTCGCGATACGAGAGGCCCTGATCGGCCCACCCCTTGGCGCAGTACTGGCACATGCCGACGCCGTGTCCGAAGCCGCCTCCCTCAAAGACCGCGCGGTTGCCGGCAAAGAGCACCTGGAAGTTGCCGCTGTGCATGCGGACCTCGCGGGTGATGTCCGGCAGGCCCGGCACGTTCTGATTGCAGGCGAAGCGGAGCTGCTCCGCGCTCAGGGTGTAGGTCTTCCCCTTGTCGTCGGTGAGTCGGAACTTGACGGGCCGACCGACGACATTCTGTTCGATGGATTCAATCGAGCGGATGGTGCCGATCTGCCCGACGCCGCCGCCATTGGTCTGTCCCCACACGCGGACGCGCTGGCTGAGCTGGCTCAGGTCGCGCTCGACGCGCCAGCGGAAGAGGGGCGAGCCCTGGCACCCAAACGCCCGGGAGCGAGCCTGGAGGGAGGGCGCGCGGTTGTACTCATATCCGGGCCCGAACGGCCAGACATCGGTGGCGGCGTTGGGCTTGCCGCCGCAGGTGCTGGAGTAGTACGCGCGGAGCGTGCGTCCGCCCTCGACGAGCACCAGCCCGCGCGTGTTGCGTGTGCCCGCCTTGGCGACCTCGAGCGTGGTGCTGCCACCAAAGACCTGATCGGCCGTTGTGGACTCCACATCGAAGGACTTTCCCTCGGCGCGGGCGCGGGTGCGCTCGTGCATGGCATAGGACCGCGCGGCGATGGCTTGCGCCTCGTACGCGCCCAGGGGCCACGAGGCGATCAGCTCCTTCGAGACCACGCCCTCGATGTACTGCTCCATGGGGAGGGTGGCGATGACGTCCAGGCGTCCGCGTCCGCCCGCGCCGCCCCCGAGATCGGAGCGTTGCTTGAGCACAATGCTCGATGCGTACGGAGTGCCGTCCACACGCACAAGCCCACCGACGGAATCCGGCATGGTGATCTGGACGTCAGCGCCGTCGCCGAAGACGATGCGCCGCCCGTAGAGGTCGGTCAGTTCGATGCCGCCGATGCCCGCGCGGGCCTTGACAGGCGCGTTCATGGTCTCGGAACGGCCGGCGAGCCCCCGCGCGACGAGGCGGGCGGACGCGTTGGCGGCGCCGATGTCGGCAACATCCACACCGTTGCGGATGCGGACGCGCATGTCGGGCTCGACGCCAAAGGGCTTGATGTCGGCGAGGGGGTCGGTCTTGGTGCTCGACTCGCACCCGGTGGCGAGCGGGATCAGCGCGGCGACGGCGACGAGAGCAACACGTGTGCCGGCGCGGACGCGAGCCCTGAGCGCGGGAGGTAGGAGAAGATTGGCTGCCGTCGAGTGCATGGTCGCTCCGGTCGTCTGCTTGGGGGAGCCGCGTGGCGCGCGGAAACACGGGCCGGATCCGCGTGGGGACCGGCGCGACAGTATCATCGTCCGGACTCTCGGAGAACGCCCAATGATCGCGAACGTGTTTGGCCGAAGCGTGCGTGGCTGGATGGAGCGTGGTCGCGCGGCGCGCGGGCTGGGTGCGCTGGTGCTCGCATCCGCGATGCTCAGCGCGAGCGCGTGCCGCTCGTCCGGACCAACGCTCGGAGACTCGCGGTACAACGGCCCGCCCATCGAGATCAATCGAGACGGCAAGATGTACCGGCTGATCCTGCAGGCGCCGTCGCCAGGTTGGACCTTCACGCTGGACCGGGTGAAGCCGTCGCTTGACAAGGCCACACTCACCGTCACGGCGCGCAAGCCGGACCCCTCCTATATGTATCCACAAGTCATTGTAAAACAGGAACTTATGACGACTGTCGAGGCATCTATCCCCATCGATGTCTACGCCCGCGTGGCCGAGTACGTCTCGACATCCAAGACCCTCACCTACCAGTTCCTCGGATCGAGTGGCGGATCGAGCACGCCCGAAGCCGGCGTGGAGTGATATTCTGTCCGCATGCCCGATCTTTCTCCGAACGCAATCGATCTGCTGCGATTGACGCTCGTGCCGGGGCTCGGCCCGGTGCTGATCTCTCGCCTCCTGAAGAAGTTTGGGTCCGCGCGGGTCGCGCTCGACGCATCCGCGGCGGAGATTCGCACCGTCAAAGGCATCGGGGACGCCAAGGCCGATGCGATCGATCGGGCCCGACCCGATCTTGAGCGCCTGGTCGTGGCGGAGCTTGAAGCAATCACCGGTTCCGGCGTTCATCTGATCGCGCTCGGCGACCCGGGATATCCGGCGCTGCTGGCACACATCGACGACCCGCCGCCGGTGCTGTACGCGCGCGGAGAGCTACGCCCTGCGGACCTTGATCGTGCGATGCTGGCGGTCGTGGGCTCGCGGAAGTGCTCGCACTATGGGATGGAACAGGCCAAACGCTTCGCATCCATGCTTGGGCAGGCCGGCGTGACGATTGTCTCGGGGGGCGCACGCGGGATCGACACCGCCGCCCATAAGGGCGCGATCGATGCGGGAGGACGCACGGTCGCCGTCATGGGGTGCGGGCTGGCGCGGGCCTATCCCCCTGAGAACGAGGATCTCTTCGCGCGGATCGCCGAGCGCGGGTGCCTGCTGAGCGAGCTTCCCTTCCATACACCCCCAACCGCCGAGAACTTTCCGGCCCGCAATCGCATCATCTCGGGCATGTCCCACGGCACGCTCGTCATCGAAGCGGGACATCGCTCCGGCTCCCTGATCACCGCGCGCCTCGCGGCGGAGGACCACGGACGCGAGGTCTTCGCGATCCCTGGACGCGTGGACTCTGCATACTCAGCGGGCTCTCTCGAGCTCATCAAGTCCGGGGGGGCCATCATGGTGACCGAGCCCGCGGACATCCTGAGTTCACTCCGCGATGCGACCACGTTTGGAGTCTCGAGCCCGGCGGTTGACGCTGGGATCGCGCCCGACAGTGAGGAACCGGAAGAGCAGGGAGCGGGGTTGTTTGCACAGGGGCCGGCCGTGCGTCGACCCGTTCCGGGGACGCGGGCGCTTGGCCCGATCGGGCCCGAAGCGAGCGATACGCCCGCGCCCGTGCTGGCGACGGACCCATTGGATGCACGGATTCTTGCCGCGCTGGATGCACCATTGACGCCGGATCAGCTCGCGATCCGCGCCGAACTGCCGGCCCATGAGCTGCGCGGGCGACTCACGATGCTGGAGATCCAGAAGCGCGTCCGCCGTATCGGCACCCACTTCGAACGGCTCAGATGAACCCCGACTCGGATGGAACCCGCGCTCGACGCCACTCGCTCAGTCACGGGGCTTGAGCACGTGGATCGCGTATCCCGGCTCGCGCACCACGACGTCCTCACCCTGCTCATCGATCGTGGCGATCCGCTCGAAGCCCGCGCGGCTCACGATCGTGCGCCACTGGGCCAGGTCATAGCTCCGCAGCCCGTACGCGTCATCGTGGTGCGAATCGCCCTTCGGGGTTCGGGCCATCATGTGGCTGTAGACCATCTCGATGCGCTTGCCGGGGCCGTCCTCGGCGGGCTCGTAGTTCACGATCTGCGTCACTTCCACGCGCCCGCGCTTGCCTCGCCAGACATCTTCCTCCGGAACCTCCTTGCCGTAGGCCGAGAGCGAGATCCCCACGATGAGGAAGCCGTCCGGCTTGAGAACGGCGCGAACACCTGCGAGGTGCGAGAGGATCGCCTTATCGCTCGGAAGATGGCGGATCGTGTTGATGAGGTTGAACGCCATGTCGATCGATGCGGGCTTGACCTCGGACTCAAAGCCCACCATGTCGCCGACGAAGAGGTTGGCGCGGCGCGAGGCCCCGATCTCCTTCAGGCGGGCCTTGGCGTAGGTGATCATCTCCGGCGAGCGGTCGAAGCCGACGACGCGAACACCCTTCTTCGCGGCCAGACGGAGGTAGCGGCCCGTGCCGCACGCGGGCTCGAGCCAGCGCATGGTGGCCGGGTCGCGCGGGCCGAGGAATCGGCGGGCGATCTTGAAGAGTCCGCGAACCTCCCACTCGGTGTCGGGTTGGTGGAGGATGTCATAGAGCTCCGGTTGGCCGTAGATGCCCTCCACGCGGTCGATGGCGTGGGACGTGGCTGTCTCGGGGCGTGCGGGAGCGTCGGAACGGGCATTTGGCATGCGCGAAAGACTAGGTGTCCGGAAGGGGTCGGTGTCACGCCACCCCCGAAACGAACCAAATCCGTGCGATGAGCGCATACAGAGTCGGAGCCGCGGTGTCATGCTGGAGACACGCCCCGCGTCGGCGATGCCCGGGCGCACCGAATGGAGATCGCACAGATGATCCAGTCAAGTCCAATGCACAAGGTGGGTTCATTCCTGAAGGCGCGTCGCGTGCTCTCGTCCCTTGGTCTTGTGGCGGTGATCGCCGGAGCCGCCGGGCTGGTTCCCGCCACCGCCCGCGGGCAGGCACAGGAGTTCCCGGTCCCGGCCGTGGTCCCGCCACTGCCCACCGGAATGTCCGAGCCGACGAACGCGGCGCTGCTGTACGGGCGCGCCCTGCGACTGATCGGCGCCGACGCCATCCAGAAGGTGCGCGACGCTCAGGCGAAGGGAGCCGCGATCCGCGACACGCCCGAGATCGCCGCGATTCTGGACAACAACGCCGGGAACCTCGCGGCCGTGATCGAGGCAACGAAGCTAGAGCATTGCGACTGGGGCGTGCAGTACGGCAAGGGACCGCTCGCCTTGCTGGACCACGCCGGGCCGATGCGCGGCGTGGTCGTGATGCTCGATGCGCGGGCGGCGCTCCTCCTGGAACGGGGCGACCTCCCGGGCGCAGTGGCGAGCATCGCGGCGATCTTTGCCATCGCCGAGCACATGTCGCAGGATCGGATCATGATCTCGTCATTGGTCGCGATCGCGATGACGAAGGTCGGCCTTGAACGCGTCGGCGCCTTGCTCGACCTGGGTAAGCTCGATCGCGACGGGGCCAAGTCGCTTCTTGCCGCGATCGAGCGAATCGAGCGAGCCGGCGACTTCCGGCTTCCCGAGGCGTTTGCGACCGAGAAGTGGATGACCGTCGAATGGATGCGTGCGGCGTATGTCGGGCCGCGCGCAGGCGCGAAGCTCGTCGAGGGAATCCAGTGGATGGTGCCGGATCAGGGCGATGCCCTCAAGGGGCTTGAGCTGCTCGACGAATCAGGCCTGGCGCGGCACTTCGACGGGATCGGGAAGGCCTATGACGACATGATCGTCGCGTGGTCGTCGGATGACTCGGCCGCAGAACTCGAGCGTGTCCATGACGCGGTGGTCAAGGGCGAGTATGGGCTGATCGCGCAGGCATTCGTGCCCGACTTCGGAAAGAGCCGCGCCTCGGTCGACACCATCGAGCGGACGATGAAAGAGGCCGCGAAGCGTCTGGAGCAGGTGAGATAAGCCCGGGAGCGGAACGACCGTGACGAACGCCGGCAGCGATCTTGAGCTTGTTCGCCTGATTCGAAAGGGCGACGAGCGGGCCGCACGCGAGCTCTGGGCTCGGGTCGGCCCGTCGCTGCTTGCGGTCGCGCGGGCGGTGACGCGCGACGAGCAGCGGGCCGAGGATGTCGTGCAGCAGGCGATGTGTCGGCTGCTCGAACTGAAGGAGCGACAGGCCAGAGAGATCCGAGATGTGGGGGCGTTCCTTGCCTGCATGGTCCGGCGCCTTGCGCTCAACGACGTGCGCGGCGCGGGAAGGAAGGTGACGCGCGAGCGTCACGCCGGCGAGCCCGCCCCCGGCGCGCGGGACGGACCCATCGTCGATCGAGAGCATCAGCGCCTCAGCGACGCCATTGCCTCATTGCCGGATGAGCTCGGTGAGGTCGTGCTCCTGCGGCACGTCGGGGGCCTGACGTTCGACCAGTTGGCCCTGTCGCTCGATCAGAATCGGAGCACCATCGCCGGACGCTACCGACGTGCGATCGACGAGTTGGAGCGGCTTATGGGCTCCACACACCAGCCGGAAGGGGCACTCGGTACAGTGAGGGCGACGCCATGACCAACGATCCCGCCAACCTGGAGTCCATGCTGGACGCGATCGGCCGAACGCGCGATGGCACGGAAGTTGCCCCGCCCGCAGCGTTCATAGGGCGTGTCCGCCATCGGCGATGGGTCCGACGCGCGACACGCGCGGGCATGGGCGTGCTGGTCGTCGCCTTGGTGGCCGGCGCGCTCACGATCATGCGGCAGGGCGCGAGCACGCCCCCTGAAGGTCCCGGCATGAAGCCGACCTATGCCGTGATCGATTGGCCGCCGCTTCCGCCCTCGAGCGCAGGGGGGCCTGCGCTCCCGATCCGGGCCGGAACTCGTCCGACGGATCCGATGGCGGTTGGGCTCCTGCAATGACGGACGACGCGGGAGAGACTGGCGAACGAGGTGGGAGTGGGGGGGTGGGGGGGAGTGGGGGCGGCTGTCGCCACCTATCGTGACGCATGAGCATTCGCGTTGCCGTGATCATTCCAGCCGCGGGATTCAGCGGTCGGTACATCGAGGGGATGGAGGTCCCGCGCTCGAAACTGGATGAGGACCTGGGCGGCAGGCCGGTGCTGCAGCGCACGGTCGAGGCGTTCGTGAACTACGAGCACGAGGAGGTGACGATCGCGTCGATCATCGTTGCCGGCCCCCATGACGCCAAGCAGATGGAGGCGTTCCGCACGCGCCACGGCGACAAGCTGGGGATGCTGGGAACGAAGGTCGTGCCGGGGGGCGTGACGCATCGATGGGAGACGGTGCAGGCCGCACTGGCGCACGTGCCGCAGGACGCGACGCACATCGCCGTGCACGACGGGGCGCGGCCATGTGTCACGCGGGAGATCCTTGATCGCGTGTTTGATGCGGCGATGAAGTTCCCGGCGGTGGTGCCGGTGGTGGAGGTGGGCGACACGATCAAGCGCGTGGCCAAAGAGCCGGTGCCGGATCCGAAGCCGGATCCGTTCGCGGCCATTCTTGGCATCGGCGAGGGTGGGATCGGAAGCGGGCCCGTATACCGTGCGGTGGAGCAGACGATCGATCGATCCGGCTTGGTGATGGTTCAGACGCCTCAGGTGTTCGAGGCCGCGCTGCTCAAGCGAGCGTATCAGCAGAATGACCTGGCGAGCACCGATGATGCCGGACTGGTCGAGCGGCTCGGCGAGCGCGTGATTGCGGTGCCGGGCGAGGCGCGGAACCTGAAGATCACGAGACCCGCGGACCTGTCGCTCTGCCGCGCGATCATGGGCGTGCGCGAGCCCGAGGGACGGGCGACGCACAAGAGGTTCTGAAGAGCGTGAGGAAGTGACGGGTCGCTGCGTCGCCGCTTCTCAGCGGCCGTAGCGGCGGACGACGCCCTTGACGATTCCCTGGATCTGGCAGAAGCGGACGCGGATCGGCTCAAAGTCCGGATTCGCGGGCTGCAGCCGGATGTGGTCATCTTCCTTGTAGAAGGTCTTGAGCGTGGTGGAGCCGTCCGGGAGGAGGGCGACGACGCGATCGCCGTTCTGGGCGACCTGCGTGCGCTCCACCAGGACGATGTCGCCACTGAAGATTCCCTCGTCACGCATCGAGTCTCCATCGACCTTCAGCGCGAAGGTGGACTCGCCACGCTCAGTGGGGAAGAGAAACTCGGTAAGGTCGATCTCGTCCGCGTCCGGCACCTTCTCAATGGGGTAGCCCGCGGCGATCTTGCCGACGAGAGGGAAGCGCAGCGGGCGGGACTCATCGGGGACGGGGATGCCGTCAGCGATCGACAAAGAGCGTGCCTTGTTCGGCTCGCGGACAAGCGCGCCCTTGCGGATGAGCGCCTCGACGTGCTCGAAGACCGTGACCTTGCTGACGCCGATCTCGTCCGCGAGTTCCTGCATGGTCGGGGAATAGCCCTTGCGCACCCGCCAGTCGCGGATGAGCTGAAGAATGCGGAGCTGCTTGGGCGTGAGATTCATGGCGTGAACCCTCCAGTTCGGTTCCGGAAACGATCGAAGAGCGACTCTCTCCGAGCGAGGCGCGCAGGCCCCGCACGGTCATGAGCAGGCGATGCCCGGCCTGCACCTGTGAGGCAAGCAGGGCATGAGCAACGGCGAGGCGGCCGAGCGCGGTCTCTGCCCCGCCGTGCCCCGAGCGGGGGGGCGGGGCGCCAAGGCCCCGAAAGCGGCGCGGACGCGGCTCGATGTCGACCCGCTCCAGAGGCATGAGACGTCCCGGTTCGGACGGCTCGCGATACTCGGCGACGAACATGCCGCCCGGTCCGAGACGGACAAGGGGTTCGTCCCGAGAGGAACGACCTGCCGAGTTGCGAAGTACGGCGGAAGAAGCGGATGCTGGAACCATGGCACCATCCCTGTGCGTGCTCACCGGTCGAGGCGGTCAGATGCCGACTCCCCGGCTTCGGGCTCGCACGGTTTCCTCGCTCGAGCACCGATGTGCCGGAGCGTGTGCGAACGCGAACGATGCGAACGGAGCAGCGGTTCCACCGCGAACACGTGAGCAGTTGCTGATCGATCGGACTTGAGATGACGCGCGGGGAGTGCCGCGTGCTCGCGAACCGACGAACCGTGCGTCGATGCGCTCCGCGAAGCAGACCCGGTGTGTGCGCGGCGTTTGTCATGCTCGCACCCGAACAACCAACACTCTCATCCATCGACCGAACCTTGTGTTGCTCACGATTCTTTGAGCATCATGGTTCGGACGTTGGTATCCAACTATTATCCATACGATTCGGGTGTTGTCAAGTGTGCGCAACGAGATATCCCACCGAAGGCTCCGGAGGTCGCTCGGCGTGCGTCAGGGTGCAATCTGAGCCTGCTTTTATGGGACTGGGTTCATCGAGACCCCGGTATTCAGCCGTCCACCCGTGCTCGTGTCGATCACGCTGATGATGATCCGTTCCCCCTGCAGATTCGTGGCGGCCCGCGGGAAGATGAATCTCCGGACTACGGACGCTCCGGGCGCGACGGAGTTCACGGCCGAGCGCTGGCGCGGAAAGCCGGGCGCGAACGCCGCGACCTCGAGCGTCAATGGCTCGGTGCCGGTGTTGGCGATGAGGACATCGGCGAGCATGTCCGGCCCGCTGGGGCCGGGCGAGGGAGATGCGCTGACATCGACGCGGATTCCCGGGAGGCCGAGTTCCGCGGCGGCGACCATTCTGATCCAGCCGTACGAACGGTCCGCAGAGACCTGCGCGTCCAGCACGAACTCCTTGGGGCCGGCCTCTTCCACGGCCGAGGGCACGACCGTGATCGGGATGCGCCCCTCCTGACCGGGTGCGATCTGGATGCTCCCGGCCCGCGGCGAGACCGACCAAGCGCGATCGCGCCTTCCCGCCTCGTCCGAACCGGGCTTCGTGATGAAATAGCGGAGATCAATCGGCGCACCGAACGGATTCCCGATCACCAGCGTGCGTTCGTGCGACTCGTGGATCGCGGGAATGAACGGCGGCTCGACGCGAAACGATGCCCCCAGCGCGACGATCCGCTCATCAACGCCCTCGATGATCGATGGCATCGAAGAGAGCGGCACGTCATGGGTGCGGATCCGGTCCGCATCGGAAGCGCCGAACTCCGGCAACGTGGTCAGGTTGCCGAACGGATCGCTCACGGTGATCCGGTCCGGACCGAGGTAGAGCGACAAAGACGCGTTCGGATCGCGCCCGTCTGACCAGGCGATGATCGCGCCGGAGCGAGCCCGCTGTGCGCGCGCCGAAGGCCCCAGCAGGAACGCGTGAGTGCCCAACGCCGTGGGCAGGCGCATCACCACGCGCCGATCGACGAGATGGGACGCCACGCCGCTCATCGCGATCAGCGCGGGCGTCGGGGCCAGGGCCGGATCCGTCGAGTCGGTTTTGGACCAGGGATCCACCAGCCCGATGCGCAGCCGGATCCCCGCATTGTCCAGCGCCTCCACCCGGCTCCACGCCTCCACCATCTGCTTCACCAGATGCGATGCCGACGCGACCCGGCCGAACTCCTGAGGCTCAATGATCCGGGGAATGAGAGTCAGCTCAATGGGGTCGTTCGAGCGGCGCGGGGCGCTCGCCATGCACTCCGCGAGGGAGTCAAGCCATTGCGGGATGCCGCTCGAGCCCACACCCTCGGGCGACATGACGAACATGCCATCGGGGGCGTAGCCGGCCAGCTCCGGCGGGAGCGCCAGCGATCCGTCCCACGGAACCGAGAGAATGGGGCCAGGCACCAGTTGTCCGATCACGGTGTCGGCCTTCGCGAGCTGCGCCGCGAGTTCCTCGCCGCTCGTCATGGGTCCGACGAATGGGCTTCCGAAGAACCACCGCTGAACGGACTGGCCGTAGTGATCGATCAGAGGGTCGAGGTAGGGCTGGGCGTCCGTCCCTTTCTCCGCGAGAAGTCGGAGCGTGTCGCGCGGATCAAACTGCGAGAGCGCGGCCAGCTCGTTCGGGATGACCGGCAGAGAGAGCCCGACCTGAATCCCCGACTCCAGCAGTCCGTCGATTGTCTGTTCCGTTCGCAAGAGCCCCTCTTTGATCGAGGACCGTTCGAGATCGGGACGCCACGCCGGGAGCACCGTCGCCCCGGCGCCGGATGCGACGACCAATGCCGGGAACTGTGCCCGGGTCTGGGTATCCAGAGAGTCCGCGATGACGACGAACCGTGTTGCATCCGCCGCGGAGACCGGCACCGGCTCCAGCCAGCCAAACGGGAGCGTGGCGGATCCGACGAACGCGCCGTCGGCGAAGAGCTCCATGCGGGCCTCGAACCAGCCGCGCGAGGAGAGGCGCGGGGTCCAGCGGATTCCGCCGGGGCCGCGGTCGGCCTCGAAGACCTCGCTGTCAACGAGTGTGCCGGCGAGGTCCCGCACGGAGATGCGCGCGACCAGCGACTGCCCGGTCAGGTCGCGAAGATGGGCGCGGAGGGCGGGAGGCGCATCTGCACGCACGATCGAGGGCGCGGGCCCGTCGGTCCCGCCCGATTCAATCTGGAGCTCGACTCTCGGGAGCTGCGTCACGCGGACATCGTCGAACCACGCCGCGGCGTTGAAGTCCTCCGGCCAGACCTTGAACTCCGGCAAGGGCGGCTTCTCCCACTCGCGCGGCTGGAGCATCTCGAGGTCAATCTGGAGAAAGGCGGCGTCAGGAGAGGTGCCGCGGACCTGGATCGACTGCGCCTCCCACTTCCCGACAGTGTCGAGGGGCTCAGTGGATCGCTGGGATCCGGGGATCGGCGTGCCGGTCGCGTCGAGAAATCGCGCAGTCACGCGCGCGCGGGCGTTCGTGCCCCCACTGGTGCGGATGTTCGCGGCGACCATGTAGTCGGCACCGGGCAGGACGGGAATGACGCCGGGTTCAAGGCGAAGACTGGCAGAGCCGCCGGAGATCGGCAGCCGGACGCTTCCCTCCCCCCCGTGAGCGACCTCGTAGTCCAGTTCCGCGGCGTTCCACGGCGGGAATCCGGGGCGAGTCTGGCCGCTGGAGTCGTTCTGTGAGCGAAACCAGTATTGGGGCACCTGAAGGGGGTTGGTCTGGCGCTCTTCGAAGTCAAAGATGCGGACGATGCGTCCGGCGAGGGCCGGGCGTCCGGGCGAACCGGGGTCCGCTTCCCGAGTTGGCTGTGCGAGCGCGAGCGCGTCGGCCGCGCCCGCCAGACCCGCCACAAGGACGAGAAGGGTGGGCGCGAGGGCACAGGAGCAACCGGGCGCAGTGCGAGGCATCGCACCATGTATCGGTCGGGTACGCCGGGGTCGTGCATCCGTGAGCCTGCCAAACACGAGGGCACGCCGGACAGAAGGTGGCGACCATCGGTACGCTCGCGACGACGACTCAGCCAGGCCCGACCCAGACAGGAGCCGCCACGTGGCCATCCCCCCAAAGCACATCCAGCACACGTCCTTCGACCCGGGCCAGCCCCCGGAACGTGCCGCACGGGCGTTCTACGAGGTGATGAGGGCGCGCCGAACGGTTCGCATGTTCAGCGATCGGTCGGTGAGTCTGGAGACGATCGAGTGGGTGGTGCGGGCGGCGGGCACCGCACCCTCCGGGGCCAATAAACAGCCGTGGCGGTTCGTTGCGGTCGGAGATCCCGCGCTCAAGAGGCAGATTCGGGAGGGGGCGGAGCAGGAAGAGCGCGAGTTCTACGGACGGAAGGCGGGGGACGAGTGGCTGGCGGACCTGGTCCCCTTCGGCACCGATGAGAACAAGGCCTTTCTTGAAATCGCGCCGTGGCTGATCGTGGTCTTCAAAATGATGAAGACCGATGAGGGCGGGCAGGTGTACTACGCCAATGAAAGCGTCGGGATCGCCATCGGCATGCTGCTCGCGGCGGCCCATCACGCCGGGCTCGCGACACTGACTCACACACCGAGCCCGATGAAGTTCCTCGGTGAGATTCTGGGCAGGCCGGAGCATGAGCGGCCGTACCTCTTGATTCCGGTCGGATATCCGTCGGCGGATTGCGTGGTGCCGGACATCACGCGCAAGCCGCTCGAGGAGATTCTGGTTGTGCGGGCCTGACTTCGTGGCTTCCTGACTTCGTGACTTGCCTAGTAGTACACCTTGCGGTTGTAGACGTACCACTCGAATATGAGCACGGCCAAGGCGGCAAGCAGCAACCACGGCCAGAGGCGACGGTCGAGGATCTTGCCGTCCCGCTCGGCGACGATCGTCCGCGAGGCCAGGACGAGCTTGGGATGGGCGCGGACGTCGGACTCGGACGCATCGGTCATGTTCGCGGCGTACGTGCGCGTGGGGCGCGTGGCGCCGGGGTCCGTTACGGAGCCGGACCACTTGACCTGATAAAGACCCGCCTTGCGGATTGGGCCGAAGGTGACGCGGTTGTCGGGGGCGAGTACCAGAGGGGTCTCGCGCTGGTCGGGCTCGACAAGGGCCGGATCGGTCGCGCCGGTGGGGAGGGAATCGGCCAGCACGCCGCCGGGCTTCAGCATCCGCTGGGTCGAGGGATCGGACCCGTCCGCGCCGAGGTAGGTGACGGCGGACGCCGTGAAAACGACGAACGAGACGTCAAAGGGCCATGTCGTCTGAGCGATATCAAAGGGAACGACGATCGCGCGGGCCTCCGGCGTGATGATCTCCGTGATGGAGGGTCCGGTGGACATCGTGGCGAGCACCGCGACGGGGTTGCCCTCCGGAATGCGGATGATGCGCGATTGCGCGATGACGGCATTGTCGAGGACGAGCCCGCGCATCACCGGGTGCTCGCGGGCCCAATCGACGAAGAGGGCCGAGTCACCGACGCCGCCGTCGATCAGGCCGAGCGTGCCGCCTGGCACGGCGTTGAAGGCGAGCCAGCGTCCGGGTGGGAGTGTCTCGCCCTGCGGCACCCGGGGGAGCCACGAATCAAGGATGACGACGTCAAAGTCGCCGGCGCGGCGTGCGTCGAGCTCGGCCTGGAACTGCTCGGGCGTGAACGTGACGAGCCGGGCCAGGGGCAGCCCGCCGAGGGCGGTCTGAATGAACAGGTTGCCGCGTGTGACGAGCGCGACCGAGAGGCGCTTGGCGGGCGGCACGATGATCGAGGCGCGGTCGTCGACGCGGAGCACGTCCGCCAGTGGATCGTCTTCTCCTCCGGTGCGAAGGCGAGCCGTGATGATCGCGCCCTCGGGCTGGTCAAACGCGAAAACCACGCCGCCGGTCGCCGCGGGCGCGCGCTCGGGCGCGGGGCCGGCCTCTTCGGCCTCGGGCGTGAGCGTGGCGACCGGGGCTACACGAGGCAGCGTCACGGCCTTGACGCCCGCGACGACGCCGTCGATCGAGAGCTCCACATCGAACGCCCGCTCACGATCGTCGGTCGACTGGATCGAGATGTAGACGGTCAGGCGCGTGGGGTTCTCAAAGTCACGCTCGGCGCGGATGCTGGTGATGCCGATGTTGGCCGTGACATCCTTGCCCACGGCGTGGTAGGTCACTTCGTTCTCGACGCCGGGGAGGACGCGCGAGGCATCCGGGATCGCGCCGTCGGACCAGAGGTGCATGCTCACCGGCTCTCCCGCCGTCAGCCCCTCGATCGCCTGACCCTCGACGATGCGGCGCGGGGCGTGGGCCTGGGCCAGGCGCATCGCCTCTTCGAGCGAGGACCCGCCGTCGGTCGCGGCGAGCGATTCCACCGCGCGCTTGAGCGCGCCCTTGTCAGAGGTGAAGTTGGCGACGACTTCGGCAGTGGTGTCGAAGGCGATGACCATGGCCTCATCGGCGATGCCGGGCTGGAAGGCGTTGGCCTCGCGCAGCGAGTCGATGAGGTCAATGGCCTCCGCCTTCGCGGCCTCCAGTCGCTGCACCTGCCGGGGCGCGCCCGAGGGCGACGGCGCATCGAGTGACTGCATGGATGCGGAGCGATCGATCAGGATGATGTGGCGCTGGCCCTTGGTGGTTGCGCCCTTGAACTGCGGCTGCGCGAGGGCGAAGAGAGCCGCGCCGAGGACGATGAGCTGGAGCAGGAGGAGCAGGTTCTTGCGGAGGCGCTGGAACGGGGCGTTGGCCTGGAGATCCTGGATCGCCTTCTTCCAGAGCAGCGTGGTGGAGACTTCGACGTCACGCCGCCGGAGCTTCAGGAAGTAGAGGATGAGGAGGGCGGGGACCGCGACAGCCGCGGCGATCGCGCCGACCCATGGGGTGAGCCAGGTCATCGCAGCAGCCCCCTCGTCTGGAGATAGTCGAGGATCAGGGCCTCGACGGAGAGGTCACTCTGCACGGTGATGGCGGTGATCTCGCGCCGGGCGCAGAAGAGGCGGAACTCGTCGCAGTACGCCGCGAGATTCTGCTTGTACTTCTTGATGAGCGGGGCGGAGATCGTGACCTCGGCCATGTCGCCATCCTCAACGTCCTTCAGGCGCAGGTCGCCGGCGATCTCGGGCGCGACCTCCTGCGGGCTGAGGACCTGGATCGCGAAGACGTCGTAGCCGCGGCCCACCAACAGGCGCAGGCCGGTCTCGTACCCCTCTTTCATAAAGAAGTCGGAGAGGACGACCATGACGCCCCTGCCCCGCCGCGTGAGCGAGATGCGCTTGGCCGCCTCGCCGAAGCTGGTCGGGCCTTCGGGTGTGAGCCCACAGAGGAACGCGCCCATCTCCAGGGCGCGACGCTTGCCTCGCAGATCGCGGATAGATCCGGAGATGCCGCCCTCGGCACGGGACCCGCCACCGATCGCGGTCGCGGCGACGCGGTTGTAGTTGGCCAGACCGAGATACGAAAGGGCCATCGCGGCCTTCTGCATGAAGAGGAACTTGTTGGGCTCACCGCAGTCGCTGGAGGCCGACGCGTCGATCACCACGTGCAGCGACAGGTCTTCCTCTTCAAGGAACAGCTTGAGGAAGAGCCGGTCGAGGCGCCCGAAGATGTTCCAGTCGATGTGGCGGAGGTCGTCGCCCGAGACATACGGCCGGTGGTCGGCGAACTCTACGGACTCGCCGCGTTTCTTCGAGCGGCGCTCGCCCTTCATTTTGCCGGCGAAGATCTTCTTGGAGGCCAGGTCAAGCTGCGACACTCGTGCGGCGAGGCGGCCGTCGAGCAGGTCGTCGATCGAGGTGGGACGGGAGATGGTGGTTGTTCGCAGCATGGGATTAAGAAAACGCAGAGGGCACAGAGGAATCAGAGGGACGCAGAGAGGAAGGATCGATCAGAAAGGCCGAAGGCAAGGGAGTCGACGTGGCGAGCACGCGCCGATAGATCCCATCCTTGAGTCGGGCGACGTTGAAGTTGATGAGCAAGCCGAGAGGTACGCCGAGCGACCTCATGTAGCTCAGCATCTGGGCGAGATGAGCGTCATGCACCCTCTCGACGGACTTCAACTCGACCACTACCAGATCGCCGACGACCAGATCAACAACCTGATCGCCCAGCTCTATACCCTTGTAGGCGACTCGAACAGGTGCCTGCCTGCGATGTTCGATCCTCCGCAGGCCAAGCTCATGGCAGAGCGCCTGCTCGTATAGCCTTTCAAGCAAGCCCGGCCCGAGTTCGCTGTGGACGTCCATCGCGGCAGAGATGATCGAGTGGGTCAGCCGATTCCACTCCGGTGGGCACTCCTTTGCATCACGAGTAGCCTGCTTCGTAGTTGTTCCTGCTCGTTCCACCCGTTTCTCCTCTGCGAGACTCTGATTCCTCTGCGCACTCTGCGTTCTCTTCCAGATTCAAGGCTTGCGCGCCAGAACCTCCTTCGCCCCCCACGCGTTCGGATCTCCCGCGGCTTTCCTCAGCAGCCCCCGCATCGTCCCCGGGTCCGTCGCTGTCACCGTTCCCGCGCCGCTGGCGAGCGGAGCCGCGACGATCGACGAACTCCCCTGCTGCTGGGACGCCAGCCACGCAGCGTTCAGCGGCTGGTGCTCCATCGTGTCGCCGCTCACCTTCACGAGACCGTAGTGGTACACGGGGGAGGCGTCGTCGCTCATGCGCGCGGGATCGCTCATGGGAATCTCGATGATCGAGCGGCCGCCCAGATCCGCCAGCACGCCCGTGTGCTCGTTGCCGTCACGGTCCTTGATGCGCAGGCCTCCACCGGGCGTCTCACGGATCGTGAGCGTGCGCCCATCCGCGCCGGTCCACGTCCCTGCGAGCGACTTTGCGCTCACGACCTCGGACTTGGCGAAAACCGAGCTCTGGCTGCTCGTGCAGCCGCCAACAGCCGCCACCGCCAGGGACAGGATCGTCGTCATGCTGATCAGATTTGTGCGCATCTTCATTGCGTTCTCCTTCTTGCTTGCGTCTGTCGCGATCTCGTGCTCCGCGACTGGCTCACGGTGATGACCTTGTCGGCTGCTCACACGCCCACCGCCGCGAGGGGCTGTGTCGGGGTCTTGGCCAGGATCTCCTTCACGATGGTGTCCGGGTCAACGCGATCGGCTTCCGCCTCGAAGTTCAGCAGCACGCGGTGGCGGAGCGCGAGCGTCGCGATCTCCTGGATGTCCTTGTACGAGACGTTGTACCGCCCCTCGGAGAGGGCTTTGACCTTGCCGCCGAGGAGCAGCGCCTGAGCGGCACGAGGCGATGCGCCGCAGCGGACGTAGCGGTTGGTGATTCCACCCTCGCCTCCCGCGGCGTGCTTCCCGCCGGGATGCGTCGCCAGCACGAGTCGCGCGGCGTACTCCTTGACGTGCGGGGCGACGACGACGCCTCGCACGAGTTGCTGAGCCGCGAGGATCGCGGGGCCGTCAATGATGCGAGCGGGTTTGGGCAGGTCCGTGCCCGTGGTCCGGTCGAGGATGGTCATGAGCTCATCGAGCTGCGAGTACCCCACAATGATCTTGAAGATGAAGCGGTCCATCTGGGCCTCGGGCAGCGGGTACGTGCCCTCCTGCTCGATGGGGTTCTGCGTCGCCATGACGAAGAAGGGGAGTTCGAGCTTGTAGGTCTTGCCCGCGACGGTGACCGACCGCTCCTGCATCGCCTCCAGCAGCGCGGACTGGGTCTTGGGCGTGGCACGGTTGATCTCGTCGGCGAGAACGATCTGCGCGAAGATCGGGCCCTTCTGGAACTCGAACCCGCGCCGTCCCGTGTCGGCGTGCTCGGTCACGATGTTGGTGCCGATGACGTCCGCAGGCATGAGGTCGGGCGTGAACTGGACTCTGCTGAACGACAGGTGCAGGGTCTCGGAGAGCGTGCGGATGAGCAGGGTCTTGCCCAGCCCGGGAACACCCTCGAGCAGCACGTTGCCGCCCGCGAAGAGCGCGATGAGCACGCCATCCACGACCTCTTTATGACCGACGACGACCTTGCCGATCTCGGCGCGGAGCTGCTGGAAGGTCGCCTTGAACTTGTCGCACTCGGCGCGCAGCTCGGCGGGAGTCTCTGCAGAAGGCACGTTGGAAGTCGCCATATGTCACACTCCGTAAGTCAGTTCTGGCTGGTGCCGCCGTCGCGAGGACGGGATTGATCGTCGATCTGTTCCTGGGCCCGTTTCTTGGCCTTCATGAGGGCGGACATGCCCTCTTCAGCGGTCTTGATGTCCGCCGCGACACGCGGCTTGGGCTTCTCACCCGGCGCATCGGGCGAACGCACGTTGGAGAGCGGGCTTGGGCCGTCGGCCTTGGCGCCGCCTGAACCCGGTACCGCCTCGAACTTGCGGCCTGTCACATCGCCGGAGGGCGCGGCTTCCGTAGACGCCTTTGCTTCGCCAACGCCGGCGGACATGCCCCCACGCAAGCGCTCGGAATCGTCCATTCGCGCCCGGGCCTTGTCCCGTGCGGCCTGCAGCGAGCCCATCTGCGCACCCTGCTTGATCTTGGAGGCGCCGAAGAGTCCGGCGATCTTTCGGGCAATGGCGCCCGGATCGATGCGGACGCGCCGCACGCCGACATCCGTCAGGAAGAGCGCGAGCGAGACGATCGCGAGCGACATCCAGATCGGAGTCGTCGCGACGGGCATCTTGATGTCGTCCCGGCGCCAGAGGTCGGCCTCACGCGCATCTGCAGTGAGCACCTTGCCACCCGTCATCTCAGCGACCTGGCGGAGCAGGGGCGAGTTGTCCTTGATGGCGCGGAACTCATCGGCAAAGGGTCGCGTGATCGCGGCCTGCACGGTTCCTTCCATCATCGGGCCGCCGGCCTCCGCGCGGGCCGCGTACCGGAGCCCCAGCAGATACGTCCCCGCCTGCTCGGTGGGGACGCGGGCCTCGTAGCGGCCGGGGCCGACCTGCTGGACCTGCACGTCGTCGCCGCCGCCATCGGGACGCGCGAGCCGCCCTTGAAACTGCGCAAAGTTCAGTCGCTCGCCGTTCTGGTCGAGGGCATCAATGGAGATCAGCGTCTGATCGCCGCGGTTCTCGGTGGTCACGCGCACGTTCGCCGAACCTGATGGCCGCATCGCCCAGCGGATGTGCTGCTGCCAGAACTGGTTGAACCCGGGCCACGCGACCCACGCCGGGCTCCAGCGGGTCGCACTGTCGGACGTGAACGCCATGGCGCGGCCGAGGCCGAACTGCCACTGAGCCGCGATCGGATCGTTCTCCTGCCCGCGCATCGTCACGACACTCAGGCCTTCGCGATCGGCCGTCACGACGTACCCCGAGATCGGCGGCACGCTCGTCACCCCGCGCATGGCTTCTGCCGCGGCGTCGACGATCCGCGGTGCAAACGCCTGCCCCTCCCAGATCAAGGAGCGGCGCACCGTCTGGGCCTCCTTGATGAAGATCTGCGGCAGGGCAGCGAGGCCGGCCTGCGTGGTCACCTCGTAGTGCTCGCCGCCCGTTGCCTTCGCGATCGTGCTCATCCGCGCGGTGTCCGCGGGCGAGTGCGGATAGACGCCGACCGTGCTCACGGAGATCTTTGCATCCACGAACTTCTGGAGCAGCGCGTTGGAGGGGAGCGTGGGATCGCCGTCCGAGATCATGATGACGTGCTTCTGGCCCGCGTTGACCTTGATGAGTCCCTGGAGCGCGACGTTGAAGGAGGGTGCGAAGTCCTGCATGTCGCCGAACTGCAGGTTGTTGATCGCCTGCTTGATCTGGCTCTTGTCCCCCAGTTCGACAAGGGGGTGGACCCAGTCGGTCGCGTTGCCCCATGAATACTCGATGATCCCGGCAAGGTCCAGGCGCGAAAGGGCGTCCACCGCGGCGTTGGCGACCTGCTTGCCGTAGAAGACGCCCTGGGGCATCTCGACCGAGTGGATGATGAGCACGAGCGCGCCGCGCGGCATCTGCCGCTTCTGGGGCGGATCCAGGCGCACCGGCAAGACCTCTTCAATCGGCGAGCCGATCCAGCCACCCGCGCCGAAGGAGTCCGGCCCGCCGACCATCACGAAGCCGCCGCCGGAGTCGTGCACGTACTGCCGCATCGCCGTCTGCTGCGCGAGCGTGTACTCATACGCGTTCTGGTTGAGCAGCACGATCGCGTCGAAGCCGTTGAGCTCCGTGAGCGAGCCCGGGAACTGCTCCGAGGCGATCACCTTGGCGTCGATGCGCCCCGCGGTCATCGCCTCCATGAACGGGCCCGACTCGTTCGCGTCGCCCGAAACCACGAGCACGCGCCCGCGTCCGGAGACAAATGTCACGGATAACGCCCGGTTGTTCTCGACGATCGCGTCACCGGTTGAACCGGTTGTCGCGTTTGGCAGGGGCTCAAAGACCGCCTCGAACTCCTGCGGCCCGGCGCCGACGAGCGTGAGCGGGATCACTTTGACGTTCACGCCCGGCGTCAGCGACACCGGCATCGACAGATCCGACGAATCGGGATCCAGGTCGATCTTCGTGCCGTTCTGCATGATGGAGACGAGCCCATCCACGGGTGCGGTCGCGGTCAGCACGACCTTCAGCGCGACCGTCTCCCCCATGCGGGCCGTCGCGGGCGCGACCATGCGCTCGACGATCACTTCGCTGTCGTGCTCATACTGGATCGGCAGCACGTCGATGGGAACACCCGTCGCGCGGGCCGCCTCCGCCGCCTGAAGAAGCGAGCCCTCGGTCTCGTTGCCGTCCGAGATGAGGACCAGCCTGTTCGCCGCGTCCTTGGGCATCACCGCCATCGCGAGGCGCACGGACGACGCCAGATCCGTGCCGTCCAGCGGCCCCGTGTCCTTGCGGTCCACGCCCAGCACGCGCGCGCCGGGGAGGTCCTGCACCCGCGCATCGCGCGCGACCGTGATCACGCCCAGACGATCACCCTGCTTCTTGTGAAGCTCCGCCGCCTCCGCGAGATAGCGGTCCATCTGCGCCAGCAGCGGCGTGGGGATCGAGCGGCTGGCATCCAGCACCGCGGTGACGCTCACATCCTTGCTCGTCTTGCGCGTGTGGGGCTCCGCGAGCACCAGCACCAGCAGCGTAATCAGCACGAGACGGATACCGACGGCGACCTTGCGCGACGTCGAACTCAGGCCGGAGAGGTTCCGCCTCGCGATCCAGATCGCCAACGCGATCAGAATCGGAAGCAGGATCAGGAACACAGGTGAATCAAACTGGATCGGCCCAACCGTGATGGAGGCGAGCGTGCGCACCGGGAGCCCGCCGTCAAAGAATGCGCCGAGATGCAGTCCGAGCATGCGCTGCATCAGTGCCCACCCCCTGCGCCGGTCTCTGCTCCGCCGTGCTTCGAACCCGAGATCGAGGCCATGCCGCCCGCGCGCTGTCCCTCACGCGGCGATCGGAACGCTTGCACCCTGTTGTTCCCGGCATCAAGGACGTACGCCGTGCGCCCGACGAGCGTGATCGCCCACGGCGAGACCAGTTCTCCGACGGCGCGCCCCGGCCGGCCGAAGGTCTCGATGCCGCGACCGGTCGAGAGTTCGATCCGCTGCACGCGTCCGTTCTCGTTCTCGACCACCAGCGCGGTCCCATCGTCGAGGATCGCGATCCCGTAGGGGTACTTGAACTGCCCAAGCCCGCGCCCCGCGGACTCCGGCGAACCGAGCCACGCAATCAACTCGCCATCCAGCGTCAGGCGGCCGATCCGATGATTGCACGAATCCACCACGATCAGCTCGCGATTGACCTCATCGATCGCGAGTGTCTGCGGCCGGTTGAACTCCACTTTCGTGGGATTCTCGCCGGTGCCGAAGGTGCCGAACGCGAACTGGAACTCGAACCGCTCATTGAAGACGCTGATGCGGTCGTCTCCACCATACTCCGAGACATAGATCCGCGTCCCGAACGCCGGATCGCTCACGACGACCGCGTCCGTCGGATAGATGAACTCGCCCGGACCCGTGCCGTACCGCCCGAACTCCGCGATGAGACGCGCTTCGGCCGTGGGGTCCTCGGCGCGCTCGTACACGAGCACGCGGCTCTCGTGTGTGTCCGCCACCAGCGTGACGGGCCTGCCGCCGAGCGTCGCGCACGTCACCCCCACCGGCATTCCGTTCTCATGACGCGGCGTCTTCCATTCGACCAGCGGCTCGCCGGAGGCCGCGTCGAGCAGTTGCACGCGGGCCGCCTTGTCGATCACCCACAGCGTCGCTCCGTCGGAATCCAGCGCTCGGGGCGTCGCGAACTGCCCCGGCCACAATCCCACGGAACCGATCGTCGCCGTCACGTCCAGCGGCTTGCCACCCGGCCCCCCGGATTCACCGCCGCACCCTGACAGGCCGGCCAAGAGGACCGTCGCACCAACCGCGCCACCCACCAAGATCGACCGGTGCGTCACCACGCCGCGCGACCCGCGCAAGCGTGAGGCCTCCCTGTCCTTAGCGCCGCCTCCCATGTGCATGCTCGCCATCTTACGAAAGAACGCCCACCCTGCGTTCGATCCGTTCTCGAACCATGAGCAACCATCCGATCGCGCCGGTCAGGAGGATCCCCGAACCGACGATCCATGCCGCCGCCGCTGACATCTCTTCCATGCGTGCGAAGTGAAGATAGTTGAGAATCTGGCGCGAGAGATTTCCCGGCCCCGGGGGTTGAACGACCACGGCGACCTCGATCTCGGTGAAGGAAAGCATGCCGGCCGCGAGCCCCGCCGCGGTAAGCAGTGGGAGGTTCAGCGCCAACCCCGTTCGCACAAAGCCTCGTAGGGTGTCCGCCCCATCGGCGCGTCGCAGGTCGCGAAGGTGCGGATGCTCCAGGCGCACCATGGCACACCCCGCCAAGGCGCCGATCCACCCGAAGCGAGCAAGGTGGGCTATCACCTCGATCCACCAGCCGGAGGTCACCGTGCCGCTTGGATCAAGGCGGTTCCAGCCCGCCACAAGTCCAGTGCCAACAAGGACTCCCGGCGCAAGCCCGAGGATCAGCATGGCCCGGACGAAGCCGCCTCCGATCGCCACCACGCGTCCCTTTCCCCCGAGCGTGACGCCGGTGAGGATCGAGATGGCGAGAACTCCGCCCGCCGTGCCCGCCGCGACGCCGAGGCCGTGGAGCACGCCGTCGCCGCTGAGGCGCCAGAACCTCAAGAGCGACGCGCCGTCGCGCATGCTGAACACGAGCAGCGCGGTCGGCGCGATCACCGCCAGCCCGACGACGCCAACGAGTGTCCCCAAGCCCCGCCCATTCACACGCATCGCCTCATCCGTCGCGCGGGATGATCGCCCACCGGTCTCCCACCCGCGGGCCCAGCCGCTCGCGCGCCCGCCCAGCCACCAGCCGGCTCCCATGGCGATCACCCAGAGCGGCCAAGCGGCGATCAGCGCCCGCCACGCCTGTCCCGGAGGCGAGCGATCGAGGGCGAGCCATACCGAAATCGCAAGGGTCGGCACATTCGCGACATGCAGCGGGATCGCCGTTCCCATGACCAGCAGCCCGACCAGCACGAATGACAACGCAAGGCCGGGGCGCAGAACACGCGCGATGAGTGGGATCCGACCCAACACGCCCGTCGCCTCCGATCGGAGCAACAGGAAGAGGTCCGCGTCCAGCTTGCGGATGGTGGCCCCAATCACAATCGCGGCCAATGGCCAGAGCCAGAGCGTCATTCCCAGCACCGCAAACGCCATGTTCGCCGCGTGACCAACCTCTCCGGCCCGCGCCCCAGGCAATGAGCCGATCCAGTTGCCCAGCCATGATCCGGGCGCCCGCAGCACGCTCCACCCCGCATACGAGAGGTACGCCGGCAGCACCAGTGGCAGCAGAATCAGCGTTCTCCCCAGCACCCCCGCCCCACGCGCTCTCCAGGCCACCAGCAACCCGATTCCCGTCGCGCAGGCGCCCACGCCGACCGCCACCAGCACGGAGTTCAGTAACAGCGGCAGCGTCCGAGGCATCGCCGCCGACACGCCGGCATCATGGATGCCTCCGCCGCTCTTCGACGCGCCCGGCACGAATGCAACGCAGAGCGGCACGACATACCCGGCCGCGACAAGGACAAGCGCCAGTGCGCACGCAACCACAAATAAGGATGGTCGGGTGTGCGCTGCGTGACGGGGCCCCTTGGGCATGACCGGAGTCTACGGCAGCGAGGCCCTGATTGGGGCCTTGTCAGGTGTTCGCCGCTGCTGGCGGGTTCGCGTATCATGCCCGGCTTCCGGCCGGCCCGAACGTGGCGTATCCGTTCGGCGTCCGTGCGAATCTCGCGGACCCCCACCCATGATGGACATGAAGAAGCTCGCCGAGTTGGTTCAGTTGATGACCGACAACGGCCTGACGGAACTGGAACTCAAGGACGGAGAGGAGACCGTGGTCCTCAAACGCGGGCACTCCGGAATCCAAATGTCCCCTCAGATGATGGCCCCCCAGATGATGATGCCGATGGGCGCACCCATGGCCGCTCCGTCGGCGGGCGCCGCGGCCCCGGCGTCGTCCGACGCGGGCCTCATCGCCATTGAGTCGCCCATGGTCGGCACGTTCTACTCCGCCTCCAACCCCGACGCCCCGCCCTTCACCAAGGTCGGCGCCCAGGTCGGCCCCGGCTCGGTCGTCTGCCTCGTGGAGGCCATGAAGGTCTTCAACGAGATCAAGTCCGAGGTCTCGGGCACGATCGAGCGCATCCTCGTCAAGAGCGGTGACGCGGTGGAGTTTGGGCAGAAGCTGTTTCTGGTCAAACCATAGTGACACAGTGACGGAGTGACGGAGTGACACAGTGGGAAGCATCCGGAGCTATCGCGATACTGTCGGCTGGCAGCGAGGAATGGAGCTCGCAGAGCTGATGTACGGCTTCGTGGAGACGCTCCCGGAGAACGAACGATTTGGGCTGCGTAGCCAACTCCGTCGCGCCGTTATTTCGATACCGTCCAACATCGCCGAGGGCTACGGCCGCGGCACGCCAGCCGAGTTTCTTCGTTCCCTTCGCGTCGCACGTGGCTCGGTCGCCGAGGTGAGCACGCAGCTCGAGCTCGTTGCACGCCTTAATCTCGCCAAGCCGCATCAGAGCATCATCGACCTCGTTGCAGAAACCGATCGAGTCATCCAGGGACTGATCCGCAGTCTCGAAGACAAGGAGCGAGAGTAAGGACGTGTACCCCGCGACGGCGTGCCTTTCACTCCGTCACTGTGTCACTCCGTCACTCCGTCACTGAATGTTTAGACGAATCCTTATCGCCAACCGCGGCGAGATCGCCCTCCGCATCATCCGCGCCTGCCGCGAGCTCGGCGTCGAGGCCGTCTGCGTCTACTCGACCGCGGACAAGGATGCCCCCTACCTCAAGCTCGCCGACCGCGCCATCTGCATCGGCCCGCCCCCGGCCCGCGAGTCGTACATCAATATCCCCAAGATCATCGCCGCGGCGGAGATCGCCGACGTCGATGCCATCCACCCCGGCTACGGCTTCCTCTCCGAACGCGCCGACTTCGCCCAGATCTGCCGCGACTGCAAGATCGAGTTCATCGGCCCCTCCCCCGAGGCCATGGCCAAGCTCGGCGACAAGGTCGAGTGCAAGCGCACCGCCAAGGCCGCGAAGGTTCCGATCTTCCCCGGCTCCGAGGGCGCGATCGAGGACGAGGAAGAGGCCGTCAAGGTCGCTTCCGAGATCGGGTATCCCGTGATCATCAAGGCCTCCGCCGGTGGCGGCGGTCGCGGCATGAAGGTCTGCCACAACGAGGCGACCCTCCGCACCAACCTCCGCATCGCCAGCCAGGAGGCCCTCGCCGCCTTCGGCAACGGCGCAGTCTTCATCGAGAAGTTCTTGGAGCACGCCCGCCACGTCGAGGTCCAGGTCCTCGGCGACAAGCACGGGCACGCCATCCATCTGTATGAGCGCGACTGCTCCACGCAGCGCCGCCACCAGAAACTGATCGAGGAGGCCCCCGGCCCGCTGATCGACCGGAAGCGCCGCGACGCGACGTGCGAGGCCGCGGCACGGCTGATCAAGGCCGCGGAGTACTCGGGCGCCGCCACGGTCGAGTTCCTGATGGATGGCAAGCAGAACTTCTACATGCTCGAGGTGAACACGCGCGTGCAGGTCGAGCACCCGGTCACCGAGATGATCACCGGCATCGACATCGTCAAGATGTCCATCCTCGTGGCGTCGGGCGAGCCGCTTCCGTACAAGCAAAAGGACATCTCCATCCGCGGCCACGCCATGGAGTGCCGCATCAACGCCGAGGATCCCGACAAGAACTTCATGCCCTGCGCCGGCCGCATCACAACCTTCGAGCCGCCGGGCGGCCCGGGCGTTCGCCTCGACACGCACGTCGTCACCGGGTACATGGTCCCCCCGAACTACGACTCCATGGTCGGCAAGCTGATTGTCCACGCCGACGACCGCGAGCAGTGCATGAACCGCATGGCCCGCGCCCTCCGCGAGTTCAACGTCGACCCGATCAAGACGACCATCCCCCTGCACCAGCGCCTGATGGAGAACGCCGACTTCCGCAAGGGCGGCGTGGATATCCACTATCTGGAGCGGTTGTTGAAGTAGGGCTTTGAGGCACGCAGTGCCGCCAGACTAGAGCCCAGGGCGTAAGCCCTGGGTCGCGATCGTCGCCACACACCCTGCTCTTGTCTTTCTTCCGAGCCCCACCGGGGCGGCACATCAATTCGCTATGCTGCACCCGTGCGCCTGAGCCGAGTCATCCCGAGCATTTTGCTCCTGCTCGCTGCAGGGTTTGTCACAACCTTCGCGGTTGTGTACGCGGGAGCGATTCTTTACCCGCCACACCTGACAGCATGGAAGTACGACGATCGTGGTGTCTACTCACGCTCACTGACGCCGTCTCGTTCGGTGTATATTTACATCGACTCCGAAGAGCAATCGCAGCACCCTGATGTTTCGACATCCAGCGCTGACAAGTTGCTTCGACACGGACGGAGCTTGAGATACACGCCTAGCTGGCGCGACGAGTACAACCACAGTTGGTGGTCCAGTCGAACGTGGCACCTCTATGAAGGCGGATGGCCATGGCGTGCGACATGGGGATGGGCATGCACGCACCCAGTGAACAACAAATACAAGGTCACTTGTGGCGGTGCCCTGACGCTCCGCTCACTGTACGCGCCACGAACTCCCATCCAAGGCACAACGACGGACGTTCCCTATCTCCCCCTCTGGCCCGGCCTCATCCTCAACACACTCTTCTACGCCGGAATCTGGTGGGCGCTTCTCGCGATTCTTCGCTTCATCCGCCGAACGCTCCGCACCCGCCGTGGCCTCTGCCCCTCGTGCGGGTACGACATGCAAGGGCTCTCCAACACACCCTGCCCAGAGTGTGGCCACGCTGCCACACATCCGCGCACCCCATCATGGGCCACCCAACGCGAATAATCCCTCTGCCCCTCTGCCCCTTTCCTCAGCGCGGACACCTTTCATGCGGCGTCCTCCCGCGCGTGGCATCGTCGCCGAACAGCTTGTTGCTCTCCTTGATCGCCCGCGCGCCGCTGCACATCGCATCGACGTGGTAGATCCGTGAGTTCTTCGACGCCACAATCGACGTGTTCACGGGCCTGGGCCCCGGTCCGCCCCCTCCGTCATCATCCGTCACAGTCGGATCCATCCACACGGGCGAAGTCCACACGCTGTCGCCCCGCGCATCCTCACCCTCATCATCGCCAACGCGCTGGTAAATGCGGAAGAAGACATACTGATTCGGCCCCGTGGCCGCGATTCCTTCCACCCTGTGCGTACCGTTGCCCGTTCCGAGGTTCGCAAACTCGATCGACGCGGCCAGCTCGCCGCCCGGCCCATGATCGCTGAAGACCTCGACGTCGTACGCGGCATCCGGCTCATCATCATCTGCGATCTCGATCGTGATCGCCAGCTCGCTCCCGCTCTGGGGAACGGGGATCGCATCGCCGCATAACTTCCCGTTCACCCTCGCGATGATGCGCAGGTTCTCATCCGTTGTCGCGTACACGTGCCGCGCCCGCAGCGCGCCCAGGAGCGACTCACGCGTCAGCTCCAGCGCGATGACGCCCGTCCGCGCGCTGGTCATGTCGCCCCAGTTGTAATAGTGGTTGTCCTGGTTCGCCGTTGGCGCGACGCGGAAGCCCATGTTGAGATAGTGCACATAGTCATACTCGCGATCGCGCGCCATCGCGACGCCCACACCCTCAGAGAGCCCCGGCCCGCTGATGATCTCGATCAGTGCGGCGTGCCTGCCCATCTCGCGCAGCCAGGCCTCATCACTCCCGAAGTCGTCGCGCCCGTACTCGTTCGTCCGCCGGAACTCCGCGCTCGGGTGGTTGAACTGGATGATCGCGGGGAGTCCCTGCGAATCCGGGTTCGCGCCGAGCCATCCGACCAACTGGTCGTACCTGCCGTTGCCGCTCGGAATGACGCTGCCGATCTCAAAGACGTTCGCGTGATTGCCGGTGGAGATCGTGCTGAACTCCTGCCCATAGAGGGCGACGAACTCGCCCGGCACGCTCGCCGTCATCGCGGCATCCACCAGCGACACACGGCTCCCCGGCGGATCGCCCGCGTACAGGGCCGGCGTCGTGGCGATGAGCAGCCCGTCGCGCCGGTTTCCCGCGCCCGACTCCGCCGCGCTGTGGTTGTGCTCCGTCACGGCCATGAAGTCCAGCCCGCGCAGGCGCGCGTGGTCGAACGCAATCGCCGGCGTTCCCGAGCCGTCGCTGTAACTGGTGTGCGCGTGCAGGTTGCCGAACCAGACCTTGAGGTCCTGCGCGGATGCGTGGCGGCCAGATGCCGCCGCGAGCATCGCCAACCCGAACGCCACCGTCCGTGCGCGAACCATCCGACCTGTGTTCATGGAGCACCTCCCCGCGCACCGAGCAAGACCAATGCACGTCGTTCCGGCGCGCATTGTCGCACGATTCCGCTGTGAACCGCAACTGCGGCGAAGCTCGCGATCGGACGATGTGCTTGGACGATGCCCGCTGCCTGTTGCCTGTTGCCTGTTGCCTGTTGCCTGTTGCCTGTCGCCTGTTGCCTGTTGCCTTCGTGCCTCGCCTTCACATCCCCGGCAGGTGCTTCTCGACCCAGTCATCCTGCCTCAGCACGCCCGCGCGGCTGATCCGGGCCCGATGCTCCGCCCGACCCTGCGCCATGCGCACCAGCCTTCGCACCAGCGGGCCGTCCCTCAGCTCATCGCCATCTGCGCCGGCCAGGCGCGCGGTCACCGCAACGCTCGCCGCGAGCTTGGGGACATGCTGCACGATCAGCTCATCCTCCAGCGAGGTAAAGACCTGCGCCGAACCCGGATCGCCCTGTCGTCCGGCGCGCCCGATGAACTGCAGGTCCACGCGCCTCGCCCCGTGGACCTCGGTGAGGATCACGTGCAGGCCGCCTGCTTCGCGTGCCCGATCATCGAGCAGGATGTCCGTGCCGCGTCCGGCCATGTTGGTCGCGACGGTGATCGCGCCGGCGCGACCGGCCTCTGCGATCAGCGTCGCCTCTTCCTTGTCGAAGTTCGCGTTGAGCACGCGATGCTCCAGACCCCGGGCCTCAAGCCGCTTGGAGATGTGCTCGGATGCCGCGATGGAACGCGTGCCCACCAGCACCGGCCGCCCCTCTGCATGCACCTGCTCGATGGAGCGTGCGATCTCAGACCACTTGGACTCCGCGGTCCGGAAGACGCGCATCGGCCACTGCTTTCGGATCACCGGCTTGTTGGTCGGGATGATCGTGACCGGGCGCGCGTAGACCTGCTCCATCTCCGCCGTCGCGTCCGCTGCGGTGCCCGTCATTCCGGCGAGGAACGGGAAGCTGCGGAAGAACCGCTGGAACGACATGCGGGCCAGCGTCTCGCGATCAGCGGTGACCTCGACGCCCTCCTTGGCTTCAACCGCCTGATGGAGTCCGTGCTCCCATGAGCGGTCCGCGAGGAATCTCCCGGTGAACTCATCCACGATCACCACGCGCCCATCCACGATCTGGTACTGCTGCCCGGGCAGATAGCAGTGCCGCGCCACCAGCGCGTTCCGCACGAGCTCCTTGCCGCGTCGCGTCGCCCGCCAGATCGGCTCGTCGAGCTGCTTGAACATCTCTTCCAGTCGGTGCTCGCCCCGACGCCGAAGCTCCGCCTTGCGCCTCAGATAGTCGATCTTGTAATCCGGTCCCTCATCCAGCTTCGATGCCAGCCCATTGGCCTGCTTGTAGACGGGCGCCATCTCGTCCTCGTGGCGCGACCTCGCGATGATCAGCGGCACGACACCCTCATCAATCAAGACCGCGTCCGCCTCGTCGACCAGCGCGGCCCTCAGCCCCGGGATGAGCAACCCGCCGCCCCCCCCCCCCCCCCCCCCCCCCCCCCCCCCCACCCCCCCCACACCCACCCCAACAACCCCCCACACAACCCCCCCCC
>CAZPPG010000017.1:53165-65499 GCA_964588385.1 uncultured Phycisphaeraceae bacterium
CTCAGCCCCGGGATGAGCAACCCGCCGCCCCCGCCCCCGCCGCCGCCCCCACCCGCCAGCCCCGTCACCATGCGCCCTTCCCACGCCGATGTCACCGGGCCCATGCGGATCTGATCGCGAAGCCAGTCCGCTGTGATCTGCTTGGGCGTGCCGTACACGATGGCCCGCGCATAGACATCCGCGCGCTCCGCGGGTGACATCTCCTGCACGATCGCGCCGACGGAGACGCCGCAACGCTTGTAGATCCCCTCACGCGAGTGGGCATCGCGCTTCGCGAGGTAATCGTTCACAGTGAACACGTGCAGGCGCCGGCGCTGCCACGCGATGATCGGAGCAGCGATCGAGCCCGTGAGCGTCTTGCCCTCTCCGGTCTTCATCTCGATGATGCGTCCGTGGGAGAGCCCGAGCGCGCCCGCGAGCTGCACGCGGAAGGCCTCCTCGCCCGTCTCCCGCCTGGCCACCTCCCGGATGAGCGCCAGGGCGCGCCGGAGCGTCGCGTCATCGTGCGCGCCGCGCACCACGTGCTCGCGCACCTCGCGCACCGAGTCGTCCAATGCGGCCTCAGAATGGTTGCGGATCTCCGGCGCCATCGCTTCGATCCGCGCCGCCTCGGCCAGCAGAAACGCCAGACCGGTCCGCCGGTTCTTCAATCGCGCCGAGAGCCGCGTTGAGACCTTGTCCAGCCCCTTGGCCATCACCGGTCTGGTCCGGCGGCTGCGCACACTCTCCCAGAGCGCCTGGTAACGCGTCACCGACTGAGCGCCGCTCGGCACATCCATGCGGCTCACACGTCCACCCGTCCCTGCACCAGCTTGTGCAGACGATCGACCCACTGGGCCATCAGCGGCCGCCACGGCAGATGAAAACGCAGCGCAACCCGCTCACCAGGAGCCCCAAGAGTCGACTGGCCCGGCGCCGACGCCCCGTCGCCGCGCACCATCGGCTCCACGTATACGACGAACTGCGGGGTCTTCGCCATGCGTCCCTGTTGGTCGCTCTGCTCGGTCTCGATGGTGCCGCCCCCGGCGAAACCAAGGGCCGCGTGGGGCAGGCGCACCTGCCCCGCATCGATCACGCGCACGTTTCCGCCCTTGATCTCTTCATCCGGGCGCGAGAACGACCGCATCACCACGTCGTACCGCTCCACACCCAGCTCAAAGTGCCACGCCGCTTCCTTCTGAGGGAGCAGGGCGGCAACGCGCACCCGCCCCTCATCCACGATCTCACAGATCCCGTCGCCCTCGCGCGCGAACGCGCCGACGATCTGGGCGGGATCGCTGCCGACCACAGTCCCGTCGTGCGGCGCCCTCACGACCAGGCGCGCCAGACGCTCCTCGATGAAGGCCACCTGGGCCTCGATCGCCGCGACTCGCTCTCGAGCGACCATCGCCAGGGCCGGATCCTCCACCGTCGCCTCGCGCTCCTGGCTGCGAGCCCCGGCGAGCATCGCGAGCGAAGACTCCAGCGCGCTCGCCAGCTCCGGGCTTTCGCACGTCACGATCGGATCGCCCGCTCGAACGCGATCACCCGCACGCACGTGGGCGACCCGCACAAATCCGTTCGCGCCCATGAACACGCCCGTTCGGTCCGCACTCTCCACCACGCCCACGGCTCGCCGATGGTCCGGTGCAGGAATCACGCCGATCGCCAGCAGGCCCAGCAGAAACAGCCCGAGCGTCGTCGCCACCGCGCGGAACCGATGCTCCGCGAGGGGCGGGTGCGTTGCCAGCCAGTGCGACAGCTTCCCCAGCGGCATGACAAACCACATCACGCCCGTCCAGATCGCCAGAACCAGCCCGATGGCGAAGAACTTCCCCATCACGTACAGCGTGATCGACACAAACAGGAAGATACGGTACGCCAACGCCAGCACACCGTACACCAGCAGGATCCGACGCTCGCCGGGCAGTGTTGACGGCGGGATCGCGTCCTTAAGCCGGAAGATGTGTTTCTGGCACAGATGCGTGAGCATCGAGGTCGAGCGCTGCATGAGGTTCGGCACCTCGAGCAGATCGCTCAGGATGTAGTACCCGTCGAAGCGCATCAGCGGGTTGGCGTTGAACAACACCGTCGAGACGCCCGCGGTCAGCATCGCGTTGTACGCGATCTGGTGCAGCAGCTCGCCCTGGGGCGTCGCGAGCCACACATGGGCCGCGATGGCCGCCACGAACAACTCGAAGATCATGCCCCCCGCGCCCACGGCCATCCTCTTCCACTTGCTCGGGAAGGCCCAGCACGCCGACGCATCGACATAGGGCGCGGGCACGAGCACCAGCAGCATGGCGCCGAACTCCGGCACCTGGCCGCCGAAGCGCTTACAGATGACGCCGTGCCCGGTCTCGTGGATCGCCTTGGTCACGATGAAGACCAGCGCCATCCACCCCCAGTTCGACGGCGCGATGGCGTTCTCCACGCCGCTGCTGAGCTGGTCCCACTCCGGGAACAGGCGCACGGCGGCGAACACAACGAACGCGATCCACGCGATGAAGCCCCACCTGTTCAGCAGCGGCCGCAGCACCGGCTCGATCTTCGTCAGGATCGGATCCGGATTGAAGAGCCGCATCTTGAAGTACATCAGGCCGATCGCCTGCGACATCGCCTTCTTCTTGAACCGATCCTTGCCACGCCGCAGAAGCTGCTCCGTCTCCGGGGTCGTCTCCACGGCCAGAAGATTCGCGTTGTAGAGCTGTGAGATGAGCGAGATGATCTCGTTCTGTGTCGGCGCGGCGTCCCCGTGCTCGCCGAGCGAGAGCTTCCACGCCTCCTCGACCGTCCGCCCGCCGTCCAGCAGCGACACGAACTGGTACGCGATCGGGTTGAGCCGGTAGTACTGGTTGGTGGCCGGGTCCTGCACCACGTGCCAGCGCCTGCCGCGATAGTGCTGGCGCGTCACCTGTGTGTGCGGGCGCAGGCGCGGCTTCATCGCACGGACGCGGTGCCAGAAGGGAGAAAAGGTCGGCCGTTCATTCATGGTTTGTATTCGTTAGATAGATCGTTCGATCATCGAGGCACAAGGCAACAGGCAACAGGCACGAAGCCGGGAGAGGCAAGTCATTGCACACTTCGCTCGACGCCTCGAATCAAACCATGCAGCACACGAGTGGTCTCCTCCAGTAGACTCGAGAGCGGCGAGTTATCGCGCATAATCCCAAGCGACAAGGCTATCTCAACTTGCGTCTTGAGTTCATACAGAGAGCCCCGAGCAACACACAAAAACCGGACATAATCCCGCGTGCCTTCTCTTCCATAGCCCTCTGCGATGTTCGATGGGATCGAGACTGCGCACGCCCGCATCTGCGCGGTAAGGCCGTACTTCTCGGCAGCGGGCATTGCCTCCGTCGCGCGATATACGGCAAGCACGAGCGACATTGCTCGCTGCCAGGCGATCAGATCTCGATATGAGTTGATCTCGCCGTCACCCATAACACTTGTGCCTGCCGCCTGTTGCCTACTGCCTATTGCCTATTGCCTGTTGCCTATTGCCTATTGCCTGTTGCCTATTGCCTGTTGCCTGTTGCCTGTTGCCCATTGCCTGTTGCCTGTTGCCCATTGCCTGTTGCCTGCTGCCTGCTTCCTTCCCCTCACCACCACAGCCACAGCCGCAGCGTGTCCCGGATCCGCCTCGTCCCGATCCACATGAGCGAATGCTCGCCCGCGTCGAACTTGGCGAACCCCTCCATCCCCGGCCTCATCCAACCCGCCGGGTCCGCCAGCTTCGCCCGCACCTCAAAGGCGTTCTTCCCTTCCTCCGCCTGCGACAGCGGCACGACGCGTTCCACGCTGAAGGCATGCCGCTGAGCCGGGTACGCCTTGGTCGCCACGCTCCCCGAGCCGCCCGCATCCACCAGCGAGATGTCGCGATCGCCCACCTTCGCAACCACAAGCATGTCATCGAGCGGCGCGATCTGGAAGAGCGCATCCCCCAGCTTCACCGACGAACCCACGCGCTCGCGGAGGTCCCCCGCGATGATCGTCCCGGCGATCGGCGCCGTGAGTGCCGCCTGCGCGATCCGTGTGTTCAAAAGATCAAGCTCCGACTGCGCCTGCTGCGCCTTGGCCCTGGACTGCTGCGCCTCGGAAAGCTTGCCCGAAGCCAGCTCGCTGTCCGCCTGCTTCTGCGCCTGCAGCAGCTCGCCCTGCGCATTCAACGCCTGCAGCTTCAGCTCGCTCGTGTCCATCATCGCCAGCACCTGCCCGGGCTCGACGCGCGCCCCCGGCTCAATGCCCGGCGCCAGCGTCGCGATCAATCCGTCAAACGGCGCGCTCACAACCCGCTGCTCACGAGGACGCAGCTCCGCCGGCGCCTCCACCCTGTAAGGCACCTTCACCAGCGTGAGCACCAGCATCGCCGCGATCACCGCGATGCCGGCCAGCTTCCACACCGTGTGCATCGGCCCCACGACCCACGCGCCCGCCTTCAATGCATCGTCCCATGCCCGCAGCGGCAGGGCCCGATCGTCGCTCCGCCGGATCCGCAGCACGGGCGACACCAGGTCGAGGACGGCCTGCACCAGCTCGATCGTCTGCACATCGATCGGCGCATCGGCGCTCGTGCCGGTTGCGCCCGCCGTCTCGATCGTGACCACGCCGATCAGCCGCTCTTCAACCCTCAGTGGCAGCGACACCACCCGCGCCGCGGCGTTCCCCGCCGCGAGCTCGCGGTGCGCGTGCGTGATCGCCGTCGCCAGCACCACGTCCGCCCCCGGCCCCTTCTCGGGGGCGGGCGGGAACATCACCGGTTGCTCCTGGTCGAAGCACTCGTTCATCGCCCCTTCGAGCTTCTGCACCATCGCCATGCGCCGATCCAGATGCTCCGTGTCGCTGATGGCAACCGCGTGGATCGACTCTCCCTCACCCTTGCGTCCCGCGCCCTTGGCCCAGCCGATCGACACGCGCTCGGCGTGCAACTGCCTGACCAGATCGTTTGCAAGCTGCAGCACCGCGCCCTTGAAGCTGGGTGCCGCGTTCACCGCAGCAATCAGCCGCGCCGCAAGGTCAAGAGCAGCGCTCGACACGCGCAAACGCTTCAACTGCTGACCGGACCGATGTCCGTGCGCATACCCCGCGACCAGTTCCACGAGCGCGAGCGTCGTCTGCAGCGCGGGCCTCGATCGCCCCTCCACCAGCATCGCGACCGCGTACGCCACCGGAGCGGGAGACTCGGGCGAACCCACCATCACGGGCACGGCGATCACGTGCCCGCCGGTCGCCCCGTCATAGAACATCTCGTCCTTCTCAAAGCCGAAGACCTGCGCCTGCCCGCCCTCGATCGCCCGCCGCGCTGCCGCCGCCATGTCGCCAGGGTTGGTCACCTGTGCCGACGGATCCTCCGGCAACGCCTCCGGCCCCGTCGCCGCGCCCCCCGCGCTCGACTGAGGCGGCCAGACCAGCACCGCCCTCGCCGGTGCCCCTCCCGCACCGCCCGCATCCTCATTCTCTGACGTCCCCTCCGCGCCCCGTGGCATGGCATAGAGAACCGCCTGGCGCGCCCCCGCCACATGCCCGAGCACCCCGACCATGCGCATCAGGAAGGTCCGGTCGTCCGGCGCACCCGCCGTCAACTCCGCGACCACCCGCTGCCATGCCGGCGACTTCAAGTTCGAAAGGTCGATCACCGCTCATCCCCCTGCGCCGAAACCTGCTGGCCTTGCGACGTGGCGACTTCCTGACTTGACGACTTCGTGACTTCCTTCCCCACGATCCGCTCTTTCCATTCCCCCTCGGGCTCGGTGAACCGGACCCACGCCGTCAGGCCCGCCACCAGACCCTCGGGGTTCGCCACCTCAACCCGCACACGCCTGGTGCCGCTCCGCGCATCGGCGACCGGGCTTACCTCCGTGACCGTGCCCACGTACACCCTCGCCGTGCCCGGCAGGTCCATCAGCACCCACGCCGGCTGACCCACCTTGACCGGCCCGCGCCCCGTCACCGGATCCGCCAGCGTCACCGCCGTGGGCGGCGCGACATCCAGCTCCAAGGGGTCAATCTCCACCACACGCAGCACCTTGTCGTTGTCCGTCACGCTCTGGCCGGGGTCCATGAAGACGGTGTCCACCTCGCCATCGAACGGCGCGATGATCCGGTACCGGTCCACCCGCGCTTCCACGCGAGCGATCTGCAGCGCTTCCTGCTCCTGGTTGAACTTCGCGGTCTCGTAGTCGATCTTCGCGGCCTCCAGCGACAGCCGCGCCCGCTCCAGCTCCTGTGCCGAACCGCCGCCCTCGCGCTGCAGGTTCAGCAACTGGTCATACTCAAACCGCTGCAGCTCCACGGCCTTCTCGGCCCTGTCCACGGGCAGCACCGACTCCGCACGCAACTTCTGCGCCTTGAGCAGCGCCAGCTCTTCCGCATCATCGCCGCGCACCAGGATCTGGCCCTTCTTCACGCGATCGCCGCCCTTGACCAGGATCTCCCTGATCGTCGTCGGCACGCTCATGCCCATCACGGCATCCTGCTTCGGACGCGTGAACGCCTTCTCGCCCCCGAAGCTGGCGATGCTCGGTGTGCTGGTAGGCTGAACAGTTGTCGCTCTTTCCTCGGGCACGACCGCCGCACCCGCAACACCCATGAGTGCTGTCGCCAACGCCGCGCACGCAAAGCCAATCAGCACTTGCTTCACCAGGAACCCCCTGTCAACTTGCCGCGGGCCACGCCCGAAGCGTCGATGCCACACCACTTCATGCGATCTATCCACCGAAAGCAGCCCGTGCCCAACGTCTGTTGGTTCATGCGCTCGGACACTCGCCCAAGCCGCCCGAGCCACGTCCTCGGGTCGTGGGGATGCGTCATTCGGCTCACGCGGCGTTCGTACGCCACGCATCCGAACACATCCCGATCAGGCCTGCGGCCCGATCGCCGTCGCTGCCGTCCATCTGGGCTACGCAGTCCTATCGTACCGGTTCCGGCATGCCCCGGAAAGGAGTCCGACTTGAGCCCCACCACAGCGACCCCCCACGCCGCCGCCCCCTCCGCCGCCTGCTCCACCTCCGGACTCGCCGTCTCGGGCGGCACGCCCGTCTGCAAAACCCCGATCCCCTTCATGTCCACCGCCCTCACCCCCGCCGACATCGACGCCGCCACGGCCGTCTTGAAGTCCGGCATGCTCCGGGCCGCCAAGAAGTGCGAAGAACTCGAAACCCGCTTCGCCGCCATCTCCGGCGCCAAGCACATGATGACTTGTGCCAACGGCACCTGCGCCCTCCAGCTCGCCTACGAGCCCCTCTTCCAGCCCGGTGACGAAATCCTGGTCCCCGCGTGGTCCTACATCGCCACCGTCTCCATGGTTGTCGCCCGGGGATGCACCCCCGTCTTCGTCGATGCCATCCCCGAGACCTTCCAGATCGATATGAAGGATGCCGCGAAGAAGGTGACGTCCAAGACCCGCGGCATCGCGGCGACGCACCTCTACGGCTGCCCCGTCGACATCGACGCCGTGCAGGCTCTGGCCCAGAAGCACAACCTCAAAGTCGTCTACGACGCAGCGCAGTCCCATCTCGCCACCTACAAGGGCAAGGGGATCGGAGCGTTTGGCGACGCCGTCACCTACTCCTTCTACGCCACCAAGAACCTCGGCACCGGCGAGGGCGGCAGCATCTCCTGCAACGACGATGCGCTCGCCAAGAGCATCAAGCTCCTCCGCTCCCACGGCGAGACCGACAAGTACCTTCATGAGCACATCGGCTTCAACTACCGCATGAACGACATCACCGGCGCGATCGGCTGCTCACGCCTCGATCGCCTGCCCGATCAGACCAAGACCCGCCAGAAGAACGCCGCGAAGTACGACGCGATCCTGAACAAGATCGACGGGCTCACGCCCCCGACGACGACGCCCGGCGCTGAGGCCGTCTACCACCTCTACGTCGTGAAGATGGACCTCTCGAAGTTCACCTGCACGCGCGACGAGTTCTGCAAGGCCCTTATGGCCGAAGGCGTCCCGACCGCGGTCCACTACCCGCGCTCGCTCCCCAAGCAGCCCGCGCTCGCCAAGTGGAACAAGAACGACTGCCCCGTCGCGGACAAGCTCTCGTCTCAGGTCTTCGCGCTCCCCATGCACCACGACCTCACCGATGAGCACTTCCGCATCCTCGGCGAGGCGTTGAACAAGGTCGCCTCGGCGTACCGGGCCTGAGCGTTCGAGTGTCTTGGGTAGGCCGGCTCTCGGAGCCGACTGTTCCGCGCCACTGGCTGCTTGTCAGCCAGTGCTCTTGCTTTGAATTCTTGGGATAGGCGGCACTGCGTGCCAACGCCTCCCGTGCCATCGAAGTCACTGCCTCAGCGACAGCGATGCGCGGTGTGACAGACGTGAATGGAGACGCAGGACCCCCTCTTGCGCCTTGTGCCCTCCCCCTACCCTATCTCCCCATGGCACACCACCCCAGCGTCATCACGCGCTTCGCTCCCTCGCCGACCGGGCACCTCCACATCGGCGGGGCACGCACCGCTCTCTTCTGCTGGGCCTACGCGCGCCGTCATTCGGGCGCGTTCCTTCTCCGCATCGAGGACACCGATCAGAAACGCTCCAGCGAGGCCGCCAGCCGCGGCATCCTGGAGGACCTCGCGTGGCTCGGCATCGACTGGGACGAGGGCCCCGTCTTCAAGCGCGAGAACCCGGACGGCACGACCACGACCCTCGGCGGCAATCCGCGCGAGATCGGCTCCTTCTTCCAGTCTGACCGGCGCGACATCTACGACACATATGTGAACTGGCTCGTCGAGCGCGACTTGGCGTACCCCGCGTTCGACACGCCCGAAGCCCTCACCGCCATGCGCCAGCTCGCCGAGAAGGAGAAGCGCACCTTCGTCTATCGCCGCGCCGCCGATTACGACCGCGACGCGGCCCTCGCCCGCATGAAGGCTGGCGAGCCCTGCCCCATCCGCTTCAAGATGCCCGGCACGCCCGTCACCTTCACCGATGAGGTGCTCGGCGAGATCACGGTGAGCGCTGATGAGCTCGACGACTTCGTGATCCGCAAGGCCGACGGCTTCCCGACCTACCACTTCGCCGTCGTCATCGACGACGAACTCATGGGCACGACGCACATCATGCGCGGGCAGGAGCACCTCAACAACACGCCCCGCCACGTCGCGCTCATGCGGGCCCTTGTCAACCAGACGACCAGTGAGCCCTTCCGCATCCCCAAGTTCGCGCACCTCACGGTTATTGCCAATCAGGACAACAGCAAGATGTCCAAGCGCGACCGCGACAAGGCGGCGCGGGCCAAGTGCCGCGAGCTGAACATCAAGACAGGCGCGGACGTCGTCGCGAAGGCCGGCGCGAGGGCGCTCGCGCACTTTGATTCGCTGCCACCCGGCGAGTTCGAGCAGTGGCTCGGCGACAAGACCCGCCAGCTCCCGACGCACGCGCTGGAAGACCTCGCCTCCGTCATCGGCGTCGAGCTCCCCGAGATCGCCGTGGACGACTTCCGGCGCAGCGGCTATCTGCCCGAGGCCGTGCTCAACTACATCGCTCTGCTGGGCTGGAATCCCGGTGAGAAAGACGCCGAGGGCAAGGACCTCGAGCGCTTCGACACCGGCTACCTGGTGGAGAAGTTCTCCTTCGATCGCGTCGGCAAGAGCGCGTCCAAGTTCGATCGCGCCAAGCTCATCGCCTTCAACCAGGACGCGATTGCCAAGCTCACCGACGAGGAGTTCCTGACGCGCTGGGGAGCGTGGGCCTCTCGCGACGATCGCGAGACGCTCGATCGTGTCGGCGTCACACGTCTCAAGCTGATCGTCGGCGCGATCAAGGGGCGCTGCCGCACGCTCAAGGATGTCCGCTCGCTGGTCTCGTTCGTGATGGTCGATGACGATGCCTACACGTTCAACCCCAAGGATGTCGAGAAGCATCTGAGGGCCGACGGCGGCGCGGGGCTGGCCATCTTGAAGACGCTCGCCACCAAGCTCGAAGCCCTTGAGAAGTTCGACGTGGAGTCGATCGATGCGCTGCTCGACGCCCACGCTGCGGAGACCGGCCTCGGCATGGGCAAGGTCGCTCAGCCGCTGCGCGTGGCGGTCACCGGCGCTGCGGTCTCGCCGCCGCTCGGTGCGACGCTGGCGATCCTCGGGCGCAAGAGCACGCTGATGCGCATCGCGCGGTGCGTTGAGGCGACGGCGTAGAGAGCGGCGCGCCGCGGGTTGGTGGCGCGGTCTCAATGTGCGTGCTCCGGCCGATGTGCGGGCTCAGAACTCTGCCTGCTTCGGCGCTCTGGGGAACGGGATCACGTCGCGGATGTTCTGCATGCCGGTGACGAAGAGGATGAGGCGTTCGAAGCCGAGGCCGAAGCCGGCGTGCGGCACGGTGCCGTAGCGGCGGAGGTCGCGGTACCACCAGTATTCCTTGGCGGGGAGGTTCATCTCCGCGATGCGGCGGTCGAGGACGTCGAGGCGTTCCTCGCGCTGGCTGCCGCCGATGATCTCGCCGATGCCGGGGACGAGCACATCCATCGCGGCGACGGTGTCGCCGGGCGCGCCGTCGGTGCCGGGATCGTTCAGGCGCATGTAGAAGGCCTTGATGTCCTTCGGATAGTTCATCAGGATCACGGGCTGCTTGAAGTGTTCTTCGGTGAGGAAGCGCTCGTGCTCGGACTGGAGGTCGGCGCCCCACTTGATGGGGAACTCAAACTTCTTGCCGCCGGAGATGGCGGTTTCGAGGATCTTGATGGCTTCGGTGTACGGCAGGCGGCGGAAGGGTGTTTCGAGGACGTGGGTGAGGCGCGCGATGAGGCCCTTCTCGATGCGTTCATCGAAGAACTTCATGTCGTCGGCTCGCTCGGTGAGGACGGCTTGAATCAGGTACTTGATGAACTCCTCGGCGAGGTCGGCATCTTCCTTCAAAGTCGCGAAGGCGATCTCGGGCTCGATCATCCAGAACTCGGCGAGGTGGCGCGAGGTATTGGAGTTCTCAGCGCGGAAGGTGGGGCCGAAGGTGTAGACGCGCGAGAGGGCGCAGCAGTAGGTCTCGACGTTGAGCTGGCCGCTGACGGTGAGGTGGGATTCCTTGCCGAAGAAGTCGTGGCTGAAATCCACGGGAAGGGACGAAGGGGAAGAAGCGGGAGCGACAGAGGCAGGAGCGATCTCGCTCATGTAGCAGGGCGGTGAAGCCGGCGGCTTCGTGACTTCGTGACTCTGTGACTTCGTGACTTCTGCGCCGACCCGCGGCGGGTTGGCGAGGTCGAGGGTGCTGACGCGGAACATCTGGCCCGCGCCCTCGCAGTCGGAGGCGGTGATGATGGGCGTGTGGACGTAGAAGAAGGTCCGCTCGTGGAAGAAGCGGTGGATCGCCATGCTGAGCGTGGAGCGGACGCGGGCGACCGCGCCGAAGGTGTTGGTGCGGACGCGGAGGTGGGCCTGCTCGCGCAGGAACTCCATGGTGTGTTGCTTGGGCTGGATGGGGTAGGCGTCGGGGTTATCGACGAGGCCGTGGACGCGGAGGGAGCCGCCGGTGGTCGGGTCGACCAGGATCTCGATGCCGCCCTTGGGGGTCTGGACGGTGACGCCGGTGACCTCGACGGCGCAGTGGGTGGTGAGCTTGGCGATCTCATTGGCGTAGTTGGGGAGTGAGCCCTTGCAGACGGCCTGAATGGGGTCGAAGCAGGTGCCGTCGTGGATGGCGACGAAGGAGAGACCGCCGTCGGCCTTGGAGTCGCGGCGGGTGCGGACCCAGCCCTTGACGGTGAGGGTTGTTCCGACGGGTGCTTTGAGCGCATCGACGACCTTGAGCCAAGCCATGGGGGACTCCTGGAGATGAGGGAGGCATGGTAGGGAAGGGGGAAATGGCCAAAGGGGCAGGGGGGAATTGGGGCAATGGGGCGGGGGGGCAAGGGGGGGTGGGGGCTGCGGCGCTGCGGGGCGGTGGGGCGGAGGGGCAGAGGAGCAGAGGGGCGGAGGAAAGGGCAGGATCATGGCGCATGGAGAGCGGCCCGTGTGGGGAGGGCTGGTCGGCGGGCGGGATGTGGGAGTTGATGCGGGCGGCAAGCGACGGGCTGTCAGGCGGCGGGCCGGTCACGGGCGTGTCGGGAGGAGGAACGCGGAGTCGATTCGGATTCAACGCGGAGGGCCGCTGAGGGCCGCGGAGAAGGAGCGTCTTGAACGCGAAGGTCGCGAAGATCGCGAAGGTCTGAGGGAGAAGGGGCAGAGGCACTGGGGGGCGAAGGGGCAGAGGGGGGAGAAGAGGGCAATGGGGAATGGGCAATAGGCAATGGATGGGCTGGCGTGGTAGCGGGTTGAACGGCGGCGGGGGAGGATGTGTTCGCCGGGTCCGTCGAGCCCGTCGGCAGTTGCCTCGGGGCATCGACGGCATCCGGCGATGCGCAGCCCAGCGCATCCTCAGCAT
>CAZPPG010000018.1:0-65361 GCA_964588385.1 uncultured Phycisphaeraceae bacterium
CTTGGCCCGGCAGAGTCACGCTATCCGAAGAAGGCACGGGCACTGTCCGCATTCGCAAGGGAGCGGGTGGATATGTGACAATTACCGATTCTGATGGAATCATGCACCGGCACTACTTCCGGCCGAATACGGCCGCGGGTTGGAGCTCGCTTCACAGCTATCTCCCAAACCCGCCTGGAGCCCCCTTTCAACGCGGACCCACGAGGTTTCTCGTGCGCATTCAGGCCATGCCTGTCGAGGACTCGGAAGAAGTCGAAGCGGGTGAATGACATGCTGAGCAACAAGACATCTCGGAATGCTCTCAGTCAGCGCCGAGAAGAGCTGCGGATGTCATTCACTGTACTTGGCAGGCGCAGCGGTATTGCTCTCTCGACAGTTCGCCGCATCCTGAGCGGTCGCGTGGCCGACCCGTCCGACCCGCGAGTGATCGCTGTTGCCGCCGCGTTGGGCATTCTGCCCGATGGCGGTTCCGTTCCTGTTCAGACGATGCGCAAGCGTCAGGCCCGGCTGAAGGCCGAGCAGGTCGCGAGACTCGTGCAGGGAACCTGTGCGCTTGAGGATGCCGCGGTCGATCAAGTCACGTACAAGAAGATGATCGAGTTGACCTACGCGGAGATGCTCGCGGGATCGCCGCGCCGATTGTGGGCGAGATAGGCCCGCTCGCGTTTCTCATCGGGCCGGTGGGCGGACCCGCGTCACCGCCGGAAGAGCACTGACCCGAAGCGAGTCAGTGGCACGCGGAGCTGACAGGCATCGGCTGTCGAAGCTTCACTCACTCGCCAGCACCTTCACCATCTCCCTGCCCTGCGGCACGAGCTGGTGGTCGCGCACGAAGTTGTTCACGTCCGCGACGGGGACCCACTCGACGCGTTCGTACTCCCAGGAGCCGCCCGTGATACGGCGGCGGGCCTCTTCGAGGCCGACGACGAGCTTGGTCCGCATGACGACGTCGTAGGAGCGGGCTTCTTCATTGAGGACGACCATGACCGGGTCGCACGCGCCGAGGGCCTCGGCGGGGAGCCCGACTTCCTCTTCGAGTTCGCGGACGAGCACGCGGCGGAGGAGGAGGGCGTCAAAGGGCTGCCCCTCGCCGGGGGGATCGACGCCTCCGGCGGGCGCGAACTCCCAGAGGCCGCCGTACATGCGGGTCTTGGAGGCGCGGAGGCCCATGAGCACGTGCTCGATGCCGTCGCGATCGCGCGCGGTGACGACGCCGGTGAGGGCAAGCAATCGCACGCCCGCGCACTCGGGCACGATCCCCGCGACAGCCAGGCGCCGGTAGCGCTCGACGCGGCAGGTGAAGACGCCGGGGGAGGCGACGTGACGCACACCGAGGCGCGTGCCGGAGCTGGCATCCGGCGGCGTCCACGCTTCAACACTCAGGAACGAGCCATCGAAGAGGCGTTCATTTTTGGAGCAGAGCGTGTCCCATGCGCGATCGATCGCGACCGAGCCGGGTGATGAGGTCGTGTGCAGGCGGAAGCGGAGACCGCCTGATCCATTCGCTGGCCCACGGCCTGTGCCCGGCGCGAGGGTCCACGCGCGGCATGTTGATGCCCGATCGTGCATGAACTCTCCGGCGGGTTCGATCACACGAGTCTGTATCGGTGATCGGGGGCGGGGCCGTGGGCGGAGGAGGGCGAGGGGTATGACTTCCGGGGCGTGAAAGAGGCGTCTGCCACGCTTATCGGAGCAAGCCGCCGAGTGAGGAGCCGAGTTCTCCTGAGAGATCGGGCAGTCCGAGGGCGTCGGCCTCTCGCTTCACGACCTCCTGGGCCTTGGCGCGGGCCTTGGCGAGCGCCTCATTCACGGCCTCGACGATGAGGGAGTGGGCCATGGCGCGGTCGCTCTCGCTCGCGGCGATTCCCGCGCCGAGCGTCGGCGCGATGTCGATGGAGACGAGGCGGAGATCGCCGCTGGCGACCGCGCGAACCAGCCCGCCACCGGAGTCGCCGGTGACGCGGGCGTGCTCGAGCTCGAGGCGCACGCGTTGGGCGGACTCGGCGAGCTTGTCCTTGTTCTTCATGAGGGCCGAGAGCGCGCCCAGTGTCTTCAGGTTGTCGAACATCAGTGCCCTTTCTCTGACGCGGCGCTGTCGAACGTGGTGCCCAGGAGGGAATCGACGCCCGCGATGACCGACTCGGTCGTGATCCGCTCGATGCGGCAGCGTTCGGGGTGATCGTTGGCCATCTCCTCCGGCGGCAGCGCGGGGTCCGCCACGAGGATCAGTTCTTCACCACCCGGCCGCGTCGGGATCGTTGTCCAGCGATGGTCGGTGGGACCGAAGAGCGTGATGAGCTTGACACCGAACGCGCCGGCGATGTGACGCGGCCCGGTGTCGTTGGTCACCATGATCGAGGCCCGGCGCACGATCCCCTTGAGCGAGCCGAGCGTGACGCCGAGGTCGCAGAGGGCGCCGCAGCGCTCGCGATGCGGCTCGCGCACGCCGTTGATGACTGCGCTGATGACATCGCGCTCGCCGGGCGCGCCGTTGACGAGGACGCGCATGCCGTGATGCTCGATGAGGCGCTCGGCCACGCGTGCGAAGCGGTCGGGGGGCCAGCGCTTGGCGGGGTTGTTGCCGCCGGGGTTGAGGATCGCGATGCGTTCCGAGGGCTCGACACCGGCCGACGCGAGGATGCCCTCCGCGGCTTGGGCCTGCTCGGGCGTGATCGCGAGTTCGAGGTGCGAATCCGGTGGGAGGAACTCGGCATCGTGGCCTGTGATGTTGAGCAGTGCGCACGCCGCCCGGTGGTAGTAGAGGCACGCGGGGATCGCGGCCCACGAGCCGTCGGCGCGTTTGGGAGCCTGGAGGCGATCGGTGAGCAGGAGCCCGCGCCCGTCGCGCTCGTAGCCGATGCGGCGCGGGATGCCGGCGATGCGCGTGATGAGGGCGGTCGAGAAGGAGTTGGTGAGCAGGAGCGCGGTGTCGTAGCGGCGCGGACGGACCTTGGCGGCGACGAACTTGGGGCCCATGACGCCCGAACCGCGCGCGACGTGGATCTCATCGAAGGAGTCCAGCCCGGAGAGGATCTCGTCGACGCCGGGCTTGACGAGCAGGCCGATGAAGATGCCCGGGAGGTTCCGGCGGATCATGCGGAGCGCGGGCGTCGCCATCACCGCGTCGCCGACCCACGAGGGACAGACCACCAGCAAGCGAAGCGTCTTCGTCGGGTTGGCCTTCAAGGGTGCGTTCACGGGTGAGAAGCGTAAAGCGTGAAACGTGGAGCGAACAGGACAAAGGGTGGGAATCCGCTCAGAAGGGATCGTTCTTGCGCCGCCAGTACGGGTCGTCGGGCGGGAACTCATCATCATTCACCGGTCCATCGTCGGTCAGGTTCTCTTCGATGATCTCCATGTCATGCAGCACATCCGGGTGGGACATCAGCAGGTCCTCATCGTTGAAGGCGTAGGGGTCGCGGAACTCGGGCAGGCCGAAGCGGGTCTGGTCCGACGCTTCATCCTCCCCCGGATCGCGTCCGTCGTCCGGATCCTCTTCGTCATCATCTCCGCCTCCCCCACCCCCACCACCCCCACCATCATCGTCGTCGTCATCCTGCGCATCACCATCCGGTCCGCCTCCCGGCGGATCGAGCCAGAGGTGCTCACCGGGATGGTGCTTCGTGTACCACGATCCTGTAAGGCGGCGGAGCTCGGCCGCGAAGCCGATCGCCATGAGTCGATCGCCCTCCACGAGGGCTGTGACGCCTGCACCGTCCACTTCGATGGAGACGAGGCGGACGCCTGTGCGTTCGGCGATGGCCTCGGCGCTGGCGACGACAGTGTCGTGGACGGTCGCATCGGCCAGGGCCGCGCCCGCCGCGGCGTGCAGTCGCACGCGCGTCCAAGCGGGGCGGGCTGGCGGTGACTCGTCGCTCACGTTCGGAGGATAACGCGGGTCGCCGCGGCGAGGTCGGGCAGGTCCCCGCCGGGACCGACCAGGAGGCAGCGGTCGGCATCGATCCCCGCGTTGCGGCCTGCCTCGATGTCGCGCGGGGCGTCGCCGACGAGCCAAGAGCGTGCCAGATCCAGCGCCAGTTCCCTCATCGCCTCGCGGATCATCCCCGGAGCGGGCTTCCGCCACGGGTGCTCGACGTTGAAGGGCGCGACCGTGCCCTTGGGGTGATAGGGACAGAAGTAGACGCGCTCGATGAGGGGGCGGCGAGCGGTCGGGGGGGTGAGCAGCTCCAGCAGGCGGTCGTTGGTTCGGGTGACATCGGCAACGGTGCCGACGCCCCGGGCCACGAGTCCCTGATTGCTCACGACGACCAACGCGTACCCCGCGTTCACGAGCTGTTCGCACGCCTCCCGAACACCGGGCAAGAGGCGCACGAACGCCGGATCGCAGAGGTCGCCGCGGGGCGTGCCGATCCGCGGCCAGGGGAGATCCCGGTTCTCGATCAGGGTGTCATCGCGATCAAGGAAGACGGCGGGTCGCACAACCGGATTATGGGCAGGCGCCCGTCGCCGTGCGTTTGGCACATCACCCTGGCGTGGCCCTGCCCCTGACTGGGGGAGGCGTCACCGATACATCACGGTCGATCCCCGATCCCCACGGAACTCGGAACGAAGCGGGCGTTGAACCGTATAAATCAGACGGAGAAAGGGGGTGGGTCATGACGATCCGCCTTGCGAACGCGATCTCTGGCACAACCGGCGGCAACTTCTGCAAACACGCGACGCTTGCGATCGCGCTCCTCGCGGGCGCGGCGAGCGCCTCGGCGCAGGACCAGTTCCGATTCGGCAACTCCTCTGTGGGGCGCGTTGACGAGGGACGGAGCGGCTCCGCCTCACGCGGTTCGGCCGATCGCGGGAGGGAGCGGAGCGGGTCGAGCCGCATCGACTCGTTCGCGAGCACGCGGACGACAAGCCGCCCGACGACTCTGGACCGCGCCCCCAGCTTCAATCGCACGTCGGCCGATCGGACGTGGAACTCACGCGGGTCCGGACGCTCCGGCGACGATCGTGGCCGCTCGGGCCGGTCGGCGATTGATCCCGATGGCGACGGCATCGGCATGCGCAACCCGGGGTCCTCGCGCGACCGCGACGACAAGAACAACTGGAACAACAAGAACGACTGGGACCACAACAACGACAAGTACAGGCACGGATACGACGGCCACAAGCGCTGGGACGATGACGACTCGTTCCGCCTCCGGGTCTCTCTTGGATCCTCGTGGTCCTCCTGCTCCTATGGCTGCGGCTCGTCCTGCGCGCACGTTTCGCACGGATATCGCGGGTATTCCGGCAACGTTTGCGGCGTGAACGCCTATCGCTGCGGGGGCTGCTCTTCGTGCCTGGGCTGGTCCGGATCCTCCGTGGTCTATTCCAGCACCTCGATCTCCAGCGGCTGGGTGGATCCCTGGAGCGTGCCGTACGTGGAGCCCGTGGTGGTGGAGCCCGTCGTTGTCGTTCCTCAGACCGTGGTGCAGCCGGTGTACGTCGTGCAGCAGCCGCTGGTGGTGTACGCGACGACGGATGTGTCGAACGCGATTCTCGCGGCGGATTCGGGGGCTCACGCGCGCGGCATCACGCTCATGAGGGCATATGCCGCACAGCAGGGACGCCTGCCCGACAACTCGGAACTCGGGCCTGCGGCTCGCGCCGCGCTCGAGAACGTCTGGCGCTTCTATGAGCGGGCGGCGCTGGCCCCCGGTGCGAACCCGGATACATATTTCATGCTGGGCGCGTGCCGCGCACTGCGAGGCGATCGCGCCCTCGCGATCGACGCCCTGGACGCGGCCATGGCGCGGGGCGATACCGATGCGTCGGTCAGCGCGCTGCGGGCCTGGTGTGCCCAGTAAGAGGACTCGGTTTCGCCGGGACGTCGACCCTCTCGCGTGCCATACCGTACGAAATACATACGCGTATACCGTGAACGGCTGAGTCAACTGTAACAAGGCCATGTCGGGCCGCATCTTGGGTGATGTTTGTGCGTAATAACTTGGTGTCGTGAGCGTTGTTCTTTCGGGCCGCGAGCGTCGCGACCCGGCACCGAGGGATGAACCAGATTTCGGGAGTATCACACATGCGTTCGCTTCGTCGTTCGATGGCCACCGTGCTCGCTGCGTCGGTTGTGGCGATGTCGGCGGGGCACGCGTTCGGCGGTGATCGTGGTCACGGCCGGCACGGCGGCTCTTCCCGGCACCACGACGGCTGGTCCGGCGGGTGGAGCAGCCGCACGAGCTGGCACTCGGGCGGGTCGAGTTTCTCGATCTCGATCGGGTCGGGATGGAACGACTGCTACCCGTCGCGCGTGGTGTATCGTCGGCCCGTGACGTATTGCCCGCCCGTCACGTACTGCCCGCCTCCGGTGATCGTGCAGCGGCCGGTCGTGTACACACAGCCGGTCGTTTACTCGCAGCCGGTGGTGGTTGAGCCGGTGCGGGTAATCCAGACGCAGCAGGTGGTGCAACAGCCGGTTGTTCAGCAGGCGACCTATCAGCCGGTCTACCAGGCGCCGGCGCCCGCCCCGGCCGCGCTGCCAGCGAGCATCGTCACGTCGGCCCCCGCGTCATCGGCGTCGGAGGACCTGACCCGCGCTCTTGCGGCGGCCAATCAGGGCGAGGATCGGCGCGCCATCGAGCTGATGCGAGCGTACTTCCGTATCTACGCCACGCCCCCGGCCGGGCTGGTGATCTCGCGTCCGATGCTGGAGCGGCTTGAGAGGGCGTACGCCCAGCGGTGCGAGCTTGAGGAGCCGTCGCCGGACACGTACTTTGTGCTCGCGACGCTCCGGGGGCTCCTGGGGAATCGCGACGGCGCGATCGCCGCGCTGGATGCGGGCAAGGCGTGGGGCGATCAGGACGCCTCCGCGACGCAACTTCGCGCGTGGCTTGAGAGCCGATAAGTCGCGGCCGGCCCGTCGCATCTGTCCACATGCGCCCCGAACCGGGTTCGGGGCGTTTCTTTTCCGACGCGGTTTGCGATACTCTGAGAGCGTCCAGACCCACGTATGAGTGCGAACCCGCCATCGAGCCAGCCCGGCCGGACCGACGACGGCTCTTCCGACCCGTTCGGCGGATCCTCGATGGCCAACTCGGGTGCGATGTGGGAGAACATCGCGCACGAGCCCCTGCCCCAGTCGATCGGAAAGTACTCGATCATCCGCGAGCTGGGATCGGGCGGCATGGGCGTGGTATACGAGGCCTCGCAGCAGTTTCCGGCGCGTCATGTCGCGCTCAAGATCGTCCGCAGCGCCACGCCCACCGCGCTGATGATGCGCCGCTTCGCGCACGAGGCCGAGGCATTGGCGCTTCTCCAGCATCCGGGGATCGCGCAGCTCTACGAGGCCGGATTCGCCGAGACGCCCAAGGGGAAGGTCCCGTTCCTGGCGATGGAGCTGGCGATCGGCGACCCGATCACGACGCACGCGCGTGAGGAAGGGCTCAACCTTGCGGCGCGGCTCTCGCTGTTCATCAGCGTCTGCGAAGCCGTGGAGCACGCCCATCGACGGGGTGTGATCCATCGCGACCTCAAGCCGGGGAACATCGTGGTTGTGCCGGGCATCGGGCCCAAGGTGCTGGACTTCGGATTGGCGCGCCTGGTCGCGCCGGACAGTGCGCAATCGGCCGCGACGGGGCAGGGAGAACTCATCGGCACCGTCGGGTATATGAGCCCGGAGCAACTCTCCGGGGATCCGCGGGCCATCGACACGCGCGTGGATGTCTTCGCGCTGGGCGTCGTGCTGTATGAGCTTCTCTCGGGGCAGCCGGCGTACCCGATCCGCGGCAAGTCGGTCATGCAGGCCCTTGAGGTCATGCGGACCTCCGAGCCGCCGCGACTGGGCAAGGTGGACCCCGCGCTCAAGGGCGACATGGAGGCGATCGTCGCCAAGGCGATCGAGAAGGATCCTGACCGGCGCTACGCGTCGCCTCTGGACCTGGCGGCGGACATCCGGCGCTCGCTCTCCAACCAGCCGGTGGCGGCCCGCCCGCTCACGACGCTCTATCAGTTCAGCCGCTTCACCCGGCGGCACAAGGGCGTTGTGGCGGCGGCGGGCGCGATCGCCGGTGTGCTCGTGCTCGGCGTGGTCGCGACGACGTGGCAGGCGGTCGAGGCGACGCGCGAGCGTGATCGCGCCCAGGAGCAGGCCCTGCGCGCCACGCAGACGCGCTCGATGCTCCGGCGGATGCTCCGTCTGGCCACGCCCCACGCGACCGGCGGGCCGACGCTCACGCTGCGGGAGATGGTGGACAGGGCGGCGGCGGATCTTGACGCGGCGACCGACATCGAGCCCTTGGTCGAGGCGGACACGCGCGTCATCTTCTCGGAGGTCTACGGCAACCTGGGTGAGTACGCGGTCTCGGAGCGGCATCGCAAGCGGGCGATCGAGATCTACGAGCGCGAGCGCGGCAGAGACTCGCCCGAGGTGCTGAACGAGATCGCGCCGCTCTCGCTGGTGATCGCCGAGCAGGATCGCGGCCCGGAGGCCGAGGCGCTGGCGCGCGACGCGCTGGCCCGGGCCGAGCGGGCGCTGGGCCCGGATTCGGATGCGGCGATCGACCTCTGCCACGCGATCGGCAACTCGATGGAGTTCACAAGGCCCGGCGATCAGACCGAGGCCCTGGAGTGGGAGCGCGAGGCCTACACGCGCTCGGTGCGCAAGAAGGGCGAGGACCACTCGGACACGCTTCTGCTCGCGATGAACATGTCGGTCACGCTGGAGCAGATGGGGCGGTTCGAGGAGGCGGCGCCGACGCTGCGCCACGTCTACGAGGTGCGCCTGCGCACGCTCGGCCCCGACCATCCCGACACGATGGTCGCGGAGAACAACGTCCTCTCCATTGACTCAAAGACCGGGCGCGAGGAGGAGACGCTGGTCGCGCTCATCGCGCTGACCGAACGCGCGGCGCGCGTGCTCGGGCCCGACCACCCGAGCACACTGCTCTATTTCCGCAACAAGCTCATGCTGATGGCCCAGATGGGCAAGCCCTGGGCGGAGCTCATCGACGGCGCCAGCGAGCTCTTCGAGCGGCGCCAGAGGCGGCTCGGCCCGGACCATGTCGACACGTTCGAGGCCCAGGGGTTCTACGCAACCGTGCTGATGCACGGGGGACGCCTGGAAGAGGCCGAGAGACTGTCCCTGGATCTGCACGAGCGGATGCTCGCGATCCACGGAGTTGGCCACTACGAGACATACCGCAGCATCTCGCTGCTGTGGGACCTGGCCGAGCAGCAGAACGACGCGGTTGCGATGCGCAAGTGGGCCGACATGCTCCGCGGCTCGTTCCTCGAAGAGGATGTCGAGCGCCAGATGACCGAGAAGGGGCTCGGACGCGTTGACTGATCTGCGTCGCCTCGCTCAGAGTTTCCTGAGGGCATCCACGAGCGTGTCGATGTGCGCTGTCGTGTGAGCAGCGGAGATCTGGCAGCGGAGACGCGCGTGCCCCTCGGGAACGACGGGGTATCCGAAGCCGATCACGAAGACGCCCATCTCCAGCAGGCGCTTGGACATGGCGATCGCCTTGGCGGTGTCGTGGACGATGATCGGGCAGATGGCCGTGGGCGACTCGAGCACATCAAAGCCCGCGGCCTTGATCTTCTGCCGGGCGTACGCCACGTTGGTCTTCAGGCGCTCGACGCGCTGCGGCTCTTTCAGCATGATCTCGATCGCCTTGCGGGCCGAGGCCGCGACCGTGACCGGCAGCGCGTTGGAGAAGAGCGTGGGGCGCCCGCGCTGGATGAGCATGTCGACGGCGTCTCGCGTGCCGGCGACAAAGCCCCCTGCGCCGCCGCCTAGGGCCTTGCCGAGCGTGCCGCTGAACATGTCGATGCGGTTGGCGCGTGTGGGCGCGGCGTGTGCGGGGTCGATCATTCCCCAGTGCTCGTGGGTGCCGCGTCCGGTGCGGCCCATGACGCCGTGGCCGTGCGAGTCGTCAACGACGATGATCGCGTCGTACTTGTCGCAGAGCACGCGCATGGTCGGAAGATCCGCGATCGAACCCTCCATGGAGAAGACGCCGTCGGTCACGACCCAGATCTGGCCGGTCACGGCGGGGTTGGCCCGCGCTTCGGCGAGGCGCTGCTCCAGCGAGTTCTCACCGGTGAGCGTGTTGTTCCGGTAGACGCTCTTGTGAACGCCCTTCTTGATGACGGTCGCGAGGCGGATGGCGTCGATGATGCACGCGTGGTTCAGCTCATCGGAGATGATGATGTCGCCGGGCTCGCAGAGCGTGGGGAAGATCGCCTCGTTGGCGGTCCACGCGGAGACGAACGTGTACGACGCCTCGGTGCCCATCATGCGGGCGATGAGCTGCTCAAGCTCTTGGTGGGGGCTGAACGTGCCGCAGATGAAGCGCACCGAGGCCGTGCCCGCGCCGAAGTCCTTGAGCGCCTTGACGCCGGCCTCGATCACCTCCGGGTGGTTGGCCAGCCCGAGGTAGTTGTTGGAGCAGAAGCAGAGGGTCTCCCGGGTCGAGCCGTCGGGCTGCTTCAGCCGGACCACGGCGTCCATCGGGCCGTCGATCGTCTGCAGGTGCTTGTACTGGCCGCCCTCGCGGAGGGTCTGGAGCGTGGCGGCGGCGCGGAGATCGAAGGGCTTGGTTGAAGCGGCGGACGGTGCGGCAGTGACTGTGGACGTGTGAGGCGGCATAGCGGGGTACTCCGGTTCTGGAACGAGACCGGAGTGTAGGTTCGGGGAGGGCGCCTCCAGCGCGCGCCGAAGCGGCCCCGCGTAACGCCGGACGAGTTCAGCACCCCGTGCCGAAGGAGTCCAGGAAGTCGAGGAAGTCCAAGATGTCCACGATGGTGTCGCCGTTCACATCCGCGTCGCCGGCCGACCCGCACGGGCCGGGCTGGGCCTCGCACGTGCCGAAGTCGTCGAAGAAATCCAGGAAGTCCAGGATGTCGCCCTCGTCGCCCGCGCCGTTGTAGTCGGCGATGCAGCCGCCCACGGGCGTCCACCTGACGGCGTAGTTCCCTGTGACCCCCTCGTGCGTGCCGCTTGCCCAACCATAAATCACGCCCGCACTGTCGATGGAGGTCGCGCGCGAGGAGGTCCAGGCGCTGCCCTCGGGCAGCATTGCGTGGAGATTGATGAAGGACTCGGCGCTGCCGCGCCACGCCGCGGCGCCTCCCAGGGAACAGTTGCCCACCTGCACCTCGCCGTTGGTCGCGTACGCGACCGAGCCGGTCGCGCCGGCGGGATGGAGATTGACCATGCTTTCCGCCGTGCCGCTCCACATGATCGCGCGGGTCGGGTTCGCACCGGACACCTTGCCGTATCCGACCTGCCGGCCCCCGCCCGCGCCGAACGCGAATGTCTCGACGAACAGCGATGAATGGAGGTCCACCGCGCTCTCCATCGTGCCCGACCACACCATCGCGCGAGCCGTGGTCGGGGCCGAGGGGAGAAACGCGTAACCCGCTTGCTGCCCGCCCCCCACGCCGTACACCTGGGATGAGGAGTACCCCGCCGGATGGAGATCCACCGCGCTCGCGGCCGTTCCCGTCCATACAACGGCGTGGGCGCCGCCGGTTCCTGGCTGCAGCAGTCCCCCCTGCTGCGAGCCGTCGGTCGCGGTCGCGCGCGAATGCGAGTAGCCGGCGGGATGGAGATTCACGACGCTCCCCGGCGTGCCGGTCCAGAGCAGGGCGCGATACTGAACCCCGATCAACCATCCGTATCCGACCTGCTGTCCCGGTGCGTTCGAGAGCGCATACGAGTCCAGGTAGCCCGCCGGGTGCAGATCGATCGCCGTCGAGGCGCCCGCCGGCATGTACATGGCGTGGGGGATGTTGCCGGTCGCGGACCCGTATCCGTCTCCGATCGCCCCGCCATTCGTCCCCACCTGAAAGAAGTACGTGGCCGGAATGCCCGGGAGAGCGACAAGGTGTGTGAGCACCTCGGAGGTGTACGCCTGCGCAAGCGCGGGGCCAGCGATGCCGCACGCGAGCGTCAACGCCGCGACGGGGCGAACACACCTCTGAATCGACGATGCCCGCATGGTGAAACTCCGTCTCAGAAGAGTCATCAACGTGGTTTGCAAAGCGGCTCCCGCCCGCTTCTGATAACCGGTCCCGCGCGCGTCATGAGGCCGGCCGACGAGCCCACGGTAACGCCGCGGGGGGACCGGTTCAAGGGGATATTGACATCCCGGACGCGCAGGCGGCCCCGTTCCCTCTTCGAGGCCCGGATCCCTGAGCGACCTGGCAATCTGGGCAGGCTGGGGATTAGCACCCGTTGCCGAAAGCGTCCAGGAAGTCGAGGAAATCCACGATGTCGATGACGGTGTCGCCGTTCAGGTCCGGGTCGCCCTGCGTGCCGCACGGCGCGGCCTGGCCCTGGCAGGTCCCGAAGTCATCCAGGAAGTCCAGGAGGTCGACGATATCACCCTCGTCGCCTGCGCCGTTGTAATCCGCGGCACAGGGCGGGGGCACCGCAAAGAACACGCGCACGGATGTGTCGCCGGAGAATCCGATCGCCAGGTCTGGCCATCCGTCTCCGTTGATGTCGCCGAACGCGAGCGCGTTGGCGACCGTGGTTGAATCGAAGGTCCAGGAGGGCGTAGGCGCGAGCGTGCCGGACTCATTGAGATAGATGTGCGTCCGCCCGTCGCCGAAATGGACCTCCGCGAAATCCTCGTCGCCGTCGAGGTCCACGTCGCAGAAGGCCATCTCCTGGATGCTGTCGAAGGGCGGGGTCACGCTGTAGCCGTACGAGAGTTCGCCCGCGTCGTTTGTCCAGATCTTGCTCGGCCCCTCGCCGATCACAAGGTCCGGCCAGCCGTTGCCATCAATGTCCGACCACGCGACGCCGCGATCGGTGTCGGTTGTGCCGTTGGTCCACATCGGGGCGGTTGCGAGCGTCGAGCCCGTGTTCTCATAGATCGCGCTCTCGAAGTTGGCCCACTTGGCGACGGCGATGTCCAGATCGCCATCTCCATCAAAGTCCGCCGCGGCGGTTGTGTTCTGGATGGAAGACTCTGCGGACATCCAGCCGGCGGTCGTGCTCAGCGCTCCCTCATCATTGAAGAACATGTACATCTGGCGATAGGGATCGGGCGAGACGCCCTGGTTCGTCGTCAGCAGTTCGAGGTCGTCGTCACCGTCGGCATCGAAGAGCAGAACGCTCGTGGCCCAGCCGCTGCGCGGGGGCGATGCGATCCAGCCGGGCGACGTGCCGGGGCCGGTGGCGGTGCCAAAGTAGATGCGGGGATTGGAGAAGGCCGTGCCGCCGCTGGCGGCGACGAGATCGGGGAAGCCATCGAGGTTGATGTCGCCGACCTGAGCATCGCCGGTGTGGATCTGATCCGCGCTGACCCAGGAGGGCGTCGCCTCCAGCGTTGTGCCCGTGTTGTAGAAGATCATGTCATGCCAGTCGGTGTAAGGAGGGAAGCTGCTGGAGATGTAGCAGCCGACGACCAGGTCGTTGCGTCCGTCGCCGTTCATATCGGCGATGCGCACGGCGCCGACCTGACGGCGCAGATCGAGGGACCAGTCCGGACTCGTGCCGAAGGGGACTGAGTCCGATCGAGCGGACCAGCCGACGCCCGTGTCACTCTCGTCCCACAGCTCGACGACCACGCGCCCGTCCTTGGAGACCTCGGTGCGCACCGATGCGGGCGCCTGCGCGTGAGCGAGCAACGGCGGGCCGGCGAACAGCACAAGAAATGCGGCTGGATACTTCATGGGGTTTCTCCCGGGCGCGACCGTGCGCCACACCGCGCTCAGCGTAATGGAACGTGACGCGGGATTCCAGAGGAGTTTCCCGCCCGACATCGGGTAGATGGAGGGCCCACGAGGGAGCGCCGTCGCGACCAACCCGGTGAATCCCCGCGGATTTCGGGTTGGCCCTCAACGAAACAGCCCCGGGATTCCCTCCCGGGGCCGTCTCATTCATACACGTTGGGATCTGGGAAAGACCGGACTCAGCAGCCGCGACCGAAGGCGTCGAGGAACGCCAGGAAGTCGAGGATGTCGATGAGTCCGTCTTCGATCAGATCCGGATCACCAAACGAGCCGCACGGCGTGGGCGAGCCGTTGCACGTGCCGAAGTCGTCGAAGAACGCAAGGAAGTCGAGGATGTCGACCTCGCCGTCGAGGTTGTAGTCCGAGATGCACTGGATCGGGCCCTCTCCCGGCCAGAAGCCGGAAGTGACGGTGTAGACGCCGCCCGTCATGGGTCCTGTCGTCGGACCGGCCAGTGCCTGTCCGACGGTTCCGGTGACCACGTACGCGCCGGTCGCCGACCGACGCCCGCCGCCCGCGACGACGTACCGAAGGATGGTCGGGCTGGCGGCGGCCGCGACGCTCGTTGCCGCTGCGACGATCGCACATGCGATCGCGAAGCGTGATGGTCCTGTTGAAAGTCTCATGGTGTTCTCCTTGAAGGGGTGTCAGACCACAGACTCTGTTCAGCGACCCGCCACCGGCGCGTCAACCGCGTCGACATCGGCAACCGGAACATCGTTGGACTCTGGCGCGTCCGCCGGCGCCTTCTTGGCCTTCGGCGCATCCTTGGCATTCATCGCCTTGACGTTCGGATTGTTGGCCATCAGAGCGCGAAGCTCGGCCATCTCCTGCCTCATGGCGAGCATCTCTGCCTGCATGCGGGCCATGTTGTCGGCCTGTGAGTTGGCGCGCTCCGCCGCGATCTCTGCGCCGGAGAGGGCCGGACGGGTCGGACCCGTGTTGCCGTACGCGCCGCCCCGGAAGTCGTCGCCGGTGAACGAGGGGTTCACCGTGCCGTACGCGGTCGGGAAGTAGATCACCGTCAACTGTGCGTCGAAGAGGGTGGCGGAACCCGCGCCGACCTCATTCATGTTCAGGTGGTATGTGTAGGAACCGGCCGCGGGGACGGAGAAGACCGCGTGCGAGGAGGCGGCAAAGTCGTACGTGCCTGTCGCCGCGCCGGACGGAATCTGGTGAAGCATGTCGTCGGCGCCGGATCCGAAGCCGCCCGCGACATCGTCGATGATCCACTCGACAAATGAAGTGCCCGAGCCGGACGTGTGGCTGAGAGCCACGTCTCCGTCGACGAGGACCAGAACATAGCCGGCCGCGGGCACCGTGATGGTGCGCGAGAGCACGGACGCGAGCCCGACGGGGACGGTCACACTGCCCGCCGAGCCGACGCGGTTGTTCGCCAGTCCCGGTTCATTGAACATCTCGGTCGAGTTCACGGCGTCGGTCGTGAGCTGCACAGCCGGATCCCCCGACGTGGAGGACGAGAGAGAGACGAAGGAGCTCGCCCCGGCGACAACCATGGCCGGGGACCCGCCCGAGCTCGATTCGAGTGTGATGAAGCCATTGGGGGAGCCAAAGAACATGAAGGAGCCGTCGCCGCTGAAGTCCGGCTCCAGGGCCCACTCGGTGGTGCCGTTCTCGTCGTAGGTGTAGATCGAGCCGCCGGGGACACCGGTCTGGCCGAACATACGGAGGGTCTCGCTGCCGATGTTCGGATCAAAGAGCGAGAATGTCGCGCCCTGCCCCGACCCGCCTCCCGTCGCGACGAGTGTGTTGGTGAAATCGTTGTTGGTCAGCTCGATCGCGCCTCCGACAACGCCCGTCGGCGTGCCCGCAAGACGCATGTAGCCGGCCTGGCCGTACGCGGAGCTCTCGGCCTCGAACAGGATCGCCATGGCGCCGGTGTCCGTGTACTGCTCGATGAACCCGGACTCGTCCCCCGAGGTGCCCGCAAGCACCGTGTTCGAGCTGGATGCGTTCTGCATGCGCAGTAAGCTGCCCGAGCCGTTGATGCCCAGGCCGCCGACGTTCACGCCCGCCGAGTTGAACTGCTGCACCTGGTTGAATGAGTTGGGCGAGATCAGGACCTGGCTCAGCGAGCCCTGCGGCTTCACAAGGAACGGGGCCGCGCCGCTGAGCGCGTTGACCGCGTAGGGCGTGGCTGTGATCGGCTGACGCGTTGTCAGCGTCGTGAACGCGCCGGCGCCCGCGGGGCTCCGCAGCTCGATCTGCAGGTAGCGCTCCTCGCCCTCCACGAACGCGGCGGCGCCGAAGTCCAGGCTCGTCGTGAAGACGCCGCCCGAGACGCTGACATTGTTGCGATTCACCTGCACGCCGATCTGCGCGCCGCCCGCTGCGGAGTCCCACAGCGTGAAGCGCAGGTCGGCGGTGCCGGTGACGGGCGAGCCGGCCTTGAAAATCTCTCCCTGATAGGTGAAGGCGGGCGTCAACGGAGCCGCGAGAGCCGCGGGCGTGAACGCCAGGCCAGCCGACAGGACAACCGCCGCAAACGAGAATCGACGCATGACAAGACCTCCATTGGTGCTCTGAACTCTGCCCCGCCACGAGCGTGCGGAGCCAGACCTCTCATTGCCAACACTGTACCGCGCGCGAGCCGCGCCAAAGTCCGGGAATAAAGCAAAGACACAGCTCAATCCTGCGGGCGCGCAAAAATCCGATACCTCTCCGGAACGGACGCCTTCTGTGCTTATGACTATGAACACACAACGCACGCCGACCGTTTCGCGCGAACAATCGTCCATGGACCCGATCCGGATCGCCTGCGTCCGCTACCTCAACACTGTCGTGCTGATCGAAGGGCTCGCCGCGCTCAAAGAGGTCGCGCTGATTCCCACCGTCCCCTCGCGCATCGCCGACATGGTGCTCGGCAACGAGGCCGACATCGGTCTGGTCTCCCTCGTCGACGCGCTGCGCCCCACGCCGGACGCCGAACGCACCGCATCGCCCGCGCTCTCCCTCCTTCCCGTCGGCATGATCGGCTGCGATGGCCCCACGCTCACGGTGCGCCTCTTCTCTTCCGTGCCCCTCGATCAGATCACGCGTATCCATGCCGACACCGACAGCCACACCTCCGTCGCGCTCGCACGCGTGCTCATGAGAGACCGCTTCGGCGTCGATCCCGCCATCCTTCCTTTCAATGCACGCGAGCACATGCCCGTCTGGCTCTCGGGCGGCTCCCAAGAAGGCTCGGAGGCCGGCGCGTGGCCCGAGGCCATGCTCCTCATCGGCGACAAGGTCGTCACCGACTCACCGCCCGCCGTGCGCTACCCCCATCAGCTCGATCTGGGCGAAGCATGGCACGCCCTCACAGGCCTGCCATTCGTCTACGCCGCATGGGCGTGCAGGGCGGGTGAAGAGGCCTCGCCACGCATTCGACACGCGGCCAACCTCCTCGATCGCCAGCTCCGGCACAATCTGACGCGCATCGACTGGATCATCACCCGCCGCGCCGGCGAGCACCGCTGGCCCCTGGACCTGGCCCGCCCGTATCTCGGCCACCTGCTCCGCTTCCAAGTCGGCCCGCGCGAGCAGGCCGGCGCCGGCGCGTTCGCTGCGCGCGCCCACGCGATGGGCATCACCGCCCTCCCTCTTCCCCACTGGGCGCCGCTCGCCCCTTCGGCCGATCCGGCCGTGGCCCCGCCGGTCCCGGCCTTTCCCTGAGACATGCCGCCACTCCCGCGTATCTCCGTTCCCGCCCTCGCACGCCTCGCGGAGGAGCTCCGCTTCGCGCCGCGCGATGCGCTCATCCGAGACCTCGATCGCATCGAGCGCCTGGCCGCCGAGATCGATGAGCACGGCGAGTTCCCCGAAGAGTGGATCAGCTTCCGCATCACGGGCTTTCGAGCCGATGCACCCGCCGGCGTTGACACACCCAGAGGCGCCCGCGGCAATCACTCGTCGGGAGCGCCCGTTGCGGGGCGCGACCTGCTCCGCGATCTCTCCGCCCTCGCCGAGCGCCTGAGCGCGGCCGCACGCCTGACCGCCCCCGAGGGCTCCCTCACCCTCGCCGAACTCGCCTCGCGCTGGAGCGTCAGCACGAAGACCATCGAGCGTCTGCGCCGGCGCGGTCTGATCGCGCGCCGCGTGGTCGACGATGCGGGTCGTTCACGCCTGGCCTTTGCTTCACACGTCGTGGATCGATTCGCTGCGGCTCACTCCGAGGAGATTCGGCGGGCCGGCGCGTACTCGCGGACACCGGCGATCACCCGCGCCCGCGTGATCCGTTGCGCTCGCCTCTATCGCGCGGTCGGGCTTTCACTCAACCAGGCTGCGCTGCGCATCGCGCTCCGCTACGGGCGCAGCCACGAGGCCATCCGCCAGCAACTCATCCGCCACGACCAGCTCGCCATTGAGCGCACGCAGCCGCCCATCTTCGCGTGGCGGGGCTCGCTGCGCTCGACGCGGACGCACGACGCATTGGAGCAGATCGCACGGGGCGTCGAGCCCCGCGCGATCGCCCGGCGCCTGGGACGATCGCCCCACGCCGTTCGGCGCTCCACCAACATCCTCCGTGCCGACCGGCTCCGCTCGCTCGCATTGGCCTCCGTTCCACCGGGTGCACACGCGCCGCCCCCGCTCGCGCTCACCGCTCCCCCTCTGGATTCTCCCCACGCCCGTGACGGCCTCGGCGAACCCGGCACGGCCGACCTGCTGGCGTTCATTCGTGGCGCACGTCTCCGCGAGGTCCCGCTCGGCGTTGTCGAGCGCGCCCGCGCGGTCGCGCTCCGCGCCCTGCTCGGGCGGGCGGGCTTGTGGATCGCCGCGCTCGATCACGCGTGGCCCTCGCCGGGCGCCCTGGACACCATCGAGACCGCGCTTCGCTGGGCCGCGCGTCTCAAGGCCGAACTCCTTCGCGCCCACCTTGCCCTCATCATCCAGACGATCGAGGCCCGGGCCGCGCTCAAGCTGGACGAACAACGGGCCCCGCGCGCGCTCCAACTGGTCGAGCTCGGGCTGAACGCCGGCGCCCGCGCCATCGACGCCTTCGATCCGGCAAAGGGCGGTCGCGTCGCCGCGCCGATCACACTCCTGGTTACCCGTGACGTCTCGCGCTGGATCAAGGCCGCTCCCGTCCAGGAACCCGAGCCCGCGGGACGCGCACTCCCCCGTCTGACGAGCGGCATCGAGTTCCCCGACTGGACGCGTCGCGTCGCGCCATGGCAGGAGTGGCTCGAGCCCGACGCCTCCATCCGGCGACGGTCCGAGGCCGTCTCTCCACACGCGCGCGCCGTCATGGGGCTCCGCCACGGCTGGCCGGAATGGGCCTCACGCACATCGCCCGCGCCGGCTCGCCCTCACACCTGCGCCGAGATCGCCGCGCTCCTCAAGATCACCCCCACCGCTGTTGCTCGCCTTGAACGCCGCGCCATCCGCGAGGCGCTCGTCGCCCCCGCGCCGGGAGCCGCCACATGAGAGCCGCATCATGAGATCCGTCGTCCAGCGCGTCGCACGCGCCTCCGTGACGTGCGCCACCCCAGAAGGCAGCGTCGCGCGCCACATCTCCCGCGGCCTGGTCGTCCTCGTGGGCATCTACGAGACCGACACCGATGCCGACCGCGTCTGGCTTGCCGACAAACTCCCCAACCTGCGCATCTTCACAGACGAGGCGGGTCCCATGGCAGGCAAGATGAACCTCTCCGTCCTCGACATCAAGGGCTCGATCCTTCTGGTCCCAAACTTCACCGTGGCCGGTGATGCAAAGAAGGGCCGGCGCCCGTCGTTCGATGCCGCGATGCGCCCGGAGCGCGCCGCTCCGACGTTCGACGCCCTCGCTGCGGACCTTCGCGCCAAGGGCGTGCCCGTCGAGACCGGCTTCTTCGGGGGCGACATGCTGGTAGAGATATTGAACGACGGGCCGGCCACGATCATCCTGGACTCGCGCGCGTAATCACGGCGAGTCAGCGCGTCTGAGCAGACACCGTCGCGGCTCTCACCCGTTCCACTTCCAGCTCGGCCGCGCCTCCGGCCCGACCTTCTGGTTCAGCAACTCCACCCGGATCAGTTCCACCGGGATCGCGCCGCACTTCAGGATCGCGTCGTGGAACTCCTTCTCCGTCATCAGCCCCGAATCCACGCACTCCTTGCGCAGCGTCCGGAACTGCAGGCCGCCGATCATGTACGCGATCTGATACAGCGGCCCGTAGTCGCCCCCGATGAACCGCCTCACCTCGCTCGTCGCCGTCAGACGCTCGTGGCCCACGCGATCGACGAGGAAGTCGATCATCTCCTGCGGCTGCATCTCTCCCAACTGGAACTTCATCGACACGATGATCCGCGCCGCCCTGTGCATCCGCCAGAAGAGCATCCCGATCCGCTGCTCCGGCGTCGCGCCGTACCCCATATCCCACAGCAGCATCTCCCAGTAGAGCGCCCACCCCTCCACCAGGAACGGCGTGCCGAAAGCGCGGCGATACGTCCGCTCGCGCTGGGCAAAGAATGACTGGAGGTGATGCCCCGGGATCAACTCGTGCGGGGCGACGATTCGCATGAAGTAGCGGTTGTTGCCGCGCATCGACATGATCTTGTCGTCGTGGGCCATGCCGCTCGTCGGATACGCGATCAGGAACGCCTGCGGCCCGTACGCCGCGAAAGGAAGCGTCCGCTGCCCCTCCGCCGACAGCATCGTCTGACGCCAGATCTCATTGGCCAGGTCCGGCACCGTCAGCATGTCGCGCGACGTCACGAAGTCGATCGCCTCACGCGTCAGCTCCGTCGTTAACGCCGCCTGCTCACCCGGCCCCACGTGCTGCTTCTTCACATGCTCCAGCCCGTCGCGCCAGTTCTCAAAGCCGAGCTCCGCCGCGGCTTTCTTCATCTCCGCTTCGCACCACGCGAACTCACGCTCGCCGATCGCGAGGATGTCCTCGGGCGTGTACGCGATCCACTCCGTCGCCAGGTCCTGCACGAGCTTCTCGCGCCCGATGGGATCGCCAACGAGCGGATCATCCGGCTCGCCCTTGATTCCGGCGATGCTCTCGCGCAGGTACTTGGCGTACTGCTCCATCTCGCGCTGCGCCTCGGCGTAGGGCGCGCTCACCCACCAGTCGAACTCGGGGATGTACTGCGCGAAGTACTCGTTCCACTGGCGGAGCGTGCCGCGGAGCTCGTCCACCGCCCGGGCCGCACGGCGCGCCACGACCGCCGACACCTCGATCGGCGCCTCGCCATCCGCGTACTCGGCCTTCCGCTGGTCCGCGGGCTTCTTTCCCTCTTCGATCCGCGTACGCGCATTCTTGATCTGCTTCTTGAACTCGGCCAGCGTCGCCGCGGCTTCTTCGGGCTTCACGCCCTCCAGTCGCGACCGCTGCTCCTCCATCGCCACGATGGCATCCCGGAAGGGCAGGATCTCCTTCATCTGTTCCCATTGCCGCCGCTGCTGCTGGATCTCGTTGCGGTCCGCCTCCAACTTGGTGCGCATGAGCAGGTAATCGACGCGCCCGCTCCGACCAAGCTCGCCGTGGTTGACCTGCTTGAGCCGCGCGAACCCCTCCTCGATCAGCTTCTCCCGTCGCGCCATCGCCGTCTCCGACCACGCCGCGTCATAGAACACGCCGATCGACCGCTCGTCCGCGCTGTACTGCTCGATGAACGTCCGCATCGAGTCGGCGTCATCGAACGCCGGAGGCGCGGCACACGCGCTACAGCCGATGGTGAACCCTGCCAAGCACGCCGCGATGCGAATCAGAACCAGACGCTTCATCGAACGACTCCTGGGTGGACCGACGCTCGCACCCGACTCCGGATGCCTGGGGGATCCCAGTGTACCGACTGCACGGTTTTACGATGCCTGGCGCAGGGCGTCCCGGACTTGCGTTGCGGTACGATGGATAAGAGCAGCGAGGAGGACGTTGATGGAACTTCCAAAGGGCCTCACGGAGGCGTATCGGGAACAGCTCCTACGCGAGCGGAAAGTCCATGAGGAAATAGGCCGGGCGCCACTGCAAACATTAACCGGCGTGGTGTCGCCTCTTGGCGCGTGTTGCGGCCGAAGGCAAGGCGAGCCGTGGAAGCTTTGGTTTTGGCTCGCCGCGTGGCGAGTCGCAGGAGGTCCATTGAGCCATCGCAAGCTCAAGGTCTACAAGTGTGGCCAAGAAAGATCCGTGGAGAAGGAGTCGAAGAAGATTGAGCGATGCACGCTCGTGACTATGCGTGCACACGTTCTGGTCGAGAACGAGCTAGCCGAACCCCAGGCGATTCTTGTCGGAATGCCGGCGTCCACAACGGATGCCGAGTTCGACGATCTCATCCGAGAGCTGACGACACCTATCGTCGTCCGTCACGATCGCTTTGGCGACTTCGCGTTGGATCAGCATCGCACAACGTTTGAGGGACGAACCGTTTGGCGCGGTGCAGATGTTCGCGTTTCAATCGACGGCGAGTCCGCCGAGGAGTGCCGCGCAGGGCTCGTGACCCTCGCGGCAGTCGTCGCCAACACCGACTGGTGGCACGAGTGGATGAAGCAAGAGGTTGCCCCGCGCGTGATGAAGATTCTGCACGATTGGGCCGAGGAGGATTTCCCGGCGCCGAGTGAGCAGGAACTGCTCGACGTTCTCGCGTTGGAGAACATCTCCATCTATCAAGACGGCAACATCGAGCTGTTCTATGACTTCGGGGACTTTGCGGGAGGCCACGGCCTGCTTGTGAAGACCTCGCTCACCGGCGTGTACAAGGACGACGAACTCCTCGGCTAGGGTTCGGTCGGACCCGAGCCCTCCGCGCTGAAACTCTTCTCCAAGTCTTCCCGTCTCTATCTCTTCTAGCCTTCCGTGTGCTCGGAGGTGAATCCCCTTCTTCTCCGCGTTCTCCGCGGCCCTCCGCGTTGAAACTCTTCTCCGCACTCTCCGCGTCGAGTCCACCCCCCGCGAACAATCCCCCGTGCCCGACGATCCCATCCCACCCCCGCTCGACGCCGACGGCTTCCTCCCGTCCGACGCACCCCCGCCCTGGGGGAGTGAGTCGCGCGACGCCCGCCTCACACGCCTGCTCAAGAAGGCCCGCTCGCTCCCGGAGATCCCCGGCGTCTACCTGATGAAGGACCACACCGGCATCGTCCTCTACGTCGGCAAGGCCTCGCGCCTGCCCGATCGCGTCGCCTCCTACTTCATCCCATCCGCCGACCTCGGGTTCAAGAAGCACCCGATGCTCGACCTCGTCCACGACTTTGAGATCCTCCCCTGCGAGGGCGAGTGGGAGGCGCTCCTCGCCGAGAACCGCCTCATCAAGGACATCCAGCCCCGCTTCAACGCCCGACTCACCGACGACAAGACCTTCCCTTATCTCGTCGTCACACAGCGTGAGGACTTCCCCCGCGTTTTCATCACCCGGAACCCGGGCGGCATCGAGGAGGACGGCTCCGTCGCCCCCGAGATGAAGGGCGCCAGGATCTACGGCCCCTTCACAAACGTCGGCGCCCTCCGCGAAGCCGTCCAGATCCTGCAGCGTGTCTTCAAGTTCCGCACGTGCAAGCTCGACATCATCGACGGCGACGAACGCAACAAGTACTTCCGCCCCTGCCTCCTCTTCGCCATCAACCAGTGCACCGCGCCGTGTGCCGCCAAGATCACCAGGGACGGCTACCGCATCGACATCGATCACTTCGTCCGCTTCCTCGGCTCCAAGCGCAGCATCATGCTCCGCGAGATGCGCCAGGAAATGGAGCGTGAGTCCGCCGCCCTCAACTTCGAGCGCGCCGCCGTCCTCCGCGACCAGATCCGAGCCATCGAGAAGCTCGATGAGCGCGCCGGACGCGGCGAGGGGTGGCAGCCCGAAACCGAGCTCGAACGCCTCGACCCCAGGAAGGCCCTCGCCTCCCTCCAGAAAACCCTCTCGCTCGATGAGCCCATCCGCTGCATCGAGGGGATCGACATCGCCCACCTCCAAGGCGGCGAGACCGTCGGGTCCAAGGTCTGCTTCGTCGATGGCCGTCCTCTCAAGAGCCAGTACCGGCGATTCCGCATCAAGTCCGTCACCAACGACGACTACGCCTCGATCCGCGAGGTTGTCAGCCGCCGGTATCGCGAGGCGGGCGCGGGCCAGGAGCTCTACCCCGAGGTCATCCTGATCGACGGCGGGCTCGGACAACTCCACGCCGCCATGTCCGCCTTCGAGCAGCTCGACGTCAAGCCCCCCATGGTCATCTCCCTCGCGAAGAAAGAGGAACTCATCTACATCCAGGCCCGCACCGAGCCCATCCGCCTCGGCCGCGACAATCTCGGGCTCCGCCTCTGCCAGCAGATCCGCGACGAGGCACACCGCTTCGCCCAGCACTACCACCACGTCCTCCGGCGCAAGAAGACGCTCGATGAGGACTGAGCCCGCAGCCAGACCCCTCCCCTCGCCCGAGAACCGCAGCGATCCCTGAATTTGCCGCCATTCGGATCCTGTCCGGTCCAAGTCCGCGCGCCGATCATGTAAAGTCCCGTCTCAGTCCTTCTGTCCAAGTCCCCGGAAGTTCTCGGATCCCGGGGCCGTGGAAGCGGTGGTGGTTGGGTGAACTCTGCGGCGTGCGGCGGGGCAAACGCACATCGCGATCAGGATCTTGTCCGACCTGCCTTGCAGATCGCGCCGACGTTATAGGTTCGGGGCGCGCCCCCCTTCAACCCTGCACACGCTCCCGCCCGCGCATCCAGATACCCAGAGGCGAGCCACAGCCATGAACGAACGTTTCGGAGCAAACGCCCACGACCGCCACCAGCCGCGCAACGTCCCGCGCGACGCACGCCGCATCCGCGAAAGCGCGGGCGTGCCCGCGCCATCGCTGCTCGACTCGCTTGAGCCGCGGGTCTTGCTCGCGGCGGACCCCATCACGACCGACCATCCGCTCTGGCTGATGACCCGCGCCACGGGCGCGATCGTCGTTGACGGCAACCTCTCCGACCCGGCATGGGGGTACGCGTCCACCATCACGCGGGCGCAGGCCTATCACGAGAACAGCGCGGCCACCGTCCGGATGATGTACAACGCCTCGGGCGTCTACCTCTCCGTCGAGGTCAGCGACGCGCAGCTCTGGGCGGACGGGCGCGGCTCCGGCGCGGGTCGGTACTGGGAGATCGAGCAGGACGATTCGGTGTCCTTCTACTTCGACATGAACAACTCGCGCGACGAGTTCTTCGCGCCCACGGACCGCATGATCGGCGTCGGGCTGGGCCCACAGGGCGGGGCGGAGAACAGCGCGGTGCCCACGCGGTACAAGTGGATCATGGGCGACGGGATCGGCAACGGCGTCGGCGTGAATCCCGGCGCGCTCCTCGATGCCGGCATCGCCTACGCGTCGACCTACACCGGAACGCTCAACGACAACTCCGACACCGACACCGGCTGGTCGTCGGAGATCTTCGTCCCCTGGGCCTCGCTCGGACACACCGGCGCGCCCGCCCACGGCTTCACCTTCGCGATGAACTTCGATGTCATCTTCGACAACGACGGGGGCAACCGCAATCTCGTCGTCAACCGGCGCGGGCCGAACAAGTGGACGATCCCCGGCATCATCGACGACCACCTGCAGGGCGTTCAGTCGTCGAGCGCATCCACGCAGGCCGGGCTCAAAGGACCGGTCAACTACGCCGAGGTCATGCTGGTCGACGGCGCGGCCGACTCACGCCCCAGACAGATCACCACCCTCGTGGCCGACACGGTCACCGGGTACAGCGCGCGCCTCCGCTTCCTCGCCCCGGCCGGGACCACCGGCGGCACGGGGCACGTCTCCGGTTACCTCATCCGCCACAGCCCGACCCCCATCGTCACCGAGGCCGATTGGGATCGCGCCACCGCTTTCGAGAACGTCTACATCCCGCGGCTCGCCGGCGATGCCGACGACCTCCGCCTCATCGGCCTCTCCCCTTCGACCACGTACCACGTGGCCGTGCGCGCCGTCGACGCCCTGGGCAACCCCGGGCCGATCTCCAACGGCGCGACGTTCACCACACAGAGCACGACCCAGGACCCGAGCGCCGGAACACGCATCGTTCCCTCGCCCACCGCGCCGACACTCACCCACGAGGACGGCACCCCATTCATCATGGTCGGGGATCACATCGGCTCGTCGTGGAAGTACTGGCGAACCCTCTTCCCCGGCGACGTGTGGGACCGCGACAACCTGATCTTCCAGAACTTCTATGAGAACACGCCCGCCGAGGGCACCGCCGATGTGTACTTCCAGGAGCTCAAGGACAAGGGCGTCAACACGCTGCGCCTTTATCTCGACTTCGTCACCAGCATCCACAACGACAACAACCCCGACGGGCCAAACGGCTGGTACTGGCTCGAATATCCGCGCGGCGTGTTCAACCCAGACATGCGCGACCACATGCTCCTCGTCCTCGAGAAGGCCGAGCAGTACGACATGCAGATCATCATCTCGCCCCTGGGCTCCTACTTCTGGCCCGAGGTCTTCGAGACCATGACGCCCTGGCACACCAGCGCGGGCGGGCCGCTGTCGGACATCAACGACTTCTTCCAGAACCCCGAAACGCTCGACATGGCCAAGGTCCAGATGGACACGCTCATCGATTGGCTCCACATGAGCCCCTACGCCCACCGCGCGATCGGCTGGGAGGTGCTCAGCGAGTGGGACTCGCTCTGGACCGCCAACGCCGAGGGCGACGGGGTCCCCGGACGCGATCCGGAGATGCGCCGACGCGCCGTGTGGATGGGCGAACTGGCGACCTACATCCGCGAGAACGATCCGCTCCGGCTTGTGATCCAGTCGACCATCGCCCCCGATCCGCGCGGGCCCGTCGGCCGACTCTCGTTCAACCACCGCGCCTTCGACCTGGCCGCGCCCCACCTCTACACCATGGGCAACGAGGAGGGCGTCAACAACCCGCACGACGACATCCTCGTAAAGCCCGCGTTCGACAACGCCAACCTCACCGCGTACTGGATCAGCTCCGACGTCTTCCGGCGCCCGATGATCAACGGCGAATGGGGCCCGACGCGCGAGGTCTGGCCCGGCGGCACGCCCACCTACTCCCCGGACTTCACGGCCGAAGACGACGACGCCGTCTTCCGCGTGATGATGTGGTCTGGCCTGGCCACCGGCCAGGTCGGCACCGCCCTACGCATGCCCTCGGCCACGCTCGCCGACAACGGATTCCTCCTCTCCGACACGATGCGCGGCATCCAGTCGTCCGTGCGCCGCTTCGTCGACGGCCTGCCCGGCGGCGTCGCGATCGACTGGGCACGCTTCAACTTCCAGACCCTCGCCGGACGCGTGAGCACAGCCAGTGCCGCCGGCAAGTCCGTCCACACCTGGGGCATCTCCGACGGCGGACAGGGGATCGTCTACCTCCTCCACGATCGCAACGAATCAACCGGAACCGTCGGCGACGGGCTGCTCACCATCACCGGTCTCGACCGCGATATGGTCGTCGATATCGAGGTCTGGTCTGCCGACGCGGGCCAGACATCCCCGCTCTCGACGATCGCCGCGACCTACGTCGGCGTCGGCGTGCTCACCATCACGCTCCCCGCCTTCGACGAGGATGTGGTGGTCAAGTTCAAGGCCCGGGAGAAGGCCCCGGCCCAGCCGCAGGTCGTCGTCGGCCTCCGCGCCGGACCCCGCCAGCTCACCTTCGCGCTCGACAGCGCGGGCCGGCCCTTCGCCACCCAGGTCCACAACACCACAGGCGAGACCACCGAGCACCAGATCGCCCGCCTCACCCGATATGTCGGACGCATCACCGACATGACCGCGTACACCCGCGGCACGAACATGAACGTCGCCTACCTCGTCGCCACCGACGAGAACCGGCACCTCTGGATGTTCACCGGCAACCTGCTCACCAACACCTGGACCGCACGCAACCTCACCGTCGAACGCAACTTCCCCGGCGTCACAGGCGACCTCACCACCTACCAGCCCGCATGGGGCTCCATCCACCTCGGAGGCGTCGATGCCAAGGGCAACGCCATCAACTACTGGTTCGCCAGCGGCCTCCCCGACTGGCAGTTCGCGAACCTCACACGACGCATCAACGGACCCACGCTCGTCGGCGGCCTCACCTCCTATGTCACCAGTTGGAACGGGCTCAATCTCGCCGGCGTCAACTCCAGCGGCGATGTCATCGTCTACTGGTGGTCGCCGGCGCTCGGCGAGGGCAACTGGACCTTCCTCAACATGACCGCCCGCTTCAGCCTCCCGAAGCTTGTCGGACAGATCGACGCATTCGTGTCCGCGGGCGGCGGGCTGAACATCGTCGGCGTCGACGGCGCGGGGGACCTCCAGCAGTACTGGTGGAAGCCGGGCCTCACCCCCGAACCCAACCGCTGGCGCGTCCGCAATCTCTCGGTTGAGTCCGGCGGCCCAACCCTCGAACCCGGCGCGTCCGGACACGTCTCGCCCGATGGGAACATCTACATCTTCGCCGCGACCGCCGCTGATGATCTCATCGCCACACGCTACAACCCGACGAGTGCGACGTGGCTCTCTACCAACGTCACGCAGGCGACGTCCTCAAGCGAGGTTGGGTTCCCGATCGGCGGCTCGATCTGGGGCTCTGTGCTGCGGCTTGGCGCGCGGGCCCGCGCCGGCGACCCGACGCTCATCCTCTACCGGTTCGATCCGACGGGCGGCGTGTGGACCGCGACGGACACGGGTGATGTCATCGCGGGGTAATCGGAGCGGCGCCGGTCAACGGCGACGCCGAGAGGTGAGCAACGCCCCGAGCGTGATCGCCGTGCCCGCGCCCGGCGCGGGCACGATCGTCAGGAAGACCGGCCCATCGAACCCGATCGCCGCGCCTTCGGCAAAGACATCGATGAACGCGCCGGTCACCGCGTCGTACCGGAGCACGCGATCGTTGTTCGCGGACGTCACGTACAGGTACCCATCGGGCCCGACAACCATCCCCACCGCGCCCGACAACCCGCCCGAGCCCGATGTCACCAGGTTGCCCAGATGAGCGCCGGTCGTCCCGTCGTACCGGCGCACCGAGCTTCCGCCCTCGCTGGTGATCAAGAGGTCGCCGTCCGCCTCAAACACCAGCACCCGCGGCCGGATAATCGACGAGATAAACGTCCCGAGGAACGCCCCCGACTCCCCGTCGTAGCGCAGCACGCGGTTGGTGTTGTAGCTTGGCACATACAGGTTCCCATCCGGCCCGAACGTCATGCCGTTGTCCGCGCCGTTCAAGCCGCCGAGCCCCGGCGTCACCATCGTGTCGATGTACGCGCCCGTGGCTCCGTCGTACCGGCGCACGGAGTTCTGCGTGAACGATGCGATGCACAGGTTCCCGTTCCCATCCCACGCCAGGGACGTCGGGGCATCCAGCCCGCCCGCGCCCGTCAGCACGAACTCGTCCACCTTCGCGCCCGTCATTGGATCGAACCGCAGCACGTTGTCCGTGCCTTCGCTCGCCACATACAGCAGCCCGTCCGGACCGACGCGCGTGCACAGCGGACCGTCCAGCCCCGAGATGCCATCAATCGAGCCGGTCTTCGCGCCCGTCGCAAGATCGATCCGAACGATGTTGTCGGAGAAGAACGACGTGACCAGCAGTTCCGGGCCCGCGGCCGCCGCCCGGCCCGCGAAGGCGAATGCTACGATCGCGCACGACACACCGACGCACACTGGCACATATCCCAAGCCCATACACCACTCCTCTCGGGTTGATCGATCCACTACTTTCCGCGCTCCGCGCCGCGAACACCTCGTTTGCCCGCCGCGCTCGACGCGCGGTACCGGCGCATCAGCTCCTGCTTGCCGCCTGAGACTCTGGGCTGCAGCCGGTGCAGCGCCTCCAGCGCGTTCTTGACTTCCGGCCCCGATGCCCCGCGTGTGAGCAGTCGCTCGGCCTCTTCAAGCAGGATGCTCGCGCTCAGCCCCGTGTACACCTCCCAGTTGAGCATCGCGTTTCTCGACCAGTGGGCTGTCCGCAGCGTCTCTCCCTCATGGTCCAGCAGCGCACCGAGCATCGAGCGTCCATCCACCGACATGGAGAGCCACTGCCCCGGCCCCTCGCGCCACGCCGCCTCACCGCGTGCATCCACCACCACGTGCGCGTCCGCGATCTCCACCTGCGCAAAGACCTTCATGCCCACCGCGACATGCCGCGCCGCCGCGTTGCGCAGCGCCTCTGCAAGCTCGTCAACGAGCACCGGGCAGGCCGAGAGCAGCACAAAGTCGCTCGCTGCGTCGATCATCGCCCGGGCCCGCTCGATCGCTGCCCCGCGATCGACGATGGCATAGAGCCGATCATCGGGCGCGTCTTCGTGTGCACCGGTCCTTCCAAGTTCCTTCGCCGCCCGAGCCGCGGCTCGCTCCACTTCGCGCACCACGCGCGACCCTACCTCGGCAACGGGTGTCGCCCGGTACAGGCGCCCGCCTTCCTCGTCCGCGCTGAGCACGAAGCCCCGGGCCTCCATCGCCTCCAATGACTTGTAGAGATTCCCCGCCGGCTTTCCGAGCCCCTGCGCGATCCGATACCCCGTCGAAGGTCCCTCGCGCACCAGGAACGCGTACGCCTCGGCTTCGAGGTGCGTCAGCCCCAGGGCCATGAGTGCGGGCGAGGTCTCTCGCGAAGTCGATTCGGGCCGTCGCGCCATATTATTCTCCAAAAAGAAGAATAGTGCGCATTTCCGTTCGTGCAACCCGACTGAGACCGATTGTGGTGAGAATGAGGTGCTACGCCGCCCGCCCCGCGCCGGAGCCCTGGTCGGGGGCCATGGCCCCCGACGCCCTTCCCATGGCACGGGCGACCGCCTCGAGGAGGGCGGGCGCGCTGATCGGCTTGGTCTGATAATCGTCGCACCCCGCGCGGAGGCACTTCTCCCGATCACCCGACATGGCGTGGGCCGTCAGCGCGATGATCGGCACGGTCCGTCCCGATCCGCGCAGCACACGCGTGGCCTCGTACCCGTCCAGCACCGGCATCTGCATGTCCATCAGGATCAGCCCGAACGGCCTGTCCTCGCGCTCGGCGCGTTCCACGGCCTCGATCGCCTCCTGCCCGTTGCCCGCCACCACAACCTCTGCGCCGGCACAATGCAGGTGGAACGCGATCAGCCGCTGGTTGTCCGGACCGTCCTCCGCCAGCAGCACGCGCCCCGACAGGCGCACGCGCTCTTTGGTCGGCGCCCGCTCCGGCACCGGAACCATTGCCTCGGTGGGGCCCTCGATCAGGCGTACGCCCGTGAGGTCACCCGTGGGCAACCGAAGGACAAACGTGCTTCCCTCGCCCGGGACGCTCCGCACCGTCACCGAGCCCCCCATCAGCTCCGCGATCCGCTTGGAAATGGCCAGCCCCAGACCCGTGCCCCCGAATCGGCGGGTGGTGGACGCGTCTGCCTGCGCGAAGGGCGTGAAGATCCGCTCGATCTCCTGCTCACTCATCCCGATACCGGTGTCGATCACCTCGATGTCCACGTGCGGCTGCTCATCCGCCACGCCCCGAGATCGCACCACGATCCGCACACCGCCCGCCTCGGTGAACTTGATCGCGTTTCCCACGAGATTCACCAGCACCTGACGCAGGCGCAGCGGGTCCGTCCGGATCATTGAGGGCAGCGGATACGCATACTCAACATCCACCGTCACGCCCTTGCCCGCGCCGCGCACGCGCATCAGCGCCGCCACCTCCGCCACCAGACCCTGCACCGAGCAGGGCACGGACTCCAGCACCAGGCGCTCGGCCTCGATCTTGGAGAGGTCCAGGATGTCGTTGATGATCCCGAGCAGGTGCTCGCCGTTCCTGCGGATGGTGCGCACGTGCTCGCGCCGGCGCTCCGGCGAGAGCGCATCGTCCTCGATGAGGTCCGCGAACCCCAGCACGGCCGTCATGGGCGTGCGGATCTCGTGGCTCATGTTCGCAAGGAATGCGCTCTTGGACTGGTTCGCGGCCACCGCCTCGGCCCGCGCCGCCTCCAGCTCCTCCGTCCGCGTCTTCACCAGCCCCTCGACCAGCGCCGTCCGCTGCTCGGCATCCGCCCGCCCCTTGGCCACGCCCCGCGCCTCGCGCAGCCCCCGTGACATCGCCAGCAGCAGCACGACGTCCTCAAACACGACCCATCCCGCGTGCTCAATCCACCTCCACGGGGACCCCGTCGCCGTCCCGAACACCGACTGCGGCCACCACAGCCCTCGCGCCCAGTGGTCCAGCGCGACGACCGTCGTCGCCGTCAGCAGCACACGCCAGTCCCTGTAGAACGCCAGAAACGCCAGCGACCCGAAGACGTGGAAGTGCGTCTCGATCCGCCCGCCCGTCAGGTGGATCAGGAGCGAGGAGAACGCGACCTGCGCGACAGCCACCACGTGGCGCGTGATCGCCCGGCCCGGCGCGAGCCACGCCAGGAGAACCGGCGCCGACGCGATGATGCCCCCCACCAGCACCGCCGCCCACACGTGCAGGTGGACCATGCTCGTCTGTCCGATCCACGTTCTGGGCGACACCACGAGTGCGGCGGCGATTGCCCCCATCCATTGAACGAGCATGAGCCCGGCGAAGAGCCGATCTGTCTCGCCGCGCGAGCGCTCGAGCCCGTCGCTGAAGATCTCCGCGGCACGTCCATCGAGTTTCACGTCGATGGATGGACATTTCATGGAACCCCTCCCTCACCCGCCATCGCCTCGCGCCCGGTGATCGCGCAGCCGAACACCGGTCCGACGCTGAGCGCGCTCTCCCCGCCCCGCAGCACATCGACGATTGCGTCTCCCGCCGCGCTCGCCCCCGTCTCTCCCCGGCCGTTTGTCACTCCCCCCGCATACACCACCGCACCCGCCCGATTCCGCACCACAACATGCCCGGACGTCATCGCCCCTGCCCGTGTCGCCATCAGCCCGTCCGGGTCAACAACGATCCTCGCGTCCGCGATCTGGCTGGCCAGGTCCCACGACCTGCCCCTCACCCACCCGTCTTCCTCGCTCCGCGGCCGGTACATCACAACTACATACTCGACGCTGACACCTGCGCCCACTGCCTCCGCCACACGCGCGAGCTCCGCCAGCGATGCGCGCGTGCACGGGCACTTCGGATGCGCGTACATCGTGACCCGCCATTCCTTCCCCGCCTCCTCCGCGTCGACCGCCGGCGCCGACACACCCACGCTTCCCGGAGTCCGCGCGTACCGCTCGAACGCCGCCGCGCTCGCCGCGAGCGAACCGAGCCACACCGCCACGCCCCCTCCCACGATCACCCTGTGAATCGCCATCGAACTCCTCCCGCATCCCTCGTGCGGCCGCGTTCCCGACTCACTCTCCGCTCTGCTTCCTATCGACTCGCCCTCGCCGACGGATCAGACCCGCGCCACACCGCGTCCACATTTCGGGCGAAAGCCCGCCCTGATCGGGCTACCAGCCAGCCGCCGATCCGTACTTCCACCCACCGCTTTCGAGCCTGGACGGCCTCCCAGGGTGCCGCGATGATCGCCAACCCGCCGCCCTCCCAACAATCGACGTGTGAACACCGCCGCCCACCCTCGCGTCCTCATCATCGGAGGCGGCTTCGCGGGCCTTCACGCCGCCCGGGGCCTGGCCTCCGCAGCCGTCTCCATCACGCTCATCGATCGGCAGAACCACCACACGTTCCAGCCCCTGCTGTATCAGGTGGCCACCGCGATGCTCTCGCCCGCGAACATCGCCGCGCCCATCCGCCACATCCTCGCTCGCCAGAAGAACGCCCGCGTGCTTCTCGGCGACGTGGCCCGTATCGACGTCCCCTCTGGCACCGTGCACCTTACCGACGGCGCGTCGATCCCCTACGACATCCTCATCGTGGCAACCGGCGCGACGCACTCCTACTTCGGGCGCGACGAGTGGGCCGCGCACGCGCCGGGTCTGAAGACCATCGACGACGCGCTGCTGCTCCGCCGGCGCTACCTCCTGGCCTTCGAGGGCGCGGAGCGCGCAACCGACGCCGCCGCTCGCCACGCCGCGCTCACGTTCGTCGTGATCGGCGCGGGTCCAACGGGCGTCGAGCTGGCGGGCGCGATGGCCGAGATCGCGCGCTCCGCGTTCCATCGCGACTTCCGCACCATCGACACGTCCACCGCGCGCGTCATGCTGATCGAGGCCCAGGACCGCGTTCTCCCGACCTATCCGCATCGCGCCTCAGCGCAAGCCCTGAGGGACCTGGACGCGCTCGGCGTTGAGGTGATGCTGGAGACGCGCGCCGTCGCGATTGACGCCGGGACCGTCACGGTCGTTGGCGCACGCGTGCCCGAGCCGCAGCGCATTGAGGCCCGCAACGTCATCTGGGCCGCGGGCGTCCGCGCCTCGCCGCTCGCGGCCTCCCTCAACACACCCCTCGATCCTGCGGGGCGCGTGATCGTCGCCCCCGATCTCTCCGTGCCCGGTCACCCGAACATCTACATCGCGGGCGATCTGGCCTCCATCACCGACGAGGGCACCGGGTCATTGGTTCCCGGCGTCGCGCCCGCCGCGATGCAGATGGGCGACCATGTGGCCCGCGTCGTCCGACGCTCGCTCAGTCATCCCTCGTCGCCCCGCGCGCCCTTCCGCTACAAGGACAAGGGAACGCTCGCGACCATCGGGCGCAACCGCGCGGTGGCGTGCATGTTCGGCGGCATGTACAGCGGCTTCTTCGCGTGGGCCTTCTGGGCGTTGCTCCACGTGTACTTCCTGATCGGGTTCAGAAATCGCATGGCGACGATGCTCGAGTGGGCCTGGGCGTACGTGACCTTCAGCCGCGGGGCACGCCTCATCACGGGCATGTCCGAAGATGCCACGCGCGGGCCTTGACGCGATCGTCCGTGCTCTTCTGCACGCTGGACGCGGGGCGTATTCCCGCCCCCGCCGCGATAACCCGGGGCGTTCGCTCATCCAGCGCCGGGCACGACGAACGAGAACGTCGAGCCGCGCCCGGGCTCGGACTGCACGTCGATCGAGGTGCCGATGAGGCGCGCGGCCTCGGACGCGATCGCCAGACCGAGGCCGAAGCCGCCGGTTTCAGCGAAGAGACTCTCACCCGGCTTGCGGACGCGATGGAACGCGTTGAAGAGCATGTCGACGCGATCAGCGGGAATGCCCGGACCGTGGTCGATGACGGAGATCCGCCAGTGGTCGCGGCCCCCGGACGTCTCGCGGGACGCGCGCACGCGGACGGTCTCTTTGTCCCCCGGCGCCGGCGCGCCGTTGGAAGCGTACTTCACCGCGTTGCCGATGAGGTTCTGGAGGATGATGGTGAGCAGGTCCGCATCGGATTCGACGGAGATTGTCTCGTCGATGTCGGCGGCGATCCGAAGCCCCTTGGTCCTGGCGTGCGCATCGCTCGCGGTCACGATCGGGTCAACGACCTTGCGCAGGTTGAGAGGCCCGACGCTGGGCAGCGCGTCCGCGCTCGCCAGTCGCTCGTGCTCGAGCAGGCGGAGCATCCCCGAGCGCGTGTGCCGGATGGCGGTGAGCGTCTGGCCCAGGACCTCTGCGCTCTCGCTCAGCTCGGGAACCTTCGAGATCTTGTACTCGATGAACTCAAGGTTGAGCGTGATCAGCAGGAAGTTGTTGCTCAGGTCGTGCGAGAGGAACGCAAGATACTTCCGCTGGACATCGGCGGCGAGGGCGAGCTCCTTCTTCTGCTGGTACACGAGGGCCAGCACGCCCTGCTGGAGCATGATGTCGATCATGAAGTGCAGAGCCGCGGACTCGTCGGGCTTGCACTGTCGCTGCATCTCGGCCTCGACTCGGGCGACGATCACGCGGCGCAGGATGCGCTCTTCAGCGAACAGATCGCCCAGGTCGTACTTCTGCAGGAAGCGGTGGAAACCGTGGGCGGGCGCGGCCCGCATGAGGGCCTTGAGGTCGGGCTGCTCGCTGGACTCAAGCGCGTCGGCCATGGCCGCGAGGATGCGCGAGATATCGTCCTCGAACTCCTTGGCGGTGAGGTCGCCGGTCTCGGGCATGGTGAGAAGCGTGCTGGACCGCCATTCTTTCAGGATGCGGTCGGTCTGCGCGCGGATCGCCGACGCCAAGCCCGGGAAGGTTCGGTATGCCTGGCAATCCGGGGGTGGTTCGGAACGCGGCGGCGAGGAGGGGTTGGTGATCAACGGATCATGATAGGGGAGCGGGGGTGTGTGCGGTTTGCGTGAACCTGGGCTTTGCGAGCCGGAACGGGCCCCGCCTCTGGTATTCTTTCGGCCACGTGAGAGATTCCGGGGCGCCCCGTCAAGTCCTCAGAGACACCGCCGGACGCATCCGGGTCGACACATTCTCTGGAGGGACATCCGATGATCGCGAAGCATTGCTCACTTGTTGCCATGGCCTCTGGCCTGGCGTTGGGTCTTGGTGCGGGTTCGGTCGCGGGATTGGTGTGCGGCTCCGCGGCGGCCGAGCCGCCCACGCTTCTGAGCGCAGAAGCCAGACCTGCCGGGCACCTCTACATCAACGTGCGGACCGGCGAGCGTGTTGTCACTCTGTTCGAGGACGGAGGGCAGGGGAGCGTTCGTGCGGGGCCTGGCCTCTTCATCAATGACGACTACCTGTCGAACGGGAACCTCTTCTGGAGCATGGACGATCCCTCGCGCACCGGCGGCATCCCGCCGTTCGGTACCGAGGGCGCGGACTGGGGCGACATGGTCTTTGACCGGGTCATCGACGGCATCGGCGTGGCGTACGCGACCGATTCGGCCATCGAGATCGCGCCGCAGCTCGCCCTTCCCGGCTTCACGCTCATCAACTGGTTCTACGACTGCGACGGGGGATTCAACCACCCCGCAGCCGTCCCGACGGCGGCGATCATGCTCACGAGCGCGCCCGCCGCGTTCTTCCCCACGGGCTACACCGGGTGGTTCATCACGTATGACTTCGCGCCCTACGCCTTCGCGGAGTTCGGCGACACCGACGGCACCGCGGCAAGCCCCGCGACCGGAACATCCAAGGTCAATGGCGCGTTCCTCGGCTGCGACCATGACGACACGGACGGAAACCCGTGGTCCGACTTCGGATGGAGCTACACCTTCATCCAGAACCAGACAGCTTCGCGGCGCGTGGCGGGGCCCTACCTCGTGCTGCCGCAGTATGCGGCGACCAGGGAGGATGATCTGTTTGTGACCGGCGGCGGCGGCAACGCGCACGGCGTCGATGACATTGTCGACTGGTACACCACCCCGACCAGCGCGGGCACGCTCGCGCCACGATCCGGGCACCTGGGCACGTTCAACTTCGGCGGCTGGCCGGCGAACCCCTACGCGTCGCTCTACATCGGGTTGTACGGGTATGACCCCTGCGAGCTGGCGGATTACAACTTCGATGGCATTCCGGACATCCTCGACATCCTCGACCTGTTCAGCGACTTCTCCGTCTGCCAGGGATGCACGCCGTCCGCCGCGTGTCCGCCGGCGGTCTTCGCGAAACTGGACCGCTACAACCCCGATGGATGCGTGGACATCCTCGACCTCTTGGAGTTCTTCACGATGTTCGGGCACTGCTTCTGAGGACGCGACCCGGTCGGAGGACGCCCGAGCCCGCGTTCACGTGCCGCGGGTGTTGCCGAAGAGTTCGATGTGCAGGCGGCTGCAGTAGCGCCAGCCGCGTGAGAGGCATGCGTCGAGCACCCAGGCCTTGTGCTCGGGCGTCGGGGGCTTGACGCCCTCGGGCATGAGCATGATGTCGCTGGGCGCGAGGTTGTGGAGTTGTGCGAGCAGCGCGTCGATCTCGGCGAGGTCGGCGCGCTCTGAGTTCTGGGCGACGACGAACTTGAGTTGGCGATCGGGATAGGCGTCGATCAGTTGCTGGATGAGGGGGATGTTGAGGCGGCGTTCCTCGTGGCGGGCTGCCCATGCGCCCGTGGGATCGCGCGGGTCGGGCGAGCCGCCGGCGCCGCGCGGCGTGGAGTTGGAGAGTTTCGGGCTCATGCTCATGAGCGCGCAGCCGGTCTCGGAGGGTGGACGGAAGATGGTGGCGGCGGTCTCGAAGGTGACGTGCATGCCGCGCGCGGCGAGCTCGCGGCCGAGCGCGGCCATGGCGTCAAAGAGCATGGGCTCGCCACCTGTGAGCACGGCGTGGCGGACCCCCCCGCCCCCCCCACTTTCTGATCGCATGTGCGCTGCGGCCTCGGCGATGAGGTCATCGACGGTGCGTGTCGGGCCTTCGGGGTTCCAACTGGCGTAGGGCGTGTCGCACCAGGTGCAGCGGAGATTGCAGCCGCTGGCGCGGCAGAACCAACTGGGGACGCCGGTGAGTTTGCCCTCGCCCTGCACGGAGACGAAGGTCTCCGCGATACGGACGCGCGAGGCATCGGGGTGTGCGAGTGGAAGCGTCATGTGTGAGGCGTGGCGTAGCGCGTGGGATCGGGGATGTTGGCGTCGGCGAAGCCCTTGATGCGGATGCGGCAGGAGTCGCACGAGCGACAGGAGAAGCCGCGTGCGTCGGGGTCGTAGCAGGATGTCGTGAGTGAGAGGTCGACGCCGAGTTCGTGGCCACGTCGGATGATGTCGGCCTTGGTGAGATCGATGAGGGGCGCGCGGACGCGGAAGGGACGGCCCTCGACGCCGTCCTTGGTGGCGAGGTTGGCGGTGCGTTCGAAGGACTCGATGAACGCCGGGCGGCAGTCGGGGTAGCCGGAGTAATCAACGGCGTTGGCGCCGATGAAGATGTCGCGGGCACCGACGACTTCGGCGAGGCCCAGCGCGATGGAGAGGAAGACGAGGTTGCGGGCGGGGACGTAGGTGATGGGGATGGCGGAGGCGGGCGTGGCGTGCTTGGGGACTTCGATGTCGGCGGTGAGGGCCGAGCCGCCGACGAGACGGAGGTCGAGCGGGATGATGCGGTGATCGGCGGCGTGGAGGTGAGCGGCGATCCTTCGGGCGGCGTCGAGTTCGACCTTGTGGCGCTGCCCGTAGTCGAAGGAGATGGCGTGGCAGGTGAGGCCTTGGGATTGCGCGACGGCGAGCGTGACCGCGCTGTCGAGGCCGCCGGAGAGGAGGACGACGGCGCGTGGGGCGGAGGATGTCGGCGCGAGTGCGGGGCTCTTCACCATTGCCTATTGCCCATTCCCCATTGCCCTCTTCTTCAGCGTGCAGGAGTGGAACGGGCGGCCCTCGCGCCGGTACTTGCGTTCGAAGTTGGTGCCGACGAGTTCGCCCTCGCCGGCGGCGGCGGGCTTCTGGTACTCAAGGCGCTCAAAGGCGGGCATGGGGATGGAGTCGGGGATGCCGGCGGACCGCGATGGCCCCCCACTCGCGGTCCAACGCGCGAAGTAGGTCTCCATCCACGTCCAGTACTCGGAGTGGTCCGTGACGATGCGGAGCTCGCCGCCGGGGATGAGCGTGCGCCAGGCGTCGGCGAGGAAGCGATCCTGCACGACGCGGTTCTTGTGGTGCTTCTGCTTGGGCCAGGGGTCGCTGAAGTAGAGGTGGATGACCTGGATGATCGCGTCGGGCATGCGCCAGCGGAGGAACTCGGTGGCGTCGGCGCGGAGCATGCGGGCGTTGGTGGCGTTGACGCGCCGGAGGCGATCGGCGGAGTAGGCGTAGTACTCGCCCTCCCACTCGATGCCGAGGAAGTTGGTGTCGGGGCGGGCGCGGGACTCTTCGAGGATGAAGGTGCCCTTGCCGCAGCCGATCTCGAGTTCGAAGGGGAGGGTCGGATTCTTGAACCACTTGCGGGGATCGAGGCGGCCGCTGTCGGGTTCAGTGAGGATGGAGTCGGGGAGGGGCGGGAGTTCGGAGGGCGCGATGCCGATGACGCCGGGGGCGGCATCAAACTTCGTGCCCAAGGGGCGGGGAGCGGGTGAAGAGGTTGGGGTGGCCCCGGAATCGTTCATCGGGGGATGTTATGGATGGAGCGCGGGGATCACGCGAAGGGGCGAATGATGGCGGCGAGTTGCTCGATGCCCCAGGCCACGGCCCACGCGACCCCCCACGCCACTTCGAAGCAGGCGATCCAGGCGAGCGCGGCCCAGTGGAGGTTTTTCAGGAGGGACGAGGTGAGAGCGTCGGCGGGAAGATCCCGGGTCGGATGCATGGCGAGATGGATCGGTGCGGGTGTGGCGCGGGATCGTGTCAGCCGCGTGGGGCCTCGGGCACCGGGTCAGTCTGGAGCGGACGTGAGGGTTGCGCGAGGGTGTGCGGACTTGGTCGGGTGAGAGGGTGATGAGATGGGTGTGAGGCGGAGATGTGAATCCACCGGATGCCCACAACTGGCCATGTCCCGAGGCGAGGGCGGCGGCGGGTGCGGGGTCGAGTCGAGCGGAATGTGCGCAGCGTGGGCGGCGGGGCGCGGAATTGTGATCCGTGGGCCGAGTTGGGCGTATAAGTGACGTAGGACAATTCGAGCCCGGGATTGACGCGGGGGGCGCGTCGGGCCGATAGCAAGAGCGAAGCGGCGCAGGATCGCGCTCGACCCCCGGTTGACGGCGATGTGCTCGCCGCATGAAGCGGCGGGGCTTCTCCCGACAGCCAGAGTGAGCGTCCTTCCACGCGGCATCCGTACGCCACGTCCCTGGAGGGAACTCGCGATGGCCGACCTTGTGAAACTGATTGAGTCCCGCCTTGATCGTCAGCGCTTCCAGGAGCACCACTGGACGGGGACGTTCTCGGAGTATCTCGACATCGTCGCGAAGAACCCGGCGGTGGCGCGGAACGCGTACCAGCGGCTCTACGACGCGATCATGGCGCACGGGTTTGAGCACTATCGCGTGTTCAAGCGCGATTGTGTCCGCTACCACTTCTTCTCCGATCCGATCGACAACGGCGCGGATGGGATCTTCGGGCTGGATTTCGCGCTCATGCAACTGGTGGACTTCATGCGCTCCGCGGCCGAGGGGTACGGCACGGACAAGCGTGTCCTGCTGCTGCACGGCCCGGTGGGTTCGAGCAAGAGCACGATCGCGCGCCTGCTGAAGAAGGGGCTGGAGCATTACTCGAGAACGCCGGAGGGCGCGCTGTACTCGTTCAGCTGGATGCTGGATGAGAAGTGCGAGGTCTCGCCGGCGGGGAACGATCCGAAGGTGGCGGCCCGGACGCACGAGTTCGCGTGCCCGATGCACGAGGACCCGCTGATCCTGATCCCGAAGGAGGCGCGGGGCGATCTGTTGATGCAGTTGAACGAGGCGTACCGGCCGCAGCACCACGGCGGGAAGATCCGGCTATATGGAGAGCCCGATCCCTTCTGCCGCAAGGTCTTTGAGGACCTGATGCGGTTCTATGAGGGCGACTGGCGGAAGGTGATGGAGCACGTGAAGGTGCGGCGCATTGTCCTCTCCGAGAAGGATCGCGTGGGCGTGGGCACGTTCCAGCCCAAGGACGAGAAGAACCAGGACTCGACGGAACTCACGGGCGACATCAACTACCGCAAGATCGCGCAGTATGGCAGCGACTCGGACCCGCGGGCGTTCAACTTCGACGGTGAGCTGAACATCGCCAACCGCGGCATCTGCGAGTTCATTGAGTTGCTCAAGCTGGATGTGGCGTTCCTGTATGACCTGCTCGGTGCGACGCAGGAGCACACGATCAAGCCCAAGAAGTTCGCGCAGACGTACATCGATGAGGTGATCCTGGGGCACACGAACGAGCCCGAGTACAAGCGGCTGCAATCCAACGAGATGATGGAGGCGTTCCGCGACCGCACGATCAAGATCGACGTGCCCTACAACATCCGCCTTGACGACGAGATCCGGATCTACCAGAAGGACTTTTCCGCGCAGCGGATCAAGGGGATCCACATCGCCCCGCACACGCTGGAAGTGGCGGCGATGTGGGCGGTGCTGACGCGCCTGGCCGAGCCGAAGAAGGCGGGCCTGACACTGATGCAGAAACTGAAGCTGTACAACGGGAAGAGCATCCCGGGGTTCACCGAGGACTCGGTGAAGGAGCTGAAGGAAGAGGCGCCGCGCGAGGGCATGGAAGGGATCAGCCCGCGCTACATCCAGGACAAGATCTCCAACGCGCTGGTCGGCAGGCAGGCGATCGAGGAGAAGACGATCAACCCCTTCATGGTGATCAACGAGCTTGAGAGCGGCTTGTCGCACCACTCGCTGATCAACGACGAGGAGACGAAGAAGCAGTACCGCGAACTCCTCGCCGTCGTGAAGGAGGAGTACGAGGACATCATCAAGGGCGAGGTGCAGCGGGCGATCAGCGCGGATGAGGATGCGATCCGGCGGCTGTGCGCAAACTACATCGAGAACGTCCGGGCCTACACGCAGAAGGAACGCGTCAAGAACCGCTACACGGGGCGCGACGATGAGCCGGATGATCGCCTGATGCGCTCGATCGAGGAGAAGATCGACATCCCCGAGAGCAGGAAGGACGACTTCCGGCAGGAGATCATGAACTACATCGGCGCGCTCGCGCTCGACGGAAAGAAGTTCGAGTACAACACCAACGCGCGCCTGTACAAGGCCCTGGAACTCAAGCTGTTCGAGGACCAGCGCGACACGATCAAGCTCAAGAACCTGGTGTCGAGCGTGGTCGACGACGAGACGCAGCAGAAGATCGACATCGTGAAGCAGCGGCTGATCAAGCAGTTCGGGTACAACGACGTGTCGGCGACGGATGTCTTGAACTATGTGGCGTCAATCTTCGCGCGGGGCGATGTCAAGTCCAAGTAAGAGAAGAGAACGCAGAGGTCGCAGAGAGCGCGGCGTGGCGCAGAGGGAAGAGGGGAAAGGGGCGAGGAAGAGGTTGAACGCGGCACACCAGGCGGAGAAGAGGGTTTGAACGCGGAGGACGCCGAGGAACGCGGAGAAGAGGGGAACGGGGGAAGGCGGGAAGGCGGGAAGGCGGGAAGGCGGGAAGGCGGGAGGAGTCTCACCACGGAGGGCCACGGAGGCAGAGGGGCAGAGGGGCAGAGGGGCGGGGGATCTGATGAGTACTGCTTTGGAATGGGGTTCAGCCGCGGCGCTGACAGCGTGAATGCGGGCTCGTACGCGCAAGACTTGCGTTCATAAATGGTGACTGAGCAGGGTCTATGGTGCGGCCCAAATAGATATTGCGTGAAGTTCCTCCGTCGCCTAATCTAGGGGGCTGACTGCGGAGGAACACATGGCGAAGCGTGGGAGAAAGAAAAAGGCCAAAGCCGATCCACCATTGGCTCCGCCGCCATCCTCCGTGGTGCAAAGCGAGGTTGCGCCTTACAAGGACCTCATCAATCCAATTGATCAGCCGCCTATCGACCCTGATGCGGCGGCCGCGGGCGCTGCTGGTGAATCGGAGTCCGCAACCACTCGATCTGCGGTTCTTGACGACATCCTGATTAAGAGCGATGGCGAGCCGGCGCAGAGCGCGCGAGAGGCGCCGCCTCGGAGGGGCGCCGCTTCACGACAGGAATCCGCGGAAGCGATGATCGCGCACGCGCGGTACATGGTCGAGTGCGAGCGCGAGGTGTACGTGAGTCTGACGCAGCGCGGAAAGGTCATTGTTGCGGCCACGTCCGGATTGCTGGGGTTTGTGTCCGTTGTGCTCCTCGTGACCACTCCCGCGTCGGTTCTGGGCATGATGGCAACCGACCAGCATCCGGTCGAGCCGTGGCTGACGGGCGGATTCGTTGTGGCATCGGTCATTCTGATCGCCGGACTCGTTCGCAGCATCGCTTCGATCTCGGCTTACGTGAAGAACCACGACGAAGAAAGAGGGATGATCGATCATCCGACGTCGTTCGGCGAGGTCGCGCTCGATTGGTACAAGACCCATCCGAGCATCCACACGGTCAGTCTCCTCTACCTCGTCGACATGGCGCTTCAGGAACGGTTCTACGGGAGCATCACCCAAGTACCCGCCCGCCTAAGGTGCCTGTTCAAGGTCTTCCTGATGATCTGGGAAGTTGATGACTTGAACGTGAAGAAGCGACTGAAGCGTACGAAAGCAACGATCGCGTACGTGAGCTTTGTCGCGTCCGGCGGCACTTGGCCTCGCATCCGCTTCACACCCGAGGCACACGACAAAGTCAAGACACAGGTGAAGACATGGCTTTTGGAAGCAAACTTCAATCGATACCTCGTCCCCGAGGATAAGCTCCCGCACGTTGACCACTACCCGAAGATGGCAACCAGCGCCACGTACTACCTCCAGTTCGCTGAGGGATTCGCCGTGGACCGCCTTGGGGTGTATGGGCACCAGCGCAAGCAAGCGAAGGCCGCCGACAGCAAGAGCGATGGTCATCTTGTCAATGCCGGCGCGCCGTACAGAGAGCGGGCGGAGCCGTCTGCCGACATGCCACCAGGCATGTCACAGTGGGAATGGCGTATCTTCACTTCCACGTACATTACCGCGCAGCGCCTTCGGTCCTCGAACTGGAACCTCTGGTGGCGGGTACGAAGTTGCGAGCGGTTCTTTGTGCACGGCATCACTCTCATCACGATCGCGTTCGGCATCGCCGCGGGCTGCACGGGCATGGCGTCCTACCTTAATCAGCCTGTGACACGTGTCCAGCTATCAACGCCCACCGGAGAGGCCGCGTTTCACTCGGATCCGACTGCTCCGCCTCAAGATAAACGTTCTTCCGAATGACGCTCGCCTTGATGACGGCCTTTGGCTCTGCCGACGAACAGAGATACGTGACGCGCCGCGCAGCAAGCTTTCAGAGGGCTGAGCTCGGTCACCCCACCTTGGCACTATTCGTTCCGCTGGCGACGCATAGGAGTTCCTGTCTTGATTCATGCCTGCTCTTCGAGCTGGCATGCCACCCCTTCGAGCGACCGATTGCGATGTGGTCGCGTGGTGCGGAACGTGTTGACCATCCGGACTTCGGGCGCACGCGGTTCGGCGCAGACCCCCGTAGAATCACGGAATCTGTTCGGCCCCGAATCTGGGACGGCACCTTTCCTCGATTCATCTGTTGAAACAGCGATGATCGTGGGCGGTCGGAGTTGCGTCGGTTGTCGGAGACACTTGCAGAGGAACACGATCTGAACGCCAAGGAAGACAGATTGAATCGATCCGGGGCTTCGACGCGGCAGCGGCAGAAGGCGGCGCTCGCCGTGTCGCTCGTGGGGGCGGCCGCGCTGATGATGTCTCTGGTCGGATGCCAGAAGGGCGAGGGGGCGGAGGCGAGGAAGGCCGAGCCGCCGACGTTTGAGCTGGAGGTGACGACGCCGGTGCGGGCGATGCTGCCTCGCACGGTGCGGGTGACGGGAACGCTGTATGGCGAAGAGGAGGCGACGATTGCTTCCAAGGTGAGCGGTCGTGTGGTGGAGGTGCTGGCGGACCTCGGCGATCGCATGGAGCCGGGGGCAGCCCTGGTTCGGATCGACCCGACGGATTATGAGTTGCTGCGTGATGAGCGGTCGCGCGCGATGGTGGAGATGCTGGCGCAGATTGGTCTGACGGAACTGCCGGAGCGGGGCGGGGGTTGGAGCGAGGGTGGCGGCGGCGGGGAGGGCGGGGACGAGATTGACATTGACAGCGTGCCGCTGGTGGCGCGGGCGATCCTGGAGGCGGAGAACGCGCGGGTTCGGTTCGAGCGTGCGCGGCAGTTGGCCGAGAGCGATCCGCCCCTGATGGGGCCTCAGGAGTTCAGCGACATCCGCACGGCGTTTGAGGTCGCCAAGAGCAACGTGGAAGTGCAGCGTCTGGAGGCACGATCGATCTTGGCGCGGGCCCGGACGCTGGAGGTGCAGGTGCGGATCGCGGAGCAGCGCATCGAGGATTCGACGCCTCGTGCGCCCGAGGCGGGGGCGGCGGGTGGCGCGTCGTATGAGATTGCCCAGCGGTCGGTGTCGGTGGGCGACTTCGTGCAGATCGGCGACCCGTTGATGCGCGTGGTGGACTCGGACCCGATCAAGCTGCGTATGAGCGTGCCGGAGCGGCGGTTCTCGCAGATCAGGGTGGGGCAACCGGCGAGCGTGGTTGCGGATGCGGCGACCCACGCGTCAACCACGGGGCAAGCTTCGGCCACGGGGCACGCGGCGAAGGCCGGGAAGGTGTCGCGGGTGGCGCCGTCGCTTGATGCGTCGACGCGGACCTTGCCGATCGAGGTGCTGATCCCGAACGGGGATGGGTCGCTGAAGCCGGGCGGGTTTGCCACGGCGGAGATCACGGTGGGCGAGCAGGAGGCGCTGGTGGTGCCTGCGAGCGCGATCGTGACGTTCGCGGGCGTTCACAAGGTGATCGTGGTCGCGGATGGGAGCGCGCAGGAGAAGCGCGTGATGCTCGGGGCCCGGGCGAAGCTGGATGATGGGACGGGCGCCACTGAGAAGGTTGAGATCCTGAGCGGGCTTTCGGGGGGAGAGACGATCGCGCTCGCCCCGCCGAGTTCGGTGACGACGGGCGCGCGGGTGAGGATCGTTGATCGCGGGGCGGGAACGGGAGCAGGAGCGGGTGCCGCGTCGGGATCGCGCTAGATTGCGGCGCGTGAGCGGCGGTGAGCGGTCGGGCGTCGGGCCTTGGGGGCAGTGAGGAGCACGCGTGCAGAAACTGGCTGAAATCTGCATCAAGCGCCCGGTCTTCGCGGCGATGATGAACCTGACGTTGATCATCATCGGCATCGTGAGTTATCGCAGTCTGGGCGTTGACCGGCTGCCCTCGGTGGACATCCCGACGGTGCGGATCAGCACGACGCTGGCGGGGGCCGCGCCGGAGGAGATCGAGACCGAGATCGTGGATGTGCTCGAGGAGGCCGTGAACACGGTCGAGGGGATCGATGAGCTGCGCTCGGTTTCCAACCCGGACCGCGCGTTCATCCTGGCGAACTTCAACCTTGATCGGAACGTCGATGTCGCGGCCCAGGACGTGCGCGATCGCGTGTCGGGCGTGCTCCGGCAGTTGCCGGACGAGGTGGATCCGCCGAACGTGAGCAAGGTGGACGGAGACTCGGACCCGGCGATGACGATCGCGATCTCCGGGCCGCGCTCGCAGCGGGAGCTGACGGAGCTGGCGGACAACCTGGTGCGTCAGCGCCTGGAGCGCTCCAAGGGTGTGGGCGAGATCCGGCTTTCCGGAGCCCTGGTCCGGACCATGAACGTGTGGCTGGACGCGGACCGGCTGGACGCGCTGGGTGTGCCGGTGACCGCGGTGCGGGACGCGATCGAGCGCCAGAACGCGAGCATCCCGGGCGGGAATGTCTCGTCGAGCGACCGGGAGTTCTCGCTGCGAACGGCGGCGCGCCTGCGTGATGAGGCGGACTTTGCCGACCTGATCATCGCAACGCGGGACGGCGTGCCGATCCGCGTGCGGGATGTCGGTCACGCGGAGGACGGCACGGCGGAGCGGCGGACGCTGGCGCGCCTGAACGGTGAGCAGACGGTGACCTTGGAGATCATCCGGCAGTCCGGCGCGAACACGGTTGAGGTGATCGAGGACGTCAAGAAGAACATGGAATCGCTGCGGGCGGAGCTGCCGGCCGACGTGCGGGCGGAGGTGATCCTGGATCAGTCGCGGTACATCCACGCCGCGCTCCATGAGATCAACCTGCACCTCGTGCTGGGCAGCGTGTTCGCGAGCATCGTCGTGCTGGCGTTCATGCGGAACTGGCGCTCGACGGTGATCGCGGCGGTGGCGATCCCGACGTCGGTGATCGCGACGTTCGGCGTGATGGCCGCGCTGGATTTCACGCTCAACGCGATCACGATGCTGGCGCTGGTGCTGATGGTCGGCGTGGTGATCGACGATGCGATCGTGGTGCTGGAGAACATCTACAGGTTCGTGGAAGAGAAGGGGATGAGCCCCATCCAGGCGGCGATCGAGGGAACGCGCGAGATCGGCCTTGCGGTGCTGGCGACGACGCTGTCGCTGGTGGTGATCTTCGTGCCGGTGTCGTTCATGTCGTCGGTGGCTGGGCGCTTTCTCTATCAGTTCGGCATCACCGCGGCGGTGGCGGTGATGGTGTCGCTGTTTGTGTCGTTCACGCTGACGCCGATGATGGCCTCGCGGATGCTCAAGCGCCCCAAGGGGACGGAAACGGAGCACGCGGCCGCGAAGGAGGCGGCGTCGCGACGCGGGTTCTACCGGCACATCGACGCTGCGTACAGCGCGATGATCGCGTGGTCGATGCGGCACCGGCTGGTGGTGATCGCGGTGGCGATCGTGGTGAGTCTGACGACGATCCCGATGCTGGGCGTGGTGGGTCGCGAGTTCGTGCCCTCGGACGTCGACGAGGCCGAGTTCACGGTGTCGGTGACCGCGCCGGAGGGCACGAGCGTCAACGCGATGCAGAGCGCGATGCTCGAGGTGGAGGACGTGGTGCGGGGCGTGCCGGGCGTGACGGACGTCTTGGTGACGTCGGGCGGGTTCACGGGGTCGCAGATCAACTCGGCGAGCATCTATGTGAGGATCGAGCCGCACAAGGAGCGGCTCTTCTCCATCTCGCGCCTGGTGAAGTCGACGCTGAAGGGGGACCCGGGCGCGGCGTTCCGCGGGAACTACGCGCAGTCGGAGGTGATGAACCGCATCGACGCCTCGCTGAAGAAGTTCGGCGAGCTGCGCTGCCAGGTGCGCAACTTCCAGGCGTTCAACCTCGGCGGCGGGCCGTTCGACGTCAACTTCATCATCAAGGGCGCCGAGCTTTCCAAGCTGTTTGAGTACGGCGAGGCGCTGCGGGACCAGGCGATCGAGGCGGGCGGGTTCCGCGGACTGGACACGTCGCTGCGGCTCAACAAGCCCGAACTGCGGGTGGAGATCGATCGCGACCGGGCGGCGGACCTTGGCGTGGCGGCTCGGGACATCGGCACCGCGCTCCGCCTGATGGTCGGCGGCGCGGAGGAGATCACCCGCTTCCTGGATCCGCAGACGAACGAGCAGTACGACGTGCGCCTGCGCCTGGTCGAAGAAGATCGCAGCAGGCCGGACGTGATCGATCAGTTGAAGCTGGCCCGCGAGGGCGGGGGCCTGGTGGAGGTGTCGAGCGTTGCGTCGGTGACGCCGACGCTCGCGCCGTCGCGGATCGATCGACTGGATCGGCAGCGGGTGATCTCCGTGCGGGGCGGCGTCGCGCCGGGGTATGCGCTGGGTGATCGGCTGGAGGTGATGCAGGAGTTGGCCGAGGGGCTGAACATGCCGCCGGGGTACTCGGTGGCGTTGACGGGACGCAGCCGCGAGCTGGAGCGGACGTTCAGGGAGTTCGGATTCGCGTTCCTTCTCTCGATCGTGTTCATGTACCTGATCCTGGCGTCACAGTTTGAATCGCTGACGCATCCCTTGACGATCCTGCTCTCGCTGCCGCTCTCGGTGCCGTTCGCGCTGGGGTCGCTGTACCTGACGGGCGGCACGCTGAACATGTTCAGCGCGCTGGGGATCCTGGTGCTCTTCGGGGTGGTGAAGAAGAACGCGATCCTGCAGATCGATCACATGAACGGGCTGAGGCGGAGCGGCATGCCGCGGGCCGACGCGATCATGCAGGCCAATCGCGACCGGCTGCGTCCGATCCTGATGACGACGTTGTCGCTGGTGGCGGGCATGCTTCCCCTCGCGGCGGGTACCGGCCCGGGCGCGGAGGAGCGCCGCGCGGTGGCGGTGGTGGTGATCGGTGGGCAGTCGCTGTGTCTGTTGCTGACGTTGGTGGTGACGCCGGTGGCGTACTCGCTCTTTGACGACCTTGGGCGGGCGTTCCGAAGGCGGACGGAGGAAGCGCACGGGGCGACGGGGGCGAGCGCTTCGGGTGCACTGGGCTGAGCGGCGCGGACCGGTGGAGACGCGGCCGTTCTGCCCGCACGTCCTCCGTAAGTTCGCGGCTCAGCGCGGTCCGGTCAGAATCCGAATCGAGCCATGGACACCACCGGAATGGAGCCGCGATCGCGGGTTCCGGGGGCTGAATCAGGGCTCGGGCGGAACCTCGTACGAACGACAGCCGAAAGAAGCGGAGGCCGATCGGCCCCTTGCGGAGTGCTTCCATGCGCGGATCTGATGGTGCTTTGTGCGGTTCCATTTTTGGCTTCGGTGCGGTTGGCGCGGGCCTGCTTGCGGGCGCCGGCGTCTTCATGGTGTCGGGATGCGCCACGACAGCTTCCAAGGACCCGGTGCCGCTCACGTCGCTGTATCCGAATCACGCGGTGAAGCCCGAGGGCGTGCTGGTCGAGCACAAGAAGAAGCTGGGTCCGCCGCCTCCGGGACATCCGAAGATCGTGGGCGAGCCGGTGCCGAACTGGACGTGGGGGATGAACGCGGGCCGGAGCGGCTATCCGTTGAACTGGACGTTCGCGGGGCCTTCGTCGATCCCATCGGAGTACTGGTCGGGGAACACAAAGGCCTCGGGGCGCGTGGTGTCGCTGGCGCCGCATCCGGCGAATCCGAGCGTGTGCTACGCGGCGTCGGCCTCGGGCGGTCTGTGGAAGACGACGGACGGCGGCGCATCGTGGTCGCCCCTGACGGACCAGTTGTCGATTCTGAACAGCGGGTTCGTGACCGTTGATCCGGTGAACCACGACATCGTGTACTACGGCACGGGCGAGTACTGGACGAGCTCGAACGGCGACGGTCTGTTCCGTTCGCTGGACGGCGGCGCGACGTGGTCGAAGATCGGCACGACGGCGCAGGTCGGGTCGCAGATCACGGGGATCGCGGTGAACCCGCAGAACACGTCGATCATCCACGTGACGAGCAACGGCGGCGCGTACGTCTCATTTGATGCGGGCGCGACGTGGTCGCAGCGGCTCTCGGGCGCGTGCCCGTCGCTGGCGCTCGACCCGATCAATCCGAGCAACGTGATCGTCGGGCGTCACGGCCAGGGTGTGTACAAGTCCACCAATGGCGGACTGACGTACGCCAAGCTGGCCGGCGGCCTGCCCACGTCGTCGGTCGGACTCGTGCTGGTCGATCTGTGCGCCGCGAGCCCGGACGACATGTATGCCGCGATCATCGGATCGGGCGGCAACGTGAACGGCCTGTTCCGCTCGACGGACGGCGGCGCGACGTGGGTGAAGAAGACGGCGACCCCGAACTTCTGCTCGCCGCAGTGCTGGTATGACGCGTACGTCGCGGTCGATCCGAACGACCCTGAAGTTGTCTATCTGGGCGGGGTGGATCCGCGCTACGCGGTTGCGGGCGTGATCAAGTCCGTGAACGGCGGGGATTCCTGGACGGAGATGTCGCAGTTCTCGGGGGGCACGCTGCACCCGGACCATCACGCCATGGAGTTCGGGCCGGGGAACACGATCTGGGAGGGGAACGACGGGGGCGTGTGGAAGTCCACGAACGGCGGGGTGAACTGGACGAACTGCAACAACGGGCTGGCGACGGCGCAGCTCTACACGATCGCGCTGCACCCGAGTTTCCCCGACCGGATGCTGGGCGGGACGCAGGACAACGGCACGCCGGAGAAGACGAGCGCGTCGAACGAGTGGCCGCAGTTGCAGGCGGGCGACGGCGGGTTCTCGGCGTTTGACTATTCGAGCTCGACGCGGCGATACACGACGTACGTGTACCTCTCGATCTACCGGTGGAGCAGCTCCAGCAGCCGCAACATCACGGGGCCATGGGGGAGCGACTCCACCAACTGGATCAGCCCGCTGGTGATCGATCCGAACTGGTCTTCGACGATGCTGGCGGGGACCAATCGCGTGTGGCGGACGACGAACGCAACGGTGACGAGCCCGACGTGGACGGCGATCAGCACGACGACGGTGGCCAACGGGGGCACGCTGAACACGATCGCGATCGCGCCCTCCAACAGCAACGTGGTGTACACGGGCTCGTCGAACGGTCGCGTCTCGTACACGGACAACCTTTCCACGTGGTCGACGCGGAGCACGGGGCTCCCGTCCAACGGCGTGAGCGACATCATCGTAAACCCGGACAACTCTGCCGAGGCCTTCGCCTCGTTCTATGCCTCAACGGGCGGACGGATCTACCGGACGGTGAACTCCGGCGTGTCCTGGACACCGGTGGGGACGAACCTGCCCTCCGGCGTGGTCCCTCGGGCGATGGAAGTGGACTTCGACTTTGAATCCCGGGCGATCTACGTCGGGGCGGGCGCGGGGTTCTATCACTCGCTGGACGGCGGCGCGACGTGGATGAAGAACGACGCCTCGTTCCCGAACGTGAACGTTGGCGACATGGCGATCGATCGCATACGCCGGCGCATCGTGGTCGCGACCTACGGACGCGGCGCGTGGGTGTCGGACCTGCCCAATCCGTGCCCAGCCGACGTGAACGGTGACACCGTGTCGGACATCCAGGACTTCCTGGACTTCACCGACGCCTTCGGCCAGTGCGAGAACCAGCCCGCGCCGTGCGCCGGCTCCAGCGGCGTGAGCGCGGACTTCAACGGCGACACCCTCGTCGACGTCCTGGACTTCCTGGACTTCTTCGACGCGTTCGGGCAGGGATGCGGGTGAGCCGTCCGGCGCGCCCCCGGGCCTGAGGAACGTTCGGCGTTCCGCGGTCGGCGGTCGGCGCGGGCCGGATGTACGATGCGTGCATGCACACACGAACCGCCGTTGCCGCGCTCTGTCTTTGCTGCATGATGTCCGCCACGTGGGCCCGGGATGCCGCGCCTGAGCGAGAGCCCAAGCTGCTCTACATCGGCATCGACGGCATGCGTCCGGACGCGATGGAGGTTGCGGAGACAACGGCGCTCACGCGCCTGCGGACGGGCGGGGCGTACGCCGCGGATGCGCAGTGCGAGGACCTGACCTTCAGCGGCCCCAACTGGTCGACGATCCTGCACGGCGTGCATCGCGATCGGCACAACGTCACGACCAACGAGTATCGCGGGGCGAGGATCGAGCAGTATCCCGACCTCTTCGCGCGGCTTGAAGCGTTCAATCCGGAGTTGAACACGGCGCGCCTCGTGACATGGGACGCGATCCAGAAGTTCCAGCCCACCGGCGCTGACCTGGCGATCTATCACGATTACGAGTCGAACGGGGACGAACTGGTGACGGAGGCGGCGGTGGAGCTGCTCCGGGGCAAGCACGCGGAGCAGCCCCGGAACAACGCGGGCTCGCACGACATCGACGCGATCTTCCTGTACCTGGGCGACGTGGATGTCGCGGGGCACGCGCACGGATTCGACCCTTCGAGGCGGCTGTACCTGGATGCGATCACGCGCGCCGATCGGCAGGTGGGGCGCGTGCTGGACGCCATGATGGCCCGCGAGACCTATGCCGAGGAGTCGTGGCTGGTCATTGTCACCACCGACCACGGCGGCTCGATCGACGGGCAGCACGCCGGCGGGACGTTTGAGAAGCGGACGATCCCGTTCATGGTGTGGGCGAGCGACGGGTCGATCACGCCGCACAGGATCTTCCCCAACCCCAAGAACGTGGACGGTGTGAAGACAGCCCTCGCGCACATGGGTGTGGCGGCCGAGGACATGGCGGACCTGGATGGGAACGTGGTTGGATTGACGCCGGCGGCGCGTGCCCCCGCGTCGCTCGGGGTGAACCTCATCTACAACAGCGACGGCGAGGATGATCGCGGGTTTGCTTCGCCGGAGTTGGACCAGGCGATCAGCGGGTGGATCGACCCCGGGCCGAGCGGATTCACGGTGATCCCCTATGGCACGGAGGGGTTTCCGAGCGCGGCCGAATCAGAGCGCGTGAGCGGGGGCGCGAACTTCTTCGCCTCGGGAGCGCGGGACGAGTCGAGCGCCTCGCAGATCATCGATCTTGAGCCCCTGGCGCCGGAGATCGCGACGGGCCGGGTGATGTATCGCCTTGACGGCTGGCTGGGGGGGTTTGAGAAGCAGGCGGACTCCGTGGAGGTGCTGGCGATCTTTGTACGAGCGGATGGGACGGAGGTGTCGCGCACGTCGATCGGGCCGGTCGGTCCGGAGGAACGGGAAGGAACGGGACTGGTGCGACTATCCGCGAGGGGCACGGTCGTGAAGGACGCGGCGCGGGTGGAGGTGCGCCTGGTCGGGCGCCGGACAGAAGGCGTGAGCAGCGATGGATATGCCGACAACCTGAGTCTGATCCTCACGCTTCCCGATCGTTGAGTGAAACGTGTGTGAAGCGGCAACGGGAGCAGAAGCGGCGGGCTCGGATGAAGACCTGTCAAGATGGGGAGAATCACCTGATCGCGTGCCGCGCCGGAAATGGGGCGGCGGCGCATGAGTTTGTATTGAGCGCGGCGGGCCATTCGTGGTAGTGTGGCGGTGCACTGGAAGAGTGCCCCCGGAGGTCTGGCCCATGATGCGAGCGCACGCGGTTGGAGTGGTTTCGATGCTGGCAATGGTCGGCCTGGCGCAGGGCGCCCTGGCCCAGGAGTGGACCAACGCGGGCGGGAACGCCGGACGAAACGGGGCGACGCCGCAGGGCGGGCCCGTGAGCGCGACGACGATCTGGACGACCGCGCCCTCTTCGATCATCGCGTGGCAGCCGGTGACGGACGGGGACACGGTCTTTGCCGTGAGGCAGACGGGCTTCCCGCCCGAGCCGTCGAGCAACCTCTCGCCGATCTTCGCCCTCGATGTCGATACGGGAGCGCAGCAGTGGCGAAAGGACATCCCCTTTCTGGCGGGCCAGTGGACGACGTGGGTGGCGGGTGTCAAGAACGGGCGGCTCTACGCGTCGCGATCCGGCAACGGCGCGAGCGTGAACGCCAAGGTTTTCTGCCTGGACTCTGCGACGGGTGCGGAACTCTGGCAGTCGGACGACACCGTGAACGCGGGGCCGTATGACGGCGTGGTCTTCGCCGACAACGGAGATCCGGTGATCGCCGACTTCAACCGCGTGACCCGGATCGACCACGCGACCGGCGACACACTCTGGCGGGTCAATCGCGTCTGCTCGGTCTCCAGCTCGTGCGGCGGTGCAATCCACAACGGCGCGATCTACATCGCGGACGCCGTGGTGGGCGGGCACTCGATCAAGAAGCTGGACCTGGCGACGGGCGCCACGCTCTATCAGTCGCCGGTGATGCCCGGCTTCACGCTGCAGAACACGCCCTTTGTCGGGCCTGACGGCACGGTGTACCTGTCGCGCACCCAGAACAACACAGCCGTCGATTTCTTCTACGCGTTCGAGGACACGGGCACCGCGCTGGTCCAGAAGTGGTCAACACCGGCGCAGTGGACGACGGCGAGCGAGTTCGCGGCGCACCCGACGGACGGCTCTGTTTACATGATCGATCCCGGCCTGTTCATCTCCAAGCGTGACGGCGCGACGGGCGCGCTGCTGGCGCAGAGCGAGGCGCCGATCATCAACGACCCGCCGAACACCACCGCCCGCATGGCCGTGGACAAGGACGGGCGGCTGTACGTCAACAACGGCGCGTTCACGAACGGACGCTTCTACTGCTTCGACAGCGACCTGTCGCTGCTGTGGTCGGCGACGCTCGGTGGATTAAACATCGGCAGCCCGGCGTTCGGCGAGAATGGGACGCTGATCGTCGCGGCGACGGGCACGAACATGCGGGCGTACCGCACGGCATGTGCCGCGGACGTGAACGAGGATGGCGAGGTCGACATCCTGGACCTCCTGGATTTCCTGGACTCCTTCGGCGTCTGTGAGGGCGGCCCCGGGCCGTGCGCGGGCGACACCGGCGTGGAAGCGGATTACAACGGCGACACGACGGTCGATATTCTCGACTTCCTGGACTTCTTTGACGCCTTCGGCGGCGGGTGCTGAGGGGCCGATAACCTGGCTGCACGACGCGTGACATGCCATTCGGCGCGGCCCAGAGAGGCCGGGGCTCGGACCCCGGCTGCGACATTGTGTGGCTTTGCGGCAGGAGTTGTGAGAAACTCTGCGCGGGTGCGCGCCCCTGAGCGGGCCGGTGCACTCTTTGGTCATGTACCCCGAGCGAGCCGGGGAGATGGAGATACTCCGATGACTGAGCGGAACATTGTCGGCGTCAAGCGAATGGCCGTCCTGGGTGCACTCACCACGGCGTGCGCGGTGTGGGGCGCGGATGTTCGAGCAGATGACCACCGAGGTTTGCAGGTCTTTGATGCGGTCGGTATCTCTGATCCCGTGGCGGGCGTGTGCGTGATGCGGGTGATTGATCTGGCAACAGGGCAGACCGAGCCCTACATGGCCTTCCCGATCCCGGCGGGGCACGGGTATGCCCTCTCGCTTTCGGGCCTGCCCGGCAACCGGCTCATGGTTTCATTCTTCCGGGATCAGAGCTCGCCGCTCCGGGCGATCGTGATCGATCCGCTGACGGGAGTGATCACGGACGTGAACCCGGGTGCGCCGCTGAACGCGCGATACTGCGAGGCGCTGGAGTGGTCGCCGCGCCACAACGCCCTCCTGGTGTCGTACGGCAACTATGGAACATTCGCAACGACATCGATCGCGTTGATGGATGAGACGGGCTCGGTGCTCGCGACCGCCGCGTCCTCACCGGCGCAGAGCGACCTGGACTATGTCGCCTGCGACGCCACGCGCGAGATCTTCATCGACCTGAACCGGACGGCAACGAATCGCGTGGTGCAGCTCGCGACGCCCTTCCCGACGCCGACGTTCGCGACCTTTGCATCGCCCCCGAACTTGAGCGAGTATGGCGATGTCGCGATCCATCCGGGGAGCGGCAAGATCTACTTCATCTACGGCACCGCCCAGAATCGCGTCGCCGAACTGGTCGGAAACACGTACGCGCTTGGGCCCATCTTCGCGGACGGGTTCAACACGAATGCGTTCGCGATCGTGAGTCTGCCGCCGCGGATCCAGCAGCAGCCAATCGACACGCTCGCGTGCGAGGGCGGCAGCGCGACGCTCACCGTGGATTCGTCGGGCGGGGCGCCGGTGTATCGCTGGAGGCGTGAGGTCGGGGGCGTCTGGGTTGACCTCTTCGACGGACCCACGGGCACGGGTTCGACCATCTCCGGCGCGGGCACGGCCTCGATGACGATCTCCAACTTCTCCAGCGCGGATGAGGACACGTACAGCGTCCGGCTGGTGGATGCGGTGGCCGCGCCGCTGGGGATCGAGAGCCAGAGCGCGACGGCACGGATCTGCCTGTCGAACTACAACTGCGACGGACTGGTGGACATCCTCGACTTCCTCGACTTCTTTGAGGACTTTGGCGCCTGCGAGAACACGCCAACGCCCTGCGGCTCACTCGGCAACCCGGATGTCAATGGCGACGATTTCGTGGACATCCTTGACTTCCTGGACTTCTTTGACGCATTCGGCGGCGGGTGCTGATCGGCGGTTGAGAGCCAGCCAAGGCCCGGAGCGGCCCTGCCCCGGGCGGGTCGCGGGCAGGGTCCGGGCGCGATAGAGTGTCGGCATGAGGCGACCCCCTTCCCGGTTTGTGTGCGAACTGCTTGGTGCGGCCACGCTTCTGAGCGCGGCGGCTCTGGGCGGGTGCAGCACGAGCAGGACCACGACGCGCGTCGTTGAGGTGGCGCCGGGGCGGTATGCCGAGGCGTTTGACGCGGCCCGGGAGACGCTGCGGGATTACGACTTCACACTGGACCGCGTGGATGCGCGGACGGGCGTGATCACCTCTGAGCCGCGATTCAGCGTCGGGATGGCGAACCCCGTCGACCCGATTCAGTCGACGGCGCGTCAGGAGATCCAGGACCTCATGAACCAGCAGGACCGGCGGGTGCGGGTCGCGTTCGCACGGCCGGGAGTCGAGCCGGTCTTTGATTCGGCAAGCACGCCGGCGGATGGGGCGGTCGATGCACAGGGCGGAGATGCGATCCCGGCGGATGGCGTGCTGATCGACGGGTCGGTGCTGCCCGCTCTGGGGGAGGACCTGCGGACGGACACGGGTGCGCTGGTGATCCACGTGGATGTGATCATCGATCGGGTCCACCGGCCGGGCCAGCGCCTGGAGACGTCCTCGATCCGGCAGAGCACGCACTTTCAGGACCCGGACATGGTCTCGCGCGGCATGCAGCCCACGTATGCCGTCGCGCGGGAGCGGGACGACGCGCTCGCGGCTCGCCTGGCCGAGAGCATCCGGGCCAAGCTCGACGGCGCAAAGTAAGCAACTGGACACGCTTGCCCCGCAACAGCGCCCCCACCGCTCCCAATCCCAACGAGTGCAACGCATGATGATTGCTGAGTCGATCACGATCAACGCCTCTCGCGAGCGGGTCTTCGAGGTCTGCTCGGACCTGCGGAACGCACCGTCGCGGATCCCCGAGATCACACGCATAGAGGTGCTCGGCGATGGACCGATCGGCAAGGGGACACGCTGGCGCGAGACACGCCTCATGTTCGGCAAGGAGCACACGGAGCTGCTGGAGATGGCCGAGTTCCGGCCCCCGGAGTTCTACGCCGTCACGGCGCACAACTGCGGCACGGACTACTTCACGACCTTCGACTTCAAGGCCGACGGGCCCGAGAGAACAACGGTGACCTTCGCATTCGAGGGTGTGCCGACAACCTTTGTCGCGAAGCTGGCGAGCGCGATCATGGCGCCGCTGATGAAGAACACACTGATGAAGTGCATCGCCTCGGATCTTGCGAATCTGAAGCGGGCTTGCGAGTCGGGCGCCTGAGGACAACCACTCGGAGGACCGTGGTCCCGGTCGTCGCGGGGAAGCAGGATGAGTTCGGGAGGGTGCCGCGTGGCGTTCGAGGAGATCGCCTTCATATGGACATCATGGGTCGCGGCGGGAATGCGGACAGACACGGAGAATGACGCGAGTGTGGGTGGCGCCGGCGCGCATAGGATTGCCTGATCTTTGAAATCCTGGGGCCGAAGTGGTATCGACCGGACATGTGAGGGTCGATGTGGCGCGTCGTGGAGCATGCCGGCCACGTAAAAAGCATGCACAATTTCAGCTGCCAACAACAGCTACGCTCTGGCCGCCTAATCGCGGCTACGTTCCGCGTCTGACGCCCGATGGGGCGCGGAACGAAGACATCGGGCTGGGCCGATCCTGCCGCACGCGGGGGTGAGGCCGAGATGTATGCCGGGTGCTGTGTTCCTCGGGAGGTTTTCACTCGCCGCCCGGGGTTCGAGCTCAACAGAGTGACTACACGCGTAGAGGCATCGATCTGACTGTACCGGCACGGGGGTTCGATTCCCCCCGGCTCCATTCTTCCGATCAGCGGCAATTCGCGGAAAGTAGCGGAATCTCGCGGGAATCCGCGACGTTCTGCGCAGCGAGCGGAGATGCCGCGTTTCCCGATTTCCGCTGCTTTCCTGCCGTTTCCGACGCCTTCCGCTGCGCATTGCGCTGCGCGCATGTTGCGGTGGTCGTCGGGGTCGCACTCGCGGCCCTATCAAACAGTTCGTCGGGCACAGAGTTGGCGTAGTGCTTGCCGCTGATCGTGATGCTGTGGCCGATCCACTTGCTGACGGCGAACTGCGGGAAGGTCATCGCCCACTCCTTCTCGCACGACGAGCGAAGCGTCTGCCACAACCTCGCCCAGGGCTCGACCCCCGCCGCCGCCCAGATGCGGCGCACGCGGCGGATGACCGCCCCCTTGCCCCCGATGGTGACCAGCCGCGATTCCCCTTCCGGCATCGCCTCGAAGCGCTCCTGAAGCAAGGCCATCAGTTTCGGGGTGATCGGGACCACCCGCTGGTCGTGACCCTCCCACCGCTCGGTCTTCGGGCTTCGAACCGTCAGGCGGCCCCGCTCGAAGTCCACATCCGCCCACGTCAGGCCATGCGATTCGCTGGGGATGCGCAATCCGGCGTACCGGGCGAGCCCGAACGCCAGCCGCCACTCTGAGTCCGGGCAGGCGGCGATGACCCGATCGATCTCGTCCGGCGTGATGTATCGGGTGTACTTGGATGGGGTTGACCCACTCCTCAGCGTGTCGAAGGGGTTGGCGTCGATGGCCTTCCGGCGCTTCGCCTCGGCGAGCATGGTCTTGACGTTGCCAGAGTGGGTTCTGATGGCCGCCTCCGAGAGCCCGAGATCCTTGAGCGACCTGCGCCAGGCGATCGCCTCCTCAACCGGGATCTGCCGAACGGGCCGGTCCTTGTCGAAGTACTCCAGCACCTTGGTCTCCGTCTGCCGGAGTTTGCGGATGCTCTCGGGCTTGAGTTCGCCCTCACGCTCGGTGATGTAGGAGTTCAACAGCGAGCCGATGGTGGAAATCTGTCGCTCCGGCACAAGGCCGACCGCCGCGAGTTTCGAGTACAGACGGTCTTCGAGGTTTGCGAGCCAGCGGCTGGTGTCGTCCGTCGGGGAGTGCCCGTGCAGCGCGGCGGAGGCGAGATCCTCGACCCGCACCTTGACGGCATCGGCGTAGCGCTTGGCGACCTGCCCGAGCGTGATGTGCCGCGCTGCCCCGCTGGCATCACGGAAGGTGATGAATCGGCTGCCGTTCTGTCGGGTCGTGACGCTCGCCATCGGGGCGGACCTCCGTTTGGCCAGTGAGGGCTCGGCATGCCAAGGGGTCAAGGAGAACCGGCGGACGGGTTGGCGGAACGGGTCGCTGGCGGCGGAGCCCCCGGGACTGACACCGACAGAACTGACAAAACCCCGTTTCGCAGGCCGCCAAGGGCGATTGGTGCCGCCGTGGGCGGGGTTGTGTCAGAGGTCGGCGCGTGGGCCAGCAGAACGAACTGCCGCGACGGTCGCCCCCCACGTCGGCCTGGCGGTGGGTTGGACCAATCCCCGTGACCGGCTTTGACGAGGGCGTCAAGTTCCGCCTCCGCATCGGTGGTCTTCTTGTGTGAACGGAGCCGCTGCCACTCGCGGATGCTGACCGAACCACCCTGTTGATGGATGAGCGCGAGGCGACGGCGCATGACTCGCTGCTCGGCGGGCTCTGTGATCGAGCGACGAGCGTGCTGCTCTGCCGCTGTGAGGTAGTCCGCCCACGCAATCGCGGCTTTCATCGTCTCGGCGGAGATCAACTTGGAGTCGACGAGCGAGCCGCCACGAGCCCACGTGGCGAGTGCGTGAAGCGTCAGGGCGATGCGAAGCACGAGTCCGCACAGCTTGCCCCCCCACTCTCGGCGCTCGGCCAAATCGCCCGATGCGAGCGAGGACTCAACACGGATCTGGAGTGCGTGGTAGAGCACGTCAGCTTCTGGCGAGAGGCCGATGACGAGTGGCTCGGCGTCTGGTCCGGAGCACGGCTGGAACGACAGAAGTCGAGTGATGGCCGATTGCCAGGCGGCCCGTGCTGATGCACGAATCGGCTCTGGCCGTACGTCCCGCGTTCCGACGAAGTCGGCTGGAGCGATGATGGCGAAGCGAGCAAGGAGCCCCCGTCCTTCCGCCTGCGGATCAGTCCACACCTGCTCCACCGCCGCTCGCTGGACGCATAGCGCCACCGCGAGGGCGGGGCGATCGATCGTGTCGGATGGACGGCCGACCCGCTGCGCGCGGATGGGATCGCCCGCGTGCCCCTTGAGCATCGCGCCGTAGTTTCGCACCCCGGAATACCGGCCTTGGATGATGTCGAGGGCATCTCCCTCGGCGCTGGCGAGCAAGGCCCGGCCCTGATTCTCTTTCATCTGACGCACGAGCGCTTCCGGCGTCGGCTCGCTGGCGAGCAGCACGGGCGCGGTCGGAACGGGCATCGCTTCCATCTCTTGGGCGAGTCGAACGGCCTCGTCCTCAACGGACGCGCGTTTCGACGGGTCGGCCGTCTTTTCAGCCTGTTCCTCGATTGCGCGGATGCGACGTTCGGTCATTCGCTTCCGCTGGGTCGCCGTGGCGATGACGGGCCGCATCTCGCGTCCCTTGTCCGCCTCCCACTTGAGGATCGGGCGCAACAGTTCCGTGAGCACGGCCGATTTGCGGGTTCCTGGCTCAGAGAGCACGAGTGCCCACAGCGGAGCAGGCTCGATGTGATCTCCGTGCCCGCGGACGCACGCGACGTTGCAGGTGCACGCCGATCCGATCGCCAGTCCGCCATCTCCGGCGGCGTCTGCGTCGACCGCGCCACATCGGCGAAGAAGCCAGCAACGTCCCCCACCGCACCCGGAAAGCAAGCCGCGGGTTCGAATCGCGGACACTCATCAGGGGCAATGTCCGGCGTCTCGCCCGGAGCGACGGGCTGAGCAGCCACCGCCAAGGCGTCAATCTTGCTGCGCACGGCTTCCGCGTCACCACCCTCGGCCGCAATGGCATCGACGATGTCACCTCCCGGCGGCAGCCCAGTCCACTGCTCGACGAGATTTACGACTCGAACTTCTGCGGCTCCTGCGGCCAGACACAGCCGTACAACATCGCCAGCGTACTTGTCGCCAGCTGCATCATGGTCTGGAATAACCACGACGATCTTGCCTTTCATGACCGCCCAGTCGGACTTGGACGCCGCCTGGCTCCCGCCCGCGCTCGTGGTTGCAACGACTCCGATTGCTCGCGCGGCGTCCACGCATGCTTCACCTTCGACGACGAAGACCCATGCGCCCTCGGGCAGGCGGGCGAGTTCGGGAAGGTGCAGCAGCGGCCTTGGCTCTGGAAGTGACTTGATCACCCAGCGACTCCCACGGAGCGACACGGGTCTGGTCTCCTTCTTTCCGTCGGGCAGATCCCATCGAGCAACCTCCAGAACCGGGTCGCCAGCGACACTGCAGTAAGTCCATCGCCGTAGACATGAACCGAGCGTTCTCTCCAGAGCGGCGATCGCTTCTTCAACAGACCCGAAAGATCCTTGCTCCGCCGTCCCACGCGACGGAGTGTTTCGGGTGGGCCGTGGCTTCCCGCTCGCGGGTCGTTCGCTTGACGGCATGAGATCTCGCATCGAGAGCCCAAGCGACGCCACGACGCTCTCAGGAGTACAGCCAGCATGGCAATGGAGCAGACAACGTCCGTCGTCACCCTCGCTGACGCTCAGGCTCGGGTCCGTGTCCTCGTGGGCGGAGCAACTGCTCACCCACCCATCGCCGCTGCGGCGGACTTGAGCCCCTGCGGCACGGAGCGTTGCCAGGATCAAGTCGGTTGGCTGACTGGCGGCGCTCACCGGTCTCTCCGCTTCGCATCGCCGATGAACTTCCGGAGGTCGGCAGGGTCGAACCGCACGCTGCGCCCGAAGCGGACTGGGGGCAGAACTCCCGTGCGAACGAGGGTTCGAAGCGTCCGGTCCGTGATGCCGAGAATGTCTGCGGTCTCTTTGGTTGTCAGCAACCGCTCGGGCGCGTTAGTGGAATCAGGCGACGGCAACGGGGGGCGAGGGCTCACGCGACACCGCCGTTCTGCGCCTTGCTGCTGCACGGCGTCGCCGAATCGTGGCAACGGCGTGCCTGGTCCGACAGCCACCGCTGGAGCTCGGGAACCGGATACACCACGACCGTGTTGATTCGGGCGAACGGCACGCGGCGCTGAGCGGTTAGCGTTGCGAGCAACCGAGGGGAAATGCCGAGGGCCTTAGCGGCCTCGCGGGCGCGGAGAGCGAGGATGACGGCAGGCGCAGCGGAGCCGACTGCCTTAGGGGCTTGCTCAGGCATAGCGTGCCCTCCTGCGCAGCGCAATCTTGCGGCGACGGGCTAGTTCTGCCTGAAGCGCCTTGGCCGATGGGCTGTCTGGCCCGGCAAGGCGCATCGCTTCGCGGAGCATTCGGGAGAGCGTTCGCGGCGGGATGTCTCTGATATTCATGCCCGCAGGGTGACCCGAGCGGGTGATTTTGTGTTGTCTAGCGACATTCGCTCGACACCACAATTCCAGTGTTTCAGCGAGAGCACATCTCTATTTTCTTTTCGTCCGACGCTTGTGCGACGGGTTGTGCGACGCCGATTCCCGTTGCTCCATGCCCATTGCAACCTGCTTGGCAATGCGAAGGCGGTACAGGAACTTCGGCTGCCGCGGAGTTCGATCAGCAACCTCAACGAAGTCGGAGGATCCGGTGTTTGTCAATCGCCACCGTTCCAGCCGCTTCTCCAGAGCGCGCTGATCGACATGCAGATTCTCTGCAAGGTCGCGCGGCGCCAGCATCGCCGCGTCATCTCCACCATCGGGTTCTGCCGTGTTCGCCTTTACGCTGTCGTTGACCTGAGGGCCGCCGGACCTTCCTGTGCTAGACTCGGCGACTCGCGGAACAGCCCGAGTGGCACACTCGGCTTCGCGGACGGCCAGTACCTGCAACTCGTCGAAATCGATTGACGAGCACTTGATCATGTGAAAGGCGAACTCTCGGCCGTCCGGAGAGAGGCTCTGCCAGTCGGCTTGAAACAACATCCAGCCGTCGATGGGCGTTTGTACTCCCAGCCGCTCTCGGACCTCGCGGGGTGACTCGCCGACAAGCCCGTCTAGTGGATGCTTCCGATCTTGGTAGACAGCATTACGGAAGGCGACACCAAGATTGTCGGCAACGGTTTCGATCACGCTCGGCGACGGTTTCAACTTTCCGAGGCGAATCGACGGCGCACCAGCCGGGTAGCAGGCGCGGGCCGCCGCCCGGACAGAGGGCGTCAGGAGAATCTGAAGATTGATCCACTCCACCATCGCCTTGCCATAATTGATGCCCGCAGCGCGTTCGCCAGATGGCGTTGGGTTTCGCGCCGTACTCGCAAGCGACGCAGCAGGCCCGAGAAACTTCATCAGCGCGCCATAAGCAGCGGCGATTCTCTTGAGGTCTTCTTCACGCGCGATGGCATCGCTTCGGCTTGACGTGGGCACCCTTTTCAGGTCATTGAGCCGCGCGTACACGATCCGGCAGCACAATCTGAACTTCTCGGTGTCAAGCGAGTCTGGGACATCGTTGTCCATTAAGCGATGAATGAGGCCGCCGAACTCCCCAAGCAGCCCACGGACCTCCGCTGTCCAATGCATCAGCGGGGACGCATGGTGCTCATCGAAAATGCTCTCAATAGCCGGGAGGGAGTCCCTCGCGGCATCGAGCGCCTCGCGCCAGCGATGCACCGAGAAGGCCATGTCGTCGTGGGCGTCGTAGTGCCGAGCCCACGCCATCAACACTCCGGGCGTGCGGGCCCGGCGTTCGGCCTTCCGGGCAGCCAGTTCCGCATAAGTGGTAATGCCCTCCGCTAGGCCCCAAGGAACATCCTCAGGGTCAGGACGCTCACCCGTCGGGCTGTTAGCCATTGATGCCAACCAGGCGTCCCAAGTCTCTAGGACGCGCTCTGCAGTGACATGCAGTGTGGAGAAGCACTCGATTGCTCGCCCGAGCTCGGGTGGTCGCGAAGTGCTACCAATCCCCGGCTCACCCCTGCGTGCGCTTCTCTCGCTCATGTCTTGCCATCCGCACAGGTGCCTCAGGGAGTTCGTTGCGGCGGGTTACAGACCGAGCAGGGACCCTTGCGCGCGCCCACTTCCGCCAATGGCACCGGTGAATGGCTCCCTCTCAGGTACCGGCATCCCGCCGCGTGGTACTTCGAGCCGCTGGGCGTCACGTACACGGTGACTGGCTCCTCAACCGGCTGGACAGGCAGGTCCGCTACGGGCGTGCTGCCCGGGAACATCCGGTTCAGCATGGTCGCCAGCCGCACCCCCGCGATCGACAACTGGTCCTCGACGACGGGCAACTTCTCGTCCACGAACGCCTTTGCCAGCGGCTCGTCCGGCTCGAACTCGTCGTAGATCTCGTCCTCAGCCAGCCGGTACGACTCGTTCGCCCAGCCCACCGGGTTCATGTCCTCGATGTACGACTCGACATCCTGTGGACGGATGAGACCGTTGAGGTCGGCCGCGAAGCCGTTCCAGTCGGTGTGCGAGCGATCAAGGATGCCCGAGTCCCAGACCGCGTGCATGTTGGTCCGGCGGTTGTAGAACGTCACCTTCAGGTCGTTCCCGCCCCGGTCCGCACCGCGCCCAGCGTGAAGGGGCTGGTGGATGTCGCCGACGAAATGGCTGAGGAAGCGCAGGGCCTCGAGCCTCTCCCCGTCTGACTTGCTCTTGTCCCCCACGATCGCCGCGTACCGCTCGATCCCCTGAACCACATCCCCGTCGGGGTTGGCGCGCGTCGCGTCGTACTCGCCCTGTCCTTCGACGAAGTTGACGTAGTGGAACGGTGCGATGTGCTTGTACTGCTGCAGCCCACGCGCCACCTCGTCGGGCCAGTA
>CAZPPG010000019.1:0-63849 GCA_964588385.1 uncultured Phycisphaeraceae bacterium
GCACGTCCGCCCCTTCATCGACCTCCGCGATCCTCGGGATCGCGTGGCCATGCAGGCGATCGCGCTGGAGGTCGCGCAGCTCGCCAGGTCCCTCGGGGGCGTGATGTCCGGCGAGCATGGGGATGGGCGCGTTCGCGGCCCCTTGCTCGAAGAGTTCTTCGGGCCCGCACTCATGGGCGCGTTCCGCGACATCAAAGCCATCTTCGACCCGCAGGGGCTTCTGAATCCCGGGAACATCGTGGAGCCGCGTCCCCTCGGCTCAATCGTCACAGACCTTCGCATCGAGCCGGCGACCAGCGAGCCCGATCGCGACGAAGGCCCGCGCTGGCCCGGCGGCCCGGCGATGGTCCCTCGCGTCGATACATACTTCGATTACAACGATCAGCACGGCTTCGACCACGCGGTGGAGATGTGCAACGGCGCGGGTGTCTGCCGTAAGAAGACGGGCGGCACGATGTGCCCGTCCTACATGGGCACGCTCGACGAGCGACACTCCACCCGCGGGCGCGGAAATGCCCTCCGATTGGCCATCACGGGCCAACTGAGCGAGAGCGGCGGGGGAGGCCCGGCGTGGGACGACCCCGAGACCATAAAGACCCTCGACCTCTGCCTCTCGTGCAAGGCGTGCAAGACCGAGTGCCCGAGCAACGTAGATATCGCGCGACTGAAGGCCGAGTACACCGCCCAGCGCTTCAAACGTTCCGGCGTGCCGCTCTCCACGCAGATTCTGGGCCGGGCGCGCACGCTCGGGCGCCTGGCGTCACGCACGCCCTGGCTCGCGAACGCGATCAACACCAGTAAGCCCGGCCGTTGGGCGATCAATCGCGTGCTCGGATTCGACCCGCGCCGCTCGATTCCCGCCTTCGACGAGCCGCTGCCCCGCATGCTCAGGCGACACGGCGTCCGCGCGGTTCGCAAGCCCAGCGGCACGCGTCCGGCCGTCGTGCTCTTCGGTGATTGCTTCGCGATGTTCAACGAGCCGGGCATCGGCGTCGACGCCGCGAGGGTGCTCACACACCTTGGCTACGAGGTCGTCTTGGCGGACCTCGGATGCTGCGCGCGGCCGATGATCTCCCTGGGTTTGCTCGAACAAGCGATCGGTGTCGCCGACAGCACGCTTCGCCGCCTGACACCGCTCGTCGAGAGCCCGAGCGTCCACGCGATCGTGGTGCTCGAGCCATCGTGCTTGTCGGCCTTCAAAGACGACTGGCTCAAGCTGAAACTGGAGACCCCGCTCGCTCTCCGACAGGCCCTCGCGGCCAGGTCCATGCTGATAGAAGAGTTCGTCGAACGCGAATGGGATCGACACCCGCGGCGTTACGAGGCGGACCCTTCGCTCAAGGAGCCGTCACGCGGGCCGGTCATTCTCCACGGCCACTGCCACCAGAAGGCCCTCTGGGGCATCGAAACCTCCGCAAAGCTGCTCACGCGCCTCGTCGGCCCGCGTCTGCGCGTTCTCGACAGCGGCTGCTGCGGCATGGCCGGTGCATTCGGGTACGCTCCCGAGCGCTACGACCTCTCGATGCGTATCGGCGAACTCGTCCTTTTGCCCGCGATCCGATCGGCTGGCGCCGACGCGACCGTCGCAGCCCCCGGAACCTCCTGCCGCCATCAGATCCATGACGGCGCAGGCGCATCGGCCAGACACCCCATCCAGATCGCGGCCGACCTCATGTGCCCGCGTTCGGTCTAACCGGCGGAATCGTCGGCTGCGGAGCCGTGTCCGGCCCGATCGTTTCCGCAGCCTTCGTGGCCGGGTCGTAGCGATACAGCGTCCCGGCCTGTTCGTCACGGCAGACCTTGTGCGATCCGTCACAGAACGGGAACTTGCCGCTGATGCCGCACGCGCAGATGAAGATCGGCTTGAGCTTCCCCGCTTCATCGACGGGGAGCGCGGCCGGATCGATCTTGATCGGTCCTGTCTGGTCGAAGCGGACGACGCGGGGCATGGAGAGTCCTCTCGATTCAACCGACCAGATTCAGACGGGTGAGGCGACGGAGCGTATGGCGTCCTCAAGGATGCGCCGCGCCGCGTTTCCCTCGGACTCCGCGACGGCGGCCCGCGGAATCACGCGATGGACGCACACCCGGAAGATATTTGAGGTGATGTCCTCCGGAACCGCGTAGTCGCGCCCGTCGATCAGCGCCGCGGCCCGCGCCGCCTGAGCGAGCGCCAGCGAGCCGCGCGGAGAAAGCCCGACCTGCACCGCCTCGTGACGCCTTGTGGCATTGGCCAGCGCGACAATGTACTCAACCAACGATCGATCCAGACGCACGGCATCAACCGCTCTTTGGAGTTTCACAACGTCCTCTTTATGCATGATGGGCTTGAGATCATGCAGCGTTGTCGAGGCGGGGCGCAACTCGATCACCCTCGCCTCGTCGGCGGGCGAGGGGTATCCGACATCAATGCGCATCAGGAACCGGTCGAGCTGGTTCTCCGGAAGCAGGTAGGTCCCCTCGAACTCGTAAGGGTTCTGGGTCGCGATGACCATGAAGGGCTGGTCGAGCGTCAGCACTCGCCCGTCCACGGAGACGCTCCCCTCGTTCATCGCCTCGAGCAGCGCGGTCTGCGTGCGTGGCGTGGTCCGATTGATCTCGTCTGCGAGCACGATGTTGGCGAAGATCGCCCCCGGCTTGAAGACGAACTGTCCCGAATCCTTCTCAAAGATCGACACGCCCAGGACGTCTGTCGGCATCATGTCCGGTGTCAACTGGATGCGGCTGAATGAGCATTCGACCGACTTGGCGATCGCGCTGGCGAGGATCGTCTTGCCCACCCCGGGCACGTCCTCAATCAGCAGGTGCCCCCGGGCAAGCAGGCAGCAGATCGCCGCGTCAATCGCGCCGGCATTGCCAAGAAAAACCGTCCCGATATTCTTTCGAAGCCGATCAATGGCGTCACGCATGGCGGGGCTGGTCCTCCGGGTCAATGGGCGGCGGAGTATATCGGTCGTTCCAGGTCATCTGGGGGCGCGGACAACCGACCGGCCGGGCCGGAAAGGTCAACCCCCGACTCGTCACGCTCTCCCCGATTGTGTACGCTGTGGCGGCTGCTGGGTTTGCGGAGGGCCGGAGTGTCGATGTCGTCGTCGCCGGAAAGCGACCATCCATTTGCCGTTCCGGGCTATGCTGAGCCGTTGCCGCCGCGAGAGCGCGTCGGACACCAACTCTCGGGACACCTCCCTTGCGCGCGCTGCCGCTATGAACTGCGTGGGCTGTCGATCGCATCGAACTGTCCTGAGTGCGGGTTGCCGATCGGCGTCACCATCCTTGCGGTCGTGGATCCATACGCCAAAGAACTCCAACCGATCCCCCGGCCACGGTGGACGTTTGCCGGACTGATGCTGTGGGCCTCCGGTGCGCTTGCCGTGGCAAGCCTGATGTGGCTCATGCACCTCGGGAGCATGGCCAACTCCATGTTCGGCATCCACGTCGTGCCCCGGTGGGCCGCCGTCGCGATCGCGGTTGTCACGCTGCTGTCAGGACTCGGAGCGATCGCGTTCATCCGTCCCCACAGAAGCATCCCGAAACGCCAGAGCGTGGCCGCCGCCTGCGCCGCCGCTGGTTTCATCCCCCTGGCATGGCTGCACTGGAGCCTGCTCTCCCGGCACGGCGAGGGACTCGGCTTCGAGTATTTCTCGTCACGGTCGAGTGACGATCGTGTCGCGGTGCGACTGCTCTGCGGCCTGCTCGGAGTCCTCATCACGCTGGGGCTTCGTCCGAACGCGCGCGTGCTGGTGTCCAGATCGCTCGTTCTCCGGACCGGTCGTATCGATCGACAGACGATGTACGCGATCGCCGCGGCGTTTGGGGTCGGCGTCGTTGGCGACGCGCTGCAGCTCGCCTCGGCTCACCTGCGTCCGGTCAGCATGGAGGTGCTCCGGAGCGTGGGTGTCGCGATGGTCGTCCTTTCCGCCCTTCTCTGCACCCTCGGCCTTGTCGGCATCTTTGTGGACACATGGCGCCTCCGCCGCGCCGTGCTCTCGGAGCCGCTGGACCTGACGGAACTCCTCGAGACCCCTCAGAAGGAGAGCGAGCATGCGCCCCGACGAGCGTGAGCGATTCGATCGCCTGGTTGAACAGGTGATCCAGTCGCTGCCGCCCACGATCCGGAGGGCGATCGAGTCGGTGCCCATCGTGGTTCTGGACCGACCGACCCCGGAGCTCCTGCAGGGCATTGAGGATCCGGAAACGCTGGCGGACCCCGATTCGCTCTGCGGGCTGCACACGGGGCACGCCGTGACCGAACGCTCGGTGGAGTTCTCAGCGCAGTTGCCCAGCCAGATCCACTTGTTTCGGGTCGGCATCGTCGACCTCGCCGGGGGCTGGACCGACCCGGACGCCGACGAGGCGGTCGCCGAAGAGATCCGGGTCACGATTCTTCACGAACTTGGGCATGAGATGGGGCTGGACGAGGACGACCTCTACGATCTTGGCTACGACTGACCAACGCCGGGTGAAACCAGACGGGCGCATGCCGGTTCTCATGCAGCGATCGAGCGATTGGTGGCCAGTGTGTAATCGTTCAGGAGACTTGATCTATGTTCGCAGCACGCGTGCTCAGCCTGGGAATGTCAATGATCCTCGTCTCGGGCTCGGCCTTGGCGACGGACAAGGTCGGCGTGGCGATGCTCGAGATCACGGGCCACCCCAGCGATTCGCCGTCGCCGCTCGCGTGGCTGCTGGGGCCGGAGGCCGAGCCGACCACACGTCAGCTTGTGGACAGCCTACGGGCGCTTGCTGACGACCAGCGAGTCGCTGCCTGCGTTGTTCGACTGAAGGACGCCGAGCTCAACTTCACCCAGGCGCAGGAGATCGGCGCCGCCATCGCCGGTCTTAGCGCTAGCGGCAAGCCGGTTCATGTCTTCGCCGAAGGGTACACGAACGTCGAACTCGTGCTGGCTTCATACGCCGACGAGGTCATCGTTCAATCGGGTGGGGCCGTCTCCCTCACCGGCATGCACATGGAAGAGATGTACCTTGCCGACACGCTTTCATGGGTTGGCGTGCAGGCGGAGCTCATCCAGGTCGGAGACTACAAGGGCGCGAACGAGCAAATGACCCGCAACGCGCCAAGCCCCCAGTGGAGCCAGAACATTGAGCAGTTGCTGGACGGGCTGTACGGAGCGATGCGGTCAACGCTGGTCTCAAATCGAGGGCTCACCGATCAGCAACTCGATCAGGCCATGCAGTCTCTCTGGCTCAGCGAGCCGGAAGAGCAGGTCTCATCCGGGCTGATCGACGCCGCGGTTGACCTGGCGACACTCGATCAGCACCTGGCGGCCAAGCACGGCGGAGATATTCGCTGGATCGACGTCGAGCCCGCTGAAACCCGCGTCAAGATGGATGTCAGCAATCCATTTGCGATTCTCGGCATGCTCTCTCAGACCCCGAGCAACACGCCGGAAGGGCCCGCCATCGCCGTCGTTCACGTCTCGGGTCCGATCGTCGACGGCGACTCCTCGGCAGCGGGACTCTTCGGCGAGCAGAGCGTGGGAAGCCGCACCATCCGCAACGCCCTTGAAGCTGCCCGGGATGAGAAGCTTGTCAAGGGAGTCGTCTTGCGCATCGATTCTCCCGGTGGATCAGCAATCGCCAGCGAGATCATGTGGCAAGGCGTCCGCCGCGTCGCGGAGAAGAAGCCGGTATGGGTCAGCGTCGGATCAATGGCCGCCTCGGGCGGCTACTACGTCGCCGTCGCCGGCGATCGGATCTACCTGAACCCCTCAAGCATCGTCGGATCGATCGGAGTCGTGGGCGGAAAGCTCTCGATGGGCGACCTGTACGACACCCTCAAGGTGCGCGTGGTGACACGCAGCCGTGGCCCGGCTTCCGACGTGTTCAGTTCCTCGAAGCCCTGGGATGAACAGACCCGGGCGCTTGTCCGATCGAAAATGAAGCAGACCTACGACCTCTTTGCTTCGCGTGTGAGCGCGGGTCGAAAGGGCATCGACCTTTCGGCGACGGCCGAGGGGAGACTCTTCACAGGCGCGCGGGCGATCGAGCTCGGCATGGCCGACGAACTGGGTTCGCTGGACGTCGCGATCAAGGACCTTGCCGGTTCGCTCAGTCTCGATGAGTATGAGGTGATCGACTACCCCGGCCCGATGGGAATCGACGAGTTCCTTTCCGAAGCGCTTGGCGGATTCGTTCAAGCCACCGGAACGGGAATGCCCGGTTCATTCGCGGGCAACCCAATGGTCCACGTCGCCGAGACGATCATCGGTCCGCGCGCGTGGCCGGCCGTGCGCGATGCCGCGGCATCGCTGGCCCAACTCCGTCGCGAGCCCGTCCTTCTGACCATGCCGAGGGCGATCATCGTCCGATGAGCGGGCTCGCGGCACGGCGCATCACAGCTCAAGCACTTCCTTGCTCTTGTCTTCGACGAGCCGATCGACTTCGGTCTCGAACTTCTTGAGCAACTCCTGGATCTCGGTCTTCAGGGTTTCGATCTCGTCCTCCGAGATCTTGCCCGTGCCCTTCAGACCGTCCGCATGCTTGTTCGCGTCGCGCCGCACGTTTCGGAGTGCGACCTTCTGTTCCTCGCCCATCTTCTTGCAGTGCCCGACCAGCTGCTGACGTCGATCGCGTGAAAGCGCCGGGACGTTCAGTCTGATCTGCTTGGACTCAACGATTGGGTTCATGCCCAGGCCGGAGGTCTCGATCGCACGCTTGATGTCCCCGACGGAGCCGACATCGAACGGCTTGATCAGGATCTGGGTCGGCTCCGGCGTGCTGATCGACGCCAACGACTTCAGATCTGTCGCCGAACCGTAATAGTCGACCTTGAGGTACTCCACCAGCGCGGGCGTCGCCCTTCCCGTTCGTACGCCCCGAAGCTCATGCTTCAGGTAGTCAACCGCCTTGGTCATCGTCTCTTCGGCTTCCAAGAGGATCGTATCCGGGTCCGTCATCGCCAACTCCTCGTCTCACCACACGTCAACCCGAGACTCCAGACCCGTCACGCGCCACGGGCTCCGGCAGCGGACCGAATCATAGTGCACGAGTTCATCTTCAGCCGCTGTGCACCAGCGTCCCGATCGATTCGCCCTGAATGACCCGCGCGATGTTGCCGTGCTTCTTGAAATCAAACACCAGCACGGGAATGTTCCGCTCCTGGCACATCGCCAGCGCCGTCATGTCCATCACGCCCAGGCGCTTGCTGATCGCCTCCGCAAAGGTCACCGATTCATACCGGGTTGCATGGGGATCCTTCTTCGGATCCGCCGTGTAGACGCCGTCCACCTTCGTCGCCTTCAGAAGCACTTCACATTCCAGCTCCGTCGCCCGCAGCGCAGCGCACGTGTCCGTGGTGAAGAAAGGATTCCCCGTGCCCGCCGCGAGAATCACCACCCGCCCCTTCTCAAGGTGGCGCACGGCCCGCCCGCGAATGAACGGCTCCGCCACCGACCGCACCTCCAGCGCCGAAAGCACGCGGCAGGGCACGTTCAGCGACACCAGCTTCTCTTTCAGGGCCAGAGCGTTGATCACCGTTCCCAGCATTCCCATGTAGTCCGCGGTCGCCTGATGAATGTGTCCGGACGCCGCAAGCTCCGCTCCCCGGATGATGTTTCCGCCGCCAACTACAACAGAGAGTTGAACGCCAAGTCCCGCCGCGTCCCGAACCTCGCCCGCGATCACCTCAAGTTCCGCCGGGTCAATCCCGAACCCTCCCCTGGTGCAGAAGGCCTCGCCGCTCAGCTTGAGAAGGACGCGCTTGTACGGGCGTCGCGCGGTTGAGTGGCTCATGTAGGGTTCATTCCTTACGATCAATGGTGTGCAGGGCGTTGCCGGGCTCGCCCGGAGACGTGGATTCATCCGGGGCCATTGAACGATTGCCGATCTCCCCCGTCAAGCCGCTCCGTTCGGATCGCCGAACCTTGTGGCGCGGGATGCGAATGGGACGGGCAGAGTGCCCGGCGGATTTCGGTAGAATGGCCGAAACCGGCTCGACCGGCCATGGAGACCAGCGGTGAGCAGCGGCGCGGCAGCATCAGGCGGCGACAGATCGGAGGGGCTGAGAGCCGCCGACCGCGCCTCGTGCACCTGGCGGTGGATCCGCGCCGCAACCCTGCTGGGCATCGGCATCTCGATCCTCGCCCACCTCTTTCTCTGGCTCATCGCCGGCCTGATCATGGTCTTCACGTACTCGAACGCCCGACCCAAGCCCATCCCGGTCGGAGACGTTGAGTTCGCCGTGGTGACCGACGAGGAGTTCTCCAAGATCCAGTCAGAAGAGATTCGAGAAGAAGCGCCCGTCATCCCCGAGACGCCGACCGACCTGACCGAGACGAGTCTGGATCTGCTCGACGCCTCGATGATGTCGGATGTCGCCTCTCTCTCCCTGGATTTGGATGAGATCGGCTCCAGCGTCGGAGCGGGGGATGTGGGATCGATCTCCAAGCTCGCCACCGGGGTGACCGGCGCGGGCACATCGTTCTTCGGTGTCGAGGCCGAGGGCTTCCGTTTCGCCTATATCGTCGACATGTCGGGGTCGATGGAGGTCGCGGGCAAGTGGGAACGAACCCGCCAGGAACTCATCGCCTCAATCGAAGAGCTGTCCGAAGGCGCCATGTTCCTCGTGGTGCTCTTCTCGTCTGACGCCGCCCTGCTCGATGGGCGAAAGGAGTGGTCTGACGCGACCGACCGCAACAAGCGTTGGGTTCGCGGCGTCCTCTCACAGATCGCGCCCAGCGGGGCCACACACCCCATGCCCGCGTTCATGGTGGTGCTCACGACCCGGCCCCGCCCCGACGCGATCTACTTCATGACCGACGGGCAGTTCGACGAATCGGCGGTCGTCGAGCTCCAGCGTATGAACATGGAGATGCAGATTCCCATCCATTGCATCACCTTCGGCGACCGCAGCGCGGAAGTCCAGATGCGCCAGATTGCCAAGGACTCCGGAGGAAGCTACACGCACGTGGAGGTGTCCGGGCCGTGATGTTCCTCGCGATCGCAACGGCCGCGTCGGTCGCCGTGTCCGGGGACATCGTGCTCCGAGGACCCGCGCCCACCCCGGATGGGCGAGTGATCCGCGTAGACGCCTCAGGCGTTGTCGTGGCGTGGGCGGGCCAGGCGCCGCCGCAGCAGGTCTCCCTCGATCGCGTCCGGTCGGTTACAGGCGCCGCCGCCGACGCGTGGGCACAGGTCGCTCCGATCGCCGAGCAGGCGTGGAGGGCGCGATCAAGATTGGAACGCGGCGATCTCGCCGGAGCTGAACCGATCCTTGAATCGCTCGCGGCTCGGTACCGTGACCAGAATGGCAGCACTGCTGCCACCATCTTCGAAGGACTGCTCAGGTGCCGCCTCGCTCGGCAGGCTCATGCCTCCGCCGTGGAACCCTGGCTCTCATGGCTCGCGTGCGGGGCGAGCGATGGTTCGCTGCTGGGTGACACCGCGACACTCGGGTCGCGCGAGGTTCGACTCGTCGCATCTCTGCCCCCGATCTGGCAGGACAGCCCGGCACTGCGAGCCATGCTCGCGGCTGAGAACGCAGCACAGATCGAAGGGCCGGTCAGCAGCATCCGAGCCCTCTACTTCGCCGCCGCTCAGTTTGAAGTCGACGGCATGGAGCCTCGCCTCCCTCCTGTCTCCACCGATCCGGCCGTCGCGGTCGTGAGGGATATCGTCGTCGCCCGCGTCGGCGACGCCAAGTCCCGCGCAACGGCCCGCGATGCTCTGACCAGGCGCCTCTCCACAGACCTGCCCGGTTGGCTTCTGGCATGGTGCAGGTCAGCGATCGGCAGGTCGTTCGCTCGGGAGGAAGATCTGGAATCCCGTCGACGCGCCGCGATCGAGCTGATCAGCGTCCACGCCCAGCATGGCGCCGACTCGCCGTATCTCGCGGGGTTCGCGCTCGCGGAGGCGGCCCGGTGCTGCGAAACCGTCGGAGACGCGTCCGCCGCCGAAGTTCTTTGGAACGAGCTCAACGATCGGTATCCCGGTCACCCCGCGGCGAACGTGACAGGGGCACGTCGTACGGCCCCCAAGTCGCCCGAACCATCACCCGAAACAGACACGCTTCCGCCCCTCGATGAAGGAGGATGATCGACGTGCTGATACTCCCGCTCCTGACTCAAGCCATGCTCGGCCAAGCCACTCAGGCCGCCCCCGACCCCGTCCCGGTCGCGTCGCAGTCACTTCTCGATTACATCGCCAAGGGCGGCGTCATCGGGTACGTGATCATCGCGCTCTCGCTCGTCGGGCTTGGGCTCATCATCGCACAGTTCATCGTCCTGCGCAAGAGCGCATTGATCCCGGACGGCCACGCCGAGATGCTCGACCAGATGCTGCGCACCGGGAGAGTGGGCGACGCCATCACGTACTGCCGCGCGGAAGAGAACGCGTCGTTCATCACTCGGGTTGTCGGCTCGGGATTGGACCGGTGCACGCGCTCCTCCTTCGGCTTCCTGGAACTCCGCACCGCGTTGGAGGAGGCCGGACAGCGTGAAGTGGCGCGGCTCCATCGAGGCACGGAGGTCATCGGGCTCATCGCCGCCGTCGCCCCCATGCTCGGCCTCCTTGGAACGGTTGTCGGAATGGTGGGGGCGTTCGAGACGATCTCAGCGACCGAGGGCACCGCCCGCCCCGGGCAGTTGGCCGGATCGATCTCCGTCGCGTTGATCACGACCGTGCAGGGCCTCATCGTGGCGATCCCCTGCACGGCCGCCTTCTCCTTCCTGCGCAGCCGGATCGACGCGCTGGCCTCCCACGCCGGGGAGATTGTCGACGCACTCGCATCGCACATCGAGAAGGCGGGCGGTGCCGATCCGTCGCGCCCGGCGCCCAAGCCTGCTCAGCCCGCGCCCAGACCGCAGGCGCCGCTGGCCGCGAGAGAGCCCCGCACCGCATGAACTTTCGCCCCGCCAACACCCGCTCAAGGCGCACCTTCTTCGACATGACGCCCATGATCGACGTGGTCTTTCAGTTGATCATCTTCTTCATGTTCACGTCTCAGTTCTCGCAGATGTCGAGAATGCGGATGGACCTTCCCAAGTTGAAGGGGGAGGTCGAAGAGCCCCTTCCGGCGACCATCGTCCTGGACGTGACGTCCGACGGCGCGGTCTATCTCGACGCGACCATCGCCGGTCCCGACCGCCTCACGCGTGTTGTGACGGTGGAGCTGGAGAACGCCAAGCGTGAACGGAGGCCCTTCCAGGTTCTCATCCGTGCCGATCGTTCCTGCTCGTCGGCTCACATCAATACGCTCGCCCAGCGCCTGAAGGACGCCGGAGTCGAACGATGGCGTCTCGCGACCTCGGGAGAAGCGCCATGAGGTTCAATCGCGTCCGACGGGCGGGTTCCGAGGGCGATCTCCCGCTCACAAGCCTCATCGATGTGGTGTTCCTCCTTCTTATCTACTTCATGCTTACCTCCCAGTCCACGCGGGAGTCCGAGCTCTCCGCCGCTCTCGACGCCGAGCGCAAGTCCGGACGCCAGGCCTCCAACTTCCAGGTGCAGGTGGTCAACGTGGAGCGCGTCGAGGGTCAACCCGGGTATCGAATGGGCGAGCGTGTGATGCGCACGCCGGCCCAGCTTGAGGCCATTCTCCGGCAACTGCCCAAGGATCCTGGAGTATTCATCCGTGTTGCGGGCGATGTGCCCGTGGAGTCCGCGGTCGGCGCGCTCCAGGCGGCCAAAAACGCTGGGTTCAAGAAGGTGAGCTATGTCCCGGCGTCGAACTGACACTCGAACGATCTGGGCCGTGCTGCTCGCGCTCCCGCTCGCGTGCGCCTCCGGGCAGTCGGTTGCGGACCGTGAGGCAGACGACGCGACCGAGAAGTTCCTTGCTGACCATCGCCTCGACACGTTGCTCGCTGTTCACCTGCGGGATCGCCTCATCCAGGCAAGCGGGACAGATCGAGTCCAGATCGCCGACCGACTCGGCGAGCTCTACGTTCGCATGCACAGCAGCGCGGCCACGGCCCGAGAGAGAGGAGAGATCGAGACGCTCGGACGCGAGTTGATCCGTCTCGTTCCGGACGCAGAGTCGTTTCTCCTGCGGCTCAATCTTGCAAAGTCACGCTACCTCATCGCCGAAGAGATCGCCGAGCGGTATCGCATGCGCCTCGCCACCCCGGAAGAACGCGCCGACGCGCAGCGCACCCTCCGGGAAGTCGGGTCAACATTCGATGAGGTGGCCTCACGCGTGCAGACCCTCATCGACGCACTCGAGCGTCAGGACAAACGTCCCGCGGCCGGCGTTGACCCAAGAGAAGTCCGCCAGCGTCTGGATCGTGCCCGCCGCGAACGCTCGCTCGCTCGCTTCTACGGCGGTTGGACCCGATATTACAACGCGCTCTTGGATGGTCAGCCCTCGGGCGCCGCGGGCGTCGCCTCGGACTTTGGCTGGCTGCTGGGCGCTCCCGGGAAGCCCGCGTCGGTCGAGAAGGCGCCAAAGTCGATGCTCAGGTATGAGCACATCGCCCGCTCCGCCCTTGGGTGCGCCATGGCCGCATCGCTTCTCGGGAACGACGCGGAGGCCGAGCGTTGGTTCGACCTTCTGCAGACGACACCCGAGGTCTCCGACACAGTCCTCGATCAGCTCTTCACCCGCCGCATGATCGTGTACGGCGCCGCGCGCCGATGGGCGGACATCGAGCGACTCGTGACGTTGGAGCGAAGCCGGCTCGGCGGCCCTCTGCCCGTCGCGGACGCCCGGCTGCTCGCCGTGATCGTGCTCGAAGCCGGTGAGAACCGTTCGAGCATCGCGGGTCGTGAGGCGATGATCGCCTCGCTCGCCCAGAGCGCATTCAAAGACCTCATCGAGCGAGGCGAACTCGGCCAGATCGTCGACCTTGTGAATCGATACGGCTCGGCCCCGGTGGGCGAGAACGGATTCGTCGCCGAATACGTGCGAGCTGTCAAGGCGTACGACCGCGCGATGGAGGCCCACAAGGCCTCCGGGCTCTCACCCGAGCAGCCGGCGACCGCCGAAGCGAATCTCATCCTCTTTCGCGACGCCGCGGGGCTGCTCCAGCGGGCAACCAGAACGCCCGACGCCGCCGCGTTCGCCGCCGATCGCGACCGTGCCGCCGTCCTTGCGGGGGTCTGTTTGTTCCTGGCCGCCCGTTTCGAAGAGTCTGCCGACCTTCTCGAGGCCGCCGCCGCTTCCGGCACTATTCCCGAACGCCGCGAAGAGGCCATCTGGCTCGCCATCGCATCACTCGATCTTGCCGTCGATGGAGACCGCCCCTCACTCAGCGCACGCCGAGATCGGCTTGCGATGCTCTACCTGGAGCAGTTCCCGACCACGGAGCGGGCCGCGCGGCTGCTGATCCGTCGCGCCAGCGATGGACTCGTCACCGACGCGCGGGCCGCCGAGATCCTTCTCGGTGTTTCCTCGGATTCTCCGCTCTATGGCACCGCACGTCGCTACGCCGCGCGTCTGCTGTATCGAGCATGGCGCTCCGCGGGCCCCGACGAGCGTGCGAGGGCCGCTCGCGCCTTCATGGACGTCGCGAACGAGCTCGTCCTGATCGACGAGAGCGCGATGGAAGCGGGAACGGACGAAGAATGGAGCCGCATCGCCGCAGAGATGCTCCTCCGTGAGAGACAGGTGCTCGATGTAGTGCTCTCAGGTTCGGACCCCGATGTGGAACGTGCGCGTCGAGCGATCGCGAACGTTGAGATGGCCGCTGGCGGCGTTGAACGGCTGGGAGACATCGCAGGCGAGCTCGCCTATCGACGCCTCCAGATCGCGGTCGCCCTGAACGACGACGCGGGCATCACGCGGGCAATCGACGAACTCACGCTCACAGGTGGCAAGTTCGCCGAAGCGGGCGATCGCATCGCGTACCGCCTCGCCCTGGATGCGTGGCGATCCCATCATGCCGGGGAGGCCGAAGCTCGAAAGGTGATCGCGATCGGGAACCGCCTCATCGAACGCATCGGCACCGCCCGAACGAAGCTCTCCGACCCTTCCACCTTCGGTCTTCACGACACGGTGTCAGAAGCCGCGGCCGCGCTGTGGCGGTCGTTCGGAGATTCCGCCATGCGAGACAGATCTCTCGCGATCGACCGCGAGATATGTGATGCGGGCCTCGCGACCGGTCACGTGCTCCGCAGACGCGCCGAGCTTGCTGAGAGTGCGGGCCTCAAGATCGAGGCCTTGGACGCATGGCGCTCCCTTCTGGCCGGCTATAAGGACGGCACGACCGACTGGTTCGAATCAAGGTACAACTCCCTTCGACTCCTGCTGGAGACCGATCCAGTGGAAGCCCGACAGGCGTTCGAGCAGTACGCCGTGCTTCGGCCGGACTTCGGCCCCGAGCCATGGAAGGAGCGATTCGAGCTCCTCCGTGCCCGCATCGAGCAGGCGCCAGCGCCCGGAGGCCCCCCGTGAGCCGCCAACCCGCGCGCAACAATGAGTCGTGGCTTGTCACCAAGTTCCTGGGAGCCGACGCGGCGTCCGGTGGTCCGTTCGCCCTCCTGGGACTTGATCCCGCCGACGCGGATGACGACGCGGTCCTCCTCGCCCTCCGCACTCGACTGAATCAGGCATCGCAGCATCCGGAGGGCGCGACCCCGGAAGCCGATGAGGTCCGGCTTGCTCTGCACGCCGCAACGGCACAACTGCTCGATGCACGCACACGTCAGGCGATGCTGGCCAAGTGGACCGGTGCGAAGACCAACTCGACCGGTCCGCGCACGCACGCTCCCGCCATGGACGCCGCACAACGCAACGTCATGCTGCTCCAGCATGACGCGGTCATGGCGATCGCGGCTTGCGGAGGTTGGAACGAGCGGGCGCGCTCCCGCCTCATGCTCATGGCACAATCACGTGGGCTTGGGCCTGAACTCGTGCAGATAGCTGTGACGCAGCTTGAAGGAACGACGGGCGCGCCCTCTCCAAGCTCCGCGAGCCGCGGCATCCTTGATCGAGGTGAGTCCGCTCAAACGCCATCGCGGGGTCCCGCGATGGCGCCCGCGCAGCGCACGTCCCCATCGCGCAGAACGCTGCCCACCTCGGTGCTTCTTGCGATCGCTCTCGTGCTTGCCGGAATCGTCGCGGTTCTCTTCTTCGCGATCCTCGCATCATCTTCGGGCAGGGGAACGCCGACCCAGACCACACCAGCCCCGACTGTGGCGGCTGCACCGAGTGGTCCCGAAACACCGCGGGACACCCAGGGGCAGTTGTTCCCGACAGCGCCATCGCCCAAGCCCACACCGACGTCTCCCGTCTCCGCGCCGGCCACCACCGATGCCCAGCGTTGGGTGCAGAAGCTCAACACGGCCGTCACCGCGCTCGCGACCGATCAAGAGGCCGCTCGGGCCGAAGCCATGGCCCTCCTTGGCGAGTGCGCGAACCGCTGGGTCGGCATCGACGGGCCGGACCTCACGGTCGTTCAGCGCTGCATCATCGACGCGATCTACCAGGCGGAATCGACCGACGCAGCGGTCCAGTTCCTCGATGCGGTAGAGGGACCCGCCGCCCAACCCGGCACGCGCGCTCGCGTGCTCCGCGATGTCTGGCGAGCCGGAGTTCTCACCCGTCTCTCAAGGGAGCGAGATCTGCCCGCAACGCTTCACGCCATACTCGATGAGCGACTCTCCAGTTCTCTCGCCGGCGAACGCCCCAGCGGAGAGCCCGCGTTCGAAGCGGGCGTGGTCGCCTCTCTGACAGTTCTGGCCAACGCGATCGCCGCTGAGGGTTCATGGGAAGAATGGTCCGGATGGCTCGCCGCAGTGGAGGCCGTGGCCCGCGTGCAGCCGAGCACGCGCACCAGCCTCCTTCTGGTCGGGCTCACCGAAGCGATCGGCCCCATCTCCAAGCCGGGCAATGCACGATTCGTGGCCGAGTCCTCGGCCTCGCTCCCCTGGCACCGTGAGCCCGCGGCGCAGCGCTGGCTGATCGCCCGCTTCGACGGCCTCGACACCTCACGCGATGCGCTCGTGATTCTCACCCGCGCCCTCACCTCAAAGTCGAGTGTACCCGGAATCGATGCGACGATGGTGCTGGGCGTGAACGCGGGAGAATCGGATCGACGCTCGCTGCGTGATCGGTACGCACTCGCATTCGGCTTCGAATCGGTCGCCAATGCCTCCGCGCTCGACGCCCGCCTGAGCGAGACGATCGCCCGACTCAATGAGGCACATGGATCGGCTCACGCCGTGGAGGATGCGCTGCGCGAGGCCCTTTCTTGGGCGCTGGTCAGCGAAGCCGCATGGCTCAGATGGCGAGGCGTCACCGAGCGGGCCTCCATCGCCCTTGACCGGGCCAATGAACCAAGAGCGACCCCGCCTCTGCCGACGCCCTCGGCCCGGCAGGTCGCCCTTCGAAGGGACGAGCCCCCGGAGTGGGCTCGTGCCTACATCAACGCGGGCGCCGACATCGCCGCTCGCACCACGCTCCTCCGCCAGTATCCGGGCAGCGGCGCGCACCCGGCCGACGCGGAGGTCGCGCTTGGCGAAGCGCTCCGTGGCTCTCCTGTGCAGGTTCGTGAGGCTGCCCGAACCGTCGTCGAAGCAATGGCAATCAGTCCTGTCATGGTGAACGCCATGCTCGAGGCCATCCCGACAGCTCCTCGCACCCTCGCCACCGCGGACATCATCGCCGCGCTCACGGGCAGGATGAGCATCGCGATCGATGATCGCGAGTGGCGATCAAACGCCCGACGGGCTCTGGTCGAGCGGCTTCTGGAACTCATGGCCGCCCGGGGCGACTACGCGAACGCCGACGCGCTCCAGATCGCCCTCGCTCAATCCCATGCTGTCCGGGCGGCGCCAAGCCCCGAGGCCGCCGTTGCCACTCGGGCCGCGCCGGTTCCGCCCCTCGAAGCGTCGCTGCTCCAGGAGCGCAGCGCGTGGCGCACCTCGGTCCTCGATCTCACACGCCCACGTGCGTATCCGGAGTCGCTCGCCACCATCGAGGCCGGAGCCTCCGCTCGCTCAAGACTCGCGTCCGGCGTCATCCAGCGCACGGTCGTCGCGCAGCACGAGGTCGCCCGTCTGATGGGGCTCACCATCGCCAGCGAGAGCCCCGACCGCGCGGCCCGCGCATGGGAGGTCGTTTCCGAACTGAACGAACGCCTGGCCACCGCGACCAATGTGGGCGCCCAAGTGCGAGATTGCGAGCGGGCCATGGCGCTCCTCTGGGAGATTCGCATCCGACCGGAGGAGTCACCCCCATGACCACCCTCGGACTCCTTCTGGTGTCGGTCGCCGCGTGGTTCCAGCCACCAGCGCCTGATCCCGCCGCGGCATCAAGCGGCGTGTTCACGGCAGCCATGCCCGACCTCGGCGCCCGACTCACCGCGCTCACGCCCGATGACCCCGATTCCTACTACCTGCTTGGCGAAGAGGTTGCCGATGTCGCCGTTGAAGAATCCGAGCGTGTGATCGCGCGTCGACTCTTCCTCATCGCCTACACCAACTGGCTGGAAAGAGGGGAGAACCGCAAGGCCGCGTCCGCATGCCTCGCCTTGACGACCGTCGTGACCAGCGAGCGCGACCGGTCCTGGCTGAGGGCCGTCGCCGGGTCCCTGGTTCCCCGCGAGGGCTCGGTGACGTGGGATCCCGCGTCATGGACAGAGATCGATCCCGCTGTCGCGCGTCAGGCCGCCAATGCCCTCGGCGCCGTTCGCTCCGGCGACGGCATTCTCGCGCGCCAGATTCTCGCGGATGCACGCGTGACCCGTGCGCTTGAGCGCTACAGCTCGCTGCTTCAAAGCGCGGGCGGCCTCACGCGAATACAACGTGATGCCAACATCTGGCCATGCCCCGATTGCCGCAACAAACGCACGATCCGCTCCCGCACGTCACAGGATTCGGGGGAGATTGTGTGTGGCTATTGCCGGGGCGATCCCGGTCCGCGCCTGCGCGACGACGAAGTGGTCGCGCACCTCCGCGTGGAATCGCTCCTGCTCTCCGGTGATCAGAACCTCTGGTCCGCGCAGCTTGAAGTGGACGGCGGCGCACCCCTGCGCGACCCCGCACCTGCGGTGGTCTCGCACGCGTTTGGGATCGATCCGTCCCAATCCCTCTACCGTGCCGGACAGTGGGTATGGCCTCCCGGAAAGGATCCCGCGCCCAAGCCCAAGCCCAAGCCCGATCCCCTCACCGAGCCAAAGCCGGAGATTGAAACCGAGCCCCAGACCCCCGGCGGCAAGGGCTAGAGTTGCCCTCATCGGTGCCGCGCTCCACGTGCGATGGACCGATCGAGGAGCCCGCCGATGTCCGAGCAACCGCCTGCCGCCCCTTCAACGCCCGCGCCCAGCGCCGATGCCAAGCCGGTCGTCACGTTTGAGGACTTCGCGAAGCTCGATCTGCGCGTCGCGAAGATCATCCACGCCGAGGATCATCCCAAAGCCGATCGACTCTTCAAACTCCAACTCGACGATGGCTCCGGTCATCCCCGGCAGATCTGTGCCGGGATCAAGGGGCATTACGCCGCCGCCGACCTCGTGGGAAAGTCCATCGTCATCGTCGCGAATCTGGCGCCGAGGGTGATCCGTGGCGAGGAGTCTCGCGGCATGCTGCTCGCGGCCAGCGACAAGCCCAAAGATGCCGTCGACGACGGAACCCGTCGCGTCGTGATCCTCACAACTGCAACTGAAATGCCTCCTGGCTCCATGATTTCCTGACCGCTCGACTCTCAATCAGGTGAGCGCCGTCCGCGACCGGGTTCCGAACTCGGACGCGAAGGCCGCCCCGCGCCATCCAGCCGCTCCGGACGCGAGTTTCGGAGCACTTGATCGACGCGAGCGTCAATCTCTTCGTCCCGATGTGTAGTCTTGCGATCGATCTCCGCTCTCAAGTCTGCAATCCTTGCCTCGAGATCCGCGACCTCGGCGCTCTGCAACTGCACCTGTGTGTCAAAGTGTGCCGCAGCAAGCTCGCGGAATCTGGCCTTCGCGTCGACCGCGCTCGCGCTCTCGGCGCCCTCCGCCTCGATCACGCGCCGAGTGCGCCGCGCCGCATCAAGCAACTCGAAGCCCTGCTCCAACTCCAGAATCCGCAGCCTGAACACCTCCGGCGAGCGATCTTTCGCCTCGAACGCCTCGCGCAGACGCGGCGCGATCCGCCCGATCATCCTCGGGGCCGCTTGCGGATCGCTCCGCTCGGCCGCGCGCAACCGCTCGGCCAGCAGCGGCAGGTTCTCATCGATGAGGGCCCGCAGCCGACGGATCTCCTCCATCGACGGCTGCTGCCCCGGCTCGCCCGGGCCGACTCCCGTTCCACCCGCCTGACCGTCGAACCCGCCGCCTCGCGTGCCGGCTCCCGGGCGAGCGTCAGGTCGCCCTCCGCGTTGAAACCGTGGTCCATTGGGGCCTTCTTCTCCCATCTCAAGCATGAACCCGCGCCCGTCCGCGAGGTCGGCATCAACCGCCTCTCCCCGGTCGAGCCGTGCGATTGCCTCGTCCAGCCGCACACGCATCGACTCGACGAGCGCTCGGCGACGCTCGAGCGACTCTCTCAACCGTGCCGCTTCAGGACCAGTCTGCCCCTCCACGACAGTGGGGGGGGGCGTGGGTGCCGGAGTATCCTGCGCCATCGTCCCCGTCGTGAGGACGCCGGAGGCCAGGAGCAGAGAAACGATCTGTACCGGACGCATGCGAGATCCTTTCACATCGAATCCTCATTCAACCACGAGGATGGCATCCACTCGCCATGTACCGACTCAGAGATCGTGGATGCTCGTCCCTGCAACGAGGTCACGCGTGAAGCGATGGCCTCATCGTCCAGAAGCTCCCAGACCGCGGCAATTTCGTCCAGTGCCGTCGACGACGAGGCCAGCGACACATCGCCCACGCTCCCCGTTTCAGGCCCGCCGGGCTGCCAGCGGATCGCGATCACCGCCGAAGCGACGACCAGCGCGGCCGCGATACCCATACCCCACCTTACACGCGGCATCGCACGAACCTTTCGCCCCCCCCCCGTGTGCACGACACGAAGCGAGGGACGTCCCGTGATCGCGCTGGTGGACGCGGCCACCAAGCGGCTCTCAAAGCCCGCGTCGGGTGTGCTCTGCACCTCACGCGCAATCGAATCGAGGCCCGCCTCGATCGCACGCAGCGCGGGCGACATCTCCTCGGGGCTACTTGCTCTTCCTGGTGTGGTCACGTTGCGCCCTCACTTTCATTCTGACCCCGCCCACTCGGAGCCAGCATCTCTTTCAGCTTCCGAATGGCTCGGTGGTGCCGTGCCAGAAGCGTCCCAATCGGCTCATCAAGCAACTCAGCCATCTCCTTGAATCCCATGCCCGCGTGGTGCCGCAACTCGATAATCTCCCGATCCGGTGCAGAGAGCCGCTCCAGAGCCGCTCTCAACCCGGCTCGCTCGGACGCGTCCGCCCCCTCGGATCGCCCGGCCGCTTCCGCCAGCCCCGCAGCCCCCTCATCCAGAGAGAGCGTGCCCTTCCTTCGCTTCGCGTGCCGAACCGAGTCGCGCACCCGATTCATTGCGATCCGGAACAGCCAAGGCTCGAAACGCCCCTTCTCGGCGTACCCACCATCTCGGAGTTTGATCGCGATGGTGGCGAACACGGACTGCGCGATCTCCTCCGCCGCATCGTCACTGGAAACCCGGCTGCGAATCAGTGCAAACACACGCCGGCCATACAAGCCCACAAGCTCGCGCCACGCGCCCTCATCGCCGCGTGCCGCTCGCGCGAGCACCTCGGTCAGATCAGGTGCGGAAGTCTCGCCGTCATGGCCTTGCACCAACACGTTCCTCATGGGTCACCCGGCCAAACGACCCCCAAGCCCGTCGATTGCCTGGAACCCGACGCATTCGTCGACCGCTTAAACTCCCACCATGGAGCACGTGCACTATTCCGTAACCGCGACTCTACCAAACAAAGACCTGCTGTGCAAGTATCTCGAGTGGCTTCAGAACGGCCACATCCACGCCGTTCTTCAGGGTGGAGCCCTGCGTGCCCAGGTGGTCCAACTCGAGGCCGAGGACGGCTCGCTCCGGGTCCGGACTCTCTATGAGTTCGCAAACCCTCAGGCATTCACGGACTACGTCCGAGATCACGCGCCCGCGCTGCGGGCCGACGGTCTTGCGCGCTTTGGTCCCCACACCGGAACGAGGTTCGAGCGCGAGCAGGGCACCATTCGCCAAGAACTCAAGCAGATCGGACAGCCGTGACCGATCCCGGGTGCAGGTTCTCCCGTACACTCGCCGTGCATTCGCTCGGCTTGGTCGCGAACCTATCCAGTTCGCAACTTGAGTTCGCCCAGCTTCACACACTCTGACGGGATCCGACCGCGGTGCCGAACCCGAACGCAACTCCATCCGACGAAGTCTTGTTCGACCGCTACCGCTCCGGCCAGACGGAGCACTTTCGCACCCTTATCGGGCGACACCACGACGAACTGCTCGCCTTCTTGTACCGGCTCGTCGGAGACCGGCAGGCCGCCGAAGACGTCTTCCAGGAGGCATGGGTCCAGGTCCACCTCTCCGCCGATACCTTCGACCGAGAACGCTCATTCCGGCCCTGGCTTTTTACGATCGCGGCGAACAAAGGCCGCGACTACCTCCGTAAGAAGGGACGCCGCCAGACCGTCGATCTCTCGGCGCCTGTGCGGAATGACGGATCCGGCTCGGCGACCTTCGTCGATCTTCTGGAGATCGACATCCCGGCGCCCGATGCCGCGATGCAGGACAGCGAACGGGACGCCATGGTCCAGCGAGCGATCGACAGCATGTCCCCCCAGCTCCGCGAGATCCTCCTTCTCGCATACTTCCAACGCCTTTCCTACGCCCAGATCGCCGAAGACCTGCAGATCCCGCTCGGCACCGTCAAGTCCCGCCTTCACGCCGCCGTCGCCTCATTCGCGCAGCGGTACAAGCAGGTCTCCAAGGAATCGGCGCCGCCGAAAGGTCCATCGGACGTATGAGCAACACCCCACCCCATCATGCTGCCATGCCGACCCAGTCCGACGCTCTCGCGATCGATGCGTTGGTCGAGGCCGGATGGGATCTCGAGCGTGTGCCGCCCACTCTCCGCGAGCGTGCCGCGCGCGTCGCACGCCTCATGCACGCCGTCGGAAGCGTGAAGGTCCGGCACGATCGAGTGCTCGTCGATCTCGCGTTCGTTCGGGCGATGCGCGCAGCCGAACAGCCCTCATCCGATACCGCTTCACTGCATCCCGCCGATCAGGAAGCGATCGATGCGTGGATGCTCTCCGGGTTTGACGCGTCGCGAGTTCCCTCTTCGCTTCGAGCCCGCGTCCGCAAGCATGAAGCGATCGGCAGCCTGATCGCGGGCGTTGTTCCGCCGCGCACCGCTCCTGACGCCCTGATCGATCGAACCCTGCGTGCCGTCGCCGAAGCCGATTCCGGCCGCCTCAGCCGCCTCCGCATCGCGCCGGAGCGAGCCCGTCGGTTCCCCCGCGTTCGCATCAGCGATCTTGTCTCCGTGGCCGCCATGCTCCTTATCGGCGCGGCCGTCGCGATTCCCGTCGTCAGCAGCACCCGCGCGCACGTTCGTCAGTCCCTCTGCCAGGCCAACCTCGGCTCCACCGCGCTCGCGTTGGCCTCGTACGCCGCGGACAATCGCGACGTATTCCCCGTGGCGAACGCCGGCTTCCAGGGCGGAACCTGGTGGAACGTGGGCAAGGATCGTAACGCCTCAAACTCCGCGAACCTCTTCTCCCTGGTCGCCGCCGGATACGCCGAACTCAAGGATCTGGCATGCCCCGGCAATCCGCAGGCCGCCACGGAATCTGATCAGACATCCGGCTTCGACTGGCGTCAGATCGAGCAGGTCTCATATTCCTACCGACTGATTCCCGCCGGCGCACCCCCGCGTGCCCACGACGATCCCCAGGGCGTCATTCTCGCCGATCGCTCTCCCGTCGTCCTCATGGCCATCCGCGGCATGCCCGTCGACCCGGAGTCAAACTCTCCGAATCACACCAACCGCGGGCAGCACCTTCTCAAGTCCGACGGATCCACCCATTGGACTCGTTCACCGGTCTTGGAAGACAACGGCGACAACATTTGGCTCCCTCGCAGCATCGAGAACAAGATTCGTGCCCTCCAGGGTCGCCCCCGGATTGAGCCCATCCGCGGCAACGAGCTCCCCTCGACGCCGATGGACGTCTTCCTCGGCCCCTGAGGTACGGGATCCACTCGCTCGGCAACCGGCAAAGGGCCCCCGGGAACGGCCAACGGCTCAAAACCGCGTCCCGGAACCGTACACAGGCCTTGCTGCCGCGATCTCACGTGTCTAATCTTCCCCTCCCCATCCCGAGCCATCGGGCGGGTCGTGCTGTCCACAGGTTACGATTTCGAGACTCCTGAGTCTCGATCAAGGATTTGGCGCCATGTCCAAGAACAAGAGCCACAAGGGCCTGCTGAAGCGGATCCGCGTCTCCAAGACCGGCAAGATCCGTCACAAGTCGGCCAACTTCAAGCACCTTCGCTCCCACAAGTCGGGCAAGCGCCTCCGCAAGCTCCGCAAGGGCAGCTTCATGGCGAGCGCGGACAGCAAGCGCCTTGAGAAGCTGCTGTTCCGTCGTCTGCGTGGGCGCACCCAGCCCCGAGCGGCCATTCGCCGCAGTCCCTCGCCCGCCGAGAGCAAGGCGCGCAAGGAGGCCAAGGCCGCTGAGGCCGCCCTCGCAACGAAGCCCGCCGCCACGAAGAAGGCCGCCGCCCCCAAGGCTGCCTCGGCCAAGCCCGCGCCCGCGAAAGCCGCCAAGCCCGCTGCTGAGAAGGCCGTGACGGCCACCAAGTCCAAGAAGTCCACGAAGTAATCTATTCAACAGGGTGACCATCACCCGCACGCCGGGCACAAGCCGTCGGCACACCGCCGCCGCCCCGTCGCGCAAACCGCAGGAGTCCACACATGCCTCGCGTTCGCAAGGGTTCAGCCAAGACGAAGATACGCAACCGCATCCTCCGCAAGGCTCGCGGCTACTACGGCGTCAAGAGCCATCACCTCTACCACGCCCGCAACGCCATCATCCGTGCCGGCGTGTACGCCTTCCGCGACCGTCGCGCCCGCAAGCGCGACATGCGGTCCCTCTGGATCACGCGTATCACCGCCGCCTGCCGCATGCGCGGCACGCGCTACTCCCTGTTCATGAACGGCCTGAAGATGGCCGGCATCACGCTCAACCGCAAGATGCTCAGCCAGATCGCGATCGAAGATCCCAAGCTCTTCGACACGATCGTCCAGAAGGCTGTGAAGGCCTCGAAGGCAACACCCGAGAAGGTCTGACAAAGTCTTCTGCCCCGATTGGCCTCCCAAGACGCCCGGCACGTGCCGGGCGTCTTTGCTTTTGTGTCGCGTGCTATCCTGCCACGCACTCGCGCTCAAGGAGGATCGTGCATGGACTGGTGGTGGGCAGGTCGCCTGATTCAGGACAATCCCGTTGCATTTGTATCATGGGTCGTGGTGGTCGTCGGGTCCGTCGTGCTGCACGAGCTCGCACACGGCTGGGTCGCGACTTGGCTGGGCGACGACACCCCGCGTCACAGCGGACACCTCACACTCAATCCCCTGGTCCACATTCCCCCGATGGCGTGGCTCTTGTTCGCGCTCTTCGGCTTCACATGGGGCCAGATGCCCGTAAACCCCAGCCGCCTCAGGGGCCGTTACGGCGACGCCCTTGTCGCGCTCGCCGGCCCGATGATGAACCTGTTCATCTCCCTGCTGGGCATCGCCGCGATGTGCCTCTGGATCGGGTTCGGGCAAGGTCACTGGGTTCAGGGCTTCACCTTCCAGGAGCCGCTGTTCACCAACGCCGCGCGGTTCTGGCTGTACGCGGTCGTGCTCAACGTGATCTTGTGCCTTCTCAACCTCATCCCGGTGCCGCCGCTCGATGGGTGGCGCATCGGGTGCGGTCTCTTCCCGCCCTTCCGGCGCATTTTCGACACCGAGCGCGGCGCGCAGATCGGCCTCGTCTGCTTCATGCTCCTGTTCTTCTTCGGGGCCAAGTACGTAATCGGCGCCGGCGTCACCATCGGCGCACTCGCGATGGGCATCGCTCTTCGCCTGATCGTTCCGAACGGCGATCTTCCCGATCTGACCTTCTGACCGGGGGCATGCCGAAAGCTCAGAGCATCCCGCACATCGTGTAGAGCAGTCTCGCGCCCACGTTCGCGTCCCATTCCGGAGCGCCCTCGCCCGGTCCCGGGCACACCTCGACCAGATCGAATCCGGCGACGGTCCTGCCCGATTCTTTCAGCTTCCAAAGCAGGTACGTCGCCTCGTTGAACGAGAGGCCGCCGGGCACGGGGGTCCCCGTGTGCGGGCAACACGCCGGGTCCAGCCCGTCGATGTCAAAGCTCACGTGCACCTTCTCCGGCAGCGCGTCGATGATCTTCTTGCACTGACTCTCAAACGTCGCGCCCGCCGACCTCTCTTCAAACATGACCTCGTCATAGAACACCGCGGAGCGCGAGCCATTCGCCTTGGCGAACGCCACCTCGCCCGCGCCGAAGTCGCGAATGCCGACCTGCACCAGCCGGGAAACGCCGGGCACCTTCGACAGCACGTTGTGCATGATCGAGGCGTGCGACCATTGAAAGCCCTCGAACGCGTCGCGAAAGTCCATGTGGGCATCGATCTGCAGGATCCCGATCTCTCCGTGCATCTCCGCCAAGGCCCGGATCAGGCCAAACGGTGTCGAGTGGTCGCCCCCGACAAGTCCAACCTTCTTTCCCCTTGAAAGCAGGCCCGCCGTCTCCTTGTAGACGAACGCGTTCATCTCCTCGCTCGCCATGTTCACACGCGCGACCTCGCGTTCATCCCCTTCCTCCGCGCCGCCCTTCTCGATAAGCGGGACGGCGATCTCCCTCGCCTCGGCAGACAATCTCGCGATGCGATCGTCCGGCGCAAGCATGTGGATCCCCTGCTCATACACCCGGCCGAACCGCCGGTGCAGAAGGTCAACCTGCAGCGAGGCATCGAAAATGGCGTCCGGCCCATTCGCCGTCCCGTTGCCATACGAGGTCGTCGCATCGAATGGCACGGGCAGCAGCACGATCCGCGCGTCCCCGACAAGGTGGGGAAGCCCGAAGATGCCCGAGCCCGGTTTCGCCGCCGCGTCTGGATCAAACCGCATGCCGTTCCGCTCCCTGTCGAAGGTTCAAGAGTCCGTGACCCAACCGGGCGCCACGTGTCATCTGCAGGAGCCCAGCGTATCCTCCTGACGTGAAGTATGTCATCGTGATTCCCGACGGCGGAGCCGATCTCTCCATTCCCGAACTTGAGGGCAAGACTCCTTTCGAGGCCGCCCGGATGCCGGCTCTGGCCGCGCTCGCGAAAGTGGGCCGCGTCGGCTGTGCCGCCACAACACCTCAACGGTTCCAAGCCGGCTCCGATGTCTGCTCCATGTCACTCCTCGGCTATGACCCCGATCGCTATCACACCGGTCGCGCCCCGATCGAGGCCGCCGCCCTCGGTCTCTCTCTGCAACCGACTGACTGGATCTTCCGCCTGAATCTCGTCACGACCGGCGAGCCGGGCACGCCCGACGCCGGGCTGATGCTCGATCACTCCGCCGGCGCAATAACCGACGCCGAGGCCCGCACGCTCATCGGCGATCTTCTCAGCCACTGGCAGCGCGTGCTCCCTCTCGACGTCGAGGGGCTCTCGCTCACGCCCGGTGTCTCCTACCGCAACATCCTCATCGATCATGCCGGGCGCAACTATCGCGGCCTTGTGACGACGCCCCCTCACGAGATCCCGCGTCTGCCCTGGGCAAAGCACATGCCCGCCGGCGGAAGCGGTGGTGGGGGTGGTGATGCCGTGGGCCGCATCTCTCGTCTGATGCTCGCCTCTGCCGACTTCCTTCCAACGCATCCGGTCAACCTCGCCCGTCGCGACCGCGCCCTCCGCCCCGCAACGATGGCCTGGATCTGGGGTCAGGGGACCGCGCCCTCGCTTCCAAGCTTTGAGTCGCGATTCGGTCTCAAGGGCGCCATGCTGACCTCCGTAGATCTTCTCGCCGGCATCGCCGCGCTCATCGGGTGGGACCGCGTCGCTGTGCCCGGCCTCACCTCGTATCACGACACGGACTACGCCGCCCAGGGCCGCGCGACCTGCGAAGCCCTCGATACCTACGACATCGTCTGCTGCCACGTGGAATCACCGGACGAACTCTCCCATCAAGGAGACTGGCGGACCAAGGTCGCTGCTCTGGAGTCGATCGACCAGCACATCATGACCCCACTCGCGGCGAAGCTCCACTCCTTCGGCAACCCCGATGTCGATCCCGCGTCGCCCGGGTGGCGTCTGCTCTATCTTCCCGACCACTACACGCTCGTCAGCACCCGCAAGCACGACGCCACGCCCGTCCCCTTTCTGATCGCCGGCTCATATGTCCGGTCCGCCGTCGAGCGACCCTTCTCAGAGAGCGCCGCCCTCTCCAGCGATCTGCGCATCGATCACGGCCATGATCTGATGGAGTACTTCCTGCACGGCGGATTGGCACGCGTTCGTCCCACCGGATCACGCGTCGCACACTGAGGGAATCGCGCATGGACGAGATCAAGAAGCACCAGATCGGATCCTCCCCCCCAGCGGACGGCGGGCACGAAGAGCGAGACGAACTGGTCCCCCTTGCCGAGCCGGATGAGCACGGCCGCATTCGCCCTCCCGACCTGGCGTCAGCCCCGCCGGCCGGCGCTTCTTCGGAGGTCCGGACTTCAACCGTCGTCACCGATCGATACGTCGCACCGGGATCGAGCGCCCTCGCCGCACCCGTTGTCGCCATCGAAGCCGTCATCAATCCGCCCATCATCAAGCCCGGGTTCCCCGGTTCCAACACACTCATCGTCGCCGCGGCGATTCTCACGATCGCGGCCGTTGGATTGTCCGGCTACTTCGCTCCCAGCCAGGCCGTCGTCCGCGCCTTGGCGACGCTCTACGACATCGCGCTGCACACCGGCACGGGAGTGGTCGCCGTGCTGGTCGCCTCCATCTTCACCGAGCGCAAGTTCAACGACATCAAACTCGGGGCGTCCCGGATGTACTTCCTGGTGGCGCTGTTCTACACCGTCTTGAACACCAACGTCCCGATCCCGACCAAGACCGACGAGCTCATCCTCGCCGTGGGCGCGTACACGCTCGCGCTCTGGGGCCTCTTCCGACTCCCTCGCCACGAACTCTCCGTCATCGGCATCACCCACGCCGGGCTCTGGCTCATCGTGAAGTTGGGCTCGACCCTTGAAGGATTCATTACGCCCCCGCCCGCAGCCTGACTCAACCATCCGAGCCAACACCCCGGCCCAGCCCCCATGCCCGACACGCCACGCACCATCACCGGCACGCTCATGCTTCCTGCGCCGGGTGGCACAGTCCGACTCGCCCCCGGCACGCTCACACTGGCCGACGGCCGCATCGAGTCCATCGCCGAGGGCGAGCCGCACGCCGCGCCGGACCTCGGCGGCGACGAGGCCCTGATCCTCCCCGGCTTCGTGGATGCCCACATGCACCTGCCGCAGTTCGATTCGATCGGCATCGACGGGCTGACGCTGCTGGAGTGGCTCGATCGGGCGATATTTCCGGCCGAGTGCGCATGGGCCGATGCCGACCACGCGGGCCGGATGGCCGCTCGCGCTGCCGCATCCCTGCTCTCCTTCGGCACCACCGCGATCTGCGCGTACGCGACCGTGCATCACGACGCGACACGCGCGGCGATTTACGCTCTCGCCACCTGCGGCCTCCGCTCGATGGTGGGGCAAGTGTTGATGGATCGCAACGCGCCGCCAGAACTCTGTCGCCCGTCACCACAACTTATCCGAGAGGCCGGCGAGCTCACGAAGTTCGCGCACGCTGTCGCCGCCTCATCGAGCGCACGCATCGAGCACTCCATAAACCCTCGATTCGCGATATCATGCACGCCCGAACTCCTGCGCGGCGCAGGTCAGTTGGCCCGGTCGCTCAACGCCCCCGTCCAGACCCACATCTCTGAGAACCGGGCCGAGTGCGCGATAATCTCGCAACTCTTCGGCGGCCGCTCATACACCGGCGTGTATGAAGATGCCGGGCTCCTTGGCCCTCGCACAATCCTTGCGCATGGCGTCTGGCTCGGCCGTGCCGAACTCCGCACACTTGGCGTTACGCGCTCTCTTGTCGCCCACTGTCCCACCGCCAACACCTTCCTGCAATCTGGCGACTGCAATGTTGGTTGGCTGCGTAGTGCGGGCATTCCGATCGTTGTCGGCTCCGACATCGCCGGCGGCAACGAGCGATCCATGGTCCGCGTCGCCCGTGCCATGATCGAGACCTCGAAGCGCATCCATGCCGCCGACCCCAAAAGTCCCCTTGTCTCGCCCGCCCAGGCATGGTGGTCGATCACCGGAGCCAACGCCGACGCCCTCGGCTGGCCTTCGACCTCGCGCCTCGCCCCCGGTGCCGAAGCCGACATCCTGATTGTCCGTCCCGATATCGCATGGCGCAGCGCTGTCGACCCTCTCGGCTCACTTCTTTACGCGTGGGACGACCGCTGGCTCGAACGCACGTTCACCATGGGCCAGGAACGCTGGCGTCGGCCCACGCTCTAAGCGCGGCACCCCGCGCTCTCAGATCACGATCCGGGCGCCACGCTCGATCTTCGCGGGCAACTTCGCCGACTTGAGATCCGCAGGCTCAAGCGCGGTCGCGGCCGAAATCTCCAGCACGCAATCGGGCTCCCCCGCTTCGTTCCGCGGCACATCCACGCCCACGGTCTTCAACCACCGCGCGGCCCTGGCCGTCTGGAGCTTCGTACACGATTCCGGGCTGTCCACGCCGCTCGCGTTCTTGATCGGGGCAAACTCCTCCACCCGGTCCGTCTCGTACACGATCGACGCGCGGCACATCGGCAAGGCATCGAACACAAACCGCTCCAGCTTCACGCCGTTCGCCGCGGTTGGTTCGATCTTCGCGCCCGTCGCCGGGTCTACGCACGGCACCTTCTTCTCTGCGCGATGGAACGGCAGCGAGAACTTCGGGTCCGTCGCCAGTCGCTCGATGAACTCAACCCCCATCACGTGCACCGCGATCGACCCCGCGAGAAATCGCAGCGAACCATCCGCCGACCGCTCGCGCTGCAGATCCATCGGTAGATCGGAGTACTCAATGACCTCTGTCCGTCCGGAGCAGGAGCAGAAGAGCCCCAGCTTCTCCTCGGCATACGCCTTCGGAATCATCTTGCTCGACATCTCGCTGGAAGAATCCGGCGCACCCGCGTGCAGCCCCAGGAACACCGGATCGATGACCCGTACCGTCGCGTTGTCCACCTGGAAGTACGACAGCGTGGTAATCCCGCGCCGCTTCATATCCGCGATCGCGCCCGACTTGTGCAGCGCGGTGATCGCGCCCCCGTGCCCATCCGGGTTCGTCGCAATCTCCGACGGTGAAGCCATCAGCATCCTTCCCGTTGCCATGTCAAACGACGGCATCACGCCCTGAGGGAAGCACATGACGGTCTCCGCGCTCAGCCCGAAGTACGCGTGCTCTCTGAGGAACGCCACCGTCGCATCATGGTTCAGCGGGCTGGTCATGATGTACCAAGGCACGATCCGGCCCGACCGCTTCGACCACGCCCCGATCTGCTCGGCATACATCTGAAACAGCGGCTTCCGTGTGACCGCCCCCGCCGGGTAGCACCCCTTCGGCCCGTCATAGCCCAGCCGCGTCCCCTGCCCGCCCGCGACCGTAAAGCACGCGACCTTGCCCGCGTTGATCAGCTCCATCCCCTTCGCCCGCGCACCCTCGCGGTCCCACGCCTTCACGGCGCTCTTCGGATCGTTCGGGTAGTAGGGGGCCGGCCTCACATCCGGAGGCAGCACAAACCCCGGCTTCCCCTTCACATACACCCGGACAAGCTCCGGAATCGCATCCAGATCAATCGCCCGGAGCTGCTCCAGCAACGCGGCCCGCTCGCGCTCGTTCAGCCGGTCATACGCCGCAAGTACATGACTCTGGCCGACCCGCTCAAGGCGTGCGACAAGGTCCGAGGGCGGTGCGATCGTCGCGGGCATGCGTGCTCTCCGTTCTCCCCTCGATGGTGGGGCTCCGCCCTCATCCTAGCGAACTCTGCCCTTCGATTCAGTCCTTCCGCCCACGCCCGCCCCCGACGCTATACGCTCCTCGCAATGCCCCAGCACCCCCACCAGACCTCACCATCCGCCGCTCCCGCTGAACTCCACACCCGGGGCTCGGTCTCCAATCTCTTCACTCGCTCATCCGGTCACGCCCTCGCCGCGCCCTCCATCCTCGCCGCCGACTTCGGCCGCATGGCGGACTGCTGCACCCGCGCCGTCAGCGCCGGTGCGGATGCCCTGCACGTCGACATCATGGATGGCCACTTTGTCGACAACCTCACCATGGGCCCCGACATGGTGAAGGCCCTCCGCCGCGCCCTGCCGACCGCCTTCCTCGACGTCCACCTCATGGTCACCAATCCCGAACGCTTCGTTGATGCGTTCGCGGCCGCCGGAGCCGATCACATCACGTTCCACGTGGAAGTCGCCGAGCCGCCAGCCCTCCGTGCTTTGGCCGATCGCGTCCGCTCTCTCGGCAAGACCGCTGGCATTGCCATCAATCCGCCCACACCCATCGACAAGCTCTGGCCGGTCGCCGACGCCTTCGAGATGGTCCTCGTGATGTCCGTCAACCCCGGCCGCGGCGGCCAGCCCTTCATCGCAGAGACGCTGGACAAGGCCCGCGCCGCCCGCGCCCGCTATGGGCCGGCCATGCGTGTCGAGATGGACGGCGGCATCGGCCCCGCTAACGCCCGCCAGGTCCGCGAGGCCGGCTGCGATGTGCTTGTCGCCGGATCCTCCTTCTTCGGCCAACCGTCCGAGAAGTGGCCCGAGATCCTCGCCGCCCTGCGGGGATGACCCATTCCTCGCACCATTCCGCGCTCCGACGATTACACTGTTCAGGCGAAGGAGTCCGCCGCCCCCATGTCCTCCCTTCCTCCAAGCCCGCTTCCAAACCCCGGCTCCGTCCCATCCACGCCGGAGGCCGATCGCCTGATCGAGCGATTCACCTCGCGTCAGGCGACAGTGGGGGTGGTCGGCCTCGGCTACGTCGGGCTGCCTCTCGTCCGTGCCATGCACGACGCGGGCCACCGCGTCATCGGCTTTGACATCGACGAGTCCAAGGTCCGAATGTTGAAGCAGGGCCATGCGTATCTCAAGCATCTTGGAGACGATCTGGTCGCCGCGCTCGCGTCCTCCGATCGATTTCTCCCCACATCGCGACCGGGTGACCTCACCGGCTGCGACGCGATCGTCCTCTGCGTCCCCACACCCCTCGGCGATCACCACGAGCCCGACCTCTCGTACGTCACGCGCTCCGCGGAAATGGTCGCGACCGTCCTCCAGAAGGGCATGCTCATCTCGCTCGAGTCAACGTCCTACCCCGGCACGACCCGCGAGATCTGCCAACCCATCCTCGAGGCAGGCGGCCTGCGCTGCGGCCGCGACTTCTACCTTGTCTTCAGCCCCGAACGCGAAGATCCCGGCCGAAAGGACATGGAGACACGCCAGATCCCCCGCCTTGTCGGCGGCATCGATGACATCTCCACCCGCGTCGGCGTCGCTCTCTACCAGTCCGCAGTCGACCACGTCATCGCCGTGGAATCCGCCGAAGTCGCCGAGAGCGCGAAGCTTCTGGAAAACATCTACCGCGCCGTCAACATCGCGCTGGTGAACGAGCTCAAGCCCGTCCTCGCCGACATGGGCATCGACATCTGGTCGGTCATCCGCGCCGCCTCCACCAAGCCCTTTGGTTTCCAGCCGTTCTACCCCGGCCCCGGTCTCGGCGGCCACTGCATCCCCATCGATCCCTACTACCTCTCGTGGAAGGCGCGCGCAGCTGGCCACGTCACGCGCTTCATCGAACTCGCGGGCGAGATCAACTCACTCATGCCCCGCCACGTCGTCGATCGCGTCTCCGACGCGCTGAACCGGCACGGCAAGCCGCTCAAGGGCTCGCGCGTTCTCGTCCTCGGCATCGCGTACAAGCCCGACATCGACGACATCCGCGAGACTCCCGCCGCCGAGATCATCACCCTCCTCCAGGCACGTGGCTCGCTCGTCTCATACCACGATCCGCACGTGCCGCGTTTCCCCTCGATGCGCGACTACAAGCTCGATCTCACGGGCGTCGCCCTCACGGCCGAGACAGTCGCCCATTCCGACTGCGTGCTCATCGTGACGAACCACGCCGACGTTGACTATGCCATGGTCTCAAAGCACGCCTCGCTGATCGTGGACACACGCGACGCCATGGCCGCTTATCCAGGCCCAAACATCGTCAAGGCTTGACGGCTTTGGTGGCACCGCTCTTCAGAGCGGTGTGCTGGGCAGATCGGCTCTCCGAGCCGATGCTCCCCTTTCCGTACGCGCGCAGATACGGCTCCAACTCCACCGGCAGCTTCTGCAAGCCCCTCCGCCGCGCCTTATCCACCGCGTACTTCAGCGAGTTGTGCATCCGCTTCCGCACGCTCTCGGTGATGTTCAGGCCCAAGGCCTCCATCTCGCGGATCGCGAACGCCCACGCGTGATACTCCTCAAGGCATCGGGGCTTGTACACGTTAAAGCCGATCGCGTGATGCCCAATCTCATGGAGAAAGACCGCCGCCGACATCGGTCCCTTCGGACGCGGCGCCTCGATGAGCCGCGACACACGTCCGTCGCGATACTCAATCTGCCACGCGATCCCCGACATCGCCGTCCGCCACTTCCGCACGCGCACGCCGTACTCCGCCAGCTTCGCCTCAACCATCGCGTCGTACTTCGCCTGCATCGAACTCGGCGCCCGCGCGGAGCTCGGTGACGCTGGCTTCGCTTGAGTCTTCGCTATCGCGGCTTTCGACGCTGGGCTTGGCGCAGCGCGACGCGCCGGGGCTAGGGGAGGCTTCTTCTCCCCGCCGCCAGCGACGGGCGCAAGCCCGAGCAGGTCCCAAAGCGTCTCCAGGACCCTTCCCATGCTCACGCCCTCCCGCCCTGTGGCTGCCCCTGAGGCCGCACAAATCGCTCATCCCCCGAAAGACGCCGCCCGCGGGCGAAGTCGGGCCAGGCCATGATCCGCTTTCCCGCGGGCTGAACGTCGATCAGCCGGATTGTCGAGCCGGAGCCGCACGCCACCACCCCCTGGGCCACGTCGAGAAACGTCCCCGGTTGGATGCCGCACCCGATCATCCCGCGTGATTCGGAACCCGCATCCCGCCCTTGCACGTTCGGGGCCGCATCACGCTCAACGCGTGCGCGGCAGAGCTTCAAGGACTCAATCGCCCTCCCATCCGCACCCACCAGCACCATCGTCACCCCCGGCCAGGGACTCAGCCCGTTGATCCGCCTCGCACACGCGAACGCGTCATCTCCAAAGTCCACGTACCCATCCGCCCGCGATAGTTTCGGCGCGAGCGTGACAAGCGATTCATCCTGCGCCCGGCGCAGAAGCCCGCCCGCCCGGAACTCGCGAAGCACGCGGAGCACCAGCTCCGGCCCTTCGGCGCTCAAGCGGTCGTGCAGCTCACCCGCCGTCTCGCTGGCGCCGATCTCCGACCTTGATGCCGCGAGCACCTCACCCGCGTCCATCCGATCCGCCAGCGTGATGATCGAGTTCCCGCTCTGGGCATCTCCCGCGACGATCGCCGCGTTGATCGGCGCCGCGCCGCGCCACCGCGGCAGGATCGACGCGTGCAGGTTGATTGCAAACACGCCCTTCAGCAGCGCGCGGCCAAGCTTCTGCCCGAACGCGATCACCACCCAGGCGTCGGCGCTCCACCCGCGGATCTCCGAAACGACCTCCGGCACATTGCACTTCAACGGCTTGAGGAGGGGAACGCCCGGCAACTCCGCTTCAGCCGTCGCCCCGATCGGCGTCGGTGTCAACGCTCCCCCTCGACCAGCCGGCTTGTCCGGCTGCGTCACAACCCCGACAAGCGTGTGCTCATGCGCCAACGCCCTGAGCGTTGGAACACCGAACTCACCCGAGCCAAAGAATGCGATCCGCATCCGTTCCGCCATGCGCTCGCCCCTTCCATGAGGCCCAACCGCTCTCCCGGATACCGCTCAGCCGATGCGGGCCATCCCGCCCATGTAGGGTCGCAGCACCTCAGGCACCGTCACGCTCCCGTCCGCGTTCTGGTACATCTCAAGAATCGGGATCAGGATCCGCGGACTCGCGGCGACCGTGTTATTCAGCGAGTGGCACACCACAGTCTCGCCCTTGCCGCCCGTCCCACCCGCTCGATACCGCATGTTCAGGCGGCGGCACTGAAAGTCATACAACCGGCTCGCCGAGTGCGTCTCGCCAAACTCGCCCTTGGGCGCTCCGTCCGCGCCAGCATCTCCCCGCCCCGGCATCCAGCACTCAATATCCACCATGTCCGCGTTCTTCACGCCCAGATCGCCCGTGCAGCACTGGAGTAAGCGGTAGGGGAGCCCCAACGACTGCAGAAGTTGCTCGACGAACCCGATCATCTTCTTGTGCCACACGCGGCTCTCGGCCTCGTCCGCCTTGCAGATCACAACCTGCTCAACCTTGTCGAACTGGTGGATTCGATAGAGACCCGCCGTGTCCTTGCCCGCCGCTCCCGCCTCACGCCGGAAGCACGTGCTCACCGTCACATACCGAAGCGGCAGCGATGCCTCGTCCAGAATCTCGTCCATATGGACGCCCATCAGTCCCACCTCACCGGTGCCGGTGAGGAATGAGTCATGCGACCCGCCCCGGTTCTTCTCATCCACCAGGTACGCCTGCTCACGCCCCGCAGGGAAAAACCCCGTGCCCACCATCGCCTCTTCGCGCACCAGCACCGGCACGCTCATCGGCACGAACCCATGCGTGTGCACCATCGTGTCGATCGCGTACCGCAGGATCGCATTATGCAGCAGCATCCCCGCGCCCGTCAGGATGTAAGACCGCGTCCCCGCCAGCTTCACGCCCCGCTCAAACGACACCAGCCCGTGCTTCTCAATGAGTTGCATGTGCGTCAGAGGCTTGAACCCCCGGTTCTGCTCGAAAGTCTTGGCGTAATCAAACCCCGAAGGAGCCCACCTCCGGATCTCGACGTTGTCCTCGCTCCCCTTCCCGACCGGCACATCCGAGTCCGGCGGCAGCGGCACCTGCAGCAGCAAAGCCTGAAGCTCCGGATCCAGTGCCGTAAGCTCCGCCTCAATCGCCTGAGCCCCGGCCTTGAGCGCCAGCGGCTTGGCCGACAGCTCATCGATCTCTTTCTGGATCGCGTCCGCCTCGGGGCCGTGCTTACCCTTTAAGGAGCCCTTCAACTTGCCGATCTGCGGCCCGATCTCCTTCGCCAGGCGGTTCTGCTCCGCGCGAAGCTTGTCAAACTCAGTCTGCAGGGCACGTTTCCGGGCGTCCAGTGCCACAATCCGCTCGACGTCGATCGAGACATTCTTTACCTTGGCGCCAAGGGCGAAGTGGGCCGGATTCTCACGCAGTTGCTTAATGTCAATCATGGGTCGGTCAGTGTAGTCGGGGCCCGCCCCGCTGAATCGTCCGCCATGCTTCGTATACACTGGCATGGATCGCCCGATACCCTCCAAGCCAGCCTCAAGGCGTCGGTCGGAGACCGCCCTCCGCCGTTCGCTCTCCGAGACACCCACGACACCGATGCCACCCCCGGTCACGAACACCCTCCAGCTCCGCCCCTTGACCACCCGCGGCCGTCCGGTGCCTCTCGGCGCGGAGGCGATCACCATCGGCCGCCACCCCGACAACACCTTTCCGCTGAAGGACGAGCGGGCCAGCCGCTTCCACTGCGTGATCGAGCCCGACGGCGCCGGCGCCTTCCGCGTCCGTGATCTCGGGTCCCGCAACGGCACCAAGGTCAACGGCGAGAAGGTCGAGATCGCCACCATCGTCTCGGGCGATGTCGTCAAGGTCGGCACCCACGAGTTCCGCGTTGAAGAGTCCGAACGCGCCGCCGCCATTGACGGAAAGGTCGGAGACCACGCGGCCTGGGAGAGGGCCCTTCGCGAAACCATCAAGAATCTCACCCCCGACCTCCCTGTCGAAGAGACCATCCAAGTCATCTCTTCGGACGGAAAGCCCTCGGACATCGTCCTCGGCGAGGCCGATGGCCCCAAGGCCATGCGCCTGCTGCTCACCCTCGCCGGCCGAGCCCGCGCCACGGACATCCACCTTGAACCCAAGGGCGAGACCTACCACGTCCGCATGCGCATCGACGGCCAGATGACATGGGTCGTCGAGATGCCGAACCGCGTCGGCGAACTCGTGCAGGGCGTGGTCAAGGCCGCCTGTCTCATGAAAACCCTCGGGCGCGACGCCGTGATCGACGGCGCGTTCTCCGCCCGCTACCCCGACCGCCGTGTCGACTATCGCGCCTCCATCACGCCGAGCATCCACGGCCAGAAGCTCGTCCTCCGAATCCTCGATCTCCGCGATATGCCCCGTTCCATCGCGGAACTCGGCATGGCCCCCTACATGCTCGACCGCATCCGCCGCACCTGCTCCCAGGATGCCGGCCTCCTCCTTGTCTGCGGCCCAACCGGCTCCGGCAAGACCACCACCCTCTACAACGCCATCCGAGAGATCGATCGCAACACCCGCAACGTCGTCACCATCGAAGACCCCGTCGAGTACCGCCTCGAGGGCGTCACCCAGATGCCCATCGACGAGCACCGGGGCAACTCCTTCAACGGCCTCCTCCGTTCCGTCCTCCGCCAGGACCCCGACGTCATCTACGTTGGCGAGATCCGCGACGAAGAGACCGCTCGCACCGCCATGCAAGCCGCCATGACCGGGCACGTCGTCTTCTCCACCGTCCACGCCAAGGAGACCATCTCCGCCGTCTTCCGCCTCCTGGACCTCGGAGTTGAGCCGTACCTCGTCGCCAACGCGCTCGACCTCGTCCTCGCTCAGCGTCTGCTCAGAGTCCTCTGCGACAACTGCAAGACCCCCGTCCCCTTGACGCCCGGCCAGATCACCCGCATGGGAAGAGGCCATATTCAGGGCGCGAAGACCTATCACGCCGTCGGCTGCGTCCGCTGCCTTCGCACGGGCTTCAAGGGCCGCCGCGCCATCTTCGAACTTCTCGATTTCAACACCGAGCTTCGCGACATCGTCCTCAAAGCCCCGGGTGTTCAGGCCATGCGAAAGGCCATCGAGACCGGCCACTTCACCACCCTCTCCCAGTCCGCCTACCGCCTCGTCTGCGAGGGCGTCACACCCATCGACGAGGCCGAAAAAGTCGCGGGCGGCTCCTGAACGCTTGCTCACCCTAGCATTGCCGCGCATGGATCAACTGCTCGAGCACCTCGACCGCTGGAAGCCCTTCAACGCCCTCGTGGTCGGCGACTTCATGCTCGACCAGCACCTCTATGGCGATGCCGAACGCCTCTCCGCCGACGCCCCCGTCCCCATTCTCCACGTCAGGCGACAGTCACACAACCCCGGCGGAGCCGCCAATGTCTGCCTCGACCTCGCGGCGCTCAAGGGCTCCGTCCGTGCATGTGGCGTCATCGGCGCGGACATTCACGGCGACCTCCTCCGCCACGCCCTCATCAACCGCGGCGTCGACGCCTCCGGCCTCGTCGTCGATCCGTCCCGCCCGACCACCGTCAAGCAAAACCTGATCGGCCTCGCCCAGGCCCGCCATCCCCAGAAAATGTTCCGTGTTGACTTTGAGTCCCGCGAGCCCCTGCCCGACGTCGTCGCCGACTCACTCCTCGCCCGCGTCGCAAACGCTCTCGACTGGGCCGACGTCGTTTGCATAGAGGACTACGCCAAGGGCGTCTGCACCGCGCACGTCTGTCAGGGTGTAATCGATCTCGCACGCAAAGCCGGGAAGCCCACGTTCGTCGACCCCGCTCGGCTCGACTCCTACGCGCGCTATCGCCGCGCCACCGCCATCACCCCCAATCGGACCGAGGCCGAGGTCGCCACCAACCAGCGCACACACGGCGAGGCCGATGTCGCCCACAACGCCTCGCTGGCTCGCGCTCTCATGCGTGAGGCCGAACTCGACGCCGTCGTTCTCACCCTCGACCGCCACGGCGCCCTCCTTTTGGAACGCGACGCGGAGCCCGTGGCCGTCCCCACCATCGCCCGCACCGTCTACGACGTCACGGGGGCCGGCGACATGTTCCTCGCCGGACTCGCTGCCGCTCGCGCCAACGGCTGCTCATGGGAAGACGCCGTTCGCCTCGCAAACGCCGCCGCAGGCCTCGAGGTCGAGATCTTTGGCGTCGAGCCCATCCCGCTCGAACGCGTCCATCACGCTGTTCTCGAGCAGACCGCCCGCACCCGCGGCAAGCTCCGTACCCCCGAACAAGCCGAAATCGAGATCCGCGCCCGTCGCGCCTCCGGCCAAAAGATCGTCTTCACCAACGGCTGTTTCGACCTCCTCCACGCCGGCCACGTCGATCTCCTCGACAAGGCCGCCGCGAGCGGTGACTTCCTCATCGTCGGGCTCAACAGCGACGCCTCCGTCAGACGCCTCAAGGGCCCGACTCGTCCCGTCAACACAGAGGACGATCGCGCTCGCGTCCTCGGTGGCCTCGGGTCGATCGGCGCGGTCGTCGTCTTCGATCAGGACACGCCCATCGATCTCATCCGCCGCCTCAAGCCCGACATCCTCGTCAAGGGAGCGGACTACACCAAGGACAAGGTCGTCGGCGCCTCCGACGTCGAGTCCTGGGGCGGCAAGGTCGTCCTTATCGATCTCGTCGAAGGCAAGAGCACAACTGGCATGATCAGGAAAATGGGCGGCTGAACGTGGCCGGGTCCGGCGCTGCGGGGACCGACCACGAGTTCCTCCGACTTGACATATGCGTATACTAGAATATATTGTTCGAGATCACTGGGCTGGACACGAACCCCAGTCGACCTGGAGACCCCGGCATGACCGCGACCCCGACCAGCCATCGACCCGCTTCGTTCGAATCTCCCCGCATCGCCACGCGCGACGAGTGGTTGAAAGAGCGCCTTGCGCTCCTTGCCGAAGAAAAGGAACTCACCCGTCAACGGGACGCCGTAGCGGCCAGGGTGCAAGCCATGCCCTGGGTACGCGTCGACAAGCAATATGTCTTCGATGCGACACCGGAGTGGGGGGGCAGGCTCACGCTCGCCGACCTCTTCGGCGCGCGATCACAGCTCATCGTGTACCACTTCATGTTCGATCCGACGTGGTCGCAGGGATGCAAGTCATGCTCCTTCATCGCGGACCACTACAACGGCATCGTGGTGCACCTCGCGCACCGAGACATCGCGTTCATGACCGTCTCCAAGGCGCCGATCGAAATGATCGAGACCTTCCGTGCTCGCATGGGCTGGACCTTTCCCTGGGTCTCCGGCGCGAGCAACGACTTCGGGCGTGACTTTGGCGTCTCATTCACCGACCAGGAACTCGCCAACCCGATGACGATCTACAACTACGCCCCCGGCGCGTACCCGATCCGCGAGCTGCCCGGCCTCTCCGTCTTCGCCAAGGACGCGCGAGGAAACGTCTACCACACCTACTCCACCTTCGCCCGCGGCCTGGAAGACTTCCTCACCGCCTACCGCTACATCGATCTCACCCCGAAGGGGCGCGACGAAACCGAAGGGGGCGGCATGAACTGGCTCCGCCACCACGATCGCTACGACGGAGATCCCTTCGTCGACCCGTGGGCCGAACGCCCCGGCATCACAGGCCCCGTCCACTGATCGGAGGCACCTATGGGCCTGTGTTGCTCGAGCCGCGGCGCGCCCAACACGCTAAACAAAGCGCCGCCGGCTCCAAGTGTCCGGCGGCGTTCATGGCCAGCCCGAATCCGCTCCGCTCTCGCATGGGCCCTTCCGATCGCCACGCTCGCACTCCTTCCCAAGTGTCCCGCCTGCGTGGTCGGCTACGTGCTGCTTCTGACGGGAGTCGGCGTCTCTCTTCCCGTGGCCGGGAACATGAGACTCGCGTTGATCGCATCAGCCGCGATCATAATCGTGTGGCTGCTCGCGCGATCCGCGATCGCCGCTCTCCGCCGAAACACGCCCGTGGCGTAATCGCCCTACGCCAGATCGATCGACTCGATCTCCTTCCCGTTTCTCACCACCGCCACCGGCTTCGCCCGCGTCCTCACCGCTTCCGCCGCCGACTCGACCGGCAGCACCACGAGGTTCGCGCCGCACCCCGGCGACACGCCGTACCCCGCGATGCCCATGATCCGTGCCGCGTTCGCGCCCACGCAGTCAAACGCGTACTCGATATCGTCCGGCCTCGACAAGTGGTCCGCATGCACCAGCATGTGCGCGATGTCCAGCATCTGCCCAGTTCCCAAGGGATAAAACGGGTCCTTGATGCAGTCCTGCCCCGCCCCGACCGTCACGCCCCGCGCCCGCAGCTCCGACACCCGCGTCATGCCGCGCCGCTTCGGATACCGATCGAACCTTCCTTGCAGATGCATGTTCACGCACGGGTTGCACACGACGTGCATCCCCGCATCCGCAATCATCGACACGACCTTGGCCGCGTGAACGTCCGCGTAAGACGCCAGCGCACACACGTGCGACCCCGTCACTCGCCCCGCCCACGCCGAGTTCGCCAGCGTCAACGCAGCCAGTTCCTCCACGCACCGTGACTCAGGCGCATCAGTCTCATCGATGTGGCAATCGATCGGCGCATCAAACGCCTTCGCCAGCTCAAACAGGATCTCGCAGTGACGCCTGCTGTCCGCCGCTGTCCGCTCGTTGTGCGCGATCCCCCCGATCACATCACACCCCATCTTCATCGCCGCCGCCATCTGCTCGCGCGCTCCTGGATCCCTCAGGATCCCATCCTGCGGAAACACCACCACCTCGATCTCGCACAGGTGCTTCATCTGCTCGCGAGCCGCCAGCACCCCCTCAACCAGCCGCAGCCCCGCGTTCGTCGCGACATCCACATGCGTCCGTATGAACCCCGTGCCGTACGCGACCTCCGACTTGATCGCGCGGACCGCCCGCTGGCACACGTTCTCCGCCGTGATCGTCCGCTTCGCCTCGGACCAAAGCCCGATCGCCTCCACCAGCGTCCCCGATCGATTCTCGGGCACCATCTCCAGCGAGTACGCCAGATCCAGATGCAGGTGCGGATCGACAAACGATGGGCACACCAATCCCCCCGCGGCATCAATCGTCCCGCTCTGGCAGCCTTGGGTCGATCGGCTCTCCGAGCCGATGGCTGCTCTGGTAGCGTCCCTCTCCAGAGCGGTGGCCCTCACATCCGCGATCACCGCGCCCTCAACCACCAGATCAAACAGCCCCTCGCGCCCCCGCAGCCGCGCGTTGGTGATCCGTTGCACCTGCCGCATCGTGTTCACTCCGATCCGGCCTTGTCCGCCTCATCGTCCTTCTTCTCTTCGTCGTCCGCATCATCCGTCTTTGCGGGCTTCTTCAGCCACGCATCAAACGCCGCCTTCTGCGACTCCGTCGGCTCCTTCACTTTCTTGATCTTCCGGCTGCCGACCGGCCGCTCGCCAGGCGTGATCCGGAACTCCATCAGCTCATCCCGCCGCAGCAGCGAGATCTTCGCCTCCACGCCCAACTCAAGCAGATCAACCCTCGCATCAAAGTCCGATGCCCGCACCCGCACACCGTTGATCGCGATGATCTCATCCCCCGGGATGATCCCCGCCTCGAACGCCGGACCGTCCGTCAGCACGTGCGACACCCGCGCCATCCCCGCCGCATCCGTCACGCGGATCCCCACATACGGCTTCATCTCCCGCTCCCGAGTCGGCTTCGGAACCTCCTTATCCGGCTTGGGCGGCTCATACGTCTGCTCCAGGCCCAGCACCGCCAGCGCACCCGCCACATCCATCTTCTCCGTGCCGAAGACGTGCGCATCAAACCACGCCTGCCACGCCAGGCCCGTGCGCTCCTCGATCAGGGCGATCATGTCCGCGCTTGAGAACCCGCCTCCCGACAGCGGATACCGCCGATACATCTCCCGCATCATCTCATCGAGGTCCTGCGTGTTGTCCGTCCGCCGCCGGATCTCCATGTCGAGCACGAAGCTCGCGAGCGCCCCGATCGTGTAGAAGTTCACGGTCGTGTTCGGCGCATCCGGACTCGGCTTGTTGAACTTGATCCATGAATCAAACGACGACATCTCGAGGGACTGCACGCGCGAGCCCGGCGTGTCCAGATACGTCCCGATCTGCCCATTCAGGACATCGAGATAATCGCTCTCCTTCATCAGGCCCACGCGGGCCGGGATCAGGTCGTCGTAGTACGACGTCGTCCCCTCCGCCACCCACAGAAGGTCCGTGTAGTTCTCTCGCTGGTAGTCATATGGCACCAGCCCCTCCGGGCGCAACTGCTTCACGTTCCACGTGTGAAAGAACTCGTGCGCGGTCAATCCCAGGAACCCGCGATACGCCTTTCCCGTGTCGAAGACGGCGGGATTTGCCTGCATGATCGTGCTGTTCAGGTGCTCCGTCCCGCCCCCGGCGCCCGGCGCGATATGAACCAGAAACACGTACCTGTCATACGGCGTGTCACCGAAGATCGCGATGCACTCATCCACAATCTTCTTGAAGTCCGCCTTCAACCGCTCGGCGTCATACGTCACGCCGCCCGCGCCCTGCGCCCAGATCGCGATCTCGTGTGGCTTGCCATCGCTCTCAAACGCCAGCACCTCAATCTCGCCGATCTCAATCGGCGAATCCACCAGCACGTCATAGTCCGGCGCGAGCAGCACCCGATCCCCGCCCGCAGCATCGCTGGCCAGACTGTTGGCCAGCCCGCACGCAACCTTCCATCCCTCCGGCGCATCCAGCGTCACCCGCAGCGGCATGTGCCGCATCTTCGGGCAATACAGAAACACAGCCGACCCCGAAAGAAACGCGTGCGTCGCATCCACATGCCGCGTCCGGTCCCCCAGTGAGTTGCAGTACAGCGTGTACCGCACGCGCACCTCCTCCGCATCCCCCGCGTCCACGCGCCACGTCGCGCGATCAAACTTCCGCATGTGCAAAGCGTTCCCCGCCACGTCCGTCGCATCAATCGATTGAATCCCGCCCGCCAGATCCAGGATCTGGTATCGCCCCGGCCTCCACACCGGCATCGCCACGTCAAGCTCCGCTCCCCAGACCTCCTGCCCGCCCCGCAGCACCATCGTCACCTCGATCGTCTGCGTCTGAGGCCGCGTCAGATCAACCACGTACTCCACCCGCGGCCGGCCATCCGGCTCAGCATCCGCGCTCGTCGCCCACGCATGCGACGTCGGTCCGATCAGCACGCTGGCGATCAGGGCACACACCGCGAGAATCCTGTCCATCCATCGTTTCTGCATGCTCAAATGGCTCATGCCCTCACTGTAGCGAATAGCGCACTTGCCCGCCCGAATCGGCCCGTGCCCGCGTTCCCCCAGACCGCTCCTCCCATCATGCGGTACCCTCTTTGGAACATGCCCCTCGATCCTCCCATGAATCCCCTTGCCCTCGCGAGCGCCTCGTTCGCCAACCGGTTTGGCGCCGCACCGACCCACGCCTCCCGCGCACCCGGCCGCGTGAATCTCATCGGCGAGCACACCGACTACTCCGACGGCCTCGTCCTCCCCATGGCCATCGACCGCGCCTGCGTGTGCGTCGGGCGCCTCGTCTCCGGTCCCTCCGCCGACTCCCGCATCCGTATCTGGTCAGAGAACCAGAACGCCCTCGCCGAGTTCGACGTCGACGCCATCGGTCCCGGCACAACATGGCACGGCCGGGGCTGGTCCTCATACGCCGCGGGCGTCATCGCAAACCTCCGCCATCTGGCCGACCGCCCTCTCCCCTCCCTCGACATCGCTCTTGCCAGCGATGTCCCGCTCGGTGCGGGCCTCTCCAGCAGCGCCTCCTTCGAGGTCGCCCTCGCCGCGCTGATCGCGTTGCTCGCAGACCTCTCGCTCGACCCCGCCACGCTCGCCCGCGTCGCCCGCGCCGCCGAACGCGGATACGCCGGCGTCCCGTGCGGCATCATGGACCAACTCGTCTCGGCGTCCGCAACCAACCGTCACGCGCTCCTCATCGATTGCCGCGATGAACGCACCACGGCCGTCTCTCTCGGCACACTGGGCGACGCTCAGGTGCTTGTGATCGACTCCACCGTCAAGCACGCCCTCGTCTCCGGCGAGTACAAACGCCGTGCCGATGGCTGCGCCGAAGCCGCCTGCATCCTCGGCGTCGCAGCCCTCCGCGACGCCACGCTCCCCCTCATCGCTCAACACGCCGACACACTCGGCGAAGAGCTCACACGCTACGCCCGCCACGTCGTCACCGAGAACGCCCGCGTCGCCGCCTTCGTGACCACCCTCGCGTCTCGTGACCGCGCCGCACTCGGCCCGCTCATGCTCGCCTCCCACGCCTCACTCCGCGACGACTTCCGCGTCTCCTGCCCCGAACTCGACGTCATCGTTCAGGCCGCGATGGACAGCGATGGAACCGCCGGTGAACGCGGCGGCAGCGTGGGAAGTGGGGGAGTGCTGGGCTGCCGCATGACCGGCGGCGGCTTCGGGGGCTCCGCCGTCGCCCTCGTGGAGCCGCACGCCATCGACGCCTGCATCGAGCGCGTCGAGAGAACGACAAAGGACCGGTTCGGCATCGCGCCCCGGTCCTTCGTCGTCACACCAAGCGCTGGCGCGCGGGCGTGGATGCTCTAGTTCTCGACGCGGTCAGTGCGCCGGCGCGTCCGGTATATTGGCCTCGCGACCGCCGATCAGGCGCTTCAGGATCGGCGAGAGCACCAGGATCACGATCGCCGCGCCAAACGAGCTCACGACGAAGAGCATGAAGAAATCGGCCTGGCCGCCGAAGCTCCAAGGCAGCTTGATCTCACCGCGTTCGATCGCGCCGACTTTGGCCGCGGTCAGCCCCGCGCCAAGGTTCGCGATGAATGAAGAAACGAACCAGATGCCCATGAGGAGCGAGATAAAGCGCTTCGGCGCCACCTTGGTGACATAGGAAAGGCCCGTGGGAGACAGGCACAGCTCGCCCACCGTGTGCCAGAAGTATGTCGCGATGATCAGCATCATCGACGCCTTCGCCGCGCCGTCCTTGGCGATCACGCCAGCCCACACCATGAAGATGTAGCCCAGACCGAGGAACGCCAGCCCCAGGAAGATCTTGATCGGCTGGCTCGGATTCAGGTTCTTCTTTCCCAGCTTCGTCCAGATCACGGCGAACAAGGGGGCCAGCATGAAGATGAGCCCCGCATTCACAGACTGGAACCACGTGGTCGGCACCTCGAAGTTGCCGATGGTGCGGTCCGTGTGGCGATCCGTGAAAAGGTTGAACGACGAACCGGCCTGCTCAAACGCGAGCCAGAAGAACGCGTTGAAGAACATGAAAATGAAGATCGTCGCCGTCGGCCCTTTGTCGCCTGGACGCTGGATCGCGACAAACCAGATCGCCAGCACCAGCACAATCCCCGCCAGAACGAACATCAGCCACGCCGGAATACCCGCAAACATCCGCCCCAGCGTCCCGCTGTGGAACGCGAGGGCGAACGCCCCGGACAGGATCAGTGCGATAGGCAGAAACAGTGCCGCTGCGCCACCCTTCCCCTCGGGCGGCAGGCCGATTCCCGCCAGGCACTTCGGCCGAAGCGCCATATAGAGCATGAGCCCAAAGATCATGCCCACCGCCGCAGAGCCGAATCCCCAGTGCCAGCCGACCCGCTCGCCGAGCGTGCCGCACACAAACGCGCACAGGAACGCACCCAGGTTGATGCCCATGTAGAAGATGGTGAACGCGCCGTCACGCCTCGGATCGCCCTGCCGATACAACTGACCGACCATGACGGAAACGGTCGGCTTGAAGTGCCCCGTTCCGATCACGATCAGCGCGAGGCCGCCGATGAACATGCTCATCCCGACTTCGCTGTGCTCGAACGTGCCCATCCCGGAGATCGCGAGCACAACATGCCCGAGCGCGATGATCAGCCCTCCGACAACCATTGACCGGTGCGTGCCGATCATCTTGTCGGCGATCATCCCGCCGAAGATCGGGAGCAGATACGCCAGACCCGTGTACCACCCGTAGAGAGTGCTCGCCGCCTCATCCGACCAGCCACGGCCCGGGTTAAATCCCTCCGGCGCCCCGCTGGGTGGCGTGCGCATCCCCGATGTCGGAGATGTCAGGTACAACACCAATAGCGCCCGCATGCCGTAATAGCTGAACCGCTCCCACATCTCGACCAGAAAGAGCAGGAACAAACCCTTGGGGTGACCCAGAATCGTTCCCGCCGCGTCCGGTCCGGTCAGATTCACGCCGCCATTCATCGTGCTCATCGTCGGATCCTGCTCGGGCGCAGCCAGCGGCATTCCATACCGTGTCCAACACCCGGTCGCTGCAGACTCAAACCCGCCCTGACCACGCAGACGCGCCGCGTGACCCAGACCCGGGAGGGCCACAGAATACCGCCAAACCCCCTCCCTTGCACCCGTAGACTTCCTGCAACCCTTTCCCGTTCCCTACGCCGTCCACTCCCCCTTGCTCCGCCCCGTCCGACGCCTACACTCTTGACCCTGCTCGGAGCCCGTTCGCGCCCCCGCGTGCCGCTCCCGGCCGTACCGATCGATATCCCAGGACTTTGGAGACTCGTCCGTGGTTCGAATCCGCATGCAGCGCTTTGGCCGCCACCGTAGCCCCTTCTACCGCATCTCCGCCATCGACGCGCGCACGCGTCGCGATGGCCGCGTGATCGAGCAGCTCGGCTGGTACAACCCCACCGAGAAGGACTCGACCAAGCAGATCGAGCTCAACGGCGAGCGCGTCAAGTACTGGCTCAGCGTCGGCGCCCAGCCCAGCGACACTGTGAAGGCCTTCTTCGCCAAGCACAACCTGATCGATCAGGCCGCTTGGAAGGCCGAGCACGCCGCCAAGGTTGAGCGAGTACTCGCCGCCCGCGCCGCCAAGCCCGCAGAGCCCGAGAAAAAGAAGAAGTGACCCTCGGTCGCTCCTGAACACGTGCTTCCGCGGCCCGCCCATCGGCGGGCCGCTTCGTTTTTCCCCTCTCATTCCCCACTCCCGCGCGCCTTGAATCACCAACTCCCATGCCTATTCGCTTCGACATCCTCACCACCTTCCCAGAGATGTTCGGCACGGAGCCGCCTGCCGCTCTCGCCATCAGCATCCCCGGCCGCGCCCGCCGCGCCGGCCTCGCAGACTGGCACGCCACCGACATCCGCGCCTTCGCCGACAACAAGCACAAGAAGACCGACGACCGCCCCTTCGGAGGGGGCCCCGGCATGGTCATGATGTGCCAGCCCCTCTGGAACGCGACCCTCGCCGCCGAAGCCCTTGACCCTCGCCCCGCGACCCGCATCCTCATGTCCCCGCAGGGGCGCCGCCTCGACCAGGCCCTCGTCGAGGAACTCGCGGCCAGGCCCCGCCTGCTCATCATCGCCGGCCACTACGAGGGCATCGACGAGCGCGTCATCGAGCGCCTCGCCCCCCTCGAGATCAGCGTCGGCGACTACGTCCTCAGCCAGGGCGAACTCGCCGCCATGATCCTCATCGACGCCGTCACCCGCCTGATCCCAGGCGTTCTCGGCGACGAGGGCTCGGCCATCGCCGACTCCTTCAGCCCCGTCGGCCCCGCCGGGCTCCGCCTTCTGGACCACCCGCACTACACCCGGCCCGCCGACTGGGACGGCCGCCCGATCCCCGAGATCCTCACTAGCGGCGACCACGCCAAGGTCGCCCGGTGGCGCCTTGAGCAGGCCATGGCCCGCACCCGTGCCCGCCGCCCGGACCTGCTCCCGCCCGATGCCGCACCTCCACGTTCAGCAGACTAGAAACACGGGGGACACCCTCCTAACCTTCTCTCCCGCGTTGTTCGGCCCTCATCGCCAACGGGCGAGCCCGCCGACTCGACGCCAGACCTCATCGAATCAAGCGAGACACACCCATGCTCGGCGGCACACAGAAAATCATCGAGGGCCTCACGGCCGACACCCTCAAGAAGAACCTCCCCACGCTCAGCATCGGCGACACGGTCAGCGTGCACTGCCGAATCGTCGAGGGCGACAAGGAACGCGTTCAGATCTTTCAGGGCGTGCTCATGGCCCGCTCCGGCGGCGGCATCTCCGAGATGATCACGGTCCGTCGCATCGTCGACGACCTCGGCGTTGAGCGCACCTGGCCGATCAACTCCCCCCTCATCGCGAAGATCGAAGTCGTCCGCCACGGCGACTCTCGCCGCTCCAAGCTCTACTACCTCCGCGAACGCGTCGGCAAGAGCCGTCGCCTCCGCGATCGCCGCCGCGGCATGAAGCACACCGAAGGCGTCATTGGCTTCAAGCCCCCGGTTGCAGAGGCGCCCGCCGAGCCCGCCAAGGCCTGATCGCAGCACGCAAATCCATCCATCAAACGAACGAGCCCGACGCACGCGTCGGGCTCATTTCTTTCTGTTTCGAGCTGTTTCGAGATGCCTCTGCCCCTTTGCCCCTTCCTTCCATCACTTGCCGCTGTAGTCGATGATGCGTGCGATCTCGCTCCGCAGCTCACCCCGCGCTACCACGCGGTCCACAAGCCCGCTCTTGAGCAGGAACTCCGACCGCTGGAAGCCGTCCGGCAACTCCTGACGGATCGTCTGCTGAATCACGCGCGGGCCCGCAAACCCGATCAGCGCGCCCGGCTCCGCGAGGATCACGTCACCGAGCATCGCGAACGAAGCCGTCACGCCGCCCGTGGTCGGATCCGTCAGCACGCTGATGAAGAGCCCGCCCGCGTTGTCGTGCCGCGCCAGCGCCGCGCTCGTCTTGGCCATCTGCATCAGCGACAGCCCCGATTCCTGCATCCGTGCGCCGCCCGAGCAGCTCACGATGATCAACGGCAGATTCCGCTCCGTCGCCGTCTCGATCGTCCGTGTGATCGTCTCGCCGACCACGCTCCCCATCGAGCCCATCATGAACGTGAGATCGAGGCAGCAGACCATCGCTTCGCGGCCCTTGATGAAGCCGCTCCCCGCCTGCACCGCATCAACCTGTCCCGTTTTCTCCTGCTCCAGGAGAAGCCGATCGGCGTACGTCTTCAGGTCCCGGAATCCCAGGGGATCCGTCGGCTCGAGCCCGCGGAACATCGGCTGGAACGACCCCGGGTCAGTCAACTGCCGGATCCGCTCCACTGCCCCGATGCGATAGTGGTGCGAGCACTCAGGGCACACATGCAGGTTCGCCTCCATCTGGCGGCGGTAGATCATCCTGCTGCAACCCGGGCACCGGAGCCACAGTCCTTCAGGAATAGCCGACCGCTTCTGGGGGCGAACCTCGTTCCACGTCCGGGATGCCGCTCGTGTCATGTTCCGCTCTTTCCTTCGACCCGCTCTTCCTCGCAGGGCAGACGCGGGACCATCCATGCGTGACCCGAAACCAAACCGATCGTCTGGGCCCCGCGGCCCGGGAATGCTCGATACACCACCATCGTCCTAAGACGCCTTCGCACGCGAATCCGCCGCCACCGACAAGCTCTCCGAAGCGTCGCGACGCAGCCGGAGCTTCGGCACACAGTGCCATTCCAACGGGGGTACTTCCGAGGCATTCGGCCACGATTCCGCCAGACTCTCGCCCCGGAGCCACGCCCGCACGATCAGGTACGCCATCGGACGCAGAACAACTCCCACGCCCTTCCCGACGCCTCTGGTTCGATTCAGGAGCTTTCCAAGACCCGCGATCAGCCGCTCCCGGGCCTCGTCAACGCTCTCGCCCTGAGGCACAAGAACACCCGACGGGTCCGCGATCCACTGCCGATACGCCGTGGGGAAGCGATCCTCAAGTTCCGTCACCAGCAAGCCATCCCAAAGGCCCAGGGCGACCTCGCCCATCTCCTGGGACTTCTTAATCCGTGCCCCCGTCGCCCCGGCGATAGCGTCCGCCGTCTCGATACTCGCCGAGTCCGGCCCGCTCACCACCACCCCGAGCGTTGAGCCGCCCAGCCGCTCCACCAGCGACTTCACGTGCTCCTTGCCGACCTCGCACACCGGCAGGTCGGAACCGCCGCCGCACAAACGCCCACCCTCGTCCCAGTCGGTCGAGCCGCAGCGTGCGATCAGAAGCTGGATGTCATTCACTTTGGCCATCAGGTCGTCGTACCCGCCGGACTCCGCCAGCCCCCGATTCGGCACTCGACTCCGCCCGAGTCACGCGGCGTCCTGCCGCCCCTGCACGAACCGTCAGCCCGAGCCTCGTCCAGACTCGGAAGCATCGAGTGTAGCCAAGACCACCGCCTCGTCGCAAAGACCGTGTAAGTCAGCACTAACAATCGAATCCCCAAGCGCACGAAGGAAGCGCGTCCACACCAACACGCGCCAATCACATCCATCTCCCGCAGTCAGGGCGGCGTGCGTGAATCCCCGTCCGGTGATCGCATAAGGAAAATACTCGGGTCGAATGTGTCGAGCTGGATCGGTGTTATGCTCGCCAAGCGCGTGCGGGAGGCCCATGCATGGCTGAAACAAACGGCTCAAACTCGAACGCCGAGGTCGTTACACACCGCTGCCGACTCGCGCTCGACCGCTACATCCATGAAGACGGGCTTCTATGGACCAAGCTCCGCACCCTGCTCGTCATGACCGCCTCGATCGGGGCGGGGTACGGCTACATGATCAACAGCGATCAGGCGACAGTCTCCGCGCTCATCGCCGTCATGGGAAGCGTCACGACCATTGTGATGCTGTTGTCCCTCGTGAACAGCCGTCGCTACCTCTCAAACTACAACCAGCGCTTCGAGAAGTCGATCCGCCAGTTGTTCACCCACGAGCCGCAGGTGGAGTTCGATGAGATGCCCACCACGCACGTTCGCACGTCCACGCTCGCCGTGTTGTTGGCTCTCGCGATCTTCGCCGGCTGGGTGGCCGCGGCAATCCTCGCTCCGTCCCTCTGCAGCAACTGATCACCCCGGCCGAAGCGCCAGCAGCCGCGACGCCTCCTCGACGTCCTTGTCCCCTCGCCCCGACAGGCACACCACAATCCGCGCCTCGCTCGGCATCATCGCAGCCAGACGCATCGCGTGCGAGATCGCGTGCGATGTCTCCAGCGCGGGGATGATCCCCTCGCTCCGAGCCGCCAGCAGAAACGCATCCAACGCCTCATCGTCCGTCACGGTCGTGTAATCCACCCGTCCCGCATCCTTCCAGTAGGAGTGCTCCGGCCCAACCCCCGGATAATCCAGGCCCGCCGAGCACGAGTGGACGTCAGCCGTCTGCCCGTCCGCATCCTGCAGCACGTACGACATCGAGCCGTGCAGAATCCCGGGCGAGCCCAGCGAAAGGGGGGCCGCGTGCTCCCCCGGCTGGCTCGAGCGACCACCCGCTTCCACACCCACCAACTTCACGCCCTTGTCATCCACGAACTCATAGAAGATCCCCGCCGCGTTCGAGCCCCCGCCCACGCACGCGACGATCGCCTCGGGCAACTTTCCGAACTGCCGGATCGCCTGCCCCTTGCACTCACGCCCGATGATCGACTGAAAGTCCCGGACGATCATCGGGAAGGGGTGGGGGCCCACGACCGATCCGATGATGTAGTGCGTGTGCTCAACCGATCCCATCCAGTCGCGCATCGCCTCGTTCGTCGCGTCCTTCAGCGTCTTGGAGCCCGAGTTCACCTCGATCACGTTCGCGCCCAGCATCTTCATCCGCGTCACGTTCAGCTTCTGCCGGCGCACATCCTCCGCGCCCATGTAGACATCGCACTCAAGCCCCAGAAACGCGGCCGCCGTCGCGCTCGCCACGCCGTGCTGCCCAGCGCCCGTCTCCGCGATGATCCGGCGCTTGCCCATTTTCTTCGTGAGCAGCCCCTGGCCGATCGTGTTGTTGATCTTGTGCGCCCCCGTGTGCGCCAGGTCCTCGCGCTTGAACCAGATCTCCGCCCCCTTCGAGCGATCAATCCCCTTTCGCGCCAGCTTCGTCAGTCGCTGCGCAAAGTACAAGGGCGTCGGCCTCCCCACATACGTCGTCAGCAGCGACCGCAGCTCCTCCCAGAACCGCTCGTCGCCGCGAACCTTCTCATACACCTCGCTCAACTGCTCGAGCGCCGAGACCAGCGTCTCCGGCACATACGCCCCGCCGAATCGGCCGAAACGGCCGAACTCGTCCGGAACCTCGCTGACAAGCGGCACACGGGGCGTCTGAAGTTCACTATTGATCGTGCTCATGGCAAGTGAGCATAGCGCACGCCCACGAAGCCGCGCCCCAGAGCCCTTCAGGCGATCGTCCGCGCCCGGTCACAAAAACAACGCCGCCGCGCACGCCGTGCTCCAGCACGCCAGAGCCCCCGCGACCATCGCCCGCGGCCCAAGCGAAACAAACTCCGCGCGACGCTCCGGCGCCAGCGCCGTCAACCCACCGATCTGGATCGCGATCGACGGAAGGTTGCAGAACCCGCACAAGGCATACGTCACGATCTGCGCATTCCGCGGATCGATCGCCCCCGATGCCATCGCCTCCCGCAACGACACGTACGCCACAAACTCGGTCGCCACCACCTGCTTCCCCAGCAGCGATCCGACCAGCATCCGCTGCCCCTCGCCGATCCCCATCACCCACGCCACCGGCGCGAACACATACCCGAAGATCTCCTCAAGCGACGTCCCCATCGAACGCAGCGGCCAGTTCACCAGCGCAATCAGAGACACAAACGCCACAAGCATCGCCGCAACATTCAACGCCAGCTTCAGCCCGTCCGTCGCCCCAAGCGCCGCGGCGTCCAGCACGTTGGACCCCAGCGTCTCCTTGTGCAATCTCGGCGGCTCCGCCGAAACCGCCTCCGTCTCCGGCACCATGATCCGCGCCATCACCAGCGCGGCCGGCGCCGACATCAACGACGCCGTCATCAGGTGCTTGGCGAACAGCGCCTGCGACGCAGCCGATTCACCTCCCAGCATGCCCACGTACGCCGCCATCACCGACCCCGCGATCGTCGCGAAACCCGTCGTCATCATCACCATGATCTGGGCCCGCGTGAACGACGGGATGTACGGTCGCACGCACAGCGGAGCCTCCGTCTGACCCACAAACACGTTGCTCGCCGCCACCAGCGCCTCCGCCCCCGACACCCCCAGCGTCCGATGCAGCAGCCACGCCATCGCGCTCACGATCCGCGGCATAACGCCCACGCGGTACAGCACCGCCATCAGCGCCGCAAAGAACACAATCACCGGCAGCACCTTCACAGCAAAGATGAACCCCCACGGCCCATCCGCTCGCACCAGTTCCGGGCCGAAGAGAAACACAATCCCCTCATCCGCCTGCCGGATCGCTCCCGCCACCATCCCGCTCGCCCAGTCCACCGGTTTCACCAATGGAGGAAACGACAGGCAGGCCCCCGCGATCACCAACTGCAGCCCAAGCCCCATCGCCGCCAGCCGCCACGGAAACCGTCGCCGGTTGCTCGACAGCGCCCACGCGATCGCCGCAAGCACAACAACTCCGGCCAACGGCTTCAGACGATCCATGCCACGCTCCCTGCCCGCCCGACCCAGGGCGAGCCCGCCATTCTGCCGCGCTTTGCCCACAAACGCCAGCGATACCTCTTCATCCCCAACCGCACTAACATCGACCCCATGCAGGACGCATCGGCAAACGCGAGTGGGGGGGCAGCCAAACGCTGCAAGCGTTTCCGCCCCGACGCGCGAGCCCTCCGCACCGGTGTCCTCGGCGGACTCGGCTTTGGCGCCGGTCTCGTCCTTGCTTTCCCCCCGTTTGATCTCTGGCCCGCCACGCTCCTGATGCCCCTTGCGATCGCGTGGCTCGCGCTCGCCTCGTCAGAGCGTCCCGTCTCCGGCGCGCTCGGCGCGTTCCTGGGCGCAATCGCCGCCTGGGCATTCCAGCACGCATGGGTCGTGAACGTTTCAGAGCTCGGCTACCCCTTCCTCGTCATGTACTCCGCGTCCGCCGCCGGGCTCACGACCTTCCTGCTCGCTCACATCGTCCGGCGCTTCCCGCAACTCCCGTTCGGTATCTCGTGCGCCCTGCTGTGGACCCTCATCGAGGTCTTTCGTGGCGAGGTCTACCTCGGAGGCTATCCGTGGCATCTCCTCGCCCATCCGCTCATCAACGTCTCCGCGCTTGCCGCTCCGGGCGCTGTCATCGGCGCCTACGGACTCTCCGCACTTCTGGCCGCCCTCGCCGGCGCCGTCGTCGACGGCGCGGTCCGCCGACGGTCCACCTCCGCCCTCGCCACCCTCGCCGGTGTCGCGTCGCTTTGGACGATCCTCGCGCTGCTCCCCGCGCCCCGTCCCACCGGCTCGGTCTCCGTCGCCATCATCCAGACCAACAGCGAGCAGGACAATCGCACGCCCAGCACACCCTGGGAGATGATCCAGCTCATGCGCTCCCTCGTGCGGCACACCCGCGAAGCCGCGCTGGAGAACCCCGACTTCATCGTCTGGCCCGAGAGCATGATGCCCGGCCGAACCCTCGACCCGCCCTCCATCGAAGCCGAAAAAAAGGGCGGCGTGTACTACAAGGTAAAGCCCCCCGCAGGCAGCGGCGAGCCCTTCGAACTCAACGCATGGGACTTCGCCGAGGGAACCCTCGCGCTCCAGAGCGATCTGGGCATCCCCCTCATTGCCGGCTCCGAGAGCTACACCAATCTCCGCATCGTGGAGGTCCCCGAAGGCGGCATCGATTACGTCGCCGACGAAACCTTCAACAGCGCATTCCTCATCGCCGATGGTCGAGTCCAGGGCCGCTACGACAAGATCGTCCTGACACCCTTCGGCGAGGTCATGCCCGGCCTCCGCCACTGGCCCTGGCTCGAAGAGCGAGTCCGCGCTCTGGGCGCATACGGCATGACCTTTGACCTCTCGCCCGGCGCCGCCCGCTCCGTGCTGAGCATCCCTCGACACGGCGCCCCGCCCATTCGCGCCGTCACGCCCATCTGTTTCGAGGCCACGATGCCCAACGCCTGCCGACGCATGGTCTACAACGGCCCGCGACGCCTCGCCGACGTCATCATCAATGGAACCAACGACGGCTGGTTCAACTCCTTTGCAATGGCCCGCGGCCAGCATCTCCTCGCCGCACGCTGGAGATCCCTCGAACTCGCCACTCCCATGGCAAGAGCAGCGAACACGGGCATCTCGGCGCTCGTTGATCACCGAGGACGCCTCCTGGCCTCCGGCGTCAACAAACAAGCCCGCGCCGTCGGCGTTGATGGTGTCCTCAGCGGCGAACTGCCGATTGTGAACGACGCGTCTCTCTACGCCCGGGGCGGCTGGACCGCCCCATGGTGCGCCGCCCTTCTCGGACTCATCCTCTCTCTCGCCTCCTTCTTCCGCCCCCGAACACCTCGCAACACGCACGCCTCGCCAACCGCCTCCGCCAAAGCCCGCCACTCATCAAAGAAAGCGCCCTCCAGATGAACCCCACACGCCCATCCGCCTCCGTCGCGCTCGCAACTCTCGCAGCGACCGCCGCGCTGCTCACGGCCTCCTGCGGCTCATCCTCCACGCCCAAACCCGCGAGCACCTCAGAACCCGCCCCCGTCGTCTCCTCGGCTGTCAGCCGCTCCGAACTCCGTGAGCGTGCCATCGACACCCTCACCTCCGCGGTGCAGTCACCCGTTCCCCAGATGCGCGCCAACGCCATCGAAGGCATGCTCCAGGCGCCGACCCGATTGGAATCCCTCGTCGCGCTCGGCTTGAAAGACGAGAACCTCGGCGTCCGCAGCGTCGCCGCCATGTGCGTCGGTCGCGCCAAGCTCCGCACACTCGCGCCCGCCGTCTCCCCGCTCCTCTCCGATGAATCCGCCTTCGTCCGTCTCTCCGCCAACTACGCCCTCATGCGCCTCAACGAATCCTCCGACCCAAACGCCATCGCCACCGCCCTTCTCTCCGATCCCTCGCCCCGCGTGCGTGCCCACGCCGCATACGTCCTCGGCGAACTCGGCAACAAGTCCGCCACCGGCATGCTCCGCCAGGCCCTGCTGGAAAAGAACCCCCTCGCCTCCGCCGAGGAAGTCCGCCTCATGCAGCTCCAGGTCGCCGAAGCTCTCGTCAAGCTCGGCGACACCGCTCAGGTCCAGACCGTTCGTGCGGCTCTCTACCCCTCACGTCCCCAGGAACTCGAGGCCGCCGCCCTCGCCGTCCAGATCATCGGCGAGGTCAAAGACCGCGGCGCGATCGACCAGCTCATCTACCTCGACGCCTACACCGACGAGACCGGCCAGCGCATGCCCGCCGAGATCCGCCTCGCGCTCGCCAGCGCCCTCGCCAAGATGGGGATGCGTGAGGGCTCCTACATCGCCGAAGAGTTCAAGGACAGCCCCATCCCAGCGATCCGCGCCCAGGTCGCCTCTGTCTTCGGTGAGACCGGCCAGAACGCCAATCTCACCCCCCTTGCCGTCCTCCTTGAAGACCCCGAAGGCAACGTCCGGGTCGCCGCGGCCGCCGCGATCCTCAAAATCACCTCCCGGTGATCCGCCCCCCTTCCCGCCTAAGGCGAACACCCCGGAACCCGGTAACACCCGGTTCCTGTTGAATCCCCCGGCCCGATCCGCCCGTATCGGCCCTCACCCCTGTTTGACAGCGACAGGCCGGGCAGGTATCACTCACGCCCCGGGGTGCGGTATTGTGGATCCGTTTGAACCGCTTGTTCGGAAAGATGTCGGCGATTGTCGGGCCATTCAGTTGATGTCGAGTCGTCGTCGAGGTGCAATCGGGCATATAAACATGCCCCCGTCGGCGAGCCGTTTCGGAACTCCCGCGGGCTGTCGCGCACGACGCTCGCCACTCGTTCAGCGTGTCGCGTTGCAGATGTATTGACAGGAGTAGCAGGGTGCACATTCTCTCGAAGATCTTCGTCGTGTTCGCGGCCGTTCTGAGCATCTTGCTCGCAGGGCTGACCATGGCCTTCGCCGTCAACGCCGACCGCATCAAGGCCGATTACGGGAACGAGCAGGTCCGCCGTCAGGCCGCCGACGCCCAGAAGGCCGCCGCCGTCAGCGACTTCTCCGCCGAGCGGGCCCGCCTCACGCAGCAACTCGCCGACCTCAACAACGCCGTTGCCGCCAAGGACTCCGAGATCCGCGAGCTCCAGACCTCCAACGCCCGCGAGATCGCCGGCAAGCGCGAGGCCATGGCGCAGCGCGACGAGGTCTCCAACAAGACCAAAGTCTTGGAAGAGACCGCCCGCACCCAGTCCCAGCTCATCCAGGGCTACCGCACCGAGGTCACCTCCCTGCGCGACAACGAGATCCAGTTCCGCCGCCGCGAACTCGAGCTTGAGGACCGCATCAACGACCTCGAGTCCCGCCGCGAAGTCCTTGAGCAGACCCTCCGCTCGCTCCAGGAGCAGTTGACCGAAGTCAAGAACGCTCTCGCCGCCGCTCAGGGTGGCGTCTCGACCTCCGCCTCCGGCGACGCGACCTCCACGTTCGTCGACAGTGGCCCGCTGATCTCCGCCCGCATCGAGTCCGTTGAGAAGGACCCCTCCTCCGGCGAGCTCTTCGCGAAGATCAACGTCGGCAGCAACGATCGCATCCGCAACAACATGCAGCTCTACATCGGCCGCGACAACGAGTTCATCGGCCACCTCATCATCACCCAGACCGATCTCAACTACGCAATCGGGCGCATCGACCTCCTCGGCCGCAAGGTCGAGGTCAGGAACGGCGACACCGTGCTCAGCCGCGTGAAGTGATCCAAGAAACCCCGCCCGCGAGGCACGCTCTGACGCTCACGTCCCACGCGACCCCGCTCGGAGAGACGACCGATGAATCAGATGGGAATGCAAATGCCGGGTGGAAAGGCCCGTCGCGGCTCAAGCCCCGACGTCTTCACCGCCTTGCTCTTCCTCGCCACGATCATGCTCCTCGCCGCCTGCGTCATGGTCTACATGCAGGGCTCGAAGATTGGCCCCGGCGGCAGCGCCTTCAAGATCCAGGAGGAAGGCAAGATCTCCTTCAAGTGACGCGCGTCCGATACCGACGCGATGAAACGCCGGTTGCTCGTTTCAGCGGGCCAAAGTCTTGACAGCGAGATCCAGACGCCTACATTGATCCCTGCCGAATCCACGCCGAAAGGCCGGATCCGGCGACAACAGAGTTGGGGCGGTAGCTCAATTGGTTAGAGTACCGGACTGTCGATCCGGTGGTTGCGGGTTCGAGTCCCGTCCGCCTCGCTTGAAACCTCCGCGTTGGCAGCCGATGACACGGGTTGTCCAGGAGCGCACAAATCCCGACGTTTACGCGAGTTGCGGCGGCCTTCCGAGGCCGCCGCGGTGCGTTTTGCGTCGCTGGCGTTGTTGGCGGGCGATGACTCGGAATGACCCAGATTGCCCGCCGCGCGCTGCTGCGGGCGCTGCGATTCATGATCGCGATCTGGCGCGATTCGCAGCGCGGGTTCCGTTCCAGTTCCCGCCCCGTTGGCCGACGTTGGCCCGTGGGGGGAGCGCGTCGCCAACCCCGTCCGTCGGGCCACCTCACGTCCGTGCGTACCCGTGGAGGCAACGGCGGCCTCGTTGGCGGCGCTGGCCAACGGGAGCGCCGGTAGCGCGGCGAGTGCCTTCGACGAGTCCGCCAAGGCGACGTGAGCGTACCGGTCCATCGTGAGCGTGATGGTCGAGTGGCGTGCCAGCGTCTGGGCGACCTTCGGCGTCACGCCCAAGCGGGCGAGCCGCGTGATGAACGTGTGCCGCAGGGCGTGGAAGTCGATGACGCGCCCGGCGTCGTCCTTGGCCGCGATGCCCGCGGCCGTGAGGTCCGCCGCAATGACCTGCGCCATCTCGTGCGGCAAGCCCGGCCAAACGTGCTCTCCCCTCGGCGTGGCGTTGAGCGTGGTCCGGAGCGCCTCCGCGATGTCCGGTCGCAAAGGCTGAACGTCCCGTCGACGTCGCTTCGAGTACGACGCCTCGACCGTCACGGTCGGCGGATCGGCGTCGAGATCGAACGACCGGGTGGTCAGCGACTTGATCTCGCCGACGCGGAAGCCCGTCGAGGCGGCCAGCAGGTAGAGCGTGTCGCGCCGAGGGATGGTGAACGTCCGCGTGCCGAGACGAATCTCGCCCTTCTTCGGGCCGACCTTCCGCTTGTAGCGCTTCGTGATGGTCACCGACTCGTTCGCGCCGGCGGCCGCGAGCAGCCGGGCGAGTTCGTCGTCATCGAGCGCCCGCCGCTCGCGCCGACGGTCGGTGCTCACGTTTAGCATCTTCACGCCGACGAGCGGGTCACGGGCCAGGCGGTGGTTCGTCATGAGCCAGCGCGTGAACCCCTTCACCGCGCGGAGGTGGTGGTTCATGGTCGCGGGGCCTCGGCCACCGGCCCGCAGGCGCTCCACGTGCAGGCTTAGCGTCGCGGCGTCGATGTCCGCGATGGTCTTCCAGCCCGCGTTCTCGCCCGCCTGCTCGATGCGTGCCTCGGTCAGGTCCGTGTGCTCGTACGTGTTGCCCTTCGCGGTGAGGAACGTGCGGTAGTCCGCGACGTGGTCGGCCAGCGGGCGGCGCGAGTGGTCGGCCATGCGTTCCGCGGCCGCATCGATAGTCCCATCGCGTCGTGCCCGTGCCGCGTCCTCGAGTTGGCGGGCCAGCCTCTCGCTGAGAGCCTTGTCGGTGTAGCCGCGCCGAGTACGGCGGTTCCCGAACTCATCGGTCCAGGCAACCATCCAACGGACGCTCTTCTTCGTGCGATCTGCAGCAGTCTTGTAGACGGTGGGCATGCGGACTCCGGTGGATTGGCCCGTCGGGGCCGACGGGCATGTCACAGTCAGGGCTGGCCGGTGGCACGGGTCAAGTCGCCCCCCGGCGGCAAAGCCAGAGGGAGATACATGCGGGGATGTGCGGGACTACAGGGCGCTGCGGGCCTTGGCGTGGGCCCGCTCGGCGTCGCTGAGCCGCCCCTCCGCGGCCGCGAGGGCGGCCTTTGCCCGCTCGATCTCGGCGTTCAGCCTGGCCTCCTGCTCCTTGCGGTCGCGCGAGATGGGCAGGTACTGCAGATCGCGCTCCAGCCGCTGCACCTCCTCGCGGAGGCTGTTGCGCTTGTTGGTCGCGGCGATGACCACGGTGTGGGCCTGGTTGACCTTGGCCTCCAGCGACCTCCGCTCGATCATCGCAGCGACCTCCTTCGGCAGGCGGGAGACAGGGATGAGCCCCTCCTCGTAGACGGAAAGCACACGCGTCGCTGCGGACTCCGCATCACCGAGTTCGCGCCGCGCGGCATCGGCCTCTCGGGCCACGGCTTCCGCCTCCGCCTCGAGCTTGTCGATGGCGGCCTGTGCCTTCGCCCCGACCGCATCGGAGTGGGCCTTCGCCTGACTCGCCACACGCCGGAGATGCGCGACGGTGTCCGCGGTGGCCATGTCGGTGCGGATGTCCGCGATGCGGGCCAGGATGGCGTCCGCGGCCGCGAGCTCCATCCCGGCGTCGTTGGCGAGCTCCGCGAGGCGCTCCGGCGGCTCCTCGGACCACGCCGCGTTGATGAACGCGGTGCGGGCCTGCTGCTTCTTGTTCTGGGCGATCTGTGCGAGGGACATCATGACTTCGTCCTTTCCGTAAGGGGGATCACGACAGCGCCGTGCAGGAACAGCTCCCGCGCGGCCTTGACGATCAGGGCTTGGTGCTGGCTGATGAGCTGCTCGGCGAGCGGGGTGGCCCACTCGCGGCGCTCGGACCATCGGTTCGACCAGTCCTCCGGGCCGTCCATGCGGAGTTCGGCGGCGAGCGAGAGCTCTGTGGCGGCCCGGAGATCGGTCAGCAGGTAGTCGAACGGCTCGATCTGGCCGACGGCCTCCAACTGGACGAGCTTGTTCCGCAAGTGTGGCGGGAGCGCCGGCTCCAGTTCGCACTCAGCGAGAGCCGCCGACAGCGGCCCGATGGCCGAGACGATCTCACGGCTCGCCGGAGTGAGCTCCTGGGATGGCCAGCAGGAGCAGCCGTCCTGGTACACCTTCGCCACGACCTTGTGATTGGTGAGCACATAGGCGGCGACCGCGCGGCCTGCCTCGTGCAGACTGAGTTTCCATCGATTCATGAGATTGCCTCCTCGAGCGCGCGCTCGCACGCCCACTCTGCTGCCCCAGATGTCCCGTACACGCCAACGACCATCCACTTCCCCCTCAGGCACGCCATCGCGAGGAAGAGCCGACGCTGACGGCCACAGCGGTGAGGCATGACCGGGAAGCCCACGATCCGCTCGAGTTCGAACACTCGGGCGACGTACTCGCCATTGAGACGGCCGTCGATGTGCCGCCCCTCGTCGAAGGCCTTCGTCCAGTAGGAAGTCCAGCGCATCACGCGGCACCTCCCGCGGGTGTGGAGGCGGACGTGTCTACAGCGTCTACACAAACGGAATCCCCGTTTGCGGCACCGCCAGCGGGGGTTCTGTAGACGTGATCGCCGGAAGCGCCGGGCAGGACGAACCTCCTGGCCTTGGGCGCACCGGGTCCGCGCTGCGGGAGGTACACCCACTGTCCGTGGCCCGCATCCACCAGCCGCGACAGCGCGGCCTCGGCGTCCTTGACGGTCTTGAACTTCCTGCTCGACTGGACCAGTTCACGCCCGCTGATGCTGCCGCCTTTGCGGCTCACGATGTCAAGCAGTTGGCGGGCCTCGCGGTCGTCATCGCCCTCGGCGAGGCGCGCGTACGTCCTCTCGGCCTCGCGGCGGAACCAGTTCGCCAACTGGATGCCGCGCTCCATCGAGTCGGCGTCGACGACACCGGTGATAGCGCCTTCGCACGCGGCAACCCTGCCGAGGTGGACGACGAGGGCCAGGCGCGCGGCCGCGCACTCGATCTTCGCCATCATCGCGCGAGCCCGCTCGTCCTGGCCCGCCATCTCCGCGTTCAAGGAGTTGTAGAAGTTGGCCCAGAGCTGACTGGCCTTTTCGTCGAGTGAGAGGGCTCGGGGCACTGGGGTACCGTGCTGATCCTCGTCGAGTTCGAGGTCGTACAGACTCTCGACCATCGCGTTGTACTTCCGCTCGACCATCGGCGGGATGCCGCCGGGCTGCCAGCGACGGGTCGGGATCGGCGGCATCGAGAGCAGGAGCCGGGCAACCAGTCCCGAGTCGAAGTCGGTGCCCGTGAGCGCCGCGGCGAACACCGATGGCTGGATCATCCCCGCAATGCACACGGCGGCCCGTTCGACGAGCAGTGGCGGTGCGGTGCGACGATCAACTCGGAGCGAGCTGGCCCGGTGCAGCGGTAGCCAGCGCGAGGCCTCGCCCGCGGCGCGACCGTTGGCCGCGTACCGGCCGAACGAGCCGAACCACGCGGCCAGTTCGTCGCACGCGAGCAGAAGTCCGCGCGGGCTCGCGGCGAGCATCGCGGCCAATCCCTCGAGCGTGGTGTCATTGGTGAGGTGCCGCTCGCATACCGGCGCTTCCGGGGCCGTGGGTGGCGTCGCGTTCAGGTTGCCCTTGCCAGACCCCCGCTCCCACCCCCGCATGGCCTTCTCGTGCTGAGCCACCTCGACAGCGTGCTGTTTCAGCGCTTCGCGGTGCTCGCGAAGCGCTTCGGCATCGCGGCGCTCGGCGGGGCGGGTGACGAGTTCGAGGGCCGGTGACTTGCCGGAGCCGGACGGCGCGACGACCACCGCCCAAATGATGGCCGGCTCGTGCCAGGAGGCGTGCAGCGCGATGGTTCGGCTGTTCCCGACCGCCGAGGCCATCGCCGCCAAGACGAGCGGCCCAAGCATCCCCGGATCCACTTGCAGTGAATCCGCGCCGGCCCGCACGAGATCGGCCGCGGCCTTCGGCAGCGCGTCCGTCGGGAAGGGCACGAACTCCGGTACCGACGGACGCTCCGGCGTCGCCGGTGCTGGAGGTGTATATGTCTGAGCCTCTTCGATCAGCCGAGCGATATCCGCATCACCGGCACCGCCGTCGGCGACCCACGACCGCACGTCCTTGTGCCCGTCCGGTGGGAACGTGAATCGCACCGAGGCGCAGACGCCGACGAGCGCGGCGCACAGCGAGTCGATGCTCTTCCGGCCAGCGGTGTCGTTGTCGCCGATGAGCACGAC
>CAZPPG010000020.1:0-63521 GCA_964588385.1 uncultured Phycisphaeraceae bacterium
ACAAGATGTCCCGGGGCGAGATGACGATGGACGACTTCCTGTCGCAGCTTCGGACGCTGAAGAAGATGGGGCCGCTCAAGCAGTTGATGGGTCTGATCCCGGGCGTGGGTCAGATGGCCAAGAACGCCGAGGTGGATGAGTCACGGCTCGGGCGGATCGAGGCGATGATTTGCTCGATGACGAAGGCGGAGCGGCGGGATCCGTCGCTGCTCAACAACTCACGGCGCAACCGTATTGCCCGGGGTTCGGGCGTGCAGGTGCACGAGATCTCCGAGGTCGTGAAGCAGTTTGAGGGGATCAATCGGCTGACGAAGCAGATGGCCGCGCTCTCGCCGAGCGCCAAGGCGCAGGCGGTGCGGGCGATCGGGCGCGCCGGTACGGGGGACATGTCGGCGATGCAGTCGCTGCCGAGCATGCGGCGGGGCACGACTCACACACCGAGCGTCAAGAGCAAGTTCAAGAAGCGGAAGTGAGGCAGGGCAGGGAGGGAAGTCACGGAGTCACGAAGTCACGGAATCGAGTGACGAGTGGTGTGCTCGGGGCTCAGTTGCTGATCGGCAGGAAGTCGCGCTCTTTGCCCTGGGCCCAGCGCTTGAAGCGCGGCCAGAAGAACTCCTGCAGCAGGATCTTGATGCACGCGGCGACCGGGATGGCGATGAGCAGGCCGTAAATGCCGGCGAGCGCGCCGCCCGCGAGCGATGCGAAGAGAATGGTCGGCGTGTCCATGCCGGTCGACTTGCCTTGGATCGCGGGCGTCAGGACATAATCATCGAGCGCCTGGCCCGCCACATACAGAGCGATCGGCGCTGCGAGTGTCCACCAGATGGTGTCCTGGAACTCGATCGCGTTGGGGTGCAGGTAGAGCAGGATGATGGAGATCGGGACACCGACGAGGGCGGCATAGGGGATGATGGAGAGAAAGGCGACGAGCGGGCCGAGGATGATCCAGCCGGGGACGCCGATGGCGAGATAGCCGATGGCGAACACAACGGACTGGATGGCGGCGATGGTGATGCGACCACGGACGAAGCCGCTGACGGCGGCGTTCATCTTGCCTGCGAGGTCGATTGCCATTCCCTTCTTGCGTTCGGGAATGAGGTCCTTCCAGAACTCGAGAACCTTTCCGTATCCCGTGGAGATGAAGAAGAAGAAGAACCCGGTGAGGAATGCGGTGAAGGCGACGTAGCCGACGGAGCCGACCGCGCGGAGGGCGGCGTTGACGGCGTCGGTGCCGCTGCCGATCGCGCGGCGGCCGATGGCGACGCCGAGGGCCTCGGAGTTGTCCTTGATCATGCCGAGCGTGTAGGCGGCGACGCGGTAGAGGCCCTGCCGGCCGCTCTCGGCGAAGTTCAGGGGACGGTCGAGGCGAGAGAGGTCGGCGCTTTCATCAGCTGCGTCGGGGGTCGGGGCATCGGTCGCGGTGCGGCGGTCCTTCTCGACGTTTGCGTTCAGGTCCGCGAGCCAGTCGCTGAGACTGCGCCATCCGCTGCCCTCGAGGCGCTGGTAGGCGCTCTCGCGTTCGGAAGCGGTCTCACCTCCGACGCTCTCGAGCAGCGCGCGGGAGTTGGTCGCGACGGTCGTGGCGGCACCGGCGACCTGCACAACCGCGAAGCCCGCGCCGATCACGACCGGCACGACAATGAACAGCACAACGGTGATGATGATCGCGGCGACGGCTCCCTGGCGGCTCATGCGCACGCGTCGGGTGAGCACGTCGACCACGGGCTCGAAGAGGTAGGCCAGGAGGAGGGCGAGCAGGAGCGGAACGGTCACAACACTGATGAGGTAGCCGACGTAGACCAGGCCCACCAGGAGGAGGACCACGAGAATGTCGCGCACCGGCTGGATCTGCCAGAGGTGGAGCTTTCGCCAGTCGATCCCCGACGGGCGCGCGGCGGGAGCGCGGTCGGCGTTGTTCGATTCAGCCATGCGACAGGGAGCATCGACCGCGCACGGGGTGGCTGCTTCACAGATCGCGCTTGAATATGGGCAAACCGACCGGGATCAGACGTGCTCGGGGCCGACGAAGGCTTCGTCGAACTCGTATACCGCGCGGAAGTCGTCCATGGTGTCCTCATCGGTCTTTCGCATGAGGCCGGCATCGATCATGCCGAAGACGATCTTGCCGAAGTCGTCGGTGCGGCGGACGCCCCAGCGATCGAGGACGGTGCGCGCCAGCCCGCCGAACTGGACGACGGCGAAGTCACGCAGACCCATGCAGAGCTGCTGGCCGCTGACGTGGCGGGTCTCATCCTCGAGGTCGCCGGTCATTCCGGACTCACCATGGATCAGGCGGACGGTGTGCGCGAGGCCCTCGCGGACGAACTGGAACGCCTCGGGCGGGTATGGTCCTGCCTTCTCTCTCACACGCTTCCAATCTACCAGCGCCTGGTCGGACACGTCGTTGAACTCCACGTTCGGCTGGGTGCGGGCCGGGGTGTTGGCCTGAATGCTAGACCGAACGCCTGCCGCGTGTCGACCGGGAGCCGACCCGGCTGACAGCGGCGGAGTCGTTGATCCAGAATCGGAGGGGAGCGGCGACCCAGTCTTCCGCGTACCCGATTCCGATCCGAGGTCCCCTTGAGACCCGGTCGGGATGTATCGGCACGCTTGACGGAATCTCAACACTGAGCGAATGGCCCGCGACCAGATCGATTCCGTCGAGCCCTCGGTCGATCCCGAGGGCCTTGCAGAGGTTGCCAGGTCCGCGGCAGAGGTCGTGATCCGCAATAACTCGTGAGGAGGATTTCATGAAATCGCGCTGACTGGTTGCGGGCGTGACGGGCTGGCGGAGTTCACGCATGGCGTCCAGGCCCTCAATGGGCTCGGCGGCACGGAGGAGGACGGCGATGGGCTCGTTGAGCGTGCCGCACACGATGTTGGCGCAGTGGTGCATGCCGTAGGTGAAGTAGACGTAGAGCGTGCCGGGCTGGGCGTACATGGATTCGTTTCGGGGCGTGCGCCGGCCGCCGAAGGTGTGGGCGGCGCGGTCGGCGACTCCGAGATAGGCCTCAGTCTCGACGATGACGGCGCGGAGGATGCGTCCCGATGGGAGCGTGCGAGCAAGGGTTGTGCCGAGCAGCGCTTGAGCCAGCGTCTCGGCGTCGCGTGCAAAGAAGCGGCGGGTCGCGCGGCGTGGCATCGAGGGATTGTTGGGGGCAAAAGAAGAGAACGCAAAGGCTGAAGAGACCGCAGAGGCCACAGAGAGCGCCGAGTGGCGCCGAGAGGAGAGTGGGAGTTGAATGCGAAGGCCGCGAAGGAAGACGATGGGGAAAGTTATGGAGTGAAGGTGGATAACGCTGAGGAGCGCGGAGCGGAGAGGACGGTGCGAAGGCGCGGCACTTTCGAGCGGCGCCGCAAAGACATCAGGCGTAGGCGTGCAGGCCTGGGAGGAGGAGGTTGACGCCGAAATAGGTCCAGAGCATGACGATGAATCCGACGACGGAGAGCCACGCGGTGATGAGGGCGCGGTTGCGGCCCGTCGTGAAGCGGAGGTGGATGACGATGAGGTAGATGATCCACGTGACGAGGGCCCAGGTTTCTTTGGGGTCGAAGGCCCACCAGCGTCCCCAGGAGTGGTCGGCCCACCAGCCGCCGAGGAGGATGCCGACGCCGAGGGTCCAGAAGGCGAGCTGCAGCACGGTCATCTGGGCGGTGTCGAGGTCCTTGAGCGTGCGTTCGCGCGCCGTGGGCGCGGCCGAGTCGGCATCGGGCTCGTTGAGCGCGACGGCGGCGAGGGTGCTGAGGTCGTCCGAGCCGGAGGTGAGAGCGGCCTTGCCGCCGAGGGCTCGGGCGTAGTGAACGCCGAGGTAGAAGCAACTGATGATGCAGCCCAGCGAGATGAGCCCGTAGGAGACAAGGACGGTGGTGACGTGGTATTTGAGGAGGACGGAGGTGTTGAGGATCGCCGCCTCGCGCTCGATGTGCTTGCCGGGAATGCCCGTCTCTGTGGCGGTGATGAGGACGAGGAAGCCAACACCCGCGGCGGCGGCGCCGAAGAGCCACTGGCGGCGGAGCAGCATGATCGCGAGGCCGACGACCGTGGCGAAAAGACTCAAGCCGGTCATCGACTCAAACTGATTCTGGATCGCGAAGCGTTCGGCGATCAGGCAGCGGAGGACGAAGCCGTAGCCGTGCAGCGCGACGGCGGCGATGAGGGCGGTGATGCCGAGACCGATGAGCCACTTTCGGCCGGTGCCGAAGGCGAGGATGAGTGTGACAAAGCTCAGCAAGTAGAGCCAGTAGCCCCATTCAAAGGCGTTGGCGCGGTTGTAGGCGAGCTCGAGTTTGGCACGGGAGGTCGGATAAAGGGCGGGATTGATCTTCGGGAGTTCAGAGGCGAGTGCGCGTGCGGCGGCGTTGACTGCATCGGCATCGCCGGCGCGCCAGGCAGCGCCGAGAGAAGCAGCGGCGACGCGGGCGGGATGGGTGTCGGGGAGTTCGGAGAGGTGGTGCCAGGGGAGGTCGGGGGCGTCGGGCGCGATGACGTACCAGTTGGCTCGGCTCTCGGCGACGAGGGACATGGCGCGGCGGACGCGCCCGAAGGCGTCGCGATAGGGATCCTCGAAGGCGTGCTGCTCTTCCAGAGCGGGGCCGTAGTGCTGGGCGATCACCGGGGTGATGCGTGTGAGCTTCATCCAGCGTTCCTGCTTGGCAGGATCGTCCGGGAAAGCGGCTTCAAGGAACGCGCGGCGGAGCGGCAGGTAGTTGATATGGATGAGCGGGCGATCGAGGTAGTACGCGGGGTCGATGACCAGATCGAGCCACGTGAAGAGCGGGTTGTACGACTCGTTGGAGGGCTTGGACTTGGAGGCGTCGCCATCGACGGCGTAGACGGTGTCGAAGTAGTTCTTGCGGCCCGCGACCGCGCTGATCGTCTCGCTCGCGAGCGTGCCGAGAATCTTCACGCGCCCATTGTGCAGAACGGCGAGCCCTTCGAGCGGTGAGAGATCGACCTTGGACGCGAAGTCGAGCTTGCGCGCGGTGTCGAACGGGGAGGGAACCGGGACCTCGCCGAACGGGCTGGGGAGGGATGCGCCCTCTTCGCTGACGGCGTGAGACTCGGGATGCGCGTTGCCCTCGGGCGCTGTCTGCGCGGCGGCGCGAGCGATGGGGAGAGCCGAGAGTGAGAGGAAGAGGAGCGTGACGAGACTCGTGTTGATCCAACGTCTGATCATGACTTCACCTCTTCGGGCGTGAGCGAGACGACGACCGGAGCGGATGGCGGCGCGGGTCGGCCCTTGCGAGCGGGCGCGACGTACGTGCCGTCTTTGAGCTGCTGCTGGATCCGCTTCTTCTTGCGCTGCACGATGAGCGGCTTGATGTAGAAGGCCCACGGAATACCGACCGCCATGAGGCAGGATCCGAGCGCGATGACGTGGATGCCGGGGTTGTTTCCGACGCCGAGGATGGTGTAGCGGACGAAGGGGCGCTTGATCTGGCCGGCGTCGACCATCTGCTGCGTCTGCTTCCACATCTCCGCGTCCCAACCGGCCTGGCTGAACTTGAACTGGTTGGGGCTGAGGCCGGAGGCGAGTCGCGCGATGAAGTTGGCGACGGCGTTGCGGTTCTCATCCCAGCGTTGAGGAGCGGTCAGGGGAGCGTTGAGCTTGGTGATGTGGGTGAAGGCCTCGAAGCGCGGCGCGTGAGAGGTGGAGGCCGAGGGAGAGACGAGGAGGGTGGATTGGTAGTCGCGGGGAGAGCCGCGGTGGTCGTAGGCGATCATCTGGAAATCGACGAGGCGGATGTCGAACCCGGGCAGGGGATGGCGAAGGCGGCCAAAGCCCAGGCGCAGCGTGCGGCCGTCGGGGATGGAGACCGTGCGGATGAGGTCGTCGGCGATCTCGAGATACTTCACGAAAGGGAGCCAGACGACGGTGGACCAGACGCGTTCGGGCGCGGTGGGGCCGAGATCGACGGAGACCTCCACGCCGAGGGCCGCGCGGTCGTGCGTGCCGACGAAGCGTTTGTCCTGCTCGGGCGCGGGAACGGGGACGGGGCGCTCGATGCTGGCGGCGTGGGCCCAGCGATCTGAGATCGCCACGGCGATGCGATCGGGGACGAGGTCGAGCTTCGGGCCGACGTTCTCGGTGACGCGGACGTCGCCGTTTGGAAGGCGGACGATGGCGCGGATCGAGCCGTCGGCGCGCTCGTCGAGGTTCACGGTGAGGAGGTTGGCGTCGATGTAGCCGATGCGGATGGAAGGGTCGGCATCGCGGCGCGTGGGCATGCCCTGGGCGTTCACCGTGTCGAGCATGTCCTGGTTGATTTCGGGGAAGCGGCTGTAGATCCAGCGCGTGAAGGTTTCGCCCGTGGAAGATGTGACGCGCACGATCGCGACGCTGCTGGTCGCGCCCTCGTACCCCTTGGTGATGATCGGGAACGGCGGCTCGGGCGCGAGATCCTCCACTTCGATCGTGTAGCCGGTGTCGCCGAGGGGGAGCCTCTGGCCTCTGGAGACGGGGAGGACGGCGCGATAGCCCGCGGCGGGGATGTCGATGGCGAGTGCGTTGCGGACGCCGGGTGAGAGGGGCTCGGCCAAGTCGCGCCACCGGTCTTCGGACATCTCACGCGTGTACTCGATGAACAGCATGTTCTCCGTTGAACCAACGCGGGCGGCGGGTGAGGCGGGCTCCAGCCGGTAGCGGTGCACCGGGCCCGAGGGCACGCGGCCCTCGGCGTCGGGAATGGAGCTCAGCAGATCGACGAAGCGCACGGGGCGGTCGGTCCCCGAGGCGATGGCGCGGGCGGCCTCGGCATCGGAGGCCTTCACCGGCTGGGCGGCGAGGTCGGCGTACGCGGCGTATCCCACGACGCGGAAGCGGATGTCGGGATCGACGAGCGCGGTGCGCGAGGGCATGACGGCAAGGTTGAGCGTGCGCGGGTGGTCGGCGTCGAGTGCGTAGTCGTTGTAGCGCGGGATGTTGGAGAGAGGGCGCTGCTCCCAGCCCTTGAAGCCGTCGATGAAGAGCGCGACACGGGTGTTGTCGTAGAAGACGCCGGAGGGCGGGCCGATGGTGGTCTCGCCGCCGGGGGTCGGCTCGCCGGCGAAGACGATGGTGTCGCCCTCTTTCTTGAGGCCGGTGTAGTACACGCTGCCGAGGGCGATCGTCACGATGCCGGTGTGGACGGTGAGGACGCCGAGGTTCTCGAACTTGAACTCGATGCGGCGCACGGTGGCCGTGACCATGTTCACGACGAACGCGAGGAGGACGATGCGGAGCGGCCACCAGGAGTAGAACTCGAGCTCGGACATCTCGATGCCGGGCAAGCGACGGAGCGTGACGGCCTTGTAGTCGCGGATGAAGTCGGCAAAGAGCATCAGGCCGCGCCCGGTGACGGGGTCATAGTGGAGCGCGGGCCACGCGAAGCGGAGCCATAGCCATGCTCCGAACGCGAGCGCGAGGATGATGCCGCCGACGGCGAGAACGAAGCGGAGCGGGCGCGGGACACCGGCCCGCTTGAGTATCGCGCGGGGCACGGCGACCAGCGGGATCGCGAGGGCGGCCACCGTCAGCACCGCGGTCAGGAGGTAGATGAGGTAGGTTGGAATCTGGGCCAGGAGCCCGATGGGGACACTGGCGAGGATGGCGTAGATGACGACGAAGACCAGAAGACACACGGCGAGCGTGATCGTGCTGAAGGCGTGCAGGAGCCAGCGGAGGGGTTGGGCCCAGCCGGGAAAGTGCTCTTTGTCCCACTGTTGGCTTCGACGCCACTTCTGGCTCATCGCATCTCCGTGACAGGGCGCGGGTTCGGCGCGGATTGGGGCAGGAGGAAGGGCCGGAGGGACAGGCGAATCTTATTCTCGTCAGACCGTATTTTTTCTTGTCCAGACGATTTGCGGGCGAGATTCGGAGTCGAGTACCCATGAGCGGGGATCATTGCTTTCGCTCGGGTTCCCGCCGCCGATTCGGGTGTCGGAGACATCGACGGCGATGACCGAGAGGGGTGTACAGGACGGGGTCAGTTGGAAGTCGCCGGGCGGAGCATCGAGGGCGGATGCGCCGTGGAGCGTGGCCATGGAGAAGAGTGTTGCGGCGTCGACGCGGTCGCGCCGGTGCAGATAGCGCATTTCGTCGAGGATCGAGATGGCGCCGGATTCGGGGTCGGCGCCTTCACCGAGGGTTCTCGGGGGCAGATTGATGATGGAGTCGGTGCCGAGCGCGACGGGAATATTGCGGACCATCATGTCGCGATAGCGGTGCGGGCCGAGGCGGGCGGGCGCGCCGAAGTAGTCAGAAGCCCGCGGGCAGTACACGACGCGCGTGCGGGTGCGGGCGAGGATGTCGAGGTCGGCATCGGTGACGTCGTTGCAGTGGACGGCGGTGAAAGCGGTCGCGAGTTTGGAGTCAAGGATGGGGGCAAGGTGCTCGATGGGCGAAAGGCCCTTGCCAATCTCTGAGTCGATGGCGTCATTCCAGAGCCCGAGCGATTCGAGGAGTTCGCGTTGCGGGCCGCGGGCGTGGGCGATGAACTCGCGCTCTTCCGGAGATTCAGCAAGATGGGTGCTCATGGAGAGCGGCTTGGATGAGTCGGCCAACATCTCGGCGAGGCCGAGAGCGTGCCAATACCCAGCGAGTTCGACGGTGTTGGGGGCATGGGGTTGCAGGCCGATGCGAGCTTTGCCGCGCGGTGCCTTGGCGTGCGAAACGGTGTTTGTGATCGCGTCCATGCCGCGCTGAAGCCCGTTGCCGATGGCGAAGAACTCGAGGAACGAGACGGACGTGAGTGGCGCATCGATGAGGGTGTTGAAAGGGATGGAGGAGGGCGAGCCGCGTGGTGCACCGGCGATGTCCCCCACTGCCGCGGTGCCGCCAGCGAGGCAGAGAGCGATTCCACGGCGGACGGCGGCGGCGATGGCGGCATCGTCGGTCGGGCGTTCGCGCCGGACCATGTCGATCCAGGGCATAAAGCCCTGCCTGGGGTCGTGCGGGCGCGGGCCGATGTCCGTTAGGTCGAGGTGGGTATGGGCGTTCACGAGTCCGGGAAGGAGGACCGCATCCGGAAAAGAAATGACCGGGATGTCGGCGCGGCGGAGCTTGGCTGGTAGGTCGGAGGCGGGAACGATGCTCTGAACCCGGCCCCGTGCCGGGTCGAGGACGAGAGCAATCGGGCCGGTGCGATGGGTCCACACATGGCGCGCATCGGCGGCGGCACGGGCGATGATGACGAGGGGTTGGGGGCGCTCGCGCGGCGGGGCTGGATTCATGGGTGGGACCGGCGGGGAGCGGGATTCATGGCGGAAACCCGGGGTGTACGATAGAGGTATACCGGCGCGCATGGCGCGTCACGGTTGCATTGCGCGAGGTCGGGCGGACGCTGGTGGCGCCGGTCCCGGCAGTCGACGAGATCGCACGGATTGGCCTTTGGCCCGAGGGATCGAACCATGAATCATCGCTCCAAGCGTCTTGCCCCCCGTTTGGCCCCCCGTTTGGCCACACTGGCCCTGCTCGCTCTTGCCGGCACGGGCATTTCCGGATGCGTGAGCCAGCAGGCCTATGACGAGCTGCGCCAGACGAACGTCTCGCTTGAGAACCGCAACGCGGAGCTGGCGCGTCGGGCGAGCGAGCTTGAGGCGACGAACCGCATGCTGACGACGGAGCGTCAGAATCTCGACGCCGCTCTCGCGGCGCTGCGGGCGGCCAACGGCGACCTGGCAGCCCTGACCAAGCAGCAGCAGGATGAGCTGAATCAGTTCGGCAGCCGCCTGCAGGGGCTGAACGGCGGCGCGCTGCTGGATCCGACGACGGACGCCGCGTTGCAGGCCCTGGTGGCCCAGTACCCGAACCTGATGTCGTACGACCCGGCTCTGGGCATGATCCGATTCAACGCGGACCTGACATTCGACTCCGGCTCCGACGTGGTCAAGGACAACGCGCGGCAGGCGCTGGATGCCTTCGCGAAGGTGCTGAACTCGGCGTCCGCGCTCAACTATGAGGCCGAGATTCTCGGCCACACTGACGCGCAACGGATCAGCGCGGGGACCGCGGCCAAGCACCCGACCAACATGCACCTCTCGGCGCACCGGGCGATCTCCGTCCGTGCGGTGCTGGCGAGCATGGGCGTGCCGACCGATCGCCTGAAGGTCTCGGGATGGGGTGAGTTCCGTCCGGCGGTGCCGAACACGTCGACCGGCAACACGCCTCAGAACCGTCGTGTCGAGATTTACCTGCGGAACAACACGGCGGGGATGGCTTCTTCGTCGGCCCCTTCGAGCGGGAGCGCCTCGCCGGACCGCGACCCGGTGCCGACGCGTCAGCTTGATCCGACCAAGTGACAGAGTGACGGAGTGACACAGGGAAGGCATGAAGCCATCAAGTCACGAAGTCCGAAAGTCACGAAGTCAGAGAGTCACGAAGTCAGAGAGTCACGAAGTCAGAGAGTCACGAAGTCAGAGAGGTCCGCTCCATGTGGGGCGGACCTCTTTCTTTGGGCACCTTTCACGTGGCCTCTTGCACGCTCGGATCCGCTCACTCAGGTTCGCGGTTCAGTGACGGCGGGATCGCGGCGGCGGACGCGCGAGGCGGCAAGGATGATGATGCTGAGGGTGACGCCGCACGCGCCGATGGTGGCGCCGGGGAGCGTCCAGCCCATGGCGCGGAGGCCGTCGTCGGCGAAGCGGGGTGAGGGGACGGTGCCCTTGGGCATGACCATCAATGCCGCGCCGAACTGCCATGTGCCCTCTGCGAGTTCGCCGGACTTGTTTGGCTGGTAGCGTTTGGAGGTCGGGAAGGCGAGCTGTTCCTTGCGGAAGCCCCCCTCGGGGAGGAGTTCATAGAACGCGAAGGACCACTCCTTCCGCCAGATCTGCCCCCACGTGCGCGGATCGACGCCTTGGGGCGGGATGCGCGTGACAATGACAACGCGATCGGGGAGGTTGCCCTTGGCGATCTCTTCATTGACGCGCTGGAGTTCGGCGGCGGTGCCTTCGGTGAAGCGGAGGACCTGCATCCAATCGGCGTGAGCGCGCATCAGCGGGATCTGGGCCATCGCGTCGCTGGGCGGGATGAGCACGCGGAGTGGGAGTTGCTCGTCGCCGTACGTGACGACGATCGAGCCGGGGCCGGACGGCTGGCCCGCCACCTCGGGATCGGCCTGGAACACGAAGTCGACATCGCGGCCCGCGAAGGTGAAGGACTGGTCGTTGACCTTCATGAAGACCGGACGGACCTTGCCCGAGAGCGCGGTGTTGACCCGCGCGGCCATGAACCAGCAGGACGCGGCGAGCAGCGTGAGCGAGGCCGCGCCCAGAGGGAGAGCGAGGCGCACGGCGAGAGATCGGGCGGCGCGAGGCGCGGGAGCGTCAGGGGTGCGGGATGTTGGTGCGGCGGTCATGGCTGTGCGCCGAGCGTCCGCGAGGGCGAATCGCGCGGTTGGCGCTGGTCGGGACTTCAGTGGCCTCCCGGCGCGGCTTCCTTGGGCGCGTCGTGGCCGGAATCGGGCGCGGGCTTGCCGGCATCTGCGGGCGCGTCGTGCCCCGCTTGGCCATGGCTGTCTGCGCTGTGGCCGTGCTGATCGACGGGCGCGGTTGTGGAGAGTGCGCCGGTTGAGCCGCGGACGGCGCGGCTGGAGTTGGGGGTGCTGCCTGCGGTGTAATGGGCGTGCTCGTGCTTGACGGAGGCCTTGATGCGTTCAAACTTTTCAGGGCCCCACTCGGCGAGGTACTTTTCGCGGGCGAACTTCACGACGCCTCCGGTGACGGTCTCCTTCGAATCGCCGGACCCGCGCGAGACGCCGCCCGTTCCTCCGACAGCGATCTCGCCCTTCTTCCATTCGTAGATCACGCCGCGGTTTCCGAGGTCGATCATGGAGAAGAAGAGGAAAAGCCCGACGGCGAAGATGCAGTTGGAGAAGATGATGGCGTTGAGCTTGTTGTCGTACTTGAGCTGCATGAAGAAGAGTAGAACGAGCAGTCCCTTGACTGTTGCGATGCTCATCGCGATGGCGACGTTCACCCATTGAGGGATGACCACGTTGAAGAAGTCGGCGGCCCACACCTCGGCACGGGAGAGGCCGACGGTGAGAAGGGTGAAGAAGAGGAGCACGAGGAGCACGTTCATGAGCGTGCTCCGCGGGATGATGACGTGCTCGTGGTGGGTCGCGCCGTGCGGATCGGTCAGATCGAAGGTGAGTCCGTCCGAGCCGTGGTGGTTTGTGGTGTGTCCGTGCGACATGGTGGTGATCCTGAGGGGCGGCGTGTGCGTTCGGGGCGTCGGGCGGTTGGATCTTCAGTGGATGAGGTAGAGCAGGGGGAAGAGGAAGATCCAGATCAGGTCGACGATGTGCCAGTAGAGGCCGACGATCTCGACGGCGTTGTAGTGGCCGGGTCCGAAGTGGAGCTTGCGGGCACGGAGGTACAGCCAGCCGATGAGGCCGACGCCGATGAGCACGTGGGTCGCATGGATGCCGGTGGCGCAGTAGTAGATGCTCCACCACATGGGCTCGTAGGGATTCTCGGCGAAGGGGTAATCGAAGAGCGAGCCGGGGCGCTTGCCGCCGTAGCCCTCGACGTAGTGGAGCAGCCCGCCGACGGCGGTCTTGCTGGACTCATAGTGGGAGAGGGCAGGGTCGACGGCGAGGAACCAGCCGGACCACTTGGGCATGTATTCAAACGTGAGCTTGATGCCGACGAAGAGAAGGGCGCAGGCGATCGTGATGAGCAGGTTGCGACGAAGGGCGGCCTGCTCGTTTCGCTGTGCGTTGCCGATGGCGGTCGCGATGGTCCATGACGAGAAGAGGAGGACGATCGTGTTGAGGCACCCCCACTTCCAGTCCAGGTAGTGCGAGCCGTTGGCGAAGGCCTCCGGGTGCATCATGCGGAAGATGGCATACCCCACGAAGAGACCGGCGAAGAGGAGCACTTCGGTGGCGAGGAAGAGCCACATGCCGATCTTGACGGCATCGAACTCCTCATCCTTGCTGCGGAAGTGTGAGGCGGGCTTGTAGGTCTCGTGGTATGGACGCTTGCTGGTCGCGTCACCACCGTGGTTGATGTCGAGCGTGGTCATCTGGCTGTGCTCCCGGGCTTCGTGTCCGGTGTTGGGAATCGAGGCGTGAGGACCGAGCGATCAATGGGCCTTTGAGCCCGAGGGCAGCGGATCGGCGAGGGGGTAGTCCTTGGGATCGCAGTGCGGCGGGACCACGTCGTCGAAGGCGTAGGGGCCGTGCTTGGCGATGGGCTCGTGGTGGAAGTTGTGTGTGGTCGGCGGGCTGTCGGCCTCCCACTCGAAGGTGAGGCCGCCCCACGGGTTTGCGGGCGCCTTCTTGCCGGCGAAGAGGGAGCCGACGAGCACGGCGAGGTGGATGAGGAAGCCGATCAGGAGGATCGCGGCGCCGATGGAGGAGATCTGGTGGAGGAGCGTGTACTCATCGGGGTACGAGGCGTAGCGGCGGGGCATGCCGCGCGTGCCGAGGAAGAACTGGGTGAAGAAGGTGGTGTTGAAGCCGATGAAGACCAGGACGCAGGCGAACATGGCCCAGCGCTCGTTGTACATGCGTCCGAACATCTTGGGCCACCAGTGGTGGATGCCGGCGAGGAAGGCGATGACCGTGCCGCCCATCATGACGTAGTGGAAGTGGGCGACGACGAAGTATGAATCGTGGAGGTGGAGGTCGGTGGCGAGTGCGCCGAGCGGGAGACCGGTGAGGCCGCCGATGGAGAAGGTGAAGAGGAAGAAGAGCGTGTAGAGCATCGGGGTGTTGATCTGGATGGAGCCCTTGTAAAGGGTGCCGATCCAGTTGAAGACCTTGACGGCGGTGGGGATCGCGACGAGGAAGGTCAGCGCGGAGAAGATGGTCGCGGCCAGTTCACCCTCTGAGGTGAAGAGGTGGTGGCCCCAGACGAGGAAGGAGATCGCGGCGATGGAGAGGGAGGAGAAGGCGATGGCCTTGTAGCCGAAGATCTGCTTGCGGCTGTGGACGGCGATGCACTCGGAGATGATGCCCATGCCGGGGAGGATCATCACGTACACGACGGGGTGGGAGTAGAACCAGAAGAAGTGCTGGAAGAGGACGGGATCGCCGCCGAGGGCGGGATCGAAGATGCCGACGTGGAAGAGACGCTCGAAGACCAGGAGCAGGAGCGTGATGCCGATGACGGGCGTCGCGAGGACCTGGATGATGGAGGTCGAGTACATGGCCCAGACGAAGAGGGGAAGGTCGAACCAGCCGAGCCCGGGGGCGCGGAGCTTGTGGACCGTGACGATGAAGTTCAGGCCGGTGAAGATGGAGGAGAAGCCGAGGATGAACGCGGCGAGGATCATGAAGACGACGCGCCAGTGTCCGGGATCGGCGTGCGAGGACGAGTACGGCGTGTAGAAGGTCCAGCCGGTATCGACGCCTCCCATCACGATCGCGAGGATACCAAAGATCGAGCCGAAGACGTAGACGTACCAAGAGGCGAGGTTCAATCGCGGGAAGGCGACGTCCTTGGCGCCGAGCATGAGCGGGAGGAGGAAGTTGCCCAGAGAGGCGGGGATGCCGGGGACGATGAACATGAAGACCATGACCGCGCCGTGGAGGGTCATCACGCGGTTGTAGATGTTGTCGGCCTGCGCGACGGAGAGGTCCTTCTGGCCGAAGAGGGTGGCAAGCTGGGTGCCCTGGATCGCGCCGGAGGCGGCGTCGATGCGGACGGGCTGGAAGAGTTCGTATCGGATGAGCATGGCGGCCATGCCGCCCACGAAGAACATGGTCAGGACGGCGACGAGGTACATCACGCCGATCTTCTTGTGATCGATTGTGGTGGCCCAATCGATGATCGTGTGGACCATGCCGCCCTTGCGCTCGAGATAGCTGCCGTGGTCATCGTGACCGTGGTGGCCGTGGCCGTGCGAGCCGGGGATTTCGCCGTGGAGTGTGGTCATGGCTTTCGCCTCTGAGTGTCTCGCCCGTGTTCAATCGCGGGCGTGGTGTGTGCGAGCGTGGAACGGATCAGTTGGAGCCGGCGGGAGCGGGCTCCCCGCTGGGTTCGGCGGGTGTTTCGCCGTGTCCGGTGCCGGGCGCGGGCGGGTTGTCGCCGAGTGATTCGATGTAGGCGATAAGGGCGTCGAGTTCGCGATCGTTGAGTTGTCCCTGATACGAAACCATCTGATTCGGGAATCCCTTCACGATGTGAGCAGCGGGAACGAGGATCGACTCGCGGATGTAGTTGGCATCGACAACGGCCTTGCCGCCATCCTGGAACTCGTGCTCCTTGCCCCAGATGCCCTTCCAGGTGGGGCCGGTGTTCGCGGTGCCGTCGACGGTGTGGCAGGCAACACAGCCCTTGCTCTTGTAGAGCTTGGCTCCGACCGCCGCGAGGCCTTCGCCCCAGTTGATGTTCCATTCATCGATGGTCTTGCGATACTCCGGCTCGGGAACCACGCGGAGAATGGCGTACATCTCAGAGTGAAGATCGCCACAGTACTCGGCGCAGTAAATGACGTGATCGCCGGGCTCATCCGCCTGGAACCAGTAGGCGGTGTAACGGTTGGGGAAGACGTCGAACTTCGAGCGGAAATCCGGCACCCAGAAAGAGTGGATCACGTCCATGCTGCTCATGCGGAGCTGGACGGGCTTCCCGGCGGGAACGACGAAAATGGGCGCTTCCTGAGCGGAGGTGACCTGGTTGCCCTGAGCGTCGGTGTACATGAACTTCGTGGACAGCGGACTCTCCGCGCCGTTGGGGTAGGTCATTCGCCACGCCCACTTCTGCGCCTTGAGGTTGATGACCTCGGCGTTGGCGGGGGCGACCAGCGCGTCGGCGTATCCCCAGAAACCCTTGAAAAAGATGTAGACCAGGAAGAGCGTTGGGATCACGGTCCACGCGATCTCGAGGGGCGTGTGATGGGCGGGGCTGCGCTGGAGTTTCTGGCCGGGTTTGCGCTGGTACTTGACGACGAAGAAGAACGTCAGGCCCATCAGGAAGACGAACCAGGCCACCGAGAGCCAGAAGATGTACATGAAGAGCTCGTCGCCGATGCGCGCGACGCCCGCCGCGTTGTTGGCCGGCTCGTCGAACCAGAGCCAGTGCCAGAAGCCGTCGGCGAGTGTGGTGGGAACTGAGTTCATCGGGACGCTCCAGCGATTGATGCGTGCGCGGGCGCCACGGTCGGCCGGGCCGAATCACGGCTCAGACGACGGCGACGACGTGCGCGCTCATTGAGAAACAGACCTGCCACGAGCCCGCCGACGGCGACGATCGAGAGACCGCCTCCGACACGCATGAGCGCCATGGCCTGAAGGGTGTACGCCCCGGCGGAGGGGTCGTAGCGATAGCACTTGTGGATCATCCAGTCGCCCAGGGTCTTGGCGATCTTGCCTTCGCTGGCTTCGAGCAGCGCGAGCTTGAGGTCCTTGGGCGTGTAGTTGAAGCCGTGGATGTAGCGAGCGACCCGGCCGTCAGCGGTCAGCACCATGAACACCGTGGGATGCGCGAACTCGCCGGAGGGCATGCGGCTGTAGTGGAATCCGACCGAGTCGGCCAGCGGACGGACCTGGGCGGCCGAGCCCGTGAAAAAGCCCCAGCCGGCCTCGATCTCCGGCGTCACGCCCCGGTCGTAGCTGATGAGCGCCGTCGAACGCCACTTGGCGGCGTCGGCGGGGCCCTCGGTCGGATCGAAAGAAACGACCATCACGTTGAAGTCCGCGCCCACCGTGTAGTCTTCAAGGGCGTCGACTGCGTCCGCGAGGCGGTTGAGCACCAGCGAGCAGACAATCGGGCAGTCGTAGTAGACCAGAGCGAGCACCACGGGCTTGTGCCCTTGGTTGAAGTACGCGCTGATCGGGTGGGGCTTGCCGTCCCATCCGTCGAGGACGTGGTCCATGGTGATGGACTTGCCGAGCATCTCTTCCACACCCGCGCCCTGCGCGACTTCCGGCTCTTCGGGGAGCAGAAGCTGGGCATGGGCCGACGCCGCGGGAAGCGTGGCCGCCGCCACGACGAGCAGGGCTCGTGTAAGGCGTGCGTTCAGCTTGGAGCGGGTTCGGATCATGCGAGGTTCGATGGCGGCGCTGGTTTCGACGGTGTTCGAGGGTGGCGGTCAGTTCCTGTTCGATGCGTAATCGGCGACGACCTGATCCATCGCCTTGGTGATCGGGACGCGGACGGCTCCGGCGGCGGGATCGGCCCAGCCGTATCCGGAGAGCGAGGCCTCGGTCTGGGCGCGGTACGCGCGATACTCCTCAGACAGGACCGTTGTTTCTTTCTTGAGCTGGCGCTCATGGGTCATGTAGGAGAAGAAATAGAGCGCGCTGAGGAGGATGGTGAGGACAACGGTGATGACGAAGCCGCCCGTGATGATGGCGAGCATGGCGGGATTCGCCTCGGCGCCGTGCTCACGCTGGGGCGCGCCCTCGGCGGGAGTATGGCTGTGCCACTCGTCCGGCTGGGCGTGCTCGTGCGGCAGTTGCTGGGGCGTGTGTGAATGGTCGTGTGCCATGTTTCTTGCTGTCCTTCGGGCGAAGGGCTTTGTCTGCACTTGGGTTCAGCCGCTATGGCCGGCTGGATTCGAGCCGGCTTCCGGTCAGACGTAGTTCTTGTGGGTCAGCGCCTCGTCCTGGCGGGGATCGTTCAGGGGGATGAGGACGCCCGCGGCGACCTTGCGGATAAGCAGTCCCGCGAAGATGACCAGCACGCCGGTGATGGCCACAAGGTCGAGCCAGATGGTGACGCCGCTGGGGATCTGATCTGCCGGAACGTTTGCGTAGACCATGGGCCGGATAACCCAGAAGACGTCCAAGACGTGCATCAGGATCATCCAGAGCCCGACGCCGGCGAGGGCCAGCGAGGACTGCTTGACCTTGCGGAGGAGCAGGATGAGGAAAGGCACGACGAAGTGCCCGAAACAGAGGAGGGCGGAGAGGATCTCCCAGCCGTTCTCGCGACGGCGGAGGTAGTACGCCGTCTCTTCCGGGATGTTGCTATACCAGATCAGGAAGTACTGGCTGAAGGCGATGTAGGCCCAGAAGACCGAGAAGGAGAACATGAGCTTGCCGAGGTCGTGCGAGTGCTCCTTGGTGACGACGCCCGTGAGGCGGCCCATGGTGCGGAGGACCGCGATAATGACCGCGATGACCGCGACAGAACTGAAGGCGCTTCCCGCGAAGAAGTAGACGGGCCACATGGTGCTGAAGAAGCGGAAGTCGAGCGACATGAGCCAATCGAACGAGGCGAAGGCGACCGAGAGCGCGAAGGCGAACATGCCCCACGTGCACATGCGACGGGCCTTGACGGTCTCCGTCCGATCGCCGGTGCGGTCCTGCGTGACGCTGTGCGACCAGAGTCGCTGAGACAGGTAGAGCCAGAGGCCGAAGTAGATCACGGCGCGGATGACAAAGAAGGGCTCATTCAGGTAGGCGGCCTTCTTCTGGAGCAGATAGTCGCCCTTCATGTCGGAGCGCATCCACTGCATGAGCTTCATGTCGTCGGGCAGGAGCAGCTGCGCCACGAGGTAGGGGATAAGCAGGGCGATCGCGAATGGCAGCAGAGACATGATGTTCTCTGCCTGGCGACGGATCGTGACCGACCAGCCCGCGTTGATCAGGTGCTGGGACATGACGAAGAACATGGCGCCGAGCGACATGGCCAGAACAGACATGACGCCCACGAGGTACGCCGCGAGCGCGTGCTTGGGACCGTGAACCACGGCGCCGGCGACGGTGAGCGCGACGCAAAGGCCACCCACGCCCAGGAGAACGGTGGAGACGCCCTTGCCCGCGCCGTCCGGAAGATAGATGTTCTCCCGGGCGAAGAGGACCTTGAGATCGGGCCCGTCGTGGTGCCCGTGCTGGGCACCGTGGCCTTGTTGATCGCCGTGATGTGCGGCAGCGGCGTGGCTCACTTGGCACCTCCGGTTGCAGAGTTCGTGGAGCTGGAGGCGTCAGCGGTGGTGTCCGTGATCAGGGCGGCGGCTCGCTGGCGCTCAAGGATCTCGCGTTCGGTCGAGGGGACGTCCTCGATGGTCGCGAGCCGGGCGTTCTGCAGCGCCCGGATGTACGAGACGACCGCCCACGCGTCCGGCTCGTCGAGCGCGTGTGCGTAGCCCGGCATTTTCTGCTTGCCGTCGCCACCGATGACGCCGTTGCGTGCGACGTGGAAGAGATACCCGTCCTTGCCGGTGTTCTGGGCCGCATCGCGGTACTTAGGATCGTGGAACGTCGCGGGCAGGTACGCCCAACGCACGCCGACGGTGCCCTTTCCGTCTCCCTCGTATCCGTGGCAGGCGGAGCAATAGATGTTGAAGCGTTCCATGCCGCGTTCGATCATGGCGCGGGAGGGGGCGACGGGCATGCGGACGAGGTACGCGCCGGCTTCATCGACGCCGCGGTAAAAAGCGTCGTCCTCGCGGAGGAGCCCGGCCCGCTCGGCCATGAAGGTCTCACCCCAGGGCTGATCGAAGACCAGCGAGGTTCGGCCGTATGCGACGGTTCCGGCGACGGGCGGACGCATGGTGCGTCCGTCGGCGAAGAACTCGCTCTTCCCCTGCGACTTCCACTTCATCTGGTCGTCCATGTCGGGGAAGAACTGGCGTGGCGTCTTGTCGCTGCGCTCGCCGCGGCAGGCGCCGAGCCCCAGGCCCGCGACGACGGCCAGTCCGAGGGCCAGGGCCCTCATGGAGCGTCGTGCGGTGATGTGTGTTGTGATGGTCATTCGTGTTCGCCAGTACTTTGCAAAGCCAGGGTCGTGCGTGGCCATCGCCGCGCGGATGGGGGGCGTTCAGGACTCGACGAGCTCGATGTTGGATGCGCCGGCAGACTCAAGGATGGCCTTGACCGCGCCGGGCTCGAACTTCGCATCCGAAGCGTCGATCGCGATGAAGAACGTGTCGTCACTGGTCTTCAGGAAGCGCTTGCTGTTGAAGAGCGGGTGGTGCCAGCGGGGCAGGCCGTTCAAGGCGAGCATGCCGATGAGCGTCGCGAAGGCGCAGTGCAGGATGCCCAGCTCGAAGGTGACGGGGACAAAGGGCTCCCATGCGGCGTAGGGCTTGCCCTGCACAACCATCTCGTAATCGAGGCCGATGAAGAGCTGGAGTGCGAAGCCGACCGCCGCGCCGCCGAGGCCGACCGAACCGGAGATGAGCGGGAGGATGGTGCGCTTGATGCCCATTGCCTCTTCCAGCCCGTGGATGGGGAACGGCGTGTGCACGTCCCACCGGGTGTAGCCCGCGTCGCGGACCTTCTCGGCGGCGTGGTAGACGTCCGCGGGAGTCGCGAACTGGCCGATGATGCCGTGGACTTCGGCGCCCGAGGGCGTGACGAAGCGACCGGGCTTCCGCCTCAGGAAGGGGAAGTAGTCGGCGATGTCATTGAGGGTGAAGGGGAGTGAGAGTTGCATGATTCAGTGGCCTCCCTTTCCGTCGTGGGCGCCGTGGTGATGCGGGCTGGCCTCGGGCAGGACGGCCTTGAGTTCCGCGATCGCGAACATGGGCAGGAAGCGGGTGAACAGAAGGAAGAGCGTGAGAAAGAGGCCGCACGAGCCGACGAAGGTGAGGATGTCGACGAGGGTCGGGTGGAACATGTGCCACTCGCCGGGGAGGAAGGCGCGGTGGAGCGAGGAGACGATGATGACGAATCGCTCGAACCACATGCCGATGGTGACGAAGACGGAGACGATGAAGATCACCAGCGGGCTCTGTCTGAAGCGTTTGACCCAGAAGAGCTGCGGGCTGATGACGTTGCATGAGATCATCGTCCAATAGGCCCACCAATACGGGCCGGTGGCACGGTTGATGAAGACCTCCTTCTCGTAGTCGTTGGCGCCGTACCAGGCGATGAAGAACTCCATTGCGTAGGCGAAGCCGACCATGGAGCCGGTCAAGAGAAGGATCTTGGCCATGTTCTCCAGATGGCGGAGGGTGAGCAGGTTCTTCATGCCCGGGAAGAGCTCGCGGGCGGGGATGAGCAGGAAGAGCACCATCGCGAAGCCGCCGAAGATGGCGCCGGCGACGAAGTAGGGCGGGAAGATGGTGGTGTGCCAGCCGGGGAGGATCGACGTGGCGAAGTCGAAGGACACGATGGAGTGCACCGAGAGCACGAGTGGCGTTGAGATGCCAGCGAGGATGAGGTAGGCGGCCTCGTAGCGGTGCCAGTGGCGGCCGCTGAAACGCCAGCCGATCGAGAGCAACCCGTACACGAGAGCGCGGATCTTGTCGCCCTTGAACGCCGGCGCTCCGCCGGAGGCGGCTTCACGAAGACGGCGGTCGGCTCGGTCGCGGAGCGTCGCGATGTCGGGGATCATGCCCATGTACCAGAAGAGGGCGGAGACCGTGGCGTAGGTCGAGACGGCGAAGACGTCCCAGAGGAGCGGAGAACGGAAGTTGGGCCAGATGTAGTTGTAGTTGGGAATCGGGAAGAGCATCCAGGCCATCCAGACGCGTCCGACGTGGATGCCGGGGAAGAGACCGGCACAGATCACGGCGAAGATCGTCATCGCCTCCGCCGAACGGTTCACGGCCGTGCGCCATTTCTGCTTCAGGAGGCAGAGAATAGCGGAGATCAGCGTTCCGGCGTGACCGATACCGATCCAGAAGACGAAGTTGGTGATGTCCCACGCCCAGTCAACCTGGTTGGTAAGGCCCCACACACCGACGCCCGTGATGATCAGATAGCCCACCATCAGGCCGGTGAGCGAGGCGACGCTCGCCGCCATCAGCACGGCCGGGAGCCACCACTTGCCGGGGCCCTTTTCGGCGTAGCCGCACACGGTCTCGGTGATGTCGTGGAACGACTGTCCGTTCAGCACGAGCGGGACGCGGACGGCGGGATCGTCGATGAGCGTGCCGTCTCCGGAGTCGGGATGGCCCATGAGCCCCCCGGCCTGAAGACCGGCCAGGCGCCTGGCGTTGGCCTCGTCAGGGTGAAGTGTGGTCATGCGTGAACTCCAACGCTCGCGCCCAGAACTCGGAGCGAGAGGGCGTATCCGTCATCGGTGCGGCGCTTGCGTGAATCGAAGTAGGCGTGGCCGCCGTCGTGTGCCTTGCCGTGTTCGTCGCCGGCGGGCGCGTGATGCCCGTCGTCGTGGCCCTCGGACCCGTGGGCGTCGCCGTGGCCGCCGTGGTGGAAGGGGTCTTCCACCGGGGTGCGAAGCTTGGGATTGGGATTCGTCACGCGGACCATGTGGCTGGTGCGCGGGCGTGTGTTGAGGTAACCGAGAAGCATGTACGAACGCTGGTTCGCGCGTGTCTTCGAGACCTTGCTGGACTCGTCCAGGATGTCGCCGAATGTGATCGAGTTGGAGGGGCAAGCCTGCTGGCATGCAGTCTGGAAGAACCCGTCGGGGATGCCGGGAAGGTTCTGGAGCTTCGTCTCGATGCGGGCGGCGTTGATCCGCTGGGTGCAGTACGAGCACTTCTCCATGACGCCGCGGCTTCGAACCGTGACGTCGGGGTTCATCTTCATCCGCGCGATCTCGTCGAGCTTCTCCCGGAGACGCGGGGGGATGAGGTTGACGTTCTTGGGTCCGCCCAGCGGCATCAGGTCCTTGCCGTAGTAGCTTCCGTTGAACTTGGTGACGGCGTAATCAAAGAAGTTGAAGCGGCGGACCTTGTACGGGCAGTTGTTGGCGCAGTACCGCGTGCCGATGCAGCGGTTGTAGGCCATGTCGTTGGTGCCCTCGGTGCCGTGAACGGTGGCGTTGACGGGGCAAACGGTCTCGCACGGCGCATTCTCGCAGTGCACGCACGCGACCGGCTGGTGATACATCGATTCGGGATTGTTGAAATCGTCGCCGATGAAGTAGCGATCGACGCGGATCCACGCCATCTCGCGGCCCTTGGCCGTCTCCTTCTTGCCGACGACCGGGATGTTGTTCTCGCTCTGGCACGCGATGGTGCACGCGCCGCAGCCCGTGCAGCTCGAGAGATCGATCGTCATCCCCCACTGCGGCCCGCGCGAGTACCGGGAGCCGGGCTTGGGATCGACGAGTGACTCATTGAACGGGTTGGCGTAGATGCCGATGTTCGGCGGCGTGTGGCTGAGCTCGCCGAGTTTCTCCGCGAACGAGAGCTCCTTGGCCTTGGTCGCGTAGATGTGGTCCTGTTCAACAACCGGGGGCTGGTCGCCGAACTTCTGCCACGCCGGGAGGTCGACGCTGCGGACGATCGCGGTACGCCCCTCCATCGACCAGTGGTTCTGCGTGCTCGCGATGAGGTATGTGCCGGACGCGCTGCCGAGCTTGGCGTTGCGGACGACGCGGCCTGCCTTGGAGTCGCGGAGCTTGTTGGCGTCGAAGCCCACGGGCTCTGCCTCGCTGCCGCCGACGAGGCCGCAGACGCGCCGGCCGTATCCCAGCGGGAACAGAACGGTGTTGTCGGCCATGCCCGGGAGGATCCAGACGGCGACCTGCATGGCCCGCGAGCCGACGGTGAGCGTGGCGAGGCGCGCGTGCGGGTACTTGGGCTTGGTGTACATCCCCGACGGGTCCTTGTCGCTGAAACCGACGGGTTCCAGATCAAGGGCGCGGGCCGTGGCGGGGCTGATAAGGGCCGGGTTGTCCCACACCACGCGGGTCCCGATGTCGGGAAGCTCCTGCAGCCACGAGTAGTTGGCGAAGCGGCCGTCGTACGTGCGACCGGTCGTGAACGCGAGATCGAGGTTGTCCTTGGACGGCGCGGGGCCGACGGTGAACGCGCGGGCGGCTTCCGCGATCGCGCCCATGTCGGCAGTCCACGAGCCGGGCGTTCGCAGTGACTTCGGCGCGACGCCATCGTGCAGCGAGCGGCGCCATGCCTTCTCAAAGTCGCCGCCGAGGGTGGACTTCCACACGCCGCGAACGATCTCGTATCCGTCGGTGACGGTCTCGCCTGCGATCATGGCGAGCAGCTCGATATCGGAGTGGGCTGGGGCGTAGAGCGGCGCGATCATCGGCTGCGTTGGGGCGAGGGTGCCGTCGGCAGCGACGGTGTCGCCCCAGGACTCGAGGTAGTGCGTGCCGTTGAGCGACCAGGTTGAGATGGCCTCGGTCTCATTGGCGTCGACCGCGAGCGTGATCGTGGTGGCCTTGGCCATGCGAGCCGCGAAGTCCAGGTCGGCCGGCGCGTCATAGGCGGGGTTGACGTTGAGGCAGACGAGTGTGGTCGCGCGTCCGGAGGCGAGCATGTCGGCGACGGCCGCGAGGGATGCGATCGAGCTTGAAGCCTCTTCCTCGGACATCTCGCAGTATGAGACGGTCGAGCCGACGTTGCCCAGCAGAGCATTGAGAGCGTGGACGATGGCGTGGACCGGCGCGGGCTGGCTCGCGCCGGCCATGATGGCCGAGTGGCCGCGATTGCGTGCCTCGACCAGATCGTCGGCCACCGCATCGATGAACTTCTGATCGATGTCAGGGCCGGACTCGAAGCTCGCCATCGCGACGGCGGCGCCGAGCGCGGATGCGCTCGAGCCGAGTCGCTCGCAGACGGCTCGCGCGATCGCGAGCGCGTACGCGCCGATTCGGGCGGGCGAGACGCGGAGCCGATGGTCCGCGTTGGATCCGGCATGGGAGAAGCCGCTCTCGACCATGTAGAGTCGGCTCATCGCGTCGGTGGCGGTCATCACGGCGCGCGTGGAGGCGAACTCTCGAGCGTTGACCAGAGCCGTGGGCTCCTGCTCCACAAAGTCGCGGTCGAGCGAGAGGATGACGTGGGCCTTCGATAGCGAGAAGATCTCACGCCCGGGCTTGCCGAACGCGATGGCAGAGCCCCGCGTGGAGCCCTCGGCCTCGCCCCCGTCGTACGCGGACCAGACCGCCTTGGGGAACTTCTTCAGCACGGCGTCGCGCACGGCGTCGCGAGTCGGGCTGGACTTCTTGTCGGCGAGGAAGACGAGGCCCTCGCCGCCGTTTGCTGCGTACTTCGCGAAGTGGTCCTTGGACCAGGTTGCAAAGTCGTCCCATGACGCGGGCAGGCGTCCGCGGGCGGGGTTCTGGTACGCGGGCTGCTTGAGGCGATCGGGGTCGTAAAGGCCGAGGATGCTGGCAAGCGACCAGATGGAGGCCTTGCCGCGATTGATGGAGTGGAGCGGGTTGCCCTCGATCTTGGTCGGGCGTCCCTCGTGCGTCTCGACGACAAGGCCCTCCGCGCCGCCGCCGGGAAGTGGCATGCTGGTCGCATAGAAGAGCGGCTTTCCGATGACAACGTCCTCGGGCACTTCGCGCGAATACGGCAGGATCTTGTGATCGGGCCGGCGGCAACCCGGGATGGTCGCGGCGCCGGCGAGGGCGAAGGACGCTCCCATGATCTTGATGAAATCGCGACGGGACGCGCCGTCGAGTTCGGATGCGCCGGCGGGGAACTCACGCTCCAGGAAGTCGCGGAACTCGCCGCTGTCGGCGAACTCCTCGGCGCTGCGCCAGAGCTTCGCGCCCCCGGCGAGCCCCGCGTTGACGCGGTCCAGCTCGCGCCGGTTCGCGTCGGGCGACATCTTTCCCTTGGTGGATGGGCACTGATCGTGGCTCATGCTCGACGTTCCAACTTGCCGTGTGATCGAACTTCGGTCTCTTGAAGAACGCTGGGATCGGATTCGGAGGCGGGCGCCGCTAGTAGTGGCACGCTCCGCAGTGCTGCGGCGGGTTCTCCCGCAACTGCTGCTGCAGACGGCGCGATTCGGCATCGCCCTTTTTGACCGTGCTCAGGTGCTGCTCGACCCAGAAGAGGTTGGTGACCTTGTCGGGCGGCACGAGGTACTTCTCGGGGTTCTTCTCGACGCCGCGGTGGCAATCGAGGCACCAGCCCATTCCGAGGCCTTCAGCCTGGAAGACGACGGGCATCGCGGTAATCTGCCCGTGGCACGAGTAGCAGGAGACGCCGGCCTTGATGTGCGTGGCGTGGGGGAAGTTGCGGACGTAATCCGGGAGCTTGTGCACGCGTCGCCATTCAACGCTGGCGTCCTGTGCATACGCCTCGCGAATGAACGCGACCTTCTCCTTGGGATCAAACGCAGGCCCGAGGCGGTCTTCCGCGTGGCAGCCGATGCACGTCGCGACGTTCGGGATGTTGGCCTCGCTGGACTCTTCCACCTTCGTGTGGCAATAGCGACAGTCCATACCGAGCTTGCCGGCGTGGATCTGGTGGTTGAAACCGGAGCCGGGTTGCGTCGGCATGTAGCCGACCTCGAAGTAATCGGGCGTTGCCCAATACCACGTGCCGACGACAACGGCGAGCGTGGCTCCACCGCCGCCCATGGCAAGGACGGTCGGAACCATGTTCAACCACTTCGGGAAGAGCGTGCCCATCAGCGACACTCCAGCGAGCGAACAGCCGGGCGTGCGAATGCACGCTCACCTGCTCGCGAGACCTCAAAAATATGCTTGCCTCGGATGGACGCATCCCGAGTGACGAAGCGTTTCGCGCAAGACGACGTTATCAGATCCTAAACTGTTGTCCAATCGGCCGGTATTTCTGCGAGACAGCAATTTGTGCCGCTCTACCGTATCTTGTCAAGCAAGAGACACGTGTACTTCCCTAACTGAGACGCAGTCTCAGTTGTACCGCCCTTTGGCGTCTGGTTCGAGTCGACTGCTGATCATTTGCCGTACAAGGAGCCGACCATGAGCGCGGACCAACGATTGAGCCTCCTGGCGCCCGGGATCACCTGCGGCTTTGCAGCGGGTACGATTTTTTATGTGGCGGCGTGGATTACGCATCTTCCGGCCCTGAATCTGGAGGCAAAGGCGGCCGGGCCGGTGATCCTGATGGCTTGGTTGGCCGGAGCGGTTTTGCTCGGACGAACAGTGGCGCGCCGCCAGGCGGTGGGCGCCGGAGCTGTGGCCGGCCTCGCGACCGCACTGCTCATTCTGATTCCCCTGGGATCGGCTCTGGTCGAGTCGCCCGGGGGCGACACCCCTTTGCCAGGGGCCAGCGGGCTCTCAACTCATGCGCTTGTGCGCGCGCTCGGGTTCGTTGTGCTGGCGACGGCGATCGGGCTGGGGGGAACCGTGCTGGGATCACGACTTGCAGACGCCCCGGCGCGGACGGCCCGGGCTTGGCTGCCGCGATTTGCGGCGGTCGCGTGCCTGGCGACGCTGCCCCTGATCGCGATCGGTGGAATCGTCACGACGACCGATTCGGGAATGGCCTTTCCGGACTGGCCGACCTCGGACGGGGCCAATATGTTCCTTTATCCGCTGGCGCTTATGGCGCGGCCGGATCGGTACTTCGAGCACACGCACCGGCTTTTCGGGGCGTTTGTCGGGCTCACGACCTTGGCGTTGATGGTGTTCACGATGATCGCCGAGCGTCGCAAGGGATTCCGAATCGCGGCGGTCGTCCTGTTCCTGGCCGTCTGCCTGCAGGGCGTGATGGGGGCGATCCGTGTGACGGAGGACAGCACCGCGTTGCGCTTTGTGCATGGCTTCGTAGCACAGGTCTTCTTCGGTACGCTGGTGGGATTCGCCGTTACGCTTTCCGGCGCGTGGGCTCCGGTGGCCGGGCTGACTCGCGACCCGCTGCTACGAAAGTTCAAGCTGTTTGCGACGATGGCGCTGCACGCCTGCCTGCTCCAGCATCTGCTCGGCGCCATGTACCGGCACATGAAGTATGGCGGATCCAAAGGGGTCACTCATATCCTCTATACGCACATCGGCCTGGCCTTTGTCGTGTTTGTCGCGGCGATCATCGCGGTGATTGTGGGGAGCAGCGCGTCCCGCGTCGCCGGAGCTCTGGGCGCTCCCGTCAAGCGCTGGACGTCGCTCTTGGGGGCGTTCGTCTCTCTGCAGTTCCTTCTTGGTTGGGGCGCGTTCTTCGCCGTCATGCACGACAAGGGCGTCCTGACTGATCCCTCCCCCGTGACCGCAACTATCACCACTGCTCATCAGGCCAACGGGGCGCTGCTGCTCGGGTCGCTGGTGGCGGTCTGGCTGCTCGCGCGGCGCGCGTGGAAGGCAAGCACCCCCCTCTGACCGAGGATTGGGGGTGAAGGCCGGCGTTGTCGGCCCGGCTCAGAACCATTGGTCTGCAAATCCGATAGAGGTAGCGAAGGGATTACGGTACGCTGGGCACGCGTGATGTCGGTTGGCAATGGACCGGACGGAGGGGCGTTGGGCTGCTGAAGCTCGACCGATCGACGCGGCCCGTTGGGGCCTGATCGGCCTGTGATGGTGAGCCGAGCGCGAGGAACGAGCGATGCGCGGATCAGCCTCGAGGTTCCAACCCCCTTCGGACGCGCCCAAGCCCCCTGCAGGGCCGGATGCCCCCCCGCAGTCGGAGCCGGCCGCTGAGCCCAAGCCCACCAAGGCGCGCGGACCGAGACCCAAGTTCGACCCCGCGGCCGCGATCGAGGATTCGGAGTTCACGGCCGCCCACGCGCGGCACCTGCTGTGGCGTGCCGGCTTCGGCGGAACGCCTGAACAGATCCAGACGCTGGCGGCGTGGGGCGCGGCCCGTTCGGTCGACTATCTCCTGAACGTCGAGTCAGTCCCCTTTGACGGCGTGGCGACGGACGTGTTCAAGAGTGACATCATGCGTCCGGCGAGTGCGGCAGAGCGTGTGGCGCAGCGATCCGCGGCGCGGGCCCAGGATGAAGAGTCGCTGGCCCGGTTCCGCGTGATGCGTCAGCAGGCCGAGCGTGCCGACCGATTGCAGATCCGTGAGGTGCAGGAGTGGTGGCTGTCGCGGATGATCCAGACGCCGCGGCCGCTTGAGGAGAAGATGGCCCTGTTCTGGCATGGTCACTTCGCGACGAGTTATCGAACAATCGAGAACTCGTACCACATGTTCAAGCAGAACCAGTTGTTCCGGGCCAACGCGCTGGGGAACTACGGGAAGCTGCTGTACGAGATCATCCGCGATCCGGCGATGCTCGCGTACCTGGATAACAACGACTCACGCAAGGGCCAGCCGAACGAGAATCTGGCCCGCGAACTGATGGAGCTGTTCTCGCTGGGCGTCGGGAACTATTCGGAGGGAGACATCAAGGAAGGGGCGCGCGCCCTGACCGGGTACACGTTCTACGACGATGAGTTTGTTTTCCGGCGCGAGGACCACGACAACGGCAAGAAGAACATCCTGGGGCGTTCGGGGTCGCTCGACGGGGACGGCTTCGTGACCGCGATCTTGGAGAAAAGGGCGACGTCACGGTTCATGGCCAGGAAGCTCTACAGGTACTTTGTTGCCGGCCTGCCGGAGCGCGAGAAGGACATGGACCCAAGCACGCGCGAGTACGTCGACGACATCGCGTCGCTGCTTGCGTCGAAGCGGTACGAGTTGAAACCCGCCCTGCGGAAGATGTTCTTGTCGCGTCGATTCTACGAGGACGGGGTGATGGGGCAGCAGATCAAGAGCCCTGTGCAGTTGGTGGTGGGCGCGGTGCGCTCGCTGCGGACGCCGGTGCGTGATCTGGGCACGCTGCTGGACGCCATGGACCTGATGGGGCAGTCGATCTTCTTCCCACCCAGCGTGAAGGGGTGGGACGGCGGGCGGACGTGGATCAATACCTCCACCATGTTTGTGCGGCAGAACGTGCTGACGTTTCTGCTGACCGGGCGCAAGCCGCAGGGCCGCGACGCGGGCGCCGACATCGAGCGGTACGACCCGTCGGTGCTCGTGACGGAGCTGGCGGAGCGTGACCCGGCGGTGCGGACCGACACGGACGCCATGCTGCGGGCGCTGGCGCGATTTGTCGTGGGCCGCGACAATGACTCGCTGCTGGACCCGATCCGTTCCTATGTTGCCGCGCAGGTCTCGGATGGAGCGGCGGCCACGGATCCGCGGGTGCTGGCCGGCGTGCTGCTGCTTCTGACCGCTTCGCCCGAGTATCAGTTGAGCTGAGTTGCGTTGGCCAATCGGAATGACGGATCGTCGAAGGAACTTCCATGAGCAACGAGAACAGGTCGCCATTCACACGCCGCGAGTTTCTGACGACGTCGCTGACGTTTGCGAGTGCGACACTGACGGTGCCGTCGTTCCTGCAACGGTCTGCATTCGCGGTTGGGCAGCCGACGGGCTCGCTCTCATCGATCCCGGGGGTGGATCAGAACCGCATCCTGGTGGTCGTGCAGTTGTCCGGGGGCAATGACGGACTGAACACGGTCGTTCCCTTTGGATTTGACCAGTACTACCGGATGCGTCCGGGGATCGGCGTCAACGCGGCTCAGGTGCTCAAGCTCTCGAAGGCCGACGGCGTGGGCCTGCATCCCGCGCTCACGGGCCTGCACGACCTTCACGAGGACGGGATGCTCTCGATCGTGCAGGGTGTCGGGTATCCGAACCCCAATCGCTCGCACTTCAAGTCGATGGATATCTGGCACACCGCCGACACGACGGCGACGGGCGACGGCTGGCTCGGGAAGTACGTGGATTCCCAGTGCTGCGGGGAGGGCAAGGGGGAGAGCGGGACATCGGAAGCCGACTCGAAGCCCACGGAGCCGCCCATCGCGATCGGCCGGACCGCGCCGCTTGCGTTGCAGGGGCGAAAGGTGGTGCCCGTGTCATTCGAGTCCGCGGATCTCTTCCGGTGGACGGGGCAGGATGCGAGCAAGTCGCTGGCGGCGCCCTATGACGCGCTGGTCGAGCGCGGCGTGACGAGCGATGTTGACCCGGCCAGCAACGCCGCGTTCCTGATGCGAACGGCGCTGGACGCACGCGTTTCCAGCGATCGGATCCGAAAGGCCGTGTCCGCCAAGGCGCTCGTTGAGTATCCGCGGACGGGGCTCTCCCGCGATCTTTCCATGGTCGCTTCGATGATCCGCGCGGAACTTCCGACACGCGTCTACTACGTCTCCTTCGGAGGCTTCGACACGCACGCCGGCCAGGGCGCGGCGCAGGGCTCGCACGCCAACCTCCTGCGCCAGTTTGGCGACGCGATGAAGGCCTTCTACGCCGATCTCAAGGCACAGGGGAACGACGGGCGGGTGATGACCATGTGCTTCTCCGAGTTCGGCCGGCGCGCCGCCCAGAACGCATCAGGAGGCACGGACCACGGCACCGCCGCGCCGATGTTCCTTGCGGGCCCGATGGTTCGCCAAGGGCTCATCGGCGATCACCCGTCGCTCACCGCCCTGGACGACGGCGACCTGGTCCACGGCCTGGACTTCCGCTCCGTATACGCGGGAGTTCTGAAGGGTTGGATGCAGACCGATCCAGAGACCGTACTCGACAAGACGTACCGACCTGTCGTTGTGCTGAAAAAGGCATGACGGCCACGGCGGCGTTCAATCTCGGAGATCTCGGATCACCGATCGCCCGAACTCACGGGCTGATCGATGTAAGACTGCACGACCACGCGTGCTCTGCGAACGCCGTCCGGGTCGGGCGCCACGCCCGTCGGCAGCACGCGCCGCGCCCGAGGCGAAGCGGGGCTTACCGGGTCGCTCTCCAGCGTCGCGGCTGAGCCGCGCGTGATGGTGAACTCGAAAGCCTCACCCCCGCCGGGGATCTCGCCACGCCAGTACCAGACGCCGGGCTCGCCGGGCGTCATGATGGCACCCGGATGTGCCGGATCCCATTGCGTGAGCGTGCTCGTGAGGAAAAGGGGCTGCTCTGCGGTGCCGACAGCGCCGCGATCCTCAACCGCGATCTCCCAGACTTGGGCCTCAACCGTCTCGCGGCTCGTTCCGTCGGCACGGCGCCCGGCGAGAAGCTCGCCCAGCGCGTTCGCGCCACCGGTCTGGCCCGCGCCCTGACCCCGCGGGGCGGGCGCGCCAATCGCGCCGTGCTGCAACGAACGGGCGATCCAGACGCACAAGAAAACCACAACCGCCAGCGGGAGGATGAGCCAGGCCGTCAGGAGGATGCTCTTCTTGGAGACCACGGAAACCTCTCATCGCGTCGCTGGAAGGCGGCGCGACCTCGGCCACACGAACAGCGTTCGATGGCGGGATCACTTGGCCTTCGCGAAGTTCTCGGCGACCTTCGCCCAGTTGACAATGCTCCAGAACGCCGCGGCATAGTCGGCTCGGCGATTCTGATAGTTCAGGTAGTACGCGTGCTCCCACACGTCCAGCCCGAGGATCGGCGTGCCTCCACAGCCCGCGACGGACTCTCCCATGAGCGGGTTGTCTTGGTTGGCGGTCGAGCAGATCTCGAGCTTGCCACCCTTGACGCAGAGCCAAGCCCAGCCGGACCCGAAGCGCCCCACGGCGGCGGCATTGAACTTCTCTTTCAGCCCGTCAAGCGATCCAAAGGCCGCGTTGATCGCGTCGGCGAGGGGGCCGGTGGGAGTACCGCCCTTTCCAGGGGATGTCAAAACTGACCAGAACATGGAGTGATTGACATGGCCGCCGGCGTTGTTGCGGACAGGACCGCGCTTGTCGTCCGGAAGTTCTTTCAGGGCCTTGATGACCTCCACGGGGTCTTTGTCGGCCCATGGTGTGCCCTCGAGGGCCTTGTTCGCGTTGTCGACGTAGGCCTTGTGATGCTTGCCATGGTGGATCTCCATGGTCTTGGCGTCGATCGCGGGCTCAAGGGCGTTGCTGGGGTAGGGAAGAGGGGGAAGCGTGAAGGCCATTGTCGATCTCCTTGTTGCGGAGGGGAAGTGCGAATGTCGCTTTTGGATGAGCAGAACCAGCGTGAGGTGTCGCCACAATTCCGAACAGAATCCGACTCAGTCGAGAACCTGGTAAATTGCTGTGGACAAGCAGTGGAAAAGCCAAAGACACAACTTGCCGTTTCGCACGGTTGGTGTATTCTGGCAGCCCGGAATTCAGCGGAAGGCAAGGATGCCGCTTCGAGTGCCGCTCTGTGGGGATTATTGGACGTTCAATGACTCGGTCAAATCCGGGGGAACTTCAACCCGGAGATGTGGCTGAAGTGTGGCCCTCGCGGGGTCACGCTCCGGGGGTCATGGCATCCAAATGCGGTTCGAAGGGCGGGGTGGGGCCATGCGGCCGGGATCGGAGACTGAGGTGAAGTCCGGGTTTCTAAGAGAACTTCTCAACTACTGAAACAAAAATGGGCCAAAAACCGTAAGATGGAGAACAGGATTGCCGCGTGCGGGGTCGCACAAAGGCAGGGCACGGGATAAGGGAAAACATCACGTCAGGCGAACGGTCGCGTCGCTCCTTGTCCTGGGAGCCGACACGGTACGGCACGGTCCGAGAACGGAAAGGTGATCGGACGAGCAGCACGCCAGGGGTGAAGGGGCGCGAACGACTCGCGTCCTTGAATACGAAGGGTTGGAACCGTCATGAGGCAGATCATCAGCAAACGCAATCCGACGCCCCTTGAGCAGGTGCGTCGTCGCCACCGGGTGGACATCGTCGAGACGACGGGTGCGTCCGAGTCCAAGGCCGCCCGCAAGCGGCTGTCGGCTGAGGATGAGCGTTTGCTCAACCAGATCCTCGAGTCCGAGCAGGACTTCATCGACTCGCCGGTCTTCTACGAGAGCGGCGCGGAGAAAGGCATCTACGACGAGGCGCCGGACATCGCCAAGCCCGATACCTCGTGGTATCACCCGGTGATGGACGACCTGTCGGCGGCCCGCGGTCGCACTGTCAAGTCCGCGCAGCAGGTCATCCTGACCGGTGCGGAGGAGAAGGTGCTGTTCCACCAGTTCAACTACGCCCGCTATCGGGTGTACTCGCTTCAGAAGGAAGTCTGGGCCTCGCCCGCGCGTCAGCCCACGCCTCCTCAGGCGGAAGAGATCCTGCGCTGGTACCGGCTGTCGGAGCGGATCCGCGAGCAGATCGCGGAGACGAACCTCGCGCTGGTTCTGGCCATGGCCAAGCGGACGCGTATGTCCGAGGTGGACTTCGCCGACCTGGTGAGCGAGGGCAACATGGCCCTGCTTCGCGCAGTGGACAAGTTCGACGCCGGTCGCGGCTACAAGTTCTCGACGTACGCGTGTCGAGCGATCTTGAAGGCCTTCAGCCGCCAGGGCATGAAGCTTAGCAAGTATCGCCAGCGGTTCCCGACCGACTTCGATCCCAAGCTCGAGCGTTCGGACTTCCTGGAGACCAAGCGGGCCACGTTCGAGAAGGACGCGGCCGAGGAGGTCAAGCGGATCGTTCTGGACAACCGGGCGGACCTGACGGACGTTGAGCGGACGGTCATCGAGCACCGCTTCGGTCTTGAGTCCGCGGACAACGAGAAGCCGATGACCCTGGAGCAGGTGGGCCAGATCATCGGCGTGACCAAGGAACGCGTCCGCCAGATCCAGAACAAGGCGATGGAGAAGATCCGCCTGACGCTGGAGGCCTCTTTCCTCGGAACCAAGGAGGAAGAGGAGAACCCGGAGGGCGAGGGCCAGCCGGGATCGGAACCGACCGTGGTCCAGGCCTCCGCCGGCGCGGTGGCGATGAACTGACCACACCGCTTCGGCCCACCGGATCGACAGCCAATGGTTTGATGGTGAGCCCGGACCTGACCGTCCGGGCTCATTCTTTCTGCGGACGGTCGCGCCGCGCACCTGATCCGTTCGGCCTCTAATGCGTACCCTACTGACCCTCTTCAACCGGCTTGGGAGGGTGTCGGTGTCGTTGCGCCGCTCCGGCGGGATTCCTGCCCGGCCGGCGCGCTCCGGGGCTCTTGAGCTGGCTCATGAACCGGACATTGGTTTGGATCTCGCGTCCGAGGTCTTTCGGGCGCGGCAGAAAGTGAGCGTTGCGGATGACGATCGGGTCAGACAGTCAGACCGGGGAATCGGTGACAGGGCACGTCTCCCTGACGCGCAAGAAGGCGAACGACCCGCACGCGACGCGCTGGGGTGACTTCCTGAAAGCCACGATCAAGTTTGAGGCATCGGACCTCATCATGAAGAGCGAGCAGGCCCCGAAGCTGCGAATCCGCGGCTCTCTCAAGCCGCTCGACACGCCTCCGGTCACGCTCGACGAGTTCTGGAAGATCACCGAGACCATTCTCTCGGAGGACCAGCTCAAGGACCTTGCAAAGTTCGGCTCGGTTGACTTCGCGTACGACTATGACGAGCGCTGCCGATTCCGTGTGAACCTGTTCCAGGCCCGCGGCAAGCTGTCCGTGGCGGCCCGACGCATCACGAGCAACATCCTGCCGTTCGAGGGGCTCCACCTCCCGGAGATCATGGGGCAGATCGCGCTCCAGCCGCAGGGCATCGTGCTCTTGTGCGGCGTGACGGGCTCGGGAAAGTCGACGACGATCGCTTCGATGCTGGACTATGTGAATGCCCAGAAGCCCGTGCACATCGTGACGATCGAGGATCCGATCGAGTACATCTTCGAGGACAAGAAGGCGACGATCAACCAGCGCGAGATCGGCATCGACTGCCTGGACTTCAAGACTGCGATGCGTGCCCTCGTCCGCGAGAACCCGGACATCGTGCTCATCGGCGAGATGCGCGATGCCGAGACGTTCTCAACCGCTCTGCAGGCGGCCGAGACGGGCCACCTGGTGTACGGAACGATCCACGCCTCCAGCACAACGCAAACCTTCAGCCGAATCTACGGCCTGTTCGAGCAGGAAGAGATCGAGCAGGTGCGGAAGATCCTCGGGTACCAGATGCGGGCGTTCGTGTACCAGAAGCTGCTGCCGACGCTGCACAAGAACATCCATCGCATCCCGTCGCTGGAGATCCTGATCAACGACGCGGTCGTTCAGAAGCACATTCTGGACGGGCGCGAGGGCGAGCTGCGTTCGTATCTGAACTCGATCGAGGCACGTCAGCGCGGCATGATCGACTTCAACCAGTCGCTTGTGGAGCTGGTTGAGAAGGAGTACATTCACGTCCGCGTCGCGATGGACGCTTCGCCCAACGTCGACGAGCTGAACATGAAGCTGAAGAAGCTCGGCTGAGACGCGTCCAGGATCCCCGACCACTGCCCATGACCGGCGCAGCGGCCCGCAACACCGTTCCATCGAGGTGATCGACCCGTGAGCATGATGGCCGACACGATCTCACTCATTCCCGGCGCTGGTCTGTCGACCCTGACGCTCGCCGAGGGCTTCGTCATGGTGTCCTGGTGGAAGGCGGTGCTGTACCTTCTGCCGATTGTCGGATGGGCCGCGATCATCACGCGGATCTACGACAAGCACGCCGCCCGCTTCCACCTGAACCGCCAGCAATGGAACGTGCTGCACATTTCGCTGGGCGCGGTCGCGTTCCTCATCGGGTTCCTGATGCCCCTGCCCGGGATTGTGGGCTTCATCGTGGGCTTCGCCTCGATGCTCACGGTGCTCGGGATCGACCTGATGGTCTACCCCATGATCGCCAACAAGGACGAGCGCGTTCCGGAGGACCACAAGGTCAAGATCGACTTCTCGTCGTTCACGGAGAAGAAGAAGGCCAAGGCGGACGCAAAGCAGATGGGCTCTTCGGAGCTGGTCGTCCGGGGGCCGGACAAGGTCGCGATCGCCCCTCCCAACAACGAGACGCCGGAGTTCGTGGTGCGTCTGGCCGCGGAACAGGTTCTGCTCCGCGCGATGAGCGCTCGGGCCGGTCGCTTCGAGATCGCGCCCACCGGCAAGGACAACGCATACCGCGTGATCCACACGATCGATTCGCTGCCGGTGCCGGCGGAGACGATTCCCGGCGCGGAGGCCGTGCCGATCATCGACTTCTGGAAAGCGGCCGCGAAGATGGACGTGCAGGATCGACGCAAACGCCAGGTGGGCGATGTCGCGATCGAGAAGGAGAGCGACAAGAAGAAAGTGCGCCTCACGGCGTCGGGCGTTCAGGGCGGCCTGCGCCTGCAGGGCACCTTCGACCCGGATCTGGCCGTGCGACGCAAGAAGCCCGACATGGGCATGCTCGCACCCCAGCTCGAAGAGTTTGAAAAGATCACATCCGACACGTCGGGAATCGTGATCCTCGCGGCTCCCGCCGGGCAGGGCCGTACGACGCTGCTCTACACGACTATCCGGGCCCACGACGCCTACACGTCCAACGTGCAGACGCTGGAGTTTGAGGTCCAGGACGCGCTCGAGGGCGTTCGCCAGAACGTGTTCGAGCCGACCAAGGACGGCGCCGAGTTCAGCACGACACTGCGGTCGATCCTGCGCCGCGATCCGAGCGTCGTCGGCGCGGCCGAGCTGCCCGACGCGGCAACGGCCCAGGAGGTCATCAAGGCCGACGTCGAGCGGACCCGCATCTACATCGCCGTTCGGGCGGACAGTGCGCTGGCGGGACTGATGACCTTTGTGAAGGCGTCCGGAGACGCGGCCGCTGCGGCCCCGACCCTGCGTGGCGTGATCGCGTGCAAGGTGCTTCGGAAGCTGTGCATGAACTGCCGCGTGGCGTACCAGCCCCCGGCCGACCTCCTCAAGAAACTCGGCCTGCCCGCGGACAAGGTCACGCAGCTCTACAAGAAGGGCGGGCAGGTGCTCATCAAGAACAAGCCCGAGGTCTGCCCCGTGTGCAACGGCGTCGGATACCACGGCCTGGAAGGCATCTTTGAGGTGTATTCCGTCGGCGAGTCGGTCCGTGAGCGGATCGCCGCGCAGGACTGGAACGGCGTCAAGACCGAGTTCCGCAAGCGCGAGCTGCCGACTCTTCAGCAGGCCGCCCTGCGGAAGGCCGTCGACGGCGTGACGAGCATCGAGGAGGTCATGCGCGTGACCGCCGAGCAGAAACCGGCGCAGCCCGCCGGCGCCAAGAAGCCCGAGCCCGCGGCCCAGGCGACCACTCCGTCAACCACCACCAAGGGCTGAGACACGACCTGCACCGGATCGCCTCGGGGCAACGCTCCCCGACGACGCTCTCGCGGAGACTCACATCATGATGAACATCCTCGCCATCGCCGTGATCGCCGGCATCGCCTACCTGTGGATGACACGCGGGTTCTTCTCCGCGATGCTGCACATGTGCTGCACGCTCGTGGCCGGTGCGATCGCGTTCGGGCTCTGGGAGCCGCTCTCGCTCATGATCCTGCAGAAGTCGCCGCAGACCGGCTTCCTGTCCTTTCTCCGCGACTCGGCCTGGTCGATCGGCCTTCTGGCACCCTTCGCTCTCTCGCTGGCGGTCCTCCGGCCCATCGTCGACAAGGCCCTTCCCCTCAACGCCCAGACCGAGTCGCTGGCCAACTACATCGGCGGCGGGCTCTGCGGCGTGGTGGCCGGCGTCATCACCTCGGGCATCGTGGTGCTGGGCGTCGGCATGCTCCGCATGGACGCGAACATGTGGGGATACCAGACGGTTCGAGTGGGCGGCCGCGGTTCGATCGAGACAGGTGGCCAGAAGCTGATCATCCCCTCCGATCGCATCGTGGCGGGCCTCTACGGCCAGCTCTCGGAGACTTCGCTCTCCACAGCGGAGCCGCTCACGAAGTGGTACCCCGACTTGGCGGACGTCCCTTCGGCCCTGCGGATGACGAGCGGCGACGGCAAGGACCGCAACACGCTCTCGCCCCGGGATGTCAGCGTGTTTTCCCGCTACACGGTCGGCAAGGACCGCACGGGCGGCGCACTCACGGACCTGCTCCGCGATGCGTGGAACCCCGGCGCGAATCAGTTGGTCTTTGATCCCGAGGGTGCCGCGTATCCCCCCGATTCCCACATCGAGGGCTTTGTGATCGGGTTCCAGCCCGGGGCACGCGAGAAGCACGGCGCGATCGTGGTCGGGAACGCCCAGGTCCGCCTGCTCGTTGAAGACGCTCGCGATCCGGAGGATGTGAAGCACAAGACGCTGTACCCGATCGCGGTCGCGACGCGAGCCGCGGCCGACGAGGTCATGTTCGCTCGCTTCCGGCTGGATTCTCAGATCTACATTGCCGCCGCGGGCGCCGGCGCGGACACCAAGATGGCATTCGAGTTCGTGATCCCGCCGGGCTTTGAGCCTCTCGCGCTCTACGTGAAGAACGCCCGCGTCAAGCCCACACCGGCCGTGCACGCGTACGCGACCGCCGAGGCGCGCGATCAGGGGATCCTCACCGGTCAGGTCTTTGATGTGGAGGTGACCTCACGCCCAATCGTCACGACCCTGCCGCCCACGGGCCCCGGCGGAAATCAGCAGCCCCAGGACTTCGGTATCCAGTTGATGAACTCGCTGGGTCACACGATCCAGAAGGGTGGCGAGCGCGGGCTGGAGCTTGACGGCTTGGTGATCGTGGACGGTGAGGCAAACTTCGCGCTGACGGAGATGAAACGCGGCGGTGAGGTCGCTCGTGACCTGCGTGTCGACTCGTTCATGACCACGCTCGACACCGCGATCGTGCGGGTTGATGTCAGCGCCAGCTCGGCCTCGAGCGTGCTCGGCAAGACCAAGGCCCTTGCGGAGGACATCATGCCCCCGTTCCTGGTCGACACCGACGGAACGCGCTATCAGGCGGTCGGCTATGTGTACGAGGACCGCGACATCGTCAGGATCCGCTTCACGCCGGGCAATCCGCTCCGCGGACTGGCGCAGTTGCCGTCCCGCCTGACCCGCAGCCGCACGGACCAGAAGTGCACGCTGATCTTCCGCGTCAACGCGGGCGTGAGCATCAACAAGTTCATGCTCGGGGAGGAGACGGTGACGGAGTTCGGGCCGTTCCTGGTGCAGTCGCAGCGTCGCCGCTGAGCGGCGCACTCTGGCGAATCGGTCGCACACTCGACACCATCCGATCAACGAAGAACCCCGGGGTCGGCCCCGGGTTCTTTCATTTGGACGCTGTTGTCATGCTCCGGCGGAGGGCGTGATCCAACCCGCCACTGCGTGCCTCAGGCCTTGGACTTCTTGCCCTTCTTGGCGCCCTTCTCTTCGGATGCGTCGGCCTTCGCGGGCTTCTGGGCCATGTCGGCCGGGGTGCTCGGAGCCTTGCCCCAGACCTTGCGCTCCGGCTGGGCGGGAGCATCTGCCGGGGCTTCGGCTGCCTCGGCCTTGCGTGAGCGAGAGCCGCGCTCGGGGCGATCGGCCCGGCCGCCCTTGCCCTTCTCGATGAGGTTGCCCTCGTTGTCGAAGTCCATTTCTTCCTTGGCGTCCGCCTCGATGTGACGGTCGGCCTTCACGTGGAGCTTGACGAGCGACTCAAGGTCGGAGGCCAGCTTGACGTGGATGTCGTAGCTGTCGATGCGCTTGATGGCCTGCCCGATGCGGACCTCGCGGGGCTTGACGTCATAGCCGACCTTCTTAAGGGCCGCGGCCAGATCGTTCTGCGAGATGGAGCCGTAGAGAATGCCCTGGTCGTTGCAGGGCTTCTCGATGGTGATCTCGAGGCCGGACATCTTGCCGATCATCGCCTCGCGCTGCTTGCGGATCTCGGCCAGCATCTTCTGGGCCTCGGCACGCTTGGCGGCCAGAGAGGCAACCAGTTCCTCGGAGGGAGTCGTCGCCAGCTCGCGCGGGAGCAGGAAGTTACGAGCGTACCCGAGACGAACCGTGACGACATCGCCGACGATGCCGAGGTTATCGACGTTCTCGGTCAGCAGGAGCTGCATGTTCTTGGCCATTGGTCGCTGTCCTTTCGTGTTCGAAAGTTGAGGAGCCGGTCGGACGCTCGTTCACGAGCGAGCCAACGCAGGCCCCAACGGATGTCTTCCCGTGGGAGCGAAAGCCCGCCACCAGGGTCAGGATGCTATGCCGAACGCCACGCGGCGGCATGTCTTGATGCCGGGTAGCCGGATCGCCGGGCGGATCAGAACGGAATGTCGTCGCCGATGGGATCGTGGTCCTGCTGAGGAGGGGCTGAACGGGAACCGGACGAACCGGAGCGAGCCCCTCCACCGCCCCCACCGCCGCCGCCCGAGCCGGAACGGCTGTAACCGCCGCCGCCACCTCCCCCGCCGCCACCCTCGCTTCCGGGCTTTGAGTCAATGAACTGGAAGTTCTCGACGACGACCTTGAGCTTGGAGAACTTCTGGCCCTCTTTCTCCCACTGGTCGAGCTTCAGGCGACCCTCGATGAAGACGGGACGTCCCTTGGCCAGGTAGCGGCTCATGGTCTCTGCGGTCTTGCCCCATGCCTCGCAGTCGACGAAGGTGACTTCTTCGCGATCCTCGCCATCCGGAGTCCGCCAGCGCCGGTTGACCGCGAGGCCGATGGTCGCCACAGCCTGATTGGAGTTGGTGTGGCGCAGCTCGATGTCGCGCGTGAGATTGCCCATCAGAAAGACGCGGTTGAAGTTCGCCATGGCGTTCTCCGGGAGTGGTTCCGAGCGGGTGCGGGGCCTTTGGAGCGCGGGGCCACCCGCGCCGATGCGTTCATGCTAACCGGGCGGACCATGCGAGGCCGGATCTGGCCCCTCCCTCACTGACAGACGTCTGTCAGTGAGGGACGGAATCTCCGGTCACGCGATCAGATTTCTTCGTCCATGCCGTCCTCGGCGCCCGCGCCGACCGGCTCGGGCAGGTCCTGCTCAACCGGGGCGACGGCTCGCTCGGCACGGAGCTTGGCCTCGACCTCAAGGTCCTTGCGTCCGTCGGCGGCCTGCATCTCCTCGACGGAGAGGTGGTCGCAGCGGGTGATCAGGGCCCGCATGATCTTCTCCGAGAGGTTGCAGTCGCGCTCGATGTGGGCGAAGCCCTCGCCGGTGGCCGTGAAGTACGCGAGGATGAAGATCGCTCGCTTCTGGCCCTTGATCTCGTAGGCCAGGCGGCGCTCGTCCCACTTCTTCATCGCGATCAGCTGGGCGTGGCCGCGGGTCAGGACCTCGTTGATGTGGGCGATCGCGCCGGAAAAGTCGGCGGCGACGCCCTGCGAAATCATGAACATGGCCTCGTAGTTGTACGTCTTGGCTTGCGTCTTGGGGGTCGTGGTCTCTGACATTGGATTGCCTCGTTTGGCGCGCCGGGGGTGGTCCCGGTCGCTGGTGTTTCGTTTCAGTCCTGTTTCTTTGATTCTGGGGCTTCAGCGGACGTCGGCCCCGGGGGGACGGGTGTCCTTACTGGTGGGGTTGGTGACTCTGGGGCCTCGGCCTTCGGAGGGGCCTTGGGATCCGGGATCCTGACATTGAAGCGGTTCATGGCCGCGTCGATGCCCTTCTGGACGAAGTGGACCGAGGCCTGTGCCGCCTGCTCGATCGAGCGATCGAGTTCGGGCTGCTCTTCCGCCGTGAAGCGGCTGAGCACCCAATCGGCCTGGATCATGTGAGCGGGCTTGGAGCCGATGCCGATGCGACAGCGTGGGTAGACCGACGTGCCGAGCGTCCGCTCGATGTCGGCCAGCCCGTTGTGCCCGCCCGCCGATCCGTCGGCCCGCAGCCGGATCGCGCCCACGGGCAACGCGACATCGTCCACGAGCACGAGCAGGTCGGTGGCCGGCTGGAGCTTGTAGAAGCGGATCGCCTCGGCGACGGACCGTCCGGAGAGATTCATGTAGGTCGTCGGCTTCATGAGCAGGCACTTCTCCCCGGCAATCTCGGCGTCGAGACAGGCGGCGTTGAACCGGGCCTTCGCGATCGCGCCCTTCGCACTGGTGTGCGCGAGGCGATCGATCGCCAGGAAGCCCGCGTTGTGGCGCGTCCTCTCGTACTGCAAACCGGGATTGCCGAGGCCGACGATCACTTTCACTGCATCCGATCCTGCTGGCGCTGTCGCGCGGGTTTCTGGCTGGCACGCCCTCTCGTGAGGGCGAGCCGGGATTACTTCTTGGGCGCCGGCTTGGCGGCCGCGCCCGCTGCGGGCTTGGCTCCGGCCGCACCCTTGGCCGCGTCGCCCTCGGCGGGCTTCTTGGCGGTGAGCACTTCGGGCTGTGCGCCACCCGCGGTTGCGGCGGCGGCCTCGCCGGTGGGCGCGACGACCTCTTCCTTCTGGATGATGATGTGGGCGACGGAGGCGTGCGGATCGGTGATGAGCTTCATGGAAGCCGTGGGAAGCTTGACGTCTCCGGCGGAGATCTCGCCGTCAACCCCGAGCGCCGAGATATCCAGATCGATGTGCTCGGGCAGTTCCTTGACCATGCACTCGATCTCGAGCTCCGTGGTCGGGTGAATGAGGACCGCGCCGACGGTCTTGAGGCCGATGGCCTCGCCGACGAAGCGGACGTGCACGCGGGTGCGGACCCGCTCCGTCAGGTCCACGCGCGCGAAGTCGGCGTGGATGATGCGGGTGCCGAGGTAGTCAAACTGCACGTCCTTCAACAGGACGGTCTGGTCCTTGGACTGGCCCTCCATCTTGAGCGTGTAGACCTTGTCGCCCTTGTGGATGAGCTCCAGGGTGCCCTTGGAGTCGAGCATGATGGGGAGGGGCTCCTGCCCGTGGCCGTAAAGGATGGCGGGGAGCTTGCCGCTCTCGCGGACGCGCTTGGCGTAGCGGGAGCCGATCTTGCCACGGGAGGTGGCCTGGAGGACGGGTGCGTTCTCGTGCATGACTTTGACCTCTTCAAACTCGAGCGATTTCGCTCATTGGTGTGTGTGCGATGTCTTTGACACGTGTCGGACGGATGCGAGGCCCGCGGCTATCGCTTGGGACCCGCGCTCTTTCGGAACAGTTCGCTGATGGAGCGGTCGTGGTGGATGCGGTGGATCGCCTCGCCGATCAGCGGGCCCACGCACAGCTCCACGAGTTTGTCCTTGATCGGATCGACCCGCGCTCCGAGCGGGATCGTGTTGGTGACCACCACCTGTGAGATCGGGCTCTCGCGCAGGCGATGCATCGCCATGCCCACGAGCACCGGATGCGTCGCGGCGGAGATGATCCGCAGCGCGCCCTTGTCCATCACAAGACGGGCCGCCTCGCAGACCGTGCCCGCGGTCGAGATCATGTCGTCGAACATCAGCACCGTCTTGTCCTTGACGGTGCCGATCAGGTTTCCGACCGTGACCTGGCTGCCGCTGATGCGCTGCTTGTGGATGATCGCCAGATCGGCAGAGAGCAGGTTGGCCATGCCCTCGGCGACCTTGACGTTTCCCACGTCCGGGCTGACAAGGCAGAGGTCGCCGAGCTCGTCGCGGTGCTTCAGGAAGTGCTCGAGGAACACGGGCGTCGCGGAGAGGTGATCGAAGGGGATATCGAAGAAGCCCTGGATCTGAGCGGCGTGGAGATCGACCGCGAGGATGCGGTCCGCGTGGGCTGCGGTAATCATGTTCGCGACCAGCTTGGCCGTGATGGGGACGCGTCCCTCGTCCTTGCGGTCCTGGCGGCCGTATCCGAAGTACGGGATCACCACGGTCACGCGCTTCGCGCTGGCGCGGCGCAGGCAGTCCAGGAAGATCAGGAGCTCAACCAGGTTCTCGTTTACGGGAGCGCACGTCGAGATGACCACGAAGCAGTCACGCCCGCGGACATCCTCGTCGAGCTTCACAAACAGCTCTCCGTCGGGGAAGATGCTGGTGCGAACCGCGCCGAGCGGAAGATCCAGGTGGGCACAGATCTGTTCCGTGAGCTCGCGGCTGTTCCGCCCGGCGAAGACCTTCAGATTATTCGCGTCGCTGTTGCTCATGCGCGGGCTCCGCTGGGGGTCTTCGTCGGTGACGCCGCGCCGGTCCTTGCGCGGAAAATCCGGTCCACGTTCGCGAGGTCGTCGAGCGTGTTGATCGAGAGCACGTCCGATGGTGGCACCGCATCAATGACCTCAACGCGTCGACCGTCGCCCATGAGCAGCGCGGGCACGTCGGTGATGTAGTACTCGCGCGTGAGCGGATTCCGCTCCACGCGGGCCAGTGCGCCGAAGAGCGACTGCACATCGAAGCAGTAGTAACTCGGATTGACCTCGCGGATCGAGAGCTGCTCCGGCGAGGCGTTCTTCTGCTCAACGATCGCAACGAACGCTCCCGCTTTGTCGCGAACGATGCGGCCGTATCCAGTCGGATCGTCGATCAGTGATGTCGCCAGCGTCGCGCCGGCACCGGTTGAGCGATGACGCTCCAGCACGGTTCTCAGCGTGGAGGAACGGATCAGCGGACCGTCGCCGCACAGCACGAATGCGTCGTGGCCGGGCTCCATCTTCTCGCGGCTGAACAGGTGCTCGCAGCATCGAACCGCGTGCCCGGTGCCCAACTGCTCCTCCTGGACCGCGTACTCCATGTCCGCGTACCCGGACAACGCTTCACGCACGCGCTCCTGCTGGTACCCGACGATGACCACGATCCGACCGCACCCCGCTTCGCGGCACGCATCGACCACCGCGCACACCATCGCGCGCCCGCCCACGGGGTGCACGACCTTGGGCAGATCGGACTTCATGCGCGTGCCCTTGCCCGCGGCCAGAATGATGGCGGCCGGCGCGGATCGCGGAGATGAGTGTTGGGGAATCGCCGCCATCGATAGGCGGTCGAGCGATTGACCGGAGACGGTCGTGTGGGACGTCGGAGGCGTAATCGAAGGGAACTACCCGGCCTGGACTCGAACCAGGACAAACAGAGCCAAAATCTGTTGTGCTGCCGATTACACCACCGGGTAAACGTGACGGCCCGGTCGTCGCTCGCCGCGGACTCCTTCTGCTCGCCGTCCCTGAATCGGGACGGAACGGTGGACCGATCTCGCGGTCCGTCGTCCCCCGGTCACATCCCGGGGCGAAGAAGCGGCCGCGGCTTGAGTGTCCGCCGAAGGCGGACGGGAGCTGCACCTTCCATCGCCGCGATGGAGAGCACATGGCCGCGCCTCGGCGGGAGTTCCCGCGTCCGTCGCGACCGGCTCCGGACTGTCAATCGTAGAGACGCCCGTCGTCGGGTCAAACGTCTGTTTCGGGGTCGGGCTGGGCAGACTGCTCGGCCCCGCCGGGGTCGGGAGCCGTGCCGAGGTCTTGTGGCGACTGGTTGCTTGGGTGAATCGCCTCGTTCGAGATGACGTCGCAGCATGTGGCCAGCAGACCGACCAGGGGGAACGTCGCCCCCTGAAACGGGCTTGGACCAAGCCGCCGGAGGAGCGGGTGCGAGACCGCAGGGGGTTCAATCGGAAGGTCGAGCAGACCGGGTTCAACCTCGCCCTCCCAGAATGTCTGGAGCGAGTCCAAGAGCGGTCCGGCCATTTCTGCGGCGGCGCGGGGGGCGTGCGGGTTATAGACCGGCAGGGGTGACGCGTGGGCCGAATCCGGCCTGGCGCGGAGCTGACGCAGACGCTCGACAAGTTCATCCATGGGGATGCCGCGGAGCGTGAGCATCAGGGTGGGATCGCCCGCGAGACGATCACCAATAAGCTCGGCGACGCAGCACGCGTGCTTGCACCAGCCGCTTCCGCCACAGGTGCAGGTGATCTTGATGTCATCCGGACTTGAGGGGAAGAGCTTGAGCCCGAGCGGCCCGAACGCGTCCTCGATGTTGGGAGGGATCTCGCGTGACAGGAGCTTCGCGGCGTACACGGCAGAGTCGGCCATGGCGCCGACGACGCTGTTGATCTGTTCGTCGGAGAAGGTGGTGACGGTCAATCGAGTCTGGTAAGCGCGGGGCATTCGCCCCTGTACCAGACCCTCGGCCACGCCCGGGCCATAGTCGAGCCGGCGCGTCTGTCCGAGCCGGGCGTACTCAACGCCCTCGACCTGCGCCTCCGGCGCTGCGTGCTGCTCCTTGATGCGGAGCCAGCGCTGCGCGGCCCACGCGTCGTGGGCACGCTCGCGGGCCATGCGAACGCCGCCGCGCACCTTGCGCGGGTTCTTCGTGGGCTGTGGCTCTGGTCTGCCGGGCAATCGCATCGCGTGACGTATCCCTCGGGCCGGACAGAGAGAGTAGGACCGTTCGCGCGTCATGCGGCGCGCGTCGCTCGCATACGCGCTTCGGCGTTGGGTACACGGGCGCAGCACGGGTGCCGTACGGATCGCTTCTCGGACCGCGTCAGGGTTCCGTCTGCCGCACCCGAGCATCGCCGTGGACGTACACCTCTGAGGCAATCAGGAGTGCCACACATGCCGCTTCGAGCTGGTGTCCTTTTGTATCCTGCGTTTCTTGTCGCGATCCACCTCTCCCGCCCGAACGCCGTGGCCGAGTTCGAGAAGGCCCAGGCGTTCACACCGGGATCCGCCCGCAAGCCAGAGGGGCTTCGCGTTCCCAAGAAGGCGGTCACCCGCGCCGTCAAGCGCCGGATGCTGGTGCCGCTCGGCGACGGACGGTACTACATCGACCGCGACTCGCTGCGGCGATCGGACCGCAAATCGGCGGCGCTGATGGCGGGCGCGACCGCTGCGTTCCTCATCATGCTGTGGCTGATGCTCAGGTGACGGGCGTCATCCGCGCTTCAGATTCTCACGCGTCAGCATCAGTTCAAGCGTCTGCGCGACAAGATCGATCTCACGCTCGGTGAGACGGTTGTGGAACGGCAGTGCGATGGTGCGCTGGCTGACGGATTCGGCGATCGGGAACGCTCCCGGCTGGAAGCCGAAGCGCTCGCGATAGAACGGCTGCAGGTGGATGCAGGGGAAGTAGTCCGCGGCCCCGACATCGTGGTTGCGCATCGATCGGATGACGCGGTCGCGCTCCTCCAGCGTGAAGCCGGTCGCGAGGCGCACGACAAACACGAACCAGGACATGGCGACATCGGAGTCGATCGTCGGCATGATGAGGTCGCAGTTTCCGGCCAGACGACGCATGTAGAGGTCGGCGATCTGATTGCGCCGACGCACGATCTCGTCCAGACGCTTCATCTGGCCGAAGCCGAGTGCCGCCTGCACCTCGCTCATGCGGGCGTTGTACCCAAGGCGCTGGTGGCGAAGCCATGAGCCCGCGGAGCCCTGCACCGCGCCGTCGGCTTTCCCCGTCGGGCGTCCCTGGTTGCGCAGCGAGCGGCACATATCCGCCAGGCGCTCGTCGTCCGTGACGATCATCCCGCCCTCGCCCGTGGTGATCTGCTTGTTCGGGTAGAAGCCAAACACACCCACGCGACCGAACGAGCCGGCGGGGCGTCCCCGCAAAGAACACCCAAGGGCCTCGCAGCAATCCTCGATCAGAGGGATCTCGTGACGGGCCGCGATCGACGCGTACTGGTCCATCATCGCAGGATTGCCGAAGGTCTCCACGGCGAGAATGGCGCGAGTGCGCGGCGTGATCGCACGCTCAACCTGCGCGGGGTCCATGTTGAGCGTGCGCGGATCAATGTCAACGAAGACAGGCGTCGCGCCGACGTACAGGATGCAGTTGGCCGAAGCAATGAACGAGAAGGGCGTTGTGATCACCTCGTCGCCGGGCTTGATGCCCAGGGCCTGCATGACCAGATGGAGCCCCGTTGTGCCCGACGACACGCCCACCGCGAAGCGTGTGCCGCAGCGTGCGGAGATCAATGCCTCGAACTGTTCGAGCATGGGACCGATCGACAGTCGCCCCGAGCGAAGGACGGAGAGGACAGCCTGCTCCTCAAGCTCGGTGATATCGGGACGGCTCAAGGGGATCTCTTGGTCGGACATCGCCCCTCCTCATCGGTCGGCGGGTGGGTAGTCCCTCAGCGTACGCCCTTCCTGCCCAACGCCTCGACCCGAAACCATGCCCTCGCCCACAATCGAAGCCGAGCGTCCGTCAGGACTTGGCGACGGCGGGAGGCATGAACCCGGGACGCGCCAGATCCTCGGCGATCCGAGCGCACACGCTCCGGATGGTGAGCCCCGCGAACTCCTCACCCAGCGAAACGTCGTGGGGCTCCTCCAGACGAGTCCGGAGCTTCTTGTCCGCTGCAACGATGGTCGAGTGGGTCGGCCGCCCGACCGCCCGAGCGATCTCGGGATAGCTTGCGTTGGTGAGTTCCCGTGAGAGATAAGCAGCGACCGCCCGGGCAAAGACCACCCGCGGGTGGCGGCCCTTCGAGCCCATGTCGGCGGGCGTGACACCGAATGCGGAGCAAATGGCCTGCACGACACGCTCTGGGGTGATCGCGCGCCGGGGGGAAACCCGCGGCCCGACACCGCTTGCTCCCATGGCACGGTCGACAATGTGCATCCCGACCCCGCCGGTCGGCGAGCGAAGCTCGGCCATGGTGCGCCAGACGGCCTCGACCTGCGCAATGACCCCCTCGATGTCGCGGGCGGACCTCCCCGGCGTGGATGCGACGCGTGAGGCAATGGCCTCGCTCGCGCCGGGCTCGATCGCCAGGCCGCGCCGGGCGGCGTGCAGCGCCACAAGGCGGGCGCAGAGCGCGGCGTCAGGCGGATCGATACGGATGACGGCACCGGCCATGAAGCGGGAGGAGAGCGCCTGCCCAAGCGCCACGGTCTGGCGCGGGTGGCAGTCCGAGGCCAGAATGATGCGGGCGCCCTCAAGGTTGAGTGTGTCGAACGTGTGCAGCAGTTCCGTCTGCGTGGCGCTCTTGCCCGCGATCAGGTGGACGTCGTCGATGCACAGCAGATGGAGGCCGCGATGAGCACGCCGGAACTGATCGATGGTGCCGCCCCGGAGAGCCGCGACGAACGACTGAGTAAACGATTCGCCCGTTGTGCAGCAGACCTTGGCGTTGGGATGACGCGCCCGGAACCTCTGAGCCACGCCGTGAACCAGATGGGTCTTGCCAACGCCGCACGGACCGTGCAGAAACAGGGGGGCGTGTCTTCCCTCGTCTGACTCGACAAGCTGGGCCGCGGCGCCGTGCGCAACCCGATTGCTCTCCGAGACCAGGAACGTCTCGAATCGATATTGCTCGCGGCGATCGTCCATGCGGGGCGGGACCGGCCGGAGGCGGACGGAGGGACCGACCCCGACGGGGTGCTCAGACGGCGCCGCCTCCCCGACCATCGTGCTGATGCCAGGTTCGCCCTCAAAGACGCTCTGATCGACCCGGAAGCGAACGCCGTGCGCGTCCTCGGCGCCCAGCGCCTCACGGGCCGCTTCACGGAGCGAACGCCCGAATCGCCGGTCGAGGAACCCTGCGGCAAACTCGCTGGGAACGGTGACCTCGACGCCCGCGTCATCGGCGACGATCCGCGCCTGTTTGGCGAAATACCGGCCGACCTCACGCTCGCCGTGCTCCTGACCCAGGCGTCCGAGAATGCGCCCGACAGGGTCCGAACGGCCCGCGCCCACCGATTCCGAACGGTCGGATCCGGAGCGACCAAACTCGGCAGCGTGAGTCGTCACCACTCTCGCACCTCATCCCTGAGCGCACACCGCCCTGAGCAGACCACGCAACATCCGGCGGACATCGGCCGCACGCGCTGATCGCGCGAACGAGACGAACGTACTTCCGGCTCCCGAGACGCACCGCAGCGTTCCATGCCCCAGCGATCCACCACGCATCGGAGCAGACCCGGACGAGAGACACATCGCCCGGCGTGCCCGATGGGTCGCCGGTTCGCCGTGACTGTCCGCCTCAGATGCGGTGGTGGATGCCGATCGAGTCCGTGATCAGCGGGGCGAAAGATAGGGCATCTCTTCGCGTGTCGCAAGACCCTCGATCGATCGCGCAGCGCTCTCTCGCACGTTCGCGCTTCGCGTGACGCGACTTGCGCGTCGTGAGAAAAGTTGTCCACGCTGCATGAAGAGTGCGTGAAAGAACATGTGCAAAACCATGTTGATAGCGTGCAAACGCTCGGGCCCGCTCAACTTCCCGCAGATGCCGAGTGGGAGCCGCGCGTCGAACGCACGAGCGCGACGCGCCGTCCGATCTCGCGCATGCCGAAGCGCTCGTAGAGCGTGATCGCAGGCGTGTTGCGTCCATCCACCGCGCAGGTCAGTTCATCCGCGCCCGCCTTGCGCGCTGCCTCGACGCCAAGCCACATCAAGTGCCGGGCCAGCCCGCGTTTGCGCGCGCTCGGCGCCACACCCAGATACACCAGTTCCACGCTCGTGCGGCCCTTGGCCTTCGCGAACAGGCCGCACGCCACCGGCTCGGCCCCCTCGAACGCGAGGAACCACGTGCCGGGATCGAACTCGCCCGCAAGCCGATGTGATTCAAGCACATCCGCTGTGTCGCGCATGCCGCACAACTCCGGACAATCCAGCGTCTGTTCATACGTGCGATCGAGCAGTCTGATCAACCGCTCGCGATCGCGCTCCCACTCGTCCGCGCCGGAACCCACCGATCGAATCTCGAATCCATGAGTCACGGGAGGACGGTCACCCTCGCCGGGCGCGCCCAAGGGCATGCGCAGATAGATCAGCTCGCCCAATCGAGTGAATCCGGCACGCTCGCACGCCTCGATCGCCCACCAGTCCTCCGGGTACGGAAGGGCTTGGGTCAGATGGATCTCCTCGAGCGTCTGCCGGGAGAGGTCGTCGCATCCCGCCCGGACGCACGCGGCCAGTTCCTCGACCTGCCCATCGACGGAACCGAGGGGGCCGGAACCTTCGGGCGAACTGAGAAAGACCATCGCCGTCTTTCCAGAGCCCGGGACAATCAGGCACGCGTGCCGCACTCTTACATGCCCGGGACTGGCGACGTCATACGTCCCCCACATGAGGTCCAAGGGGATGCCCAGCTTCGTAAAGGCCTCAATGGTCCGCCGGTCCCCGGAACGCTCCCGCGCAGGAACGCCCGCGAGCCGAGCCGCTCCGTCGGCGCGATGCGTGTCTTCGAGCCGCACGGGACCGCGAACCGCCGGGTTGGTGATTCCATTGTCGCTCACGACACCCTATGCCGCCTGAAAGGGATCCGATTGACGCCCCGCCGTCGTACACTAGACTACCTGCCCTCTGACCCGGAGCGTCGCCGATGACCAATCACGTTCTTCGACCCCTTCTCACCATCCTCGTGACCATTGGCGCCATCGCCATGCTGGCTTTCGCTCCGGAGCCCGATCCGATCCCGACTCGCTGGCAGCTTGATCTGCGTCCCGGCGACCTGCGGCTCATCTCCGTCGAGGCCCAGCCCGGAGAGCCCCGTGCGTATGCGTTCCTGACCTATCGGGTGACCAACAACACGGGCCAGGACCTGCCCTTTGTCCCCGCTTTCGACCTCGCCACCGACGAAGGCGTGGTGGTTCGTTCGGGGCAGAACGTGCCCGCGTCGGTCACCGTCCAGATCCTCAAGCTGCTGAACAACGAGTTCATCCAGGACCAGATCGGCATCCTCGGGACGCTCCAGCAGGGTCCGGAGAATGCCAAGGACGGGGTGGTGATCTGGCCGATTCCGGACCTCCTGACCGACCGCCTGACTGTGTACGCCGCAGGCTTCAGTGGCGAGAGCAAGCCGGTGATGGTCACCGACCCGGCAACCGGTGAGAAGGTCCGCAAGACTCTTCGCAAGGTGCGGGCCCTGAGGTACGTCACCCCCGGGAATCTCGTTCTTGACTCTTCCCGGCCTGTGGAGTTGCAGTTGGACGAGTGGATCATGCGATAACACGGGGCCCCGGCCCTCCTCCGATCGCAGTGGACCTCGCCCTTCTAGACCCCGCGACCAGCTTTGCCTACCATCTCGGCCCGGCTCGGCGAGCCGGACCCTCGTCGGTCTTGGTGGACAGTGACGAGTTGATCCGAAGTGTTTGACTTGCCAGGAGTTACGCCATGGCGCACAAGAAGGGCCAAGGCTCGACAAAGAACGGCCGCGATTCGAACCCCCAGTTCTTGGGCGTGAAGCTCTACGGTGGTGAGATCGCGAAGCCCGGCGCCATCATCGTGCGTCAGCGCGGAACGCCGATCAAGCCCGGCTTCCTCGTTCGCAAGGGCTCGGATGACACGCTGTTCTCCGTCGGCCTCGGCAAGGTTGTCTTCCGCGGGCGCACGGTGCACGTCGACCCGCTGGACGAGTCGGCTCCTCGCCCGGCGTATCTCAAGGCCGCGGCCAACTGATCCGACCGACCTCAGAGGTCGGACGAACCGAACCACATCGGGCGGAGCCGCAGGGCCCCGCCCGGTCGCTTTTTTGCGTTCGCTTGATCTCCCCGCTTCAGATCTGACTCCCGACGGCCCGGCGGATCCTCGCGACTGCAGAGAGCAGGTCCGGGACCTCGGCAAGCGGCAGCACCGTGGCCGAATCGCTCATCGATCGCGACGGCTCCGGGTGGCACTCCAGGAAGAGTGCGTGGACGCCGGCCGCGACGGACGCACGCGCCAGCATCGGTGAGTGCTCACGCCGCCCCCCCGATTGCTCGCCGAGTCCTGGGAGCTGCGTCGAGTGCGTGCAATCGAAGCATACCGGAGGCGCTCCGCCCGGAAGATCCAGCGCCATCATGTCGCCCAGCCCGATGAAGTCGTTCACCAGCCGGTGGTACCCGAAGAAGGTGCCGCGATCGGTGAGCATCACGTTCTCGCAGCCGCTCTCGGCAAGTTTCTTCACGGGCCCGCGCATCTCGGCGGGCGAAAGAAACTGCCCCTTTTTCACGTTCACGCCCCGTCCGTACTGAGCGGCGGCTTCACCCGCCGCCGCGATAAGGTCCGTCTGGCGGCAAAGAAACGCGGGAATCTGGATCAGGTCCACCGCCTGAGCGGCCCGATCGGCGTGCTCCGGGGCATGGATGTCCGTTGTCACGGGAACGTCGATCTCGTCGGCGATGCGCGCGAGCCATTGCAGGCCGAGTTCAAGACCCGGGCCGCGCGGCGAGTTCACGCTCGAGCGATTCGCCTTGTCGAATGACGCCTTGAAGATGTAGGGGAGCCCCACTTCTTCACACGCGTTGGAGAGAAGTCCCGCGATGGCCAGGCCCATCTCCAGGGATTCAAGAACGCAGGGCCCCGCGATGATGGCAAGCGGCTCGCCCTCGGCGATCCGCACGTCTCGAACAGTGCATGCACGTGACATCGGGCCAAGCGTACGCCCGCGATCGAGCACGTTCCGACCGACCAGGCCTTCAGTCCTCAGCTGGCAGGTCGAGAAATCCGCGCCGGATCATCGACCGCACGACCGAGAGCACCGCCGGCGCGACCTCGGCAAGCGGCCGATCCAGATTCGTCGCGATCCCCGCAACAACCGGCCGCAAAGGGCTCTTGCCGTCGGATCGCATAAGGATGTTCATGCCCGCCTCATCGATGCCGGTCTCGTACGCCAACCCCTCGACCAAGCGTACCGAGGCCTGCTCCATCGCCCAGCCGTGAGCCGCCGGGCTCATCGTGTGGTCAAGGCGGACCGCTCGGCAGACGCGTGGCGACAGATCGAGCAACTGGTCATCGCGAAGCGCCGCCAATCGGGTTTCGGCCTCGATGCGTCGAAAGACCGAGGCGCCGGCTCCACCGAGCATCTTGCGCGGGGCGTCGTCAAAGCGAGCCCAGTTCCCACCGGTCCCAAATCCAGTCCCACCTGGGGACGAGCGCCTCCGGAGGAGGATCATGCCGATACTGGCCGCCTCGATGCCCAGTTCTTCGTACGACGCCCGCCAGCGCGCGGACCGATCGGCAAGCGGCTCCGAAGACTCCTCGCGCGTGTGTCGCACCCAATAGTCCGCGTAATCGCCGGCATCGAGCGTCTCAGACCTGAGCACGAGCAGGTCACAGCCGCTGCCCGCGGCCCACGACGCGATCCGCTCATGCCAGTCGATCCCCTTGAGATGGGCCCAGTTGCAGAGAAACTGCGCAATGCCGCCCGGGGCGAGGCGCGGCGCCGCCCCGCGCACCACGTGCTCTGTGACGCCATCGCCCGACATCGCCGCGCTGCGATACACGTGGGCGGTTTCGGTAGAGATGACGAAAGGGGGATTGCTCACGATCAGATCGAATGTCTCCGTGCCGACCGGCTCGTAGAAGCTCCCCATTCGCCATTCGACGTTCGCGACGCCGTTGAGCGTCGCGTTCAACCGGGCCATGTCCAACGCGCGGGCGCTGATATCGGTGCCGACCACGGTGTCAGCATGCGCCGATGCGCGCAAGGCGTGATAGCCGCTTCCCGTGCCGAGATCGAGCACGCGCCCGCTGACGCGGCGCACGGTCAGCGTGTCCAGAGTCTGCGTGCTCGTGCCGAGGCCCATGACATAGTCGCTCGCGCGCAGGTCGCCCGACTTTGCGATGTCGCTGGCGATCCACAGCCCGTGGAAGGGTGTGATGCTCACCGCGGCCCGGTCGCCCTCCGGGCTCGCGCGCAGGACGCCAGAATCCCGCAGCCCGGCCGCCAGTTCCGCCCCCAAAGCCGCGTCAACGCGGGCCGCCTCAACCGGCGCCGCGAGCATGAACAGGCGGATCAACGCGTCTCGCGCGCCCCCGGACGCGGAGCGTGCCAGCAGTTCCTCCCTTGTCTTGCTGGCCAGTGCAAGGATGGAAGGAAGATCCAGTTGTGTGGCCACCTGCTCCTGCACAAACCCGGCGTCGGCCATGACCTCCCGGAGTGCCCGGATGACCGCGATTCGGTCGGGCGATTCCACGCGCGGGACGGGCACGGAATGAGCGCCGGGCGTGGTCATGTCTTGATTCCTGGGGCGTGAAGTGTGAGGGCGGAGTCGCCCCGACGACTTCCGACGCGATACTGTAACGACGCCGAGCCATGGGGCGGGTAGCTCAGTTGGCCAGAGCGCTCGCCTTACACGCGAGGGGTCCAGGGTTCGAGTCCCTGCCCGCCCATTTTCTCGGTCGCCCGCGTTCGCGCCGCGTCCCGCCTTGTCCGCTGGTGCATCTCGATGGCCAACCTTCTTGATCCGATCTACATGCTCACCGCCGCTCTGACCGCGCCATGGTGGGCACGAAAGGCCCGGGGGGGATGGCCCGAGCGCTTCGGCAGGATTGCGCCGCTCCCGCCCAAGAGCCGGCCGCGCCTGATGCTCCATGCCGTTTCCGTCGGCGAGGTTGCGGCCCTTCGCCACCTGGTGCCGCTGCTGACGCCTCACTGCGACCTGCTGGTCACCGCCTCCACAGACACCGGGCTCAAGCGCGCCGAGGAGCTCTTCGGGACCACGTGCCACGTGCGTCGGTACCCGCTCGACGCGAGCTGGGCGGTCAGGCGATTCCTCGACGCGTCGCAGCCCGATGTCGTCGCGCTCGTCGAACTCGAGCTCTGGCCGAACTTTGTCAACGCCTGCCGGGCGCGTGAGATCCCCGTGGGGGTCATCAACGGACGACTCTCAGAGCGATCCTTCAAGGGATACCGCAGAATCCGACGGTACCTGCGCCGGGTTTTCGCCTCGTTGGAGTTCGCAGCCGTTCAAGACGCCGACTACGCGGCGCGGTTTGAGGCCATGGGCGTCCGACCGGGCCGAACCCTCATCAGCGGATCCATGAAGTGGGACGCCGCCCGCATCGAGGACCATGTCCCGGGCGCGGACACGCTCGCCGCGGAAATGGGTGTGGACCGCTCACGCCCGCTGATCGTGGCGGGCAGCACCGGACCTGGAGAAGAGGAACTGCTCCACCGATCCTGTCCAAAGGGGGTGCAGTTGCTGTGCGCTCCACGCCGCACCGAGCGATTTGATGAGGCGGCCCGGGCGCTCCCTGCGTGCGTGCGTCGGTCGCGAAAGCTGGCCCGGCCCGGAGCGGACAGGTTTCTCCTGGACACCATCGGCGAGCTGCGGGCGGCCTACGCGCTGGCCGATGTCGTGGTGGTCGGTCGCTCGTTCGGCGACCTTCACGGCTCGGACCCGATCGAGCCCATCGCTCTGGGCAAGCCGACCGTCATCGGCCCCGCCGTCAGCGACTTTGCGCAGATCGTTCACGCGCTGGAGTCCGGCCACGGGCTGGTCCGCGCGACGCGCCAGACGCTCGGACCCACGTTGGAGCGCCTGATCGGCAACGCCGACGAACGGGTCGGGCTTGTGACGCGTGGGCGGGAGGCCATCCGCTCAAACCAGGGCGCAAGCGCCAGGCATGCCGAGTTGCTGCTGTCTGTGCTGGGCGTTGATCCGCTCGAAACCGCCGGCTCCGAGGATCAACCGGATCGTTCCGCAAAGTCGATTCCGCCGCAGCCGCCGAAGCTGCCGGTGGGCACCTAAAGTTCGCACTGCGCAAGCGCGCGGGAGTGTAGCTCAGTCGGTAGAGCAGCGGCCTTTTAAGCCGTAGGTCCAGGGTTCGAGTCCCTGCGCTCCCATTTGCGGCACGAGACGAGCCGAGCGTGTCTCGCGCTCGCCAGACGGTTCGAGAGTTCGGACGGACGGGAGCAATGGATGGAGCCGATGCTGGTCGCGCACGCGACCTCGTGCGATGGTGAGCTTCGACTGTGGGCCGAAGATGTCGCGCTTTGGCGCCCCAACTTTGCACCCATGGAGCCAGGTGGCGAGCACCCCTTCGCGGCCAGCGCGCAGACGCTGGCGAGCGTCTTTGCTCCGATCCTGACCCGTGCCGCGATCGAGCCCACACCCGGCACCATGAAGATCCGGCTCCCCCTGGCATCGGGAACAACCGCGGTTCCCGCGCCCAGCCCGCGACTTGCCAGCGAGGTCGCTTCGGCCGATGTCCCCCCCGAGGGACTTGGCGAGTTTGTGGTGCCCTGTCTCTCGATCGCGCCGGCGTCCGCGCGCCTCGCACTCGAGGGCGTGCTCGACGCGGGAGAGAGCGCGCTCTCCGGGGTCAACGCGATGGGGCTCGCCCGCCCCGTCTCCGCGGGTCGAAGCGTCGAGTTCTGGTTGCTGGCGGATCGGCTCGCCCGGCACCTGCTCGCCCAGCAGCGCGTGGTGCCCATGCTCGCGCAGGACGCAATGGGTGAGCTGACCGGGCTCTGGCTGCCGTGGATGGCGGACGACGCGACGGTTGTCCGATGCGAATCTGTACTCCGGACCATGCCCCCCATCGCGAGGGCCGGCGTTGACGGTCTCGCGCACGATCCTTGGAAGACGCTTGAATCGTTCGTGGCGTCGATCGTCGACAGTGTGTCTCGCTCCGCGCTCATTCGCGAAACGATGTCGGACACGATCGAGGGACGCGACGCGATCGATCCCCATGTCGGATGGCTGCGCGGACTGCTCGGAAACGAGCGTGATGTTCCCGGCACTCCCCCGCAGCGTCAGGAGATGGTCCGGCGCGTCCGCACGTGGATCGGGCGCCTGGATGAGCGGGGGATGTCGTCGGCGTGGCGTCTTTGCCTTCGCCTCAACGAGCCCAACACGAGCTCGAATCTGGCCGACCTGGCGGCGCCCCCCGAGGATCTGGTGTGGACGCTGACTTTCCACCTGCAGTCCGTCGACCGACCGGACATCATGGTGGACGCAGAGGACATCTGGATGCTCTCGAGCGACAGCGTCTCTATTGAGGGGCTGCGCCTCGAGGCCCCGCAGGAACTGCTGCTCGCGGAACTCGGACGCGCTTCGCGCATCTACGACCGGCTTGAGAAGGCGCTCGATAGCACGGAGCCCTCGGAGCTCTCGCTCTCAACGCGCCAGGCGTACCAGTACCTCCGCGAGATCCAGCCCGTGCTGCGCGAGCAGGGCTTCGGCTCCATCGTCCCCGACTGGTGGGACTCACCCAGCGCCCGCATCGGCGCCCGCCTGAAGGTCACCACGCCCGAGACGCCCGACAGCCCGGACGCGGGGGGCGCGCTCACGCCGAACTCGCCACGACTGGGAATGGCCGCGCTCGTCAACTACAAGTGGGAGATCGCGCTCGGCGATACCACGCTGTCGATCGAAGAGTTTGAGCAGCTCGCCGCCCGCAAGAGCCCCCTGATCCGAGTCAACGGTCGTTGGGTTGAGGTGCGTCCGGAAGACGTGCAGGCCGCGATGCGGTTCATCAAGGAGAACGCCTCGGGAACGATGACCGTGGCCGAAGCCCTGCGCGTCGCCTACGGAACGGATCCGGGCGAAACCGGCGTTCCGATCGTCGGCATGGAGCTAGACGGCTGGATCAAGTCCGCGCTCGGCGGCGCCAACGAGCAGGTGCCGACGCTCGACGCCCCGCCGAACTTCAAGGGCACGCTGCGCCCGTACCAGGCCCGCGGGCTCTCGTGGATGTCATTCCTTGAGCGCTTTGGATTCGGCATGTGCCTGGCCGACGACATGGGCCTGGGCAAGACGATCCAGATGCTCGCTCTGCTGCTCCACGAACGCCTCCACGGGGCCAAGCCCGGGCCCACACTGCTCGTGGTGCCGATGTCCGTCGTCAGCAACTGGCTCCGGGAGAGCAAGCGGTTTTCACCCGAGATCCGCGTGCTCATCCACCACGGCGTCGAGCGCAAGATCGGCGAAGACCTGCTCAAAGCCGTTGAGGAATCCGATCTGGTCATCACGACCTACGCGCTGGTGCACCGCGATCTGGGCTCTCTGGAGCGCATCCACTGGGGACGCATCGTGCTCGACGAGGCCCAGTGCATCAAGAACCCTGTAGCCAAGCAGGCCCAGGCCGTCCGCGCCATGATCGCCGATCGGCGCGTCGCGCTCACCGGCACGCCCGTTGAGAACCGCCTCAGCGAGCTCTGGTCCATCATGGACTTCCTGAACCCCGGCCTGCTCGGCTCCGCGGCGTCGTTCCGCAAACGCTTTGCCGTCCCCGTCGAGCGATACCGCGACCGCGTTCGCACCGATCAACTCAGGCGGCTCGTTCAACCCTTCATCCTCCGCCGCCTCAAGACGGACCCCAACGTCGTTGCGGACCTTCCCCCGAAGCTCGAAACCAAGGAATACAGCCACCTTACGGCCGAGCAGGCCAAGCTCTACGACGCGTGCGTCAAGCGCGTACTCGGAGAGGTCGATCGCGCCGAGGGCATGCAGCGTCGCGGGCTTGTGCTCGCTGCCCTCATCAAGCTCAAGCAGATCTGCAATCACCCCTCGCAGCTGCTCAAGGACACCGAGGGCGTCCGCCCGCCGGATCCCACTCGGTCGGGCAAGACCACACGCCTCTTGGAGATGCTCGACGAGGTGCTCGGCGAAGGGGATCAGGCACTCATCTTCACGCAGTTCCGCCAGATGGGCCATCTGCTCCAGTTGATGATCCAGCACGAGGTCAACCGCCCCGTCCTGTTCCTGCACGGCGGCACGCCGCAGACCGAACGCCAGCGCATCATCGACACCTTCCAGAAGTCCGATGGACAGCACCCCGTGCTCATCCTCTCGCTGAAGGCGGGCGGCGTGGGGCTCAACCTGACCGCGGCAACCCACGTCTTCCACTTCGATCGCTGGTGGAACCCCGCCGTTGAGAATCAGGCGACCGACCGCGCGTATCGAATCGGCCAGACCCGCACCGTCCACGTCCACAAGTTCGTCGTGGCCGGCACCCTCGAAGACCGCATCGACGAGATGATCGAACAGAAGACGGAGCTGGCGTCCAACATCATCGGATCCGGGGAGCGATGGCTGACCGAGCTCTCCACCGACCAGCTCCGGGACATCCTGACCCTCCGGCCCGATTCCGTCAGCGACGTCTAGCGTGCCCGGCACCCGAACACGACCCACTCATCCGGGGTTCGCTTCGGGACCGTTCCCGCCTGTTCGTACGCTCCCATTGCCACCCGCACGGGATCGGCCTATCGTCTTGGCCCTGTTTAGATTGAGGTGTTCCTATGCCCGCGACGTGCCATTTCACCGGTAAGAAAGTCTCCTTCGGCATGAAGCGCGCCTGGCGCGGTCAGGCCATCAAGAAGGGTGGCTTCGGTCTGAAGCCCACCGGCATCACCCGCCGCAAGTTCCGCCCGAATCTGCAGACCGTCGACGCCATCGTCGATGGCCGCCGCCAGCGGGTCACAGCCTCCACCAAGGCGATCCGCACCGGCATGGTCGTCAAGGCCCTGAAGCGGAAGTACGGCTACACCCGCCAGCAGAAGGCCGCGGCCAACGGCTGATCCGCGCCGCGATCGACATGTCCTCACACGGGCCGGCGCCATGCGTCGGCCTGTTTGCATTTCAGGCTCCATCGCTCGCAACCCGCGCTAAACTGAACACAGCGAGGGCCGTCCCATGCTCTGCCAGTGCGGCGAACGCGAAGCCACCATCCACGAAGTCATCATCCGCGCCGGCAAGAAGGTCGAGCGACACCTCTGTGAGGTCTGTGCCAAGCGCGCCGGAATGGATGTCGGCACCGCCGCCGCACCCGTGGTCGCCAAGGTCACCGTCGTGCAAGGGCCGACGTGCGAGTCGTGCGGCACATCGATCTCCGAGTTCAAGCACACCGGCCTGCTCGGCTGCGCCGCGTGTTATCGCAGATTCGAGACCCAGCTCACCCCTCTTCTCGAACGCGCCCACGAGGGGGGCACGCACCACGTCGGCAAGGTTCCCAAGCGACAACTCGAATCGACAGCGAGGGCCGGCGCGCAGGAATCTCTGCTGGGAGACGCGGTCGAGCGAGCGGCCCGCCTCGGCCTGCTGCGTCAACAGCTTGAAGAGGCCGTGCAGGCCGAGCAATATGAGCGGGCCACCATGATCCGCGACGAGATCTCGCGAGCCGCGAGCGTCGGACCCGGTTCCGCCTCTGGCTCCGGCGCAGGAGAGAATGAGCCGTGAGCGCCCATCGTGACGGGCAAATCCCGTTCAATGAAGCCAACACGGAATGGCTGCGAGCCGAGGGGCAGGCCTGCGACGTCGTGCTTTCTTCACGGGTCCGCCTCGCACGCAACCTCGCGGGCTTTCCGTTCATGCCGCGGGCCAGTCGCGCGGATCGCCGCCAGATTCTGGACCTCTGCCGACGTCGCATCGTGGAGATTCCGGCGCGAGAGCGGATCGCGTGGGTCGATCTGCACACGGCGTCCACTGAGCAGCGGACCATTCTGGTCGAGCGGCACCTGATCTCCAAGCAGCACGCTCGCGGCAAACTCAGCAGCGGCGCCGGTGGGGCCGAAGAGCCGCGCGGCGTCGCTATCTCGCAGCAGTCCGAACGCCTGGCGATCATGATCAACGAGGAGGACCACCTCCGCATCCAGTCCCTCCGATGCGGCCTCTCGCTCGCCGAAGCCCTGACGCTCGCCAACGAGATCGACGACGCCTTGGAGGCCACTCTCGATTACGCGTTCGACAGACGCTTCGGATACCTCACGGCATGCCCCACCAACGTGGGAACCGGTATCCGCTTCTCCGTCATGCTCCATCTCCCCGGCTTACGCCTCAGAAACGAGCTCGACAAGGTCAAGCGGGCCGCCGCTGCGATGTCGCTGGCCGTTCGCGGCTTCTACGGCGAAGGGTCCAACGCCGTCGGGGATCTGTACCAGATCTCAAACCAGACCACGCTCGGCAAGTCCGAGCAGATGCTGCTGCACGAGCTGCAGAACGAGATCATCCCCCAGGTCATCGAGTACGAACGGGCCAGCCGGCGCATGCTTGTCACCAGAGGCGGTCCGGTGCTGAAGGACCGCGTGTACCGGGCGCTCGGCGTTCTCTCCCACGCCCGACTGCTGGCCGCCGAAGAGGCCATGGATCTGCTGAGCACCCTCCGTCTGGGCATCGTGCTCGGGCTGGTCGAAGGTGTGCCGGAGCGGGTCGCAAATGCCCTCCTTCTGCTCGTCCAGCCCGGCCACCTTCAGCGGGCCACCGGACGCCCCATGGATCAGGACCACCGTCGCGGTGCAAGGGCCGACCTGGTCAGGGCAGCTCTAGCGCCCTTCCGTGCGTGAGACCCGCGATGGTGGATCGACCCGCAATCACGCATCGATGGGCCCGGGCCGCGATCGAGATTGAGCGGACCTGGCTTGGCTTCACCAGCCCCCCACTTGCGCTCCGCCTTGAAGAAGCTGGGTGGAGCCCGGAAAGCAGGGATGCCGCCTGTCCCCGCTGCGGCGCATCTGTGGGGCCCGGGGCTGCGGACGAGCACGGGTGCCGCGAGTGCCGCGACCAACGGCTCCCGTGGGACCGATTCCTGCGGCTTGGGACCTATGACGGCGTGCTCGGCGAGATTGTCCGCGAGGTGAAGTTTTCTCGTTTCCGCACCTTGGGCCACCAGATTGGCAGATTGCTTGGCGAGCGAGTGGCAGAGGAGTTGGCCGCCGCAGCCATCTCACCCGACAGGGTTTGGATCGTGCCGGTTCCGATAAGTCGCCGGCGATATCTCGAACGCGGCATCGATCACACGCTATGTACCGGCCGCGGCGTCACGGAGGCCTCGCACACCCGCCTTGTTCGGCTTTTGATACGGTCGCACGGCCCAACACAGTTGGCGGTCGTTCCGAGCGAGCGGCGACGCAATGTCACCGGTATCTTCCGAGCCAAGCGCACATCACTGTGCGGCACGCCCCCCCACCTGATTTTGGTTGTCGATGATGTCCGCACGACCGGAGCAACGCTTCGGTCTGCGTGCCGGAGCGTGCGTAAGTCGTTGCGTACGTTTGGGGTGCAGGAATCGTCCGGGATCCGGATTTGGGCCTCGGCTGTGGCGGTCGCCGACGCCGCGGCGGGGCAGGGAGCGGGTTCTTGAGAAATGCACCAAAGATTGCACTCGAAAACCATCGTGGAAGCTTGACCGTGGAAGGGTGGGCGTTACCATCCCCCTCGCCGATTCGCTCTGGGATCGGCACGGAACTGAACGAGTCTTTCGGACGGTTTCGACATCCTTGACAAGTGAACAGTCGGTCGATCGCGAGAATGTGCGGCGTCGTATACCCATGCACGCGGGTAGGCCTGGCAGGCCAACACGACGCCGGATCCTTGCCGTCGAAGGTCCTCACAGCCCTTCGACGCAGGCATTCTCGTGCAGATAGCCCTTAAAAGCTAGAAACGGAATGTCAGCAAAAATCGTCGACGTTTGCCGCGTTGACGTTGGAGTGGTCTTCGGACCATCTCCAAGACCGGCCACCACGCAAGTGGTGGTTGTTTCGGATCAGCTTCTATTGAAGTCAACACGTCGCAAGGCGTGTTCAATGGCATTCAAGTGAAGAGTTTGATCATGGCTCAGATTGAACGCTGGCGGCATGGCTAAAACATGCAAGTCGAACGCACCAGCAATGGTGAGTGGCGAAAGGGTCAGTAATACGATCGAACGTGCCCCGAGGTGGAGGATAGGCATGGGAAACTGTGCGTAATACTCCATGTGATCTACGGAGGAAAGCCGCAAGGCGCCTTGGGAGCGGCGATCGTCCTATCAGGTAGTTGGTGAGGTAAAGGCTCACCAAGCCTAAGACGGGTAGCAGGTGTGAGAGCACGACCTGCGACATCGGGACTGAGACACTGCCCGGACTCCTACGGGAGGCTGCAGTAACGAATCT
>CAZPPG010000021.1:0-26335 GCA_964588385.1 uncultured Phycisphaeraceae bacterium
CAACCCCCCCTGACGTCCCGCGCCCGAGGCATTGCCCACACGCTCACTGGCAAACACTCCCCCAAAGTGCGTGCGAGTCGCACGTCGCCACCATCAGCCTTTCGGCACAGCCGCCGCGAGACGAAGCGGCGCGAGCGGTCATCGACCCGGTATCCATGTCCGAGAACGGCGAGAGCGTGCGGCACGCGACGTGGAATAGTGAACGAGCCCACGACGCGGGTCGTGGGCTCCGGGGGATTGTGCGATTGGAAGCGGTCGGTCCTTTGCACTGGCTGGCAAGCAGCAAGTGGCACGAAGCATCGGCACCCGAGGAGCGCGATCAGACGTCGTCGGACTCTTTGTGGCTGCGTGTGGACTGGGGCATGCTGGTGAGGACCTGATCGATCAGGCCGTACTCGAGCATTTCCTTGTCGTCGAGCCACTTGTTGCGGTCGCAGTCGCGCGCGATCTGGTCGATGGGCTTGCCGGTGTTGGAGGCGTAGACCTGGTAGAGGCGGTCGCGGAGGCGGAGCATCTCTCGCGCCTCGATCTCGATGTCGGTGGCCTGGCCCTCCATAACGCCGGAGAGCAGGGGCTGGTGCATCAGGTTACGGGCGTTGGTGAGGGCGAAGCGCTTGCCCTTGGTGCCGGAGCAGGCAAGGAGGGAGCCCATTGAAGCGGCCTGCCCGATGATGTAAGTGCAGACATCGGGCTGGATGAAGTTCATGGTGTCGAGGATGCCGAGCCCCGCGGTGACGCTGCCGCCCGGAGAGTTGATGTAGAGGTGGATGTCCTGCTTGGGATCCTCGTTGGCGAGGAAGAGGAGCTGCGCGACGACGAGGGAGGCGATCTCATCGCCGATGGGGCTTCCGAGGAAGATGATGCGGTCTTTCAGGAGGCGGCTGTAGATGTCGTAGGAACGCTCGCCGCGTGAGGATTTTTCGATGACGATGGGGACGAGGTAGCCGGACATGGGGGAGTTCCAAATGGCAAAGGGCCAAAGGGCCAGATGCTGGAGTGTGGGGGCTGGTGAGAGCTCCGATGCGGGTCGTGCGTCAGCGGACGCCGGCGATGATGCCGGCCTGGGCCTGGGGCTCGTTCAAGATCTCGTCGACGAGGCCATAGGCCTTGGCCTCTTCGGCGGTGAAGTACTTGTCACGCTCGGCATCGCGGCGGATGGTCTCCACCGGCTGACCGGTGTGGTCGCTGAGGATGCGATTGAGCTCGGCCTTCATCTTGATGATCTGCTCGGCCTGGATCTTGATGTCCTCGGCCTGGCCGGTCACGCCGCCGTAGGGCTGATGGATCATGACCTTGGCGTGGGGGAGGATGAAGCGCTTGCCCTTGGCGCCGGCGGCGAGGAGGACGGCGGCCCCGGAATAGGCGTAGCCGATGCAGTAGGTGGCGACCGGAGAGGTGATGAGGCGCATGGTGTCGTAGATGGCGAGGGTGTCATCCACGGAGCCGCCGGGGGACTTGATGTAGAGGGAGATCTCCTGTCCGCGTTTCTGGTTCTCCAGGTAGTGGAGCTGCATCATGACGCGTGTGGCGGAGGCGTTGTTGATGTCCTGCGCGAGGAAGCAGATGCGGTTCTCGAGCAACAGCTCGTCGATGGTCATCTCGCGTGTGCGCTGGTAGTTGACGCTTGCGGCTGGCATGTCGGTCCTCTTCTGGCCGTTGGGCGTGTCGTGGTGGGCGTGTGGGTCTGGTTACCGGACGTGTGGGTCGTTGGCTCTGGTTTGGAGCGTGGTCGGCAGCAGGGCGTCGCACGTTCCAGCGGATCGTATGTGGCTCCTGGGGGGAACTTCCCGATGGAGAGCCAACCGCCGGATCATCGGCGATCGGGCGTCGTGAGGTGAACAGAGCCGGAATCCGGGCGCGGAGTTGCGGCTCTGGCCGGGTTCTGACGCCTCTATTGGATGACGGCGCGCGGGGCGGGGTTTCGATTGCCTGCCTATCCGGGATTCACTAGGATCGGCACCCCTGCGAAGGGGCCCGGCTCGGGTGAGCGGGCGCGGTTGGTTGCCGGGGCGTGAACGAGTCGCGCCGGATCGAGGAGCATACGTGTCGATCGCAATCATCAGCGACATCCATGGGAATGCCGAGGCGCTTCGCGCGGTGATGCGCGACATCGACGCCCGCAGCATAGACACGATCGTTTGCCTGGGCGACATTGTGGGGTATGGCCCGGAGCCCTTGGCGTGCGTGGACATTGTGAGGGAGCGGTGCCTGTGGTCGCTGATGGGGAATCACGACTTCGGGGTGCTGTACGAGCCGACGAACTTCAATCCGGGGGCGGAGGCGGCGGCATACTGGACGCGTGAGCAGTTTGATGCCGAGCCGGACGCGGCCCTGAGAGCCAAGCGATACGAGTTTCTGGGGAAGTTGCGGGTGCGGGTCTTCGAGACGCTCAACGGGATGGGATTCCCGGTGCTGGCGGTGCACGGCTCGCCGCGGCGGCCCATCAATGAGTACATCTTTCCGGATGACGTGATGAACTCTCCGGACAAGATCGAGTCGATTTTCGGGCGGGTGGAGCGGCTGTGCATCGTGGGTCACACGCACGTGCCGGGCGTGTTCACCAACGAGCCCGATTTTTATCCGCCGAATGAGCTGGGGGAGTCGAGCTACAAGTTCGCGGCGGACGAGAAGGCGATCATCAACGTCGGCTCGGTGGGCCAGCCCCGGGACCATGATCCTCGGGCGTGCTACACGGTGCTGCACCCGGACCGGGCCGAGTTCGTGCGGGTTGAGTACGACGTGGACGCGACGGCTCGGAAGATCAAGGCCGTGCCGACGTTGCACGACTGGCTGGCGGACCGGCTGTACGAGGGCCGGTGATTCGCCCGGCGACGGGCTTGAGCGCGGGGGGCAGTGTGTCAGATCGATCGTGAAAGAGGGCCGGCATTGCTGCCGGCCCCTGTCGTTGCCATAGCGAATAAGGCGCTTTGCGCGCGGATCGCGTCGGGTCAGGGGATCCAGGTCGGCTCGCCCAGATCGATGCCTCGGACAATGCGCGACACGTTCCAGAGGTTGCAGGCGTCGGCGAAGTCGGCGAGGTCGCGGTAGTCGACGGTGTCGTCGTCGTTGATGTCCCCCATGACATAGGTGGGATCGGCGGCGTGGGTGTGGACGTTGTTGATCCAGGTCTGCACGAAGGCGAGGAAGTCGGCGCCGTCGAGGGCGGTGTCCAGGCGGCCGTCGGAGTTGAAGTCGGCGAGGGCGGCGACGGGACCGAAGTCATAGATCCGAAAGGTCGCCTCGAGGCCTCGTCCCCGCGGCATCTCATAGTCATACTCGTAGTAATCGCGATCGCCGGGGGAGTTGCTGAGGGCCAGCTCGGGATTTCCGGCGTAGGGCCAGAGCACCCAGCCGTTCTTGTAGAACTGGAGCGCGTCTTCGAAGTCCCAGAGCTTTTCGGCGGGAGAGTTGTGAGGGAATGGGCCGCACTGCGCGGTGGTGCGGTGATCGCTGAGCATGAGCCCGACCTCGGAGGTGGCGGGATCGAATGAGCGGAAGGCGCTGTTGTGGGTGTAGCGGGTTCGCGCGAAGCGGTAGGTGGCGAGCCACGCGCCGCCCGCAAGGGCCTCGGGCTGAGGGATCTTGACGGTGGCCGCGCTTGAGGCGCAGTTGCCGGTGGTGGCGGGAACGGCCTCTCCCCCGAACTTGATGCGGGCGCGCCACTCGCTGCCGCGGGCCGAGTAGTTGGTGCTGTGCTGGAGACTCATCATCTGTCGCCAGTCGATGGAGCCGTTGTCGAACCAGTATTCCTTGACGCCGACCTCCATCCAGGGCTTGACGTTCTGGAACATGACGCAGGCGTCGATGGGATCTGCGAAGTTGGGCATGTGGGCATCGTCCATTCCCGCGGTGCAGGGGTCGGCGAGCTGATACCCGGAGTAGATGCCGAGATCAACGGGGTCGCCCTGGAGGCGTTTGGCCTTGATCCACGCTGCGACAGCGGTCTGGAACCCGAGGCGCTTCCACTCCGGCATGGCCCACCACTGCGAGGAGTCCATGAGGCCGGATTCCTCCTCGATGTTGCCGGCGGGCATGCGGATGTGGATGCGGCGGAAGCCGATCGCGTAGAGGTCTTCCATGCGCTCGAGCAGCTCGTCGAAGGCGTCCGGCACGCCGTTGAAGCCGACGCCGTACGGCGAGCCGTCGTCCTGGTTGATGCCTTCGGTGTACCACCAGTGGACCAGGCTGCTGTCGCTGAGGTCTCTGCTGCCATTGGAAAGGGGGAGGATGGCGACGGGACGACGATCGGGAACAAACGTCCAGCCGGCGGGCGGGGCGAACGGGCCGACATCGACGGGTGTGCACGGGATTGGGAGGCATGGCGGCGCCTCGGGTTGTGCGGAGGCAGCGCCCACGGAGGAGAGTGCGCCGAGCATGAGCGCGGCGGCGGCGACGCGGCGGTCGCCGCTCAGAAGGACATTCATCATCTGTCGTTTCCCTCGCTTGTTCCGGTTCGAGGCCGCCTCAGCAAGGCGGCGTCCACCGGCGTGCCACGATCATGCGCTTCATCCAGCGTTCATGTTCAACTCAGGGGCAATTAATCTGACGCGGCGGCGCAATTGTGGGACGGCCCGCAAGTGGCGGCGTGGGCGAACGGGCCTGATGTGCGCAATGGCCAGTTTTCTGGCCGAAATGACCGCTTTTTCATGGAGGAGATGATTTCATGAAGGCGTGGGCGTCTGCCTCATTCGCGCTCGCCGAGGGAGACCACCTGCATCCAGTGCAAACCGGTACGGGGGTTGACGACCTTGTATGAGGTGGCGCGGAGCCACGGGGCGAGGAAGGCCTGGTCGATGTGCCACAGGGGCGTCTTCAGAGGCCACGTGGCGGCGTATCCGAGGCCGGCCTGCTCGAATGCGCCCCGCGTGGTCCAGCCGGGACCGGACGTGAGAAGGTTGAGCGAGTGGCTGCCTCTTGGAATGTTGAAGTCGCCGATGATGATGTCGGGCTCGGGGAAACCGACGAGCGCGAGCGAGGTGTCGGCGGCGTAGCGCACGGAGCCCGGCGAGGATTCGCTCGCGGCGTCTTCGATCGAGTCGATGTGGGCGCGCCTGAAGACCGTTCCCTGCCACGTGATGAGCTGGCGACGGGTGCTCTGGGCCACCCTTCGGCGGGAGAGCGTGATGTCCGACGGAAGGTCCATGATCCAGACGATGAGCGGTCGGTCGGCGTCGCCGACCTTCAGGCCTGCATCCAGTGCGAGCCACATGGCGCGACCGGGATCGATGCGCTCCGCGGGTTCGGAGCCCTCGGAGTTCAGGCGTGTTCCCTTGAAGCCAAGCGATGTGATTCCCCACGAGAGGACGGCACGGCGGGAGGCGATGGTGAAGGGACCGGCTTCGAGGATCTCCGCGTCGGATCCGATCTTCTGGCGAAGTTCCTCGCGATCGAGGTCGTAGCCGGAGTTTGCGAGGATGGCGAGGGTGGGCTTCTGGACGCGGACGAGGTCGGTGGCGCGCTCGGCGGGCCAGTTGGCAAGGTTCCAGTAGACGAGGGTCATCTCACCGATCTGGCCCAGGGGCTCGGCGTCGCGCTCGCGCCGGGTTCCGAGGTTGAGGTCTTTGACGAGGAAGGTCCATGTCATGCACGCGACACCGAGCCAGCCGAGCCCGCGGAGGACCGCCGCGATGCGGCGGCGGCGCTTGCGACGGTCGCGTGCGTAAGGCGTGAGCCGGTCTGCGCCTTCATCCATGAGCGCGACGGCGGTGGAGAGGATGAGGACGACGAAGGCGAGCGGAAGCGCGACGAGCGTGGGGATCCAGGCGAGGTACTGGCTCCAGAGGAAGCGGTCGCTGATGGTGCGGCCGATGAACCAGGAGGCGACGATGGCGCAGCCGCCCAGCGCGATGAGGATGCCGAGTCCGGAGATCCAGTGCTGAATGGCGCGATCGAGCTTCAGGCCTATTCTCCTGCCCAGCCTGTTGTTATCGTCCGAATCAGGGGCTTTGCAGCCAAAGCCGGGGCCCTGATGCACACCCATCGCCGCGTGAGCGGAGAGATTGAATCGGAGTCTGTTCCATGGTCAACTGGCCGAGCACGAAGGTTATCGTCACGGGAGGCGCCGGGTTTCTTGGGCGTCAGGTTCTTGCACAGTTGAGGCAGAGGGGCGTGCCGGAGCAGAACATCTTTGTGCCGCGGCGGAAGGACTTTGACCTGACGGAGCAGGCGGATTGCCAGCGGCTGTACCGCGAGGCGTTCCGTGGTGCGAAGGCGGACATGGTCATCCACCTGGCGGCGGAGGTGGGCGGGATCGGGGCCAACCGGGCCAATCCGGGGCGGTACTTCTACGCGAACATGGCGATGGCGCTGCACCTGATCGAGCAGGCGCGGCTGGACGGGTTGATCGAGCGGGGTGGGAAGTTCGTGCAGACCGGAACGATCTGCGCGTATCCGAACCTGACGCCGATCCCGTTCAAGGAAGAGAACCTGTGGAACGGATATCCGGAGGTGACGAACGCGCCGTACGGCGTCGCGAAGAAGGCGGCGTGGCAGATGCTGGATGCGTACAAGCTGCAGTATGGGATGAAGTCGACGTTTGTGTTGCCGGTGAACCTGTATGGCCCCTACGACAACTTTGATCTGAACTCGAGCCACGTGATCCCCGCCCTGGTGCGCAAGCAGGTGGAGGCGATCGACAGCAAGGCGGGGTACATCGACTGCTGGGGGACGGGGTCGGCCTCGCGCGAGTTCCTGTATGTGGACGACGCGGCGAGCGGGATCGTGACGGCGGCGGAGAAGATGGACGATCCGACGCCGATCAACCTGGGAACGAACTTCGAGATCACGATCAAGAACCTGGTGGAGCTGATCGCGAAGCTGACGGGGTTCAAGGGGGAGCTGCGGTGGGACCCGACGAAGCCGGACGGCCAGCCGCGGAGGTGTCTGGACACGGAGCGTGCGTTCAAGCTGATGGGGTGGCGGGCGCAGGTGCCGTTCGAGGAGGGTCTGAAGCGGACGATTGAGTGGTACAGGGGGAATAGGGTGAAGTGAGAGACAATTAGCGCTTTGCTGAAGCGCTGCCGCATCGGGAGGATGTCCAGATGATCGTAAAGCCAGCGAGCTTGAGCCCGTTCTCCGTCGATGCGCGAAGGCGGGCAGGAGAAGAAGCAGAACGCCAGATGGCCTTCTATCTGCATGGCGCCTTTACTGACTCTCCGGGCGTGTATGTTTTGAATGATCTCCGTCTTGAGGATCCCGATCAGCCAATGTTCGGAAATCGCGTCGCCGCGTGCCAGATCGATCACCTGATTGTGCATCGCCTAGGGATGCTCATCATCGAGAGCAAGTCGCTTCGAGGAACAATCAACGTTCGCGATGACGGGTCCGGCGGCGACGTATGGACTCGAACCTCCGACGGAGTCACCGAAGGCATTCCTTCGCCGTTTCAACAAGCGCGACGGCAGGCCGAGTTCTTGCGTACGTATCTCCAAAGCCGACGCGATCTCCTCGTAGGGAAGTTCGCACCGGGCCTTCGAACGCTCGCCAAGCTCGTCCACGGTTCCGACCAACGCGGCTTTCGAATGATGCCCATTCAGATCATTGTTGCGTATGCGGACAACTCGGACCTTAGAGAGCTCAAGGGTTGGCAACCACCGAGTGGGCCATTTCGATCCTACATCACAAAGGCCGATCTCGTTGTTGACAAAATCAAGAACGAGATTCGCGACCATGACCGCAATGCGTCGAACCCGCTGGCGGCACGAGGGCCATATGGATTGTGGTCTTTTGCGCGTGGAGAGGCAGGAGAGGTCGCTCAGTATCTTTGTGGTCAACATGCCCCGATCTCGACTCCACCGTCCTCCACGTCAGTTCGAGAAGTATCACGCATGGGATCCGAGCAAGCGTCTTCAGTTCCGACGCCAGCGTCGCGTGCTTCTTGCAAGGCGTGTGGGGGAACATCGCTAACCGCGAGCTGGGGGAAGTACGGATACTACTGGAGATGCAACGACTGCGGCACAAACACAGCGATGCCCACAGCGTGTTCCGCCTGCGGCGCTGAAGGTGCTCACGGAAAGAAGGTCCGAATCAGAAAGGAAGGCCCGAAGTACTTCCGAGTCTGCGACATGTGCAACATTCAGGAGCGGATCTGGACGGAGGCTTGAGCCCCAGGACTCGCCTCACCCCCCCGTCGGCAGGTTGGGCGGATCCTTGTCGGCGACAGTGCCGCTGAAGTACTTGTTGGTGGGGATGAGATCACCCTCGGCCTGTTCGACGAAGCGGCCATCGCCGGCGAAGGCGTAGCCGAGGTTGACGGGATCCATGGTGCTGGCGTGGGCGTCGAGGAAGACAACGTTGGTGCGGCGCATGTGGCGCGGATCGACGGCGGAGCGGTGGGTCGAGCACTTGTCGCTGGTGTCGGTGAGGCGAGGCGGATCGAGGTTGAAGCCCTCGTTGCCGAGGGCCCGTTCTTCGCGTCCGTCGTTGTCGTAGGCCATGCGTTCGGCGGTCGGGTATGCCGCGGCGGTGCCCATGCAATCGGCGGCCATGACGGTCTGTGAGAAATCCTGGATCTTGCTGCGCTTGACGGGGTAGTTGTGGTATTTGTCCGCGGTGACACGGGAGTTTCCGAGGAACTGGTAGTTGTAGCCGTAAGAGCCGTTGCGCTCGTCGGTCCACTCGGGGGTGTTCGGGCACATGTAGACGGAGTTGTCGTAGTTCTGGCGGCCGTCGGTGGGCGAGGGATCGGTGAAGGCGTAGACGCCGACGTAGCCGCCCATGCGGGAGAGGAACGTGGGGCGGAACTTCAGGCCGTTGCCGATCTCGTAGATGTTGGCGGGGTTGGATTCGGCGCCGGGGAGGTTGGGGGCCCGGCCGGGGACCATGACATCGCGGTTGTCGTCTGCGTACATGCTCCAGCCGAGGGAGAGCTGGCGAAGTTGCGAGAGGCAGAGGAGGGTCTTGGAGGTCTGACGCGCGCTGCCGAGGGCGGGGAGGAGGATGCCGATGAGGATGGCGATGATGGCGATGACGACCAGCAGTTCGATGAGGGTGAAGGCGGCGCGGCGATGGACCCTCGCGGTTCGCGTCCGAAAGCTTGTTCTGCGTGTCGGGCCTGCGAGTGTCATGTGCGTGGATCCTCTGCGGAGATCGCTTGACAGACGGTACCAGAGGCATGGTGGTCGGTTCGACCGAGCGGAAAGAGATTCGGCGATTTTGGCGCGGGAGTTCCGGCCGATGGCCGAATGGAAGCCAATCGGGCGGGTCGATATGGGTGGCGTCGGCATGTCGTGAGAAGATGGGAGTGCGGCTGCGATATTCGAACCGGTGATTCGACGGGGGCGTAGGGTGCGGACGTGCATAATGAGGTGAAGGACATCGTGGACGTGACGGGGCGCGAAGAGGTGTCGGAGGCGGAGCGTGACGATCGTCCCGGACGTGAGCGACTGCTGCGTGAGTTCCTGGCGGCGAACGACGCGGCGTGCCCGGTGTGCGGTTACAACCTGCGCGGGCTGTCGGCTTCCACGTGTCCGGAGTGCAACGCCCCGCTGGCGTTGGGCGTGACGTCGGAGAATCTGAGCATCGGGCCGTGGGTGCTGGCGATCGTGTCGTTCGCGATGGCGGCCGGGTTTGACGGGGTTGTGGCGACGCTCCTAACGATCGCGATGATCGCGAATCCGCCGCCTCACTGGATGCCATACACAATGGTCGGCATGTTCATGGTGTTGGCGATCACGAGTCTGGCGTGCGTGGTCCGGGTGGTCAAGAAGCGGAAGAGGTGGGCGTTCCAGACGCGGCGGATCCAGTGGCGATGGGCGTTGCTCTGCCTGGGCGGCGTGTTCATGCTGCACGCGAGCATCGGGATCACGTTCGTCTTGATCGTGGATTGAGGCGTGCGCGGGTGGGGGCGGCGGGGACGAGCGGAGTCAGGGAGCGGTGGCGGCGGGGACGGGGGGCGCCAATAGGGGCAAGAGACCGGCGTCGTCCGCGCCGAGGGCGACGGCTTCGTGGACCCATGTGATGTGGCGCTGATCGGCGAGCCCCGAAGCCCAGGCCATCGAGGCCAGCGCGAGACGGGCGAAGCCGTCGGTGTCATGCGTGATGAGATCGGCGGCGATGCGCGTTGCAAGGGCGTCGTTGCGCACGCGCAGGGCGGCGATGTGGATGCGGCAGACTTCCATGAACAGGATCTGACGCCGCAGTTCGACGAGGTACGACCACTCTTCGTCGGTCGCGAGGCTCTGTTTGGGCCTGCTGATCGGCTTGTGGAGCGAGGCGACGCGGCGTTCCTGTTCGGCGGTGTTGCTCGGCTGGTTGAGCACGGGGGTGCACGCGCTGATCAGCTCAAGTCCCGCGCGCTGGTGATAGGGGATCAGCGAACCCTCGTCCTCATCAATCATGGCATACGCGAGTTCCATGAGCGACTGCTCGGTCTCGCCGACGACCTCGTCGATGATGTAGCGATCCAACTGTTCCGGCAGGTCGGCCCACGCGTCTCGGGCGACGTGGTCGTCGCGGATGGCGACGAAGCGGGCTCGGGACCCTGCACGTTTCCAGGCGAGTTCGGACATCTCCGCGGCGACGATGGTGCGGCGGAGGGGCTTGAGCCATGGGCGGCCTTCGTCCAGATGTTCCCAGAGCCATGTGTAGGTGCCGGTGGCTTCGTGGAGCTCGCCGCGTGAGATCTGGGCCCGGGCTTCGACGAGCATGGAGAGGGCGAGCTGACCCTGGGCGGGGCCTGCGCACGCGGGGGCGTTGGCGTCCTCGATGGTGGAGAACCAGGCGCGGGGCGGAGCGGGCGGGGGCGGGTTCTTGTGCTCGTGCCCCATATGCCAGACAGGATCGGTCGCGGCGAGTTTCTCCAGAACGAAGTTGGATTGGAAGAGCACCTCTGTCGGCTTCGCGGCCAGACGTCCCGGATCTGAGTCTGAAAAGGCCGGTAACAGCGGCTTGAACACCGGGATGATCTCCTCGGTCTTTCCGTCGCGCAGGACGATGATGATCAGGCCCTCGCTCGCGCTCCTGCCGCATTCTTGCAAACCGCTTTCAAAGATGTTGAAGAGCTCCGGATCTTCCAGGCGCGACACACGGCTGAGCACGGCGTGCCACTGGATCCAATGTCCGAGCGTTCGGTTGCCCCAGAGGCTCGCCTCGGCCTTTTCGAAAGCCGCGTTGTCGAGATCGAGGTACACGAGGTGCAGTCGCTTCTGTTCACGCGCGATGCGATCGGCATCCTCGAAGGACCCCTGGTAGAACGGGCTTGGGATCACCGGTTGAGCGTGAGCGCGGCCGAACAAGAGCAGTGTGGCGATGAAGCAGATGAGGATGCGAGCGAGCATCGGTGTTTCCTGTGGCGATCAGTCGCTTGTGGTCGAGGGCGGGACGGATGTAGCGGGACTCATCGTGTCGAGCAGGCCGCGGTCGTCAGCGCCGAGGGTGATGGCCTCTTTGACCCACGCGATGTGGCGGGCGTCGGCGACTCCGGCGGCCCAGGCCATGGAGGCGAGCGCGAGGCGAGCGGAGCCGTCGATGTCATGTTTGATGAGATCGGTCGCGATGCGCATGGCCTGCGTGTCGCTGCGATTGCGGAGGGAGGCGATGTGGATGCGGCAGGCCTCGGAGAGGAGGACGGCACGCCGGAACGCGACAAGCTCGGCCCACTCTTCTTTGGTGGCGCGGGGTGCGGGCTTCTGGCGCTCAAGATTGCGGATGGCGTCCAGCCGCTTGATGTCGTCTGAAGAGACCTTCCAAACGTCGCTCCACGGCGATCGCTGGGAGAGCAGGCGCAGGCCGGATTGCTCGGTGGTGGTCGCCAGCGAGCCCTCGTCGGGATCGTTCAAGGAGTAGTCCAGTTCGAGGAGCGTCTCGAAGGGATCGCCGATGACCTCACAGAGGATCAACCAGTCCCAGCGTTCGATGAAGTCGGCCCACGCGTAGCGGTCGCTGCCGTTGTCGCGCATGCGTGTGAAGCGGGACTTGGCGCCGGGACGTGCGGCGGCGAGGGCGGTCATCTCGGATGCGATGAGCGTGCGCCGGAGCGGCGCGAGCCACGGCGCATCGGTTCCGCGTTCCCAGATCCACGTGTAGATGCCGGTCGCGATGTGCTGGTCGCCGTCCTTGGCGTGCTCGCGGGCGAGCGCGAGTGAGGACCAGAGCGTTGGAGTCTGACCTTTGTCCGGCCAGGGCGAAGCGTCGGGGTCGGCGGCGGAAGCGAAGAAGAGGCGATCAGGGGCGCGAGGGGGTGGGTTCTTCAGATCGTGCTGTCCGACCCAGACGGGCTCTTTGGCGCGGAGACGGTCGAGGTAGATGTCCAGTTGCAGGAGAAGTTCGAGGGGTTTGACGTACGCCGTGTCGGAAAGCGGCTCGGCGGGCGGCGTGAGGCCTTGGAGGCCCTTCATCCAGTGATAGCGACCCTTCAGAGGATCACGCGGATCCTGCTCCGGCCCGATGTCGTCAATGAACTGCGCGCCAACACCGGAGTCGAACAGAAGATTCTCTATGAGGTACGGACGGGGGACGACCTCTTCGAACTCGCCGTTGCGGAAGATGGCGAAGTAGGGATCGCGACGCATGTTGAACTGGCCGCCGACGTTCTGTCCGGGGCCGGAGGGCGTGCCGATGCGCGATTCGAGTCGGAGGAAGGTGTCGGGATCTTCTTCGTACCGAAGTTCGGTCAGGACGCCGTGCCACTGGATCCACTGTTGGAGCGAGCGGTTCATCAGCGTGTGATTCGCGACTTTGTCGAAGGCATCTTCGCTGCGACGATCCGGGCCGCGCATGTAGACGATGAGGAGGCGTCGCTCCTTCTTTGCATATGCGGCGGCCTCGGCAAAGGAGCCGCTGAAGTACGGGATGTCGGTTGGGATCTGTGCCGCGGCGTGGGTGCCGAAGAGGAGGCAGCAGATTGAGGCGAGCAACCAGCAGGTCGAACGGGGCATCGGCGGTCCTCCGCAATGCAGGGCCATTCGCCGCCAGCATACAGAGGGTTGCCGCGATTGCGGCGCGGATTGGGCGACGGGTGTTCACCCCAGAGGCCAGGAGGGATCGCTTCGCGGCCTGTGGAACCTACTGAGGAGAGGCGCCGGCGTCGCTGGGGGGTTCGAAAACCATGGTGATCTGGGAGCCGTAGACGGGGAACTCGACGCGGCAGCGATAGCCACGGAGGAGCGAGCCTTCGTAGCCGAGGCGCGTGCAGGTGTGGCGCAGCAGCTCGCTGTATCCGGGCGAATCAGAGGAGCGGAAGCGCGAGACGCCAGCCCCCAGCGCCTCGATCGACTCGACCATGTCGAGCACGTCGGCATCGCGGGCGGCGTCGTTGATGTTCGCGACGCCCTCGAAGCACGTGTCGTAGATGCGGAGCCACGGGCGCGAGGTGTCCAGCGACTCGTGCACGAGCACATCGAACTGCAGGACCCTGGCGGGCATGGAGGCCTCGGCGAAGAAGTATCGCTTTCGCCCGGAGCCGGCCGGGACGGAGCGTGGAAGCTCGGCGCGGTTGACCTCCGCGAAGAAGAGGTCCGCGGCGGAGGCGGGGCCGAAGCCCTCATCGGCGAGTGTGTAATGAACGGCGTTCCCCGCGCTGTGAGCGCGCATGCGGGGGAGCGGCTCGGAGGAGAACTCGGGAAGGACGAGGCCCGACGCGTTCTCGACGGAGACGCCGTCGAGAGAGACGGGGAGGCGCGACTCGGCCCCGCCGCTGAGTTTGCGGGTGGAGACTTTGACTGGCGCGCCGGGCCTGACGCGGTGCATGCCGACAAGTCCGTTGATCCAGACGACGTCCATCCTTGCACCATCTGCCGCGGGCCAGAGGATGACGGTGGCGACGATGGCCTCGCACTGCACGCCCTTCAACTGGCTCATGGCCTTGAAGGCGGCCTGCTTGCGGCGGAGCTCGAACTCGCGGCGGGCTTCGGGGACCCAGGCGGAGACGATGGCGTCCAGCGTGCTGCGGTCCCCCACTCCTTCGCGGATGAGGTGCTCGAAGGCGTCGATGGCGCGGTGGGCGTCGGCGATGATGTTCGCGTCGACACCCTGGGACTCGGCGGCGCGGACGAGGCGACGGAGCGGGTCCGGGCCCGGCATGCGGTGGGCGGCGGTGATGGGATCGCGGGATCGGGTTGCTTTCAGGACGCGGCTTGCAAGGACTTTGTCGAGCCCGAGCTGGTCGGCGAGGGCCTGGGGACCCGGCTTCCCCCGGGGTACGGATTCGATCACGCGGCCGATGCTGGCGAGGATGTTCTTTCCGACGAGTGTGATGCGGGCCTCGAGGGCGTGGGGCTCGGCTTCGGCATCGGTGCCGGGTGAAGCCGCGGGCACATCCGCGATCGGATGACCCGTTGCATCGTCGAGGTGTCGGTCTCGGGCGTTTTTGATCGTCATTTGATTGGTATCGGAATCTGGATAGGTGGTGGACTTGTCGTGTGGACGCCGCAGTATCGCCCGGATTTGGCTGACATGCAACGCCCGAAGAAAGTTTCTGGGAAACTTCCTTGAAAAGATGAGGGTGTGAGGTATCTTGAGGGAACGCGTTCGCGGGAGAGCCCCTTTGCAGGGGTGCGACGTCGGGTCGGATGGGGATCCGACTCAGCGGGAAGAGCACCGGACGTACCCGCATCCGGAAGGAGCAACAGATGTCACAGTTTGGCTGGAAGTCACTGGCTTGCCTTGTGGCGGCGTCGGGTTCATTCGCGGCGGCGTACGCGGGTCCGGTTCTGCAGTCCGAGGACTTTGAGGGCGCTGCGTACCAGGGGTGGCAGGTCAACGGGAACGAGATGATCTTCTCTGGTCTGGAGACGGGCCGGTACATGGGGCTCCCGTTCGACACGTATATGGGCGCGCACCTGACCAACACGGACACGGGCTCGCCGCTGACGGGGGATCTGTCGCGTCACGGGGGCGATATCCGGGTGCAGGTTGATGTGCGTGTGCTTGCGCTGCGGAACTTCTTCGGGAACCGGAACCCGCCGTCGTACTTCCCGCTCACGCTGCAGCTTGTGGATGTTGGCGATCCCAACAACTTCGAGGATGATGTGAGCGTGTACTTCGTCGGCGCGGGACTGCCGACGGAGGGTGCGGGATGGCAGACGCGCAACTTTGTGATCCCCGACCCGACCTCCACCACACTTCCCACGGGTTGGGGCGGGACCGGATACGAGGATCCCGACACGTTCGAGCTGCGTCTGCCGGACGGGCGGACGTACGCGGATGTCCTGGCGACGGTCGACGAGGTTCGTCTGACGACGTTTGTTCCGGGGTACTTCTACGGCTTCAACTTCTGGGAGATCGGCTTTGACAATGTCGAGGTGCGTCGGGTTCCGGCTCCAGCGGGCGTGACGCTCATCGGCGCGTGCGGCCTGCTCGGCGCGATGCGCCGCCGCCGGTCCTGAACCCGAGAGAACATCAGACCTCCAAGAACGGACGGGCCACTTCGCACTGAGCGCGGTGGCCCGTTGTTCTGTGCAATCATTGAACGGATCGGGCGTGGGAGCCGGCAGGGTCGGGCCGGATCAGCCGACGTTGGAGCGTTCGTGGCGAAGGTTGGCACGACTCTCGTAGCCGAAGCGGCGGAGCAGCCACGAGAATCGCTCTTCGGCGAGGGCGTCCAGGCCGGGAGCGATCTCGTCCAGGGATCGGCCGAGGGTTCCGGCGTTCATGAAGAGTCGGCCCGTGCGCACGCTCGACGCGCCGCCGGAGAAGACCGTCGATGAGACGCCGGAGACTTTTTCCTGGCATTCGAGTGAGCGGAGGCGATCGAAGGAAGAGGCGTCGACGGCCTCCTGCACGCGAGCTTCATCGGGTTCGTGACCGAGGAACTGGATCATGGAGGTGAGTTCACGGACGGCGTCAAGCCGGAGGTCTTCATAGCGGACGATGTGAACGGGGAGCGAGGGGTGGGAGCACCATGAGCCGGCGTGCTCGATCAGGGAGCCGAAGCCGAACTGGACGTAAAGGGGGTCGCCGCCGAGGCGGATGAAGTTCCGCATGTAGCCTTCGGAGCTGATGCTGGAGGCGATGTCGGCAGTGGAGATGAGGCGCGTGTAGTTGAGGGCGGACCAGAGGACGTCGCAGGGGTGGCGGACGATGTAGATGGCGCGCTCGGTGCGATCACGATGGGGCATGGTTGAGGTGAGGCGATGATGGGTCTTGGCGAGCATGCAGGCGCCGATGGAGCGGCCGCTGAAGGTTGCGGAGCGAACGTGGACATCGGGGATGGATGCGTCAACTTCCGAGCTTCGTTCGGTGAGGCCGAAGAAGTATTGGTGCAGGAGAAAGCGCACCCAGGTGTTGCCGGACTTTGGGTATGACGCGAGCCAGCAGATGGGTTCGGACATCTCAAGAACTCCTTGCCGTCGCACAGACCGACAGCAGTGCCGGCTTTGGAGAAGCCGACGCGACCCCATGAGATGTGGCCACCGCATCTGGCGACAGGATGCGTCGCCAGCTTGACCTCGTCGGGGTTGTTCGCGATGACATCCGGCCGCGTTGCAGTTGGATTGGCCAAAGAGAGCCGAAAGTGGGGTCTCTGCCCCGGTTCCGTGGTTCCCACTGGCCGTTCGGCCCGAGAGCGGACCACTATCGGTCGTGATCGGGGCCGGGAAGGCGATGGGCGAGTTGGGACTGGGAGGCAGAAAAGAGAAAGAGCCCCGGCTTGGGGCCGGGGCTTCTTTGGGGTGACTGGGCTGTTCGGATGTCGGGTTCAGCCGACGAAGAGGTCGCCACGCTTGGCGGCGGCGATGAGGACATCGGCGACTTCGGGGCGGCTGAACTCCGCCGGGGGGCGCTCGCCCTTGAAGAGCAGTTCGCGGACGGCGGTGCCGGAGAGGTTGATGATGTCGCCCTCAATCTTCGGGTAGGACTTGCCGGAGACCATCCCGCCGTAGGACTTGCTGTAGCCGGTGTGCTCGAACTTCATGATGCCCATGCCGAAGCCGACGAGATCGATCTCATCGAAGATCTTCTGGGCGTCGTAGGTGCCGTAGTAGGTTCCGACGCCGGCGTGGTCGCGGCCGACGATGAAGTGGGAGCATCCGTAGTTCTTCCGCATCACGGCGTGATGGATGGCCTCGCGCGGCCCCGCGTATCGCATCGCCGCGGGGAGAACGCTGACCATCGTGGTGGCGGGGTTGAAGTACTTCTGGACGAGTGCGTCGATCGCGACCATGCGGACGGAGGCGGTGATGTCGCCCTTCTTGGTCTCGCCGACGAGGGGGTGGATGAGCAGGCCGTCGCAGAGTTCCTGGGCGCACTTGCAGACGTACTCGTGGGCGCGGTGGATGGGGTTGCGGGTCTGGAAGGCGACGACGGTCTTCCAGCCGCGCTTCTCGAACTCGGCGCGGGTCTGGGCCGGGGTGAGGCGCTGATTCAGGAAGGCCTCGGGGCCGTTCGGATCGACGCAGAGCGTGAGGACATCGACGGGACCGGCGAGGCAGTGATCGGCCTCGGCCTGAACCTGAGCAACGCCGGGGTGGGCGGACTCCTCGGTGCGGAAGACATTGGGGATCTCGAGCTTCTTGTCGTGGAGGAAGGACTCCTTCACGGTCATGACGCCCTGGAGGACGCCGTTGGGAGCGTAGAGGGCGACGCGCTTGCCGATCGCGGGGACTTGCTCCTTTGCAACGGAGAGGAGGATCGGGATCGACCAGACATGGCCGCTGGCGAGCTTCATGGAGGTGCAAACAGAGCGGAAGTCGTCGGAGCCCATGAACCCTTCGAGGGGCGAATATCCGCCGTTACCGATGAGTTCGAGGTCACATGACTGCTTGGCGGTAAGGTTGATACGGGGAAGCGATGCGGCCTCCTTGGTCAACTCGGCGGCGCGGGCGGCATCGACGACACGATTCACAAGCTTGCCGCCGTGCGGCTGGATCAGACCGGGCATCGGAACCTCCGTTGGGTGATGGACTTATGGCAGTGCGCCCTTGCCCGATCGAGCACCGAGCCAAGGGGGACGAGAGGGTAGCGCGCGGTTCGGAGTCTGACCACACGCCGCGTGCTTCAGTTCGACGACTGATGTGCCGCAACATGCGATCTGGCCGAATGTTGCCACTCGTTGGTGATCTCTCTACAGTCCCGCCCCCCGGTGCCCGTTGGAGGCTCTCTGGGGCTGCCCACTTTCACATCACATGCGGCCTTTGTGGCCAGCCGGAGGCGAGATTCATGGCTCAGGTGAATACCACAACGAACATCCACTGGCACGAGGGCGACATCACCCGTGAGGAGCGCTGGAAGGCTCTGGGCTGCAAGGGCGCAACCCTTTGGTTCACTGGGCTCTCAGGCTCCGGCAAGTCCACGATCGCGAGCGCGCTCGAACAGACGCTGGCGAACAACAAGATCTTCACCTATCGCCTCGACGGCGACAACATCCGCTTCGGTCTGAACACGGATCCGAAGTCGCTGATGGGCAAGGGCTTTCCCGAGGCGGCGGCGAAGCGGTTCGGCATCGGCTTCTCGGCTGAGGATCGCGCGGAGAATATCCGTCGTATCGGCGAGGTGGCGAAGCTGTTCGCCGACGCCGGCTGCGTGGCGTTGACGAGCTTCATCAGCCCTTACCGGAAGGATCGCGATCTGTGCCGCCAGCTTCACAATGAGGCGAAGCCGAGCGCGCTGCCGTTCATTGAGATCTATGTTGATACGCCCCTGGACGTGTGCGAGAAGCGCGACCCGAAGGGTCTCTACAAGAAGGCCCGTGCGGGCGAGATCAAGGGCTTCACGGGTATCGATGATCCGTACGAGGCACCGAATGCTCCGGAACTCGTGCTGAAGACGGCCGAACTCTCGGTTGATCAGTCGGTGGCCAAGGTGATGGAGTTGCTCAAGAGCAAGGGCATCATCGGTTGAGCCGACGTTGCGTGTGACCGATGACAAGCAAGAGATGAGGCCCGCGCGAGTTGCGCGGGCCTCGTTCGCTTTGCGGCGCGTTGCGGGCTGAATGGAGTGGTGCGAGGGGAGGACGGGCTCAGATGCGCTCGCTTGCGAGCAGTGCCGCGCCAAAGACGCCGGCGTTGTCCTCGAGCGCGGAGCCGACGACATCGACCTCGCGGCAGCGTGCGGGGAAGGAATGGCGGCGCACGGACTGTCCGACGCGTTTGACGAAGGGCTTGCCCATGGCCTCGGTGAGTCCGCCTCCGAGGACGACGCGCTCAAGCGAGAGGAGCGTGACGGCCGAAGCGACGGCGACACCGACGCGCTCACAGACATCGTCGACGACCTCGCGGACGAGTTCGTCGTTGGCCTCGTAGGCCTGGGCGATGATCTTTGACTTGATGCTGTCGAGGTTGCCTTCGGTGAGCGTCGAGACGATGGAGGGACGGTTGGCGCGGATGAGGCGTGCGATGCGGTCGGCGACCGCGGTGCGCGAGCAGTTGTTCTCAAGCGACCGCGATCCGGGCGGACTGCCGGGAAGCAGGGTGGTGTGGCCGATCTCGCCGGCCGTGAGAAAGTGACCGTAGTAAAGCTTGCCGTCGAGGATCAGCCCCCCACCGACACCGGTGCCGAGCCAGACGCCGAGCATGAAGCGCGAGCCGGCGCCCGCACCCATGACGTTTTCGCCGTAGACGGCGACGTTGACATCGTTGTCGACGACCACGGGTTTGCCGAGGCGCTTGCCCAGGTCCTTGGCGAGCGGCGCCTGGGTCCATCGGAGATTGACCGCTTCGAGGACGACGCCGGTGTTGGGATCGATGGGGCCGGGGGCGCCGATGCCGACGGCGGCGATGTCGGCGGGCGTGAGTTTGGCCTCGGTGCAGGCCTCCGTGATGCCGCCCGCGATGCGATCGAGCACGGACTCATAGCCCTGGTCGGCTTTGGTCTTGAGTTTGGCGCGGCCGAGGATTTTGCGATCGGGTGAGACGATACCGATCTGGATGTTGGTGCCGCCGAGATCGATGCCGACGATGGGCTTGTTGAATGGCATGACTGGTCCTGGGAAGCGGGCGGAGGGGTGTCGGGAGAGGTTATCGGCGCTTCGGGTGCGTGAATGAAGTCGGTTGGAGGGGTGTCAGGGTTCGGGTTCGCTGGCTCGTGGGTCGGCGAAACGGGTCGCGATGAGGGCGCAGTCTCGGAGAAGGGGATCCTCGGTAAGGCGGGCGGCGAGGGCGTGCGAACGCTCGGGTGGGGTGAGGATGAAGATGCCCGAACCGGAACCGGTGAGATGGGCGGGCAGGCCGGCGACGGTCCTGACATGCGAGAGAAGACGGGCGAGGTCGGGCCGGACCAGGCATGCCGCGGGCGCGAGGTCGTTGAAGAGTCGCTCGGGCTCGAGAACGTGATGGTTGGCAAGTGCGCGGATGACGTGTTCCTGAAGGGCTCGGGGGTTGAGGGTGTCGAAAGCGAGGTAGACATCCTGGGTGGGGCAGCCGAATCGGGGCACGACGAGGAGGAGTTCGCCATGGACGCTGGGGAGCCGCTCGATGCGATTGCCGAGTTGCGTGACGAGGGCAGGCCGGGGCGGCATGCAGCCGCCTGACCCGTCGGGATGGGCCGCGTGTTCGTCAAGGAAGAAGGGGACGTCGCTTCCCAGGGACGCGCCGAGGCCTGCGAGATCCGCGATCGAGAGCCCCAGCGCGTGAACCTGATTCAGTGCGATGAGTGCGGAGGCGGCGTTTGATGAGCCGCCGCCAAGTCCGGCTCCGACGGGGATGCGTTTGAGAAGCTGGATGCGGGTGGGCAGTGGCCGGCCGACGCGGGCCTCGAGGGCGGCGATGGCTCGGAAAGCGAGGTCCTTTGCGGGCGGCCAGTCGATTGGCGAGGGGCTGGGCGCGTCGTCGGCGAAGCGGACGTCCAGCGTGGAGGGCTGACCGGGGGAGAGCGATTCGACGGTAAGTTCGTCGCAGAGATCGATCGCGGCCATCCATGAGGCGATGCGGTGCCAGCCGGGGCGGGGGCTTGACGGGCCTTCTGGCGGGCCGACCGAGAGGGCGAGGTTGATCTTGGCCGGCGCCCGGACGTGGGAGGTTGCCATTCTGAAGCGTAAGCGGTGTCGGCGACGGCTCGTGGAGCCCTTTTGGTCCCGATGCCGATACTGTGGGTCCATGCTTCGGCTCGGCCATTTCATCGCGATCGGCGTCATCGCCCTGCTCACCATCGGTGTCGTGATGGTGAACTCGGCGGGCATGGCCGTGGCACCGATCGGGAGCGAGGGGTGGTCCGAGGAGGGTGTGACGCCGGAGTCGATCCTGCTCTCGCGATCGACCGTGTACATGCTGCTCGCGTTGGCGGCCCTCATCACGGGCTCGATCTTCCCGATCCGCGGCTTTGCGGAGCGATTCGGACGGCCGGCCGCTGGCGGCGCGTTCGGGCGTTCGCGGCATGAGTGGAAGTCCGACGCGATGACGCTGTGGGCGGGCTCGATCGTCCTGATCGCGGTGATGGCCATGGTCTATCTGCCGGGCGTCGGCAAGGCGGTGAACGGGGCGCAGCGGTGGATCGCGGTGCCCGGGATGTCGGGGTTCTCTTTCCAGCCGTCGGAGATCGCCAAGTGGGGCATGTGCGGGCTGATCGCGTGGTATGGCGCGCGTCGGGCCGCGTCTCTTGGGTCATTTGTGACGGGTCTCGCGCCTGCGCTGGTGGCGTGCGGCGCGGTGGCGGGGTTCATCATTCTTGAGGATCTGGGAACGGGCGTGCTGGTGGGCGCGGTGGCGGGCCTGGTGCTCGTGGCGGCGGGGGCACGTTTCTGGCATTTCCTGATGATGGTGCCGCTGGCGGGCATGGGGTTGCTGGCGGCGATTGTGACGAGCCCGTACCGCGTCAAGCGGATCATGACGTTCATCAATCCCTACGAGGACCCGCAGGGCGACGGGTACCACATGATCCAGTCGATGGCGGCGGTGGCGGGCGGGAACGGGTTCGGGCGCGGACTCGGGCACGGACTGCAGAAGTTCGGGTACCTTCCCGAGGATCAGACCGACTTTCTGTTCGCGATCATCTGCGAGGAGCTGGGGATCGCGGGGGCATCGGTGGTGATCGGCCTGTTCGCGGTGCTGATCCTGAGCGGGATGACGGTTGCGATTCGCGAGCGTGAGCCGATGCTGAAGCTGCTGGCGCTTTCGGTGACGGCGACGGTCGGATTCCAGGCGCTGATCAATCTCGCGGTGGTCACCGGGCTGGGGCCGACGAAGGGGATCGCTCTGCCTCTGGTTTCCTCGGGAGGAACGGGCTGGATCCTGACGGCGTTCTCGCTGGGGCTGCTGGTATCGATCAGCCGCGGGCAGCCCGAGGTTGAAGAGTTTGAAGTTCCGCCGACGGCAGCGCTATGAGCAGACGTTCTCGCGCATATGTGTTCGCGGGCGGAGGGACGGGCGGTCACCTGTTTCCCGGGCTGGCGATCGCGGAGCGGGTGCTGGAGCTTGAGCGAGCGGGTGGCAGCGGGAACATGGAGATGGTGTTCCTGTGTTCCGATCGCGCGATTGATGCGAAGATTCTGGGTGACGCGCGGCTGGGCGATGCGCCAGCGCGATTTGAGCCCACACGGGCCGCGCCGTTCGTGGTGCGGCCACGGGGAATGATGCGGTTTCTGGGCGGCTGGGGACCGACGATCCGACAGACGCGTGGTGTGATCCGGGCCTTGCGCGCGAAGTCGGAGGTGCGGATGGTGGCGCTCGGAGGCTTCGTTGCAGCGCCGGCGGTTCAGGCGGCACGGGTGGAGAGGGTGCCCGTGACGATGCTGAATCTGGACGCGGTGCCGGGGCTTGCGAACCGGTGGATCTCGAAACGAGTCGGCTCAACGGGGGCGGTTTTTTCGAGCGCGGAGGTTGATGATCCGATCGCGCGGGGCACACCCGCGTGGACGTTCATCCCGCCGATTGTGCGTGCTGCCGCGTGTGCGCCGGGCGATGCGGCGACGTGCCGCGGGGCGCTCGGGCTGGATCCGCGTCTGCAGACACTGGTGGTGACGGGCGCGAGCCAGGGGGCACGGTCGATCAATCGCTTGATGGAGGCGATCGTGCGGACGCGTCGGGATGCGCTGCACGGTTGGCAAGTTTTCCATCAGACTGGCAAGGACGAGGTGGATCGGACGCTGGAGATGTACCGGGGGGCTGGCGTACCGGCGCGGGTGGAGTCGTTCATCGCGTCGATGGGTCTGGTGTGGGGCGCGGCGGACGTGGCGGTGAGCCGCGCGGGCGCGGGAAGCGTGGGAGAGGTGTGGGCCAATCGCGTGCCGACGGTGTTCATGCCGTATCCCTACCACAAGGATCAGCACCAGCGGGTGAACGCCCGGGTTCTGGAGAGCCGGAGCGCGTGCGTGGTGGTTGAGGATCGGATTGAGCCGGGACCGAACATGGAACTGGCCGGCGCTGCGGTGATCGGGCTGCTGACGGATGCGGGGCGGCGGGCGGCGATGCGCGGTGCGATCACAGCGCTCGGGCCGGCGGATGGGGCGGAACGGGTGGCGCGGGCGCTGGTTGAGGGCTGAGATTCCCCTCGGTGTGGCGCTCGAATCAGTCCTGATCGAGGTCCTCGGCGCCGACCTCGCGCCACTGAACGACTCTCATGCGATCACGAGAGGGCGAGACGAAGGCCGAAGCGGGGATGACCTCCTCGAGTTCGACCGTCGGCCCCTGCCACGTCGCGACGAAGCCCTGTGAGTGGTTGAGCTCGAGGTACTGCGCCTCGAATGTGTGGACACCAGCCTCCAAGTAGCGTGTGGCGCTGGTGAATCGGAAGGAATGGTTCGCGTCGTCGTTGATGAGAGTCTCATCGTTGATGAGCAGGCGTGCGCCGGCGTCGCTCCCGATCTTGAATGTCCAGTCGCCGGTGGCCGGGATCGTGATGCGGCCGGTGAGTTTCACGGCGAAGTAGTCCGTTGGTCCCCCCGGGTAGAACGCGTTGTTGGAGATGCGCCAGTTGATGTTGTCGACCTGTGTGACGACCGGGCGTCGCTCCCAGTTGACCGTGTCGAGCGAGTTCGACCGGCCCTGTATCCAGGTTGCCGTGAGGCCGCCGACGCCGGCGGAGGGGCCGCCCGGGCTGGCGAGCGCGGCGGCGGTCAGCGCGGATGAGGGGATGACTTCTTCGTGCGTTCCCGGGCCCTGCCACGTGGCGACTAGCCCTTGGGAGTAGCTGCGCTCGATGTAGCGGATCTCGATGTCGTGGGTGCCGGCGGTGAGCTCGGCCGTGGCGGAGGCGAAGCGGAACGAGTGGTTGGCGTCGTCGTTGATGATTGCGTCGCCGTTGATGTAGAGGCGAGCGCCGGCGTCGCTTCCGAGCCCGAACGTCCACGTGCCGTCGGAGGGAATGTCGATGTGCCCGACAAGGCGCGCTGTGAAATAGTCGGTGGGACCGCCCTCGTAGAGCGCGTTGTTGGTGATCCGCCAGTAGGCCTTGGACACGGTGCCCGTGGTGTCGTAGGTCATCCAGTCAGACTCGCCCAGGAGCGTGGCGTGCGAGGTGTTTGCCGTCCAGTAGGCGCGAAGGCCGCCGCCTCCGGCATCCACCGGCGGCTCATCGGGATCGGGGTTGAATGCGCTCGCGGGGATGACGGACTCATACGGGAGCGTGGGGCCGTTCCATGTGAGCACGAGACCTTGCGAGTAGGTGCGCTCGAGGTATCGAACCTCGATACGAGCGTCGCCTTCGGGGAGGGTGAGCGAGCCGGAGCGGAAGCGGAACGAGTGGTTGGCGTCGTCATTGATGACGAGGGCGCCGTTGATGAAGAGCTGCGCACCCGCATCGCTGCCGAGCTTGAAGGTCCACGAGCCGGAAGCGGGGACACGAAGCAGTCCGACGAGGCGAACGGCGAAGGAGTCGGTGGGACCGTCGGTGTAGAAGGGTTCATTGGTGATGCCCCAACTGATCTGGCTCTCATTGGTAGCGTGGTCGTAGCTTGCCCAGTCGACCTGTCCGAGGCGGGTGGCGTGGGAGACGTTGCTGGACCAGTAGGCGCGGAGGCCCATGCCGCCCGGCTCGACGTCGAACGCGGCGGGGCTGAACGCGGAGGCGGGAACTACCTCTTCGTGCGCGGCTCCCGGCGCCTGCCAGGTCAGAACGAGTCCCTGGGAGTAGGTGCGTTCGAGGTAGAGCACCTCGATGTCGTGGGTGCCGGCGCTGAGCGTTATGGAGCCGGACTGGAAGCGGAAGGAGTGGTTGGCGTCGTCGTTGACGACCACTTGGTTGTTGATGAGGAGTCGAGCGCCGGCATCGCTGCCGAGCTTGAAGGTCCACGAGCCGGAGGAAGGGATCTCAATTCGTCCGACGAGTCGGAGCGCGAAGGAGTCGGTGGGCCCGTCGGACTGGAAGGGCGCGTTGGTGATGCGCCAGCTCACCTTGCTGACGGCGGTCTGGCGGTCGTAGGTGGTCCAGTCGACTTCACCGAGCACGGTGGCGTGCGAGACCGAGTCGGACCAATAGGCGGTCAGCCCGTCGCCCGTGTCGCCGGGGGGGACGACGGGAGCGGGCGTGAAGGCGGTGGAGGGGATGACCTCTTCATAGGCCGCCCCGGGGGCTTGCCATGTTGCGACCAGGCCCTGCGAGTAGTTGCGTTCGAGATAGCGGACCTCGAAGGTGTGTGCGCCCTCGTTGAGCGCGATGGTTCCGGAGGTGAAGCGGAAAGAGTGATTGGCGTCGTCGTTGATGACGAGCTGGCCGTTGATGAGGAGGCGAGCGCCGGCGTCGCTTCCGAGCTTGAATCGCCACGCGCCGCTCGAAGGAACCGTGATGGTCCCCACAAGGCGCAGGGCGAAGGAGTCGGTCGGTCCATCGGTGTAGAAGGGATTGTTCGTGATGGGCCATGAGACATTGCGCGCGATGGTCGTGCTGTCATACTGGGTCCAGTCCACCTCTCCGAGCGTGGTCGCGTGTGAGACATCCTGGATCCAGTACGCGCGGAGGCCGTGGCCCTCGGCCTGGATCGCGGCAACGGACTCGGGATTGTGGTTGAATGCGGAGGCGGGGATCGGGTTGCGCCCGCGAGTCCCGGGCCCGCTCCAGTCGAGCGCGAGTCCCTGCGCGTAGTTTGTCTCGATGTATCGAATCTCGATGTCATGGGAGCCCGCGCCCAGATGGATGGAGGCGTCGCGGCGTGCAAAGCTGTGGCTGGCATCGTGATCGATGACGAGTTCGCCACCGATGAACAGTCGTGCGCCGGCGTCGCTGGAGAGCCCGATCGTCCACTGTCCGGTTTCGGGGATCTCGAGCGCGCCGACGAGGCGGAGCGCGAAGGAATCCGTCGGTCCGCCGGGGTAAAACGGATCGGTGGTGCTCGCCCAGTTGACCTCGGGCACGACCGAGACGCTGTCGTACGTGGACCAGTCCACTTCCCCAAGACGCGTCGCGTGCGAGGTCGCGTGGGACCAGAACGCAAGCAGGCCGGGCTGGCCGCCGTCGGTGGGTTCGGCGTGCGGGGTCTCGCCGCGCGGGGGTCTACCGCGAGAGGGCTCGCCGCGCGGTGGCGCGCCGCGCGCAG
>CAZPPG010000021.1:26435-63477 GCA_964588385.1 uncultured Phycisphaeraceae bacterium
GTTCGCCGCGAGGGGGTTCAACGCGAGGTGGCTCGCCGCGCGGGGGCTCGCCGCGCGCAGGTTCGCCGCGAGGGGGTTCAACGCGAGGTGGCTCGCCGCGCGGGGGCTCGCCGCGAGGGGGTTCGCCGCGCGGGGGACCGCCACGTGGGGGATCCGCGCGCACGGGTCCGGCGAGTGCGGCGAGGATTGAGGCGACGATAAGCGCGACACACGTGGCCCGGCTCCGATGGCGCATGAGGAACTCCCCGCGGAGTGCGCGCCGAACCGCGCACTGCAGCCGCAGTATCGGCCCGCCACGGGGGGGCGTTCGGGGGAATCCCGGGATCCGCACGGCCGATCGGGCTGATCGTCCGAGAACGTCAGGCGGATGGACCGTGCGGGGATTCCGCGCGAAGCGATTCGGTGATGGAGATCTCCTGGAGGCGCACGCTGGCGCGGTCGAGGGCGTCCTTGGCCTGATGGAGGGCATCGGGGCTGACGCTCTGCCAGTCGCGATCGGCAAGCTCGATCTGGGCGCGAAGCGAATCGATGAGGGACTGCAGGTGGGCGCGGGCGGAGGGCTCGAGCTTGTCGCCGAACTTTCGCAGCCGATCGTCGATCCACTTGAGGTCCATGCGTCCGTTCACGATGAGGTCGATCACCCGGTGGCGGTTCATATCCTCGCGGGCGTGCGCGAAGGACTCGCGCTCCATGCGATCGACCTCGTCGCGCGTGAGGCCGTGGTTGGGCACGACCTGGATGGCGGCGCGGCGCCCGCTGCGACGCTCGGTTGCGTTGACCCGCAGCACCCCGTTTGCGTCCACAAGGAACTCGACCTCAACCTGGGGGATACCGGCCGGCATGGGAGGCAGCCCGCGGAGATGGAACTCGCCGAGGAGGCGGCAGTCCGCGGCAAGCTCTCGCTCGCCCTGGTAGACGGCGAGCTTGATGGAGGTCTGGCCGTCGACGCTGGTTGAGAACATCTCCGTGGCGCGGGCCGGCACGGGCGCGTTGCGGATGATGAGCTTGGCGACGGCTCCGCCGACGGTCTCGATGCCGAGGGAGAGGGGGACGACGTCGAGCAGCAGCGCGTCTTTGGAGGCGCCGCTCAGGAGCGAGCCCTGGACGGCGGCGCCGAGCGCGACGACCTGATCGGGATCAAGTGCGGTGTAGGGCTCCGTGCCGAAGAACTCCGCGACACGGCGGCGCACGAGTGGCATGCGGGTTGAACCCCCGACCAGGACCACGGCGTCGATGGCGCGTCGAGCGGCGTCGACATCGGCTGCTCCCAGTTCGCGGGCGGCGTCGCGCAGCGCTCTCTCGCAGGCGTGCACGGCGCGGCTGATGAGGGGCACGGTGAGGGCTTCGAGTTCCGCCCGGGTGAGCACTCGCTCATAGATTCGGGCGTGATCGTCGTCGCTGACATCGATGCGAACGCGGGCTTCCTCGGCGTCGCTCAGGCGATGCTTGATCTCTTCGGCGAACTGTTTCAGCGCGCGACGGACGGCCGGAGCGGGATCGACGTCCGTGCGGAGCCAGCCGCGCTCACGCAGGTCGCGCGTGAAGAGCGCGACGAGGGCGTGGTCGATGTCGTCGCCGCCGAGACGGGTGTCCCCGGAGGTGGAGAGGACCTGAAAGAAGGCGGTTTCGGACTCGCTGGTCGCGGCGGTGAGGCGGAGGATCGAGATGTCGAAGGTGCCGCCCCCGAGATCGAAGACCGCGACGATGGACTCGGGCGGCTGGTTGCGTCTTGCATCGCGGGCGAGGCCGATGCCGTAGGCGAGGGCGGCGGCGGTGGGCTCGTTGATGATGCGGACGACCTCGAGCCCGGCGAGGCGTCCGGCGTCACGCGTGGCCTGGCGCTGGGCGTCGTCGAAATACGCGGGCACGGTGATGACGGCCTTCCGAACGGGGACGCCGAGCACGGACTCGGCCCGGGACTTGAGCGCGGCGAGGATGGTGGCGGAGACTTCCTGGGGGGAGAGGACGCGCGTGCCGCCTGAGAGCGGGACGGATACGCGGGCCGTGGCGTGCTCGCCCTCGACGACGCTGAAGGGGAGATAGGCGATATCGGGCGCGGCGTCGGCACGCGAGCGGCCCATGAGGCGCTTCACGCTTGTGATTGTGGAGTGCGGGAACTCGACGGCGCGGTCCCTCGCATCATCACCGACGATCGTGATGGGCGACGCGGGCGATCCTTCGTATCGGACCGCGCTCGGGACCAGGGCGCGCTCGCCGGGTGGGACGAGGATGCGGGGTCCGAGTGCGTCGGCGACGGCCACCAGCGAGTTGGTGGTGCCCAGGTCGATGCCGACGATGACTTCGGCTTGCGCGGCGTCGGAGGAGCGAGGGGGATCGGACATCGGCATCAGACGAGGTTAGGACGCGTGGAGCGCGGACCTTTCACCAGGACCAGCCGGTGGAGAGCCACGCGTGCTCGCCGAGGGTGCGGACGAGCGATCGGGCCCACTCATCTTCTTCAAGATTGGCGACCCTCGTGGTTCGGCGGCCATCTGCCGCGATGTGGATGATCGCGGTCGCGTGGCTGGTGCGGATGGGCGTGTCCTCACCGGGATCGCCGATCTGGAGGTCGGGGCGCATCCACTCCAGTTTGTTCCACAAGTCGGCCATCTGGCGATCGGTCAGATACTTGGTGCGCGGCGGGTACACACGGGTTGTGGCCCCGGCGCCGGTTGCGGCGCGGAGAAGTCCGTCGGCCTCCACGATGTACCGACCGGAACGATCGGCGAGGTCCTGGCCGAAGCTCAGATCCCGGCCGTTCTCATCGGTCTCGCGACCTGGGGTCATAACGGTGACGGAGAGCGCGAAGTCCTGAGGGAAATCGACGCCGCGGACCGCCGCGGGTACGGGCTTGGTCTGGGAGGCGCAGCCGGTCGCAGCGGAGGCAACGACCGAGACGATGAGCGTCCGCAGGATCCGATGGGCGTTGGCCATTCCAAAGTCTAGTGGCGCGCCCTGGGTCCGGCCCCGACTACCCTTGGCTCCCATGAATATCTCTCTCAACTGGCTGAACCGCTACCTCTCCGCGCCGGTGACCGCGTCTGAAGCCGAGGAGGTTCTGACTCACGTGGGCTTTCCGTTCGAGTCCAGCACGGAGAAGGTGGGTTCCGGCGGAGGGAAGGACTGGCTGCTGGACGTGGAGATCACGTCCAATCGCGGCGATTGCCTTTCGCACGTGGGACTGGCGAGGGAGATCGCGGCCAAAGCCGGCCGGACGCTCGTGATGCCGACCGCGCCCGTGCCGAAGCGGGGCGGGAAGGTCGCTGAGTTGCTGACGCTGCGCAATGAGACGCCCGAGGCGTGCCCGAGGTTCACGGCGCAGGTAATCCGGAATGTCAGGGTGGGGCCGAGCCCTGCGTGGATCAAGGATGCGCTGGAAGCAGTCGGCCAGCGATCCATCAACAACATTGTCGATGTGACCAACTTCATCACGCTGGAACTCGGCAACCCCTGCCACGTGTTTGACCTTGATCGCCTGGAGGGTCGCGCGCTCGTCGTCCGGTTCGCGAAGAAGGGCGAGCAGCTCAAGACCCTTGATGGCAAGCAGCGAGCTTTGGTGGAGACAGACCTGGTGGTGGCGGACAAGGCGCGGGCACAGTCGTTGGCGGGCGTGATGGGCGGCGCGGACTCTGAGGTCTCGGCTGCGACGACGAACGTCGTGCTGGAGATGGCGACGTGGGATCCGGCGACGATCCGGCGGGCGGCGCGGCGTCTGGGGATCCGCACAGACGCGGGGTATCGCTTCGAGCGGGGTGTGCACGCGGCGACGCTCGATGACGCGGCGCGGAGGGCGGCGGAGCTGATCGTGCAGTTGGCGGGCGGTGAGCTGGCGGATGGAATGCTGAGCGAGGGGATGCCGGTGCCGGCATCGCGCGTGATCGCGCTGCGGCCCTCGCGGTGTGCCGCGATCATCGGCCACGCGATTCCCGCGGGCGACATGATCGGGCTGCTGCGTCGGCTGGATATCGAGGTTGAGCAGCGGAACGAGGACGAGCTTGCCTGCACAATCCCGGCGTGGCGGATCGACCTGGAGCGGGAGATCGACCTGATCGAAGAAGTGGCGCGCATCCGAGGGCTGGACAGGATCGAGGTGGCTGACAAGCTGCGGATCTCGATCAAGCCGCCTCAGGCGGCCGAGGCCGGGGCGCGTGAGGTGTCGGGCGTGCTGACGGGGATGGGCTTCTATGAAGCGGTGACGTTCTCGTTTGTGACGGCGGCCCAGGCACTTCCGTTCCTGCCGGCCGGCGCATCGCTGCTCAAGGTGGATGATGAGCGCAGGGGCGCGGACGGGACATTGCGTCCGAGCGTTCTGCCGGGGCTGCTGCTTTGCCGGCGCGCGAATCGCATGGCGCAGGTGGAGGCGGCGGGCGGTGTCCGGCTGTTTGAGACGTCGGCGACCTTCGCGGAGGATGGGCAAGGCCGCTCACTGGAGCGGAAGGCGCTCGCGCTGCTGATGGACACGCCGGTGAGCGGAAAGCGGGTGACGCATGATGACCGGCAAACGGGTGTGCGGCTGATGCGCGGCGCGGTGGAGGCGGTGGTTCGCGCACTGGCCGGGCCTCGGACGCGGCTGACGGTCGAGGGGTTGACCGGAAGCGCCAGCGCTCCGGCGGCATGGGAGCGGGACGCGACGGGAACCGTGGTGCTGCACACGGAGAAGGGCGCGACGGCGATCGGCACTCTGGGGCTGATGTCCAAGGCGACACTGGATCTCTTTGAGCTGGAGCTGCCGGTGGTGTGTGCGGAGCTGGATCTGGCCGCGCTGCTCGCCCAGTATCCGCCCGCGGCTGCGCTCGAGGGTTTGCCCGCATTCCCGTCGATTGAGCGTGACCTGTCCTTGGTGGTGCCCGAGGAGACGGCGTGGGCACGGTTCGAGGCGGTGCTTTCGCGTCTTGCGGGCGAGCAGGGCATGGGGCTCATGGAATCGACGCGGTTCGTCGGCGTGTATCGCGGTGAGCAGATGGGGAAGGGGAAGAAGAGCGTGACTTTCAGAATGCGGTTCCGTGCTCCGGACCGGACACTGCGGCATGAGGAGGTCGATCCGCAGGTGGCGCGGATCGTGGCGGCGGCCAAGGCGGATCTGAGCGCAGAGCTGCGGGTGTGATGACGCCCCAGAGGGCCGGTCTGTGGACCGCCAAGCGCAGTTGACAGGGGCGCCGGTGCCGAGCAAGAGGTATGTACGGCCTGTGGGCGGGACGCGGCGGGCGCCCGAACATTTTGATCGAAGCGTGCGGCCTTTCCGGGGCTCACGAATACGATTGGCTCCGAGAGGGCCTCGGACTGGCCCCGCCCGATTCGGGGTGATCCGTTTACTTGCCACGGGGCGTGGCACGGAAGGAGCAACGCTGATGACGACCGTTTCTACTCGTCCCGCTGCGGCCGGCGCCACCACACCCTCGACCGATCGTCCGCTGATCTGGGTCAACGGGGAGATGAAGCCCAAGAGCCAGGCGATGGTGAGCGTGTATGACCACGGCCTGCTCTACGGCGACGGGATCTTTGAGGGGATCCGGGTCTACCAGGGCAAGATCTTCCTGTGCAAGCAGCACATCGAGCGTCTCTGGAAGTGCGCCGCCGACATCCGCATGACGATCCCCGTCTCTCGTGATGAGATGGTCGCGATCATGCGGAAGTGCATCGAGGCGAATGGCCTCGTCGACGGGTACATCCGGCTGATCGTGACGCGGGGCGTCGGCACGCTGGGTCTTGACCCCCGGCGGTGCCCCGTGCCGGGGATCATCTGCATCGCTGACCAGATCTCGCTCTTTCCCGCGCAGATGTATGACGAGGGGATGAGGGTTGTGGTCGCCAACCGGCCCAAGACCCCGATCGAGTGCCTGGACCCGCGGATCAAGAGCCTGAACTACCTGAACAACATCCTGGCCAAGTGCGAGGCGATCGATTACGGCTGCCACGAGGTGATCATGACAAACCTCAACGGCGACGTGACCGAGGGCTCGGGCGACAACATCTTCATCATCAAGGGCGGCCAGATCTTCACGCCGCCGTCGGGCGACGGCCTGCTTGAGGGCATCACGCGGAAGTTCGTGATGCAGCGTCTGGCGCCGGAGTGCGGGCTGAAGGTCTTGGAGAGATCGTTCAAGCTCGACGAGCTGCTGACGGCCGACGAGATCTTCCTGACCGGATCGGCGGCGGAGATCATCTCGGTGGCGCAGGTCGATCAGCATGACGGCAAGCAGATCACGAAGTCGACAACGATCTCCAAGGGTGAGGGCCCGATCACCAACAAGCTTCGCATGAAGTTCCGGCAGATCGTGACGAGCGCCAACGTGCCCGAGGATTGAGACGCGCGAGACTGGCCTGAGATTCTGCGACGCCGTCCCCCGGGGGCGGCGTCGCTCGTTTCCGGCGGCGCCTGCGCCATCTGCGGGCGTGATCGGCTACGCTCATCCCCGCCATGAGTGCAACCATCCTGAGTGTGCCACTGACGAAGTGGCTGATCCCGGTGCTGCTGCTTGTCGCCTCGAACGTCTTCATGACGTACGCGTGGTACTACCACCTGAAGGTCAAGAGCTGGCATCTTGTCGCGGCGATTCTGATCTCCTGGGGCATCGCGTTCTTTGAGTACTGCCTGCAGGTGCCGGCGAACAGGCTGGGGCACGTTTCGAACGGGGGATCGTTCACGGCCCCGCAACTGAAGATCATGCAGGAAGCGATCACGCTGGTCGTGTTCACTGTCTTCGCGCTGATGGTGCTGAAAGAGAAGCCGCGTGTGAACGATTATGTGGCGATGGGGCTGATCATGCTTGCGGTGGTGGTCTCGATGATGGGGAGGCGCGCGACAAACGGTCATTGAGAGCGGGACCGCGGCCTCTGGGCGGGCCCGGGCGGAGCGGCTCCCGAGTGCCGCCAGCTGAGCCGGGGCGATGACCCTATCGCCGGGCCGGGGCGAAGGACGAGCGCGTACGCTTTGCGTCCGATGGCACTCGTACCGGGTGCGAAGAGAACAGCGAGGGCGTATGGCGGGCCGTTCGGCGTCGGGTCGCGGGATCATCTGGTTTCGGATGCTGGTGGGCGCGGTCTTGATGATCGGCGCGGTGCTTGTTGCCGTGATGCTGGTTGCAACGAAGCCGGAGGCCGCGCGTCAGGAGCGCGAGTCGCCGGTTCTGACGGTGCGCGCCATGACGGTTGCTCCGGTCGATGCGCCGCGGGTATGGATCGGATATGGAACGGCGCGTTCGATGAGTGTTGCGGACGTCAGTGCCGAGGTGAGCGCGCGGGTGCTGGAGCGCGACGGCTCGATTGAGCCGGGCATGTCGATCGAGAAGGGCGAAACGATCCTGATGCTGGAGCCCGACGACTTTGAGAAGCGTGTGGCCTCCGCGGAGGCCCGCGCCAGCGCGCTGCGGGCGCAGATCGAGGGTCTGACCTCGAGCGAGCAGCGTTGGCGGGAGCAATCGGAAACGATTGCAAAGGAGCTGGAGATCGCGCAGGCAGAGTTAGCGCGCTACCTGGACGCTCGCGCCCGGGACGCGGCAAACGCCTCCGATGTCGATGTGCGTCTGTTGGCGGTGCGCAGGCTGGAGCGAGAGTCGGCCGCGATCAACCAGCAGCTTGATGATGTGCCGTTTCAGCGCGAGTCGCTGCGGGCGCAGCTTCTGGATCAGGAGGCCGCGCTGGACATCGCGCGGCGCGACTTGGAGCGGACGCGCATCACCAGCCCAATCCGCGGCGTCCTGCAGCGTGTGGATCCTCGTCCGGGGGACTACGTGGCTTCCGGACAGAGCGTGGCGCGGGTCGTGGACCTGTCGCGCATCGAGGTGCCGCTGCTGGCTCCCATGTCGGCGGCGAGCGACCTTCGGGTGGGCGATCAGATCGAAGCCAAATCGGACTCGCCGCTCTCGCCGGTGTGGAAGGGCGTCATTGCCCGGGTGGCGCCCGAAGCGGACGCCGCGAGCCGCACGATCACGATGTACGCGGAGATCACACAAGACGTCTCGCTTGATCCGAAGATGATGCTGCGTCCGGGACAGTTTCTGGTGGCGAGCGTGCGATCGGCGGAGCAGGCGCGTCGGCTGGTTGTGCCGCGGAAGGCGATCGATGGCGATCACGTGCTGGTCGCGACCTCGGACGCGGAGGCGCCGGGCTCATTGCGGGCTGAGTCGCGGAGCGTGCGGACGCTGTACCACCTTGATGCGACGTTCCCGGGTCTTGATCCCCTGGAGAGACAGTGGACGGTTGTTGAGGGCGAGATCGGGCCGGGCGACGTGGTGATCACTTCAAACCTGGATGTGATCACGCCCGGGACACGGGTCCGCGTGGGACTCGGGACCGCGCAGGGCGAGGCGCCGGGCTCGGGCGAGGCGAGGCCCGCCGGGCAGGAGGCGCGCCGTGAGGGCGGGAGTGAGGGCGGGAGTGAGGGCGGGCGTGTGGGGGGGCGTGAGGGGGGTGGCGCCCCATGAGTCTTTCGTCATTCGGGGTTCGCAGGCCGGTTGTGGCAGACCTGACGATGTGGGCGGTGATCGCGGCCGGGCTTATCTTCGGCGGCCAGCTCACGCGAGAGTTCTTTCCAGAGACTCGCCCCAATCGCGTGCAGGTATCCGCACCGTATCCGGGCGCCTCTCCGGACGAGGTCGAGACCTCGATCGCGACGAAGATCGAGGACGCGCTCTCGACGCTCGACGATGTGAAGGAGATCACGAGCACGGTCGTGGAGGGCGGGGCGTCGATTGTCGTGGAGTTCGAGGATCGGGTGGACGTCAGGGACGCGGTCGCGGAGGTGAAGCGCGAGGTTGACGCGCTGCAGGACTTCCCGGCGGAGGTCGAGCGCATCACGGTTCGCGAGCTGGAGCCGAATCTGCCGGTCATCGTTCTGTCGATCTACGGCGAGGCCTCTGAGCGCGAGATGAAAGACGCCATCCTGGAGATCCGGGACGATCTTCGGTCGCTGCCGCAGATGGGCGACGTGCTGATCTCGGGCATCCGCACGAACGAGGTTCGCGTGGAGGTTGAGCCGGCCGAGCTGGTCCGGCACGGGCTCTCGATCGCGGGGGTTGCGGAGCGTGTGCGTCAGGCGATGATCGAGCTGCCGGGCGGATCGGTGAGGTCCGGCACGAGCACGATATCCGTGCGCACCATGGGCGCGATGGAGCGGTCGGACGAGATCCGCGACATCGTGGTGAAAGCGGGCGAGGGCGGGTTCGTGCTCCGGCTCTCGGACATCGCGACGGTGAACGAGGGATTCGCCGACATCGACCTCGCGGAGCGTCTGAACGGCAAGCCGTCGGCATCGGTCACGATTCTGAAGGTTGGTCGGCAGGACGCGGTGCGCCTTGCGGAGATCGTCAAGGCGTATGCCGCAGGCCTGAAGGGAGAGGCGTTCGAGCCCACACGCGGCGAGTCGATCAAGCTGAGGTTCCGGCGTCCCGGCGCGACGGATCCGGTTTCGGATCGCCAACTGGCCTGGGAGCTTGGCGTTGCAAGAGCGGAGCGCACGCCTCTGCCAGGCCAGGTGGCTCTGACGACGGATCTGGCGCGGTTCATCGTCGGGCGACTTGATCTGCTCACGAGGAATGCGATCTCGGGAGCGATCCTGGTTTTCATCACGCTGACGCTCTTTCTGAACATCAGGGTGTCGTTCTGGGTGACGGGCGGGATGGTCATCTCGATCATCGGCACGCTGGCCCTGATGCGATTCGCGGGAATCTCTCTCAACCTGTTGTCGATGTTCGGGCTCATCATCGTCGTGGGCCTGCTGGTTGACGATGCGATCGTGGTGTCCGAGAACATCGCCTCCAAGCACGAGGAGGGAATGGACCCGGAGGGGGCGGCGATTGCGGGAGCCGAGCAGGTTGCGTGGCCCGTTGTCGGCACGGTGCTGACAACGGTGTTCGCGTTCCTGCCTCTGACGTTTCTGGACGGCCAGACGGGCGAGCTGCTTGCCCAGTTGCCGATGGTCGCGGCGTGCGCGCTGACGGTGTCGCTGCTGGAGGCGCTGTTCATTCTGCCGCGCCACATGGCCCACACCCTCAGGGCGCAGGATCGGCTTGCGGCCAGCGGGAAGCGGACGATTGTGGGGCGGCTGGAGGCGGGATTCGACCGGGCGCGGGAGGCGTTCCTTCATGATCGGCTGATTCCGGCGTACGGTCGGTTGCTTGCGTGGTGCCTCCGAAGGCGTTGGCTGACGCTCACCGCCGTCTTTGCGGTGCTCGTGGTATCGCTGGGCATGCTGGCGGGCGGGCGGCTGAAGTTTGTGTTCCTTGATGCGAGCGATGCGGAGACGGTGACCGCTGAGCTGCGGATGCCGGTGGGCACGCCTCTGGCGGAAACCGATCGCATCGCCAGACAGATCGAGCGGGCGGCGCTCGAGCAGTCTGAGGTGAGGTCTGTGTACGCCCTGGTGGGCTCGATCTCTTCGCTTTCGGGCGACGGAGGGAGCGCTCAGCAGACGCACCTGGCACAGCTGATCATGGAGCTTGCGCCGGTGGAGGAGCGGGATCGGACGAGCGACGCGGTGATTGTGGCGATGCGGAAGTCGCTGGGCGATCTGCCGGGCGTGAAGTCGCTTCGCATCCAAGGGATGGTGGGCGGTCCGGAGGGGACCGATATCACGCTCACTGTTGCGGGTGATGATCCCGCGCTGCTCTCGCCCGTTGCGGCGGCGATCGAGAACGCGCTGGCGGAGTTTGACGGCGTGTATGACATCGCGAACGACGCGGATCGGGGGCAGCGGGAGCTGCGGATCCGGCTGCGGCCGGGAGCAAGCGAGCTTGGCTTCACGACGGAGAATGTCGCCCGTCAGGTCCGCGCTTCGGTGTTCGGGCTTGAGGCGCACACGTTTCCGGGAAGGTTGGAGGATGTGGATGTCCGCGTCACGCTGCCCGAAGCCACGCGCCGGAGCATCGCGACGATCGAGTCGCTGCGGATCTCTTCGCCCACGGGCGCCAGCGTGCCGATCGCCGAGGTCTGCACGCTGGAGGAGGTTGAGGGGTACGCGACGGTGCGTCGCCTGAACGGCGACCGGGCGATCACGGTGAGCGCGGATGTCGATGGAGCGGTTGCGAACACCGAGCAGATCATGGCCGCTCTCACCCCGGTCCTCCGACAGATCGAGCTGGAGAATCCGGGCGTTCGGGTGATGGAGCGCGGCCGCCAGAAGGACATGATGGAATCGTTCCAGCGACTCCCCCTTGGGATGCTCACGGCCCTCGGGCTGATCTACGTCGTGCTTGCGTGGCTCTTTGCCAATCACATCCAGCCACTCATCGTGATGACGGCGATTCCCTTCAGCATGATCGGCGTGGTGTGGGGGCACCTGCTGCTCGGATTCGATATGACATTCCTGTCACTGATCGGGTTTGTTGCGCTCTCGGGGGTCGTCGTGAACGACTCGCTGGTCTTCATCGAGTTCTACAACCTCGAGCGCAAGCGCGGGATGGAAACGCTCGACGCGATGCTCGCGGCGGGTCGGAACCGCGTCCGCGCGATCCTGCTCACCACCATCACCACTGTTGCGGGCCTCGCGCCCATCATGCTCGAGCAGTCGTTCCAGGCGCGGTTTCTGATCCCCATGGCGATCACCATCAGTTTCGGGCTGATGTCCGCCACCGGCTTGATCCTGGTTGCTCTCCCGTGCCTGATCGGCGCGTGCGGCGATGTGCGTCGGGTCGCGGGAAAGCTGTGGTCGGGCGGCACGTCGACGGGCTCGCACGCGGCCGGAGAGACCGGCATCAACGCCTGACGATCACGTAGCCGCGCCGGCCTCCGCGCTCGACGTCGATACGGACTCCGCGTCGCCAGTCGGCGGAGCTGAGCGACTTCTTGAGTTCGTCGACGCTTGCGATCATGCGACCGTCGATCGCGAAGATCAGGTCGCCGGGCTCCAGCCCCTCGCGCCGCGCCAGGCCGCCGGGGTCGAGGGATGCGATCTGCACGCCGCCGGCGTCGGCGTCGCCGAAGCCCGCGGGACCGATCCGCACGGCGTTGATGACGGTGATGCCGAGCGCATCGATCGTCTCTTCCTTGCGTGCGGCTGCAAGCCACTGCTCACGGTCGGCGACCTCCGCGTTGATCACGCGCTTGTCGCCGTCGCGAACGATCTCCATCGAGACCTTCTCACCCGGGGGCGTGAAGGCGATCGCGTTGCGGAGGCGATTGAATGAGTCCACGGGCTTGCCGCCGAAGGAGAGAACGACGTCGCCGACGCGCAGCCCCGCGGCATCGGCGGGGCTGTCGGGCATGACACCCTCGATGATCGCGCCGGAGGTGACGCCGAGTCCGAGTCGGGCGGCGCGGGCGGCGTCGATGTCGCCCCACACGGCGCCGAGGAAGCCGCGTTGGGGACGACCGCTGGCGATGAGGTTGTCCATGACGCTGCGGGCCATCTTGGCCGGGATGGCGAAGCCGAGGCCGATGGAGCCGCCGGTGCGGGTGATGATGGCGGAGTTGATGCCGACGACGCGTCCATCCAGATCGAGGAGCGGGCCGCCGGAGTTTCCGGGATTGATGGCGGCATCGGTCTGGATGAACTCTTCGTAGAGCCCCTCGGCGGATCCGCGGCCGGCGATCCCGCTGCGGCCCTTGGCGCTGACGAGGCCGGCGGTGACGGAGGAGTCGAAGCCGAAGGGCGACCCGATGGCAACGACCCACTCACCGACTTCGAGCGCGTCCGAGTCGCCGAAGGAGAGCGCGGGAAGTCCCGTTGCTTCGACCTTGAGAACGGCCAGATCAGTTGCCGGATCGGCGCCGATAAGGGTGCATTCGAGTTCGCGTCCGTCGGAGAGACGCACGCGGAGCTCGGCGGCGCCGGCGACGACATGGTTGTTGGTGAGGATGTACCCGTCCTCTGTGACGATGACCCCGGAGCCGAGCCCGCCCGGCGCGAGCTCGGCGCGGGGCGCGTCAAACATGCTGCGCCTCGTGTACACCTGCTGGAGCGAGGTAATGTGAACGACCGACGGCTCGGCTTTCTTTGCGACGTGCTGGAAAGCGCGGGAGAGCGAGCGTGCGGCGGCGATATCGGCCTGCTCCGCCGGGGTTGCGCCCGGGGGCTGGGCCGCGACGACCGCGGATCCGGTGTGCGTGTCGAGGCCGAGCGTGGTGCAGAGCGCGATCGTGGAGAGGGCGACGCCCGTGAGAAGCATCCGTCCTGTTCTTGACCGACCCATTTTGTGTATCTCCTCTGAGCGGGTTCCGAGTCTGCGTACGACACCCTTTGGATGCCGGTTCAGGCCTCGGCGTACTCGGCCCAGGTTGTGCTGGTTTCACCGACACGGACCCGTTCCAGCTTCAGCCCCGGAGGAAATCGGTACGAGAAGCCACTCCGATCGGCGAATGTCCGGCCGGATCCGATGCTTGCCTTCACATACTCAAAGATGTGCTTGGCGAGGACTTCCGTCGTCGGATCCGTGTTCTCAAAGACCACCAGACGATCTCCGATCGCCTCAAGTGCCGCCCGGGCCTTGTCTTCGCTGTTGATGGCCATGGCGTGGTCGAAGGTATCGATGAACTCGGCGACGGCGACCTTGAGGGCTTTGAAGTCACAGACCATGTCGTTGGCGTCGAGCGTCGGCGCGGAGACGACCACCTCGATGCGGCGGGTGTGCCCGTGGGGGAAGCGGCAGCGGTCCGGGTGCTTGGAGAGCATGTGCCCGGACTCGACCTCGAAGACTTTGCAGACGCGATAGACCATGGGGCGAGGGCTCCGGCAGGGAGGTTGAAGGCAATGGTAGGTTGCGGGCGGGTCCGCTCCGTCCGTGAGGCGATGCGGGCAGACTCCGGTTGACGCCACAGCCCGACCCGGCGCCCGCCCCTATGCTCGGGCATGGCCAGGAAAGCCGCGACGAAATCCGACTCCGGCTCGAAGGGCGGGGACCTCACCACGTTCGATCCCGCGCGTCGGATCATCGTGCTTTACGGGGAGAACGACTTCCTGCGTCTGGAGTTCTCGTCGCTGATTCGGGAGGGCCTGGAGAAGCACCACGGGGGGGTGGACGTGTTCACCTTTGACGGGCTGGCGTGCCCCCCGGCGGAGGTTCTGGACGAGTGCCGCTCGTTCGGGCTGATGTCGGCGCACAAGCTCGTGATCGTGGACAACGCGGCGGACCTTGTGAAGGAGGATGCACGGCCGCTTTTCGAGCGGTATTGCGCCGCGCCCAATGAGGCGGCGACGCTCGTGCTTCGCGGGCCTATCTGGCGCGGCGGCAAGCTTGACGAACTGATCATCGCGCACGGCGTGGTGCATGAGTGCGCCTCGCTCGATCCGGTGCGCCTGGCGGCATGGACGGTGCGCCGGGCCGCGAAGCGACACAACGCGACGGTTGCCCCGGAGGCCGCACGAATGCTGGTCGGGCTGCTCGACGGGCATATGACGCGCATCGATACCGAGCTGGCGAAGCTGGCGGCGGCGGGCGCGAGCGCGGACGGTCACGCAACGATCACGCCGGCGCTGGTTTCACAGTTCGTGGGTGACACGCGAGAAGAGGAGATCTGGAAGATCCAGATGGAGTTCCTCTCACCCGATCCGCAGCAGGTTCTCGGCAACCTGCGCAGTTTGCTGGAGACCTCTCGGGAGCCGACCCCAAAGGTGCAGTACGCGCTGAACGACCTGGGTCGGAAGATCCACGCCGTGACCGCGCTCATGCATCAGGACGGCGAGTCGCGAGCCCGAGCCGCGGGATCGGCTCTCAAGCTCTGGAGCGGGAGCGGCGAACCGATCTACCGGGTTGCGAAGCAGGCCTCGCCCGCGGCTGCTGCGGCCCTCTTCCAGGCTTGCGTGCAGGCGGATGCGGCTTCCAAGGGGGGCAGCGACCCGGTGCAGACTCTGGAAGCGCTGGCGCTTCGATTCGCAAGATTCGCGGCGCATCCGACCGATGTCTGAGCGGGGTTGTTCCTTGGAGCATACCCACGCCCGCGTTCAGGATGGACGCGGGTGGACCCGGACCCTTCGCACCCTGCCGCAGGAGGCGCGCCGTGCGACCCACGACCAAAGCCGTCCCGATACTGCTGACACTCGCGACCCTCACCTCGTGCGGGCCGGGCACTCGCGCCGCGAAAGACCCCGGCGATACGAGCCAACCCGTCTCCACAGGGTTGGCAGCGCTGGAAAGGGGCGATTCTCCGACACCCCGCGCGACGACGCCGGACCCGAACGCACAGCCTGCGGCGAGTTCGATCGAGGGCATGGCGCAGCAGTCGGCTCTGGATCTGGAGCAGGCGCTGGCGGCGGCGGCTTCGCGCGACGCCTCTCGATCAGGCACGACAGCGTTCACGCAGCCGGCCCCTTCGGCGGAGTCCACGCCATCCGAGACGCCCGTGCGGATATCGCCGAGCGGGGATGGGGTCTCGGTAGGGCTGGTGTCTGTTGAGCGAAACTCGAACACGACCGGCGGCGGCATGGAAGGCGCTGCCGCCGGTCCACAGGCGAATGCGGGGCTCGGCGCTCTGGGAGAGAGCGCGGGTGAGCCGTCCGGGGGGTCGCTTGCGGACACCTCGCTGAGCTCCGTCATCGACCAGACGCAGGCGGAGCTGGGGTCGCTTCTGGCGCGCCGGGCGGCGACGAGCGTGACGCCTCTGCCCGATCTGGCGCTGGCGGCGGCCATCGCGGGTAGCGAGGGAAGACCGGCTCCTGAGCTGTCCTCTCTCGGCCCCAGCGAGCGGGCGATCCTGGAGGCGATCCGTTCCGTGCACGCGTTTCTGGCGACGAACGCCGCGGGCGGAGAGTCCGAGGGGGGCAAGGCCCTTGACGCGCCGGATGCGTTGCAGGCGGCGGCGGATCGTGCGGCCGAGGGTCTGCCTCTGCGGATCACGGATGCGAGGCTTTGCACGCGGGTCGTGGGCTTCGGCGACTACACCGAGCTGAGCGTCAACGCGTTCCTGGCCGGCAGGGCGGCCCGTGTTGTCGTGTACACGGAAGTCGATCGCTTCTCGACGCGCAGCGGCGCGGGGGGGAGGCAGACCGTTGAACTTTCGCAGGAGCTGGACGTCTATCACGACGCGGACGGCGCCCACTGCTGGAAGCGCCCGGCCCAGAGCGTGAGCGAATCATCGCGTGTGAAGCGTCGCGACTTTTTCATCACGAACGCCATCGAACTGCCGCCGACGCTCACGGTCGGAAAGTACCGAATGAAGATCACGATGCGCGACTTGGCTGGCAACAGCGTTGCGGAGACCACGATCCCGTTCACCGTGGTGGCGGATGCGAAGCTGGCGCACACGTCCGAATGAGCAGCCCGTGCGGGCGGATGTCAGGGCTCCGGACGGCCGCGCTCGCCGGGGACGCGAACGCGCACGTTGCGGCGCTGATCGAACATGCCATTCGGTCGGCGGGCCCGTGCCAGCTTGATGCGGACCCATGCGACGCTCCAGAGCACGGCCACGATCACGACGGAGGCAATGGCCAGTCCGAGCGCGATCGGAATGAGCAGCACGAAGAGCCCGAAGGCGGCGATCAGCGCAAGGATGCCCCAGAGCGTGAGCAGCGCCTCAGATGATGTCGAGCGTGAGCCCGAGAGTCCGGACCGCATGATGACATGGTAGTTCCGGGTCCGCCCGGGTTTCTTTCGGTGACGAACGAGGGATGCGCGGACAAAAAGCAGCCGGGCCCGACAGAGCCGGGCCCGGCAAAACAACCGTCGCTCCTCCAGTCAGCGACGGAAGTGGACTGCGTGTGAGCGGCGAACGCGCGTCAGTCGCGTCGCGCTCTCAGTAGAGCAAAACCGGATGCCGCAAGCAAGGCCATTGAGCCCGGCGTGAGCAGCCAATCTGAGCCAGGGGCAAGCTCGGACGCCAGCCCGAGTTCATCCGTCGCCGGCTGACGCGGTTCCGCGGCGCCGAGGACGACGCCTGCACCCACCACCATGACGAGCACGGCCGCGCTCGATGCGAGCGCCACGAACGCCCTTCTGCGAGGCATGTGGACAATCTCCCTTCATCCAAGGCCGCCGTGGACTCGGCAAGCCCTGCGAACGACGCCGAAGCGTTCGTCGCACTCTCCGGCAGTGAAAGTATCACAGAACCGCGACGTTTCAAGGAGAAGCCAGAGTTCTGACCAAATCCTGTCGCGGTCCCAATGAGAACGCGGAAACTTCCCGGTCCGCTTTGCATGAACTGCGGCGATGTTTGCGGACGCGTCCGATAATCTTTGAGACAATCGGCCTTTCCGGACGCATCGCGTCTCCGGGGTAGCATCATGCCATGCGCGATCTGCGTCCAAGCGTCGGAGCGGCACCGGCACCCACGCGGGAGGTCAAGTCCTCAGGGTCGGTGCGCGTCCGCGTGCGGTACTGTGAGTGCGATCCGATGGGCGTGGCCCATCACGGCTCGTACGTCCCCTGGCTCGAGATGGCGCGCACGGAGCTGCTTCGCACAAGCGGGGTGTCGTACGCGCAGCTCGAGGCGGCAGGGGTGTTTCTCGTCGTCGCGAAGCTGGGCGTGGTCTATCGGCGGCCCGTGCTCTACGACGATGTGGTCGAGATTGCGTGCACCGTCCAGGGTGGCGGACGGGTCAAGATCGACCACGCGTACGAGATCGCCGTCGTGGAACGTGTGGGAGTGGCCTTCGCGGAGCCCGCGGCATCGGCGTCGACAACACTGGCGTGCGTCGACCGAGATGGACGCGTGACGCCGCTGCCGGACTGGCTCGTGCCGGCGCGGTGATCGCAGGCTTGAGTGGTTCAGGAACGCCAGCCCCGGAGGATGCGCTCGACCTGTTCCATGTGCGAAGTCTCGTCGGCGACCATGTCCTCAAGCTGGACTTGAAGTCCCTTCTGCCCCATCTGCTCGGCCTGTTCGGCTCGCTCGGTGTATCGGGCAACGGCGGCTTTCTCGGCCGCGAGGACGGCTTCGAGCATGGCCTTGTTGTCGGCGACCTGGGGCACGTCGGCGGGCAGAACAGTGGGCGTTCCGCCGAGCGCGACGATCTTGTCGGCCAGGAACTTGGCGTGCTCGGTCTCGCCGGCGATCTCCTCCTGCAGAAACTCAGAGAGCTCGTTGCGGTTGGGTCCGGTGACCTTGGCGGCGTAGGTGAGGTACTGGATGACGGCGGCGTACTCGGAGGCGAGATCGCCGTTGAGCAGGTCGATCATCTGCTCGCGGGTGAGAGGCATCAGGCGTCCTTTCCCACCGATCTCCACACAGCATCGCTGACGTCGATCACGGCTTGGAACATCGCGGCCGCGCCCTCGACGATTCGATCCTGCTCGGGGCCGGTGAACTGCTGCGCATTGAGGGAAGACTTCCAAGCGCCCCAGACTTCCCGCTGACGCGGGCCGTAGGGGTCCAGGGACTTGGCGCCGTCCGGGCCCTCCAACGCGTACACCTTTTTGATGATGCGCGCGATGAACTGGTTTCCGTTGTTGGCACCCTCGAGCACATAATGCAATCCGAGGGCGACTTCCGGGTGCGCGGCGGATCGCGTGGCGATCAGGTCGATCACGGCCTTGGTCTCGGGGAGCGGCACAACGCTCGACGGGTTCACGCCGTAGAACGCGAGGTCCTCGCGAACCAGCGGCGCCTTCTTCTGGTCGGCGCTCCACATCGCGCGAACCCCCCCATGCCTGGTCGCGGCGGTCTCGACCGCACGCTCCAGCGCCTCGTGAACCAGCAGCATCTGGCCGAGGAACATGGTGTATGCGGCGCGGTCGAGGCGTCCCTGGATGAGCGCGGCCTGCAGCGGCGCTTTCTCGGCGCGGGTGTGCAGGTCGGCGGTCTCGGTCTTGAGGCGATCGCCGATCGGGGTGATGGCGGGCGTGGCGGTGGTCATGGCGGCTCCCGGCGGAAGGGTGCTGTGAAATCAGTTGAGACTGAGTCTCAGATCATAGCACGCGGGGGGCTGGTTCAAGAACGAAAGAGGGGCCGAGACCTTCCGGCCACGGCCCCTCGGTGCGTTGCCTGTTGGCACGGCGATCAGCGGCGGCGACGGCTCGCGACGAGTCCGCCAACGCCCAGAAGTGCGAGCGTTGAGGGTGAGGGGATGATGTACACATCCCGAGGTGAGACGCTGGGATCAGCGGTAAGAACGGTGTAGCCGGATCCGTCGAGATTGATCTGGCTGATGATGCCGACGCCGGCGGGGACGTGCTGTTGGACGAGAACGAGCGCGTTGGTGTAGCGATTGAACTCGACGCGAGTGACGTAGTCGATGCCGGACGCGACCTCGGTGATGCCGAAGCCGCTCGAGAGGTCGATCTCGTACAGCTTGCCATTGTCCTTGCTGGTCATGAACATGCGACCGGTGTTGGTTGTGGTCAGGCCGCGTGAGTCAAAGATCCCCTCTGAGAGGCCGAGCGCGGCGGCGTCGCCGAGGTCGGCCAGGAGCGACATGGAGCCGTTGAGCGCGCCGTCGATGGAGAGTCGCCACATGGTGGCGGACCACGCGTTGCCGGGGCCGCCGAACGCCCCGCCGTTCTGAGCGACCACGAGGTAGTCATTTGAGCCGTCGGCGATCTTGGTCATCCACACGCCGTCGTAGTAGTGCGGGCGCGAGACCGGGTCGGGCTCGGTCCAGACCGCTGTCGATGTGCCGTCGAGGCCGTAGGCCATGATGCCGTCGAGGTAGGTGAGGGGCGGGTGGTGCCCCGGGTTGTTGGTCGAGAGGAGGACGTTGCGGCTCTTATCCCAGCGGAGGGCGATGGGATTCTGCGTCGGATTGCCCGCCGCGAGGACTGAGACGTTCGGAGTGGCGGAGAAGATGTCGTCGATCTCGTAGATCGCAGCGCTCGACTCCGTCGGGGGAATGGGGCCGTTGGCGACGTACCAGCGGCCGTTGCCGGCGCGGGTGATGCCGGCGAGGCGTGTGCTCGGGTCCGCGAAGGAGACGAGCGTTGTGAGTGATCCTCCGGAAAGGAACTTGATGGAATCATCTGTCTCGTTGGTGAAGACGATGTCTCCGTCGGCGCCGAGCGCGGAGGTCGCCAACCCCGCCATGGCGACGATCGCTGTCGCGTGCTTCCACTTTCTCATGACTATCCCTTGCCTCGTGCGCTCGGGTGGGAAAAAGGGGCGTGGCGCGAGCGCAACGTCATCGCCCGAACTCCGGCATTCGGCGCGACGCAACAACCGTTGCGACAGCCGGCCGGCGGTGTCGTCGATCAACGCTCCGTCTGTAGAATCACGCGCCGGTTCCCTTCCAACGCGATCTCAGGCCACTCCACTCACAGTCTACCTTGCGTCGCCATCGAATCGAGTGTGGTCCGAGAAGAAAGACATGAGCCGCACCTTCCGACACGCTCACCGAACGCGCTCTGGAGCGCCGGCGATTCATCCGGACGGGAGAAAGTCGGTGGAGGTGTCGTGTTATGGGACTCATTTCCGGCAAGAGTTGCGCGAGGGCTGCCTTTGGTGGCCACAAGGGGTCTTCCGAGGGGGCGCGGCGGCATCAGAACCGAATCAGTGAGAATCCGCGCCAAAGACCCACTTGCCGGGCGCGGACGCCAACGATCCGGGCTTGCGCAAACGATGAGCACCGCTCACACCCATCTTGAGGTCGCTTTCCCGGCGGCAGCGTCGAGGGTCTCGCTGCGCCTGGGCGCGGTCATCGTCTGCCACGCGGTGGTGGACTTCTTCTCGTTCCTGTTCGTGCCGCTGATCACGGTGATTGAGGGGCATCTGAGACTCACCCACGAGCAGGGCGCGCTGGTGATCGCGGTGGGCTCGATCTGCTCAGGATTGATCCAGCCGACGACGGCCTGGGTCTGCGACCGATTCAACACGCGCCTGCCCGGGGTGCTCGGGCTCTTGTGCGCGGGGTTCGCGGCTCTCTTGGTGGGGCAGGTGGAGACGTTCGGGCAGTTGCTGCTTCTCCAGGTGATCGCCTCGGCGGGTGTGGGCGCGTTCCATCCGGTCGCGGCGGCCGCGACGGGGAAGCTGGGGGGATCGAGACGCTCGCTCGCGCTGTCGGGCTTCTACATGGCGGGGATGCTGGGAGGGATGTCGGGGAACGTGATGTTCCCGGTGTGGGTGCAGGGCGCGGGTGGAGCGAACGCCGGCGTCGGTTTGCGCTCGCTGGCATGGGCGATGATCGGCGCAGTGGTGTTCACCATCGTGCTGCAGCTTGCGATCGGGAGGATCGACCATCGGAATCGCCGGGGCCACGGCGATGCGCCACATCCGCACATCGCGCATCGCTGGCGATCGGTGTGGCTGCTGTACGCGGGCAACGCGATCCGATTCACCGTCAACGCGTCGATGATGCTGCTTGTGGCCCGCTGGACAGAGATGGAGGCCATGACGCGGGCGGGCGTCGCCGACCTGACAGACGGGCTCCGTGGCGACGCGGCGCTGCGCAACGGGCCGCTGCAGGCCGCGATGCAGCTCGGCGCGGGCGGCGCGGCGATGCTCGCGGGCGCGTTCGTGGCGCAAAGACATGAGAAGGCCTCACTCGTGCTCTGTCCGCTCCTGGGTGCGCTGGCGATCGCGGCATTCCCATTCACGCGCGGCATGGGCACGGCGACGGCGTCGCTCATCTCAGCCGGGCTTGTGAGCGTCGTCGTAGGGATCGGATCGGGTGCGCTCGTGCCGATGACGATCGGAATGGCCCAGCGCCTGCTTCCCGACCACACATCGCTGGCGAGCGGGCTGATGCTCGGCGGGGCGTGGACTCTGGCAGCGGTCGGTCCCCCACTCACGCAGTTGGCTGTCACCCACACCGGGTTCGCCAACGCGTGCCTGATGGTCGCGGCGGTGACGGCGGCGTCGGGCGTGCTCGCGTTCGGGCTCAAGTGCCCGGAATCTCACGATGGATCCGGAACCACCGGGAGCGCTGGCGGAGCGGCCGCGGGAGATCCGGTGCCGGGCATGCCGCTCCTGACGCCTCGACCGACTGAATAGGACACGCGCCGTCGCACGCGATGGTCGCGGCACAGGGGCTGGAGTTTCCGGCCGTTTGTGCGCTGGACGGCTCCATGGGAGCGCCACGGTTACGGAACCGTGACGACCGACAAGCCGACGGATGGGTATCACCATGTGGTCGAGAATGCTCATTCAGAGTATTCCGCACCCCACGGAGGTCACCCCATGCGGACTCCTACACGAACCCGGACTCCAATGCTGTCTCGATTCGCGGCAACGCTGATCGCGGCTGCAACGCTCACGGCGGCGCCCGCGCTGGGGCAGGACATCGCAACGATCGCTCCGCACATGAACATCATTGTGCCGCAGTCGCGCGTGCTGGTGCACCCGGGCCACGCCCAGCCGGTGAGCATCCGCGAGGTCGGCGCGAACGTCTCGATCAAGGAACAGGTGGGGACGACGACACTTACGATCGTGCTCGCCAATCCATCGGGACGGCCGCAGGAGGCGCAGATCATCCTCCCAGTTCCTGACGGTTGCACGGTGCGTGCGTTCGAGATGGAAGGAATGCCGAACGAGGGACAGGCGCAGATCCTGTCGCGTGAGGAGGCCAGGCGGATCTATGAGTCCATCGTGCGCTCGATGCGAGATCCCGGACTGGTGGAGTTCGCGGGACTGAACCTCATCAAGACGAGTGTGTTCCCGGTCGCTGCGGGGGGGACGCAGAAGATCCGGCTGACCTACGAGCAGGTGCTGAGCGCCGACGGGGATCGGGTGGACTATGTGCTGCCCCGGACCGAGTCTCTTGAGCGTTCGGGGGTCTCGTGGTCGATGAAGGTCGAGGTCGCTTCCAAGCGACCGATCTCGACGTTCTACTCGCCGAGCCACGAGCTCGTGGTCGAGCGCAAGGGCCCGGGCGCGGCGACGATCGCCGTGACCAGCGCGGCCGATCCGGGCAGCTTCCGGCTCTCATACATCACCGAGTCCAAGGCGGACCAGGGCGTGAGTGCTTCGATGATGGCGTACCCCGATGTGAAGGTCGCGCCCGATGGCGGGTACTTGCTGCTGATCGCGGGAGTGCCCGAGCTTCCGGCGGACCGGGTCCTCGTGAAGCGCGAGGTCACGGTGGTGATCGATCGCTCGGGCTCGATGCGCGGCGAGAAGATGGACCAGGCCAAGGCGGCGGCGCTGCAGGTGATCGAGGCGCTGGAAGACGGAGAGATGTTCAACATCATCGACTACTCCGACTCGATCGCCACCTTCGCGCCGAAGCCGGAGGTCAAGAGCGCTGAGACGATCGCCCGAGCGCGAGCGTACATCGGCAATATCCGCGCGCTGGGCGGCACCAACATCTCCGACGCGCTCGTCGAGGCGCTGCGTCAGCAGCCGGTGGGCGACGCGGCGAGCACGATGCCGCTCGTACTCTTTCTGACGGACGGGCTGCCGACCGTCGGCGAGCGTCGCGAGGTCGCGATCCGCGAGATCGCGGTCAAGGCGAACGTGCACAAGCGCCGCATCTTCACGTTCGGCGTGGGCGTGGATGTCAACGCCCCGCTGCTCTCCGTGCTCGCGCAGGCGTCTCGCGCGACGAGCACCTTCGTGCTGCCCGATGAGGATGTCGAGGTGAAGGTCGGACAGGTCTTCAAGCGTCTGTCGGGCCCCGTGCTTTCCGAGCCGCGCCTGATCGTCATGGGCGACGACGGAACGAGTGCGCCCGCGGGCGCGCTTCGCGAGATCCTTCCGGGGACGTTGCCGGATCTCTTCGAGGGGGACCAGTTGGTCCTGCTGAGCCAGTACACCTCCAGCAAGCCGCTGCGCCTGGCGATCGAGGGGAACTACCTCGGCAAGCCCCGACGGTTCGAGTTCTCGTTTGAGTTCGACGGGGCATCCACGAGCAACTCGTTCGTGCCGCGTCTCTGGGCGAGCCGCAAGATCGCCACGCTGATCGACTCCATCCGGCAGGCGACGGCCGATTCGGGCCTCTCGACCAGCAGCAGCAATGTCATCTCCAGCGATCCGAGGATGAAGGAGCTGGTTGACGAGATCGTGCGCCTCTCCACGGAGTTCGGCATCCTGACCGAGTACACGGCGTTCCTCGCGGCCGAGAGCGGGGCGATGGCTGGCCTGCCCGCGATGCGGCCCCCGGCCACACCGGGCGCAGCGCCTTCCTTCGACATGAGCGGCGTGATGCGGGGGCGCGAGCTGGCGGAAGAGTCTCTGGCCAAGCGGGCCGCGGGTGATCGGGCCGGCGCGGGAGGCGTGAACCAGTCGATCAACCTGGGGGCGCAAGCGCGTCAGTCGGTTCTGAACACTCGGAACGAGTATGTCGACGACAAGCTGGAATCCGTGCAGACCGCGTCGATCAAGCAGGTGGCGGATCAGACGCTCTACTGCCGCGACGGGGTGTGGATGGATGCGCGGATCTCCGGCATGAAGGAGGCGCACGCGTCCCGGACGATCGAGTTCGCGAGCGACGAATACTTCGCGCTTGTGTCGAAGCTGGCCAAGGAGGGTCGCCAGGGCATGCTCGCCGAGCGGTCGGACTGTCTGCTGATGGTGGACAGGGAACTCGTGCTTGTGAAGGGGCCCGGCACGTAAGCCGAGCGTTGTTGGCGCAGACGATGGACGGAGTGAACCGGAACTTCTCAGGAGATCTCACGATGTCACGGTTGAATCAGAGTGCGGCGTGGTTGCTCGTTCTTCTGGCGGGCGCGGCGATTGGAGCCGGGAGAGCCGCGGCGCAGGTTGCCTCGCCGACCGCCGTTGCGCCACAGACCGCGGGACCTCAGGAACTGCCTCCCGTGCCCGCGGACCCGGCTGCCCCTCGGGCACAGACCGAGTCGGTGATTGACGTGGTGTTCGTGCTGGATACGACCGGGTCGATGTCGGGCCTGATCGAGGGCGCGAAGCAGAAGATCTGGTCCATCGCGAACACCATCGCGACCGCTCAGCCCCGCCCGGTCGTACGCATGGGCCTTGTCGGCTACCGCGATCGAGGCGACGCGTACATCACCCAGCTCACGCCCCTGACAGACGATCTCGACGCCGTGTATGCGGAACTGATGAAGTTTGAGGCGGGCGGCGGGGGCGACGGACCTGAGTCCGTGAATCAGGCCCTCTTTGAGGGCGTCATGCAGCAACCGTGGTCGGACGACGCTGCTGCGCTCAAGCTCATCTATCTCGTCGGCGACGCCCCGCCCCACATGGATTACGAGCAGGACACCAAGTACGCCGAGACCTGCTCAACAGCCGCCGCCAAGGGCATCATCATCAACACCATCCAGTGCGGCTCCTGGGCGGAGACCACGCCGGTCTGGCAGGAGATCGCCCGCCTCTCCGAGGGAGAGTACTTCGCGATCCAGCAGGACGGCGGCGTGACGGTGGTGTCGACGCCCTTTGACGAGGAGCTTGCATCGCTCGGCGCGAACCTGGCCGCGACCGCCTGCGGCTGGGGCGATGCCGCCGAACAGAGCCAGGCGATGAGCAAGCTCGATGCGGGGCGGGACATTGCCGCCGCCGCGCCGACCGCCGCGCAGGCGGAGCGTGCGGCATACTTCGTCTCGTCTGCGGGCAAGTCGTCGGCGCTCGGACAGAAGGAGCTTGTCGATGACGTGGTCAACGGGCGGGTGAAGCTCGAGGCGATCAAGACCGAGGAACTGCCGCCCGAGTTTCAGGGGCTGACGCTTGAGGAGCAGCGGGCCAAGATCGAGCAGATCGCGGCGGAGCGCACGAAGATCCAGGAGCGGATCACCCGGCTGACGCAGCAGCGGGATGCCTACCTGAAGGATGAGCTGGCAAAGCTTGGCGCCTCCGCGACCGAAGGATTCGATGCAAGGGTGACGGACTGCCTGCGCGAGCAGGCTGCGCGCAAGGGCATCGTGTACGAGAAAAAGTGAGCCACGGGTCAGGAACACTCGCACGCCTCTTCGCTCGGAACTCGTGGTGACCGTGTTGGCCGGCGGAGACGCGGGCCGACGCATTGGAGACATCCGCACGTCGTAGAATGCCACGCCGGCGACTCACCTGTGGCGACCCCCTCTCGGGAGAGGCTGGCGAAAGGGACAACACATGAGCACTCGTGCTTTCAAGCGTTCGAGCGTCGGGATTCTTGGGCCGGCAGCCGCTCTGTCGTTCTCCGCGGGTCTGGCGGGAGATGCCTTGGCGGTTTGGACACAAGACGAGCTGACGGGCACCTCGCTGACGATCTACAGCACGGCGGTGCCCGGCGCGATTCCGGCGTCGATGTATCGCCCGGTGCCGCAGTCGCTCCAGAGCTTTGCGAACATGAACATGTACAACCCTTACCAGGGCTACTACGGAATGCCTCAGGGCCTTCCGGGATACGCCGTGGTGAGGCAGGATCGCACGATCGACCTCAAGGACGGTCGCTCGATCGTTTCATTCGGTGACGTGGCGGCTCTGCTTGATCCGACAACGGTCGTGTTCACCTCGCTGACCGCGCCGAATGACACGAAGGTCGTCGAGCAGAACTACCAGTTCGACCTGATCAGCCCGCAGAAGATGCTGGAGCGGTACACGGGTCAGGTCGTGGTGCTCGACGGCAAGGAGGTCACACTGCTCTCGGCCAACGCGGGCAGCGGCGTGCTGGTGAAGGACGCGGAAGGCTCCGTCCGCTGGCAGAACGGGTACGGGTCGATCTCCTTCCCGGGCGTGGCGGACGGGCTGATCCTTGAGCCCACGCTGATCTGGGACCTCTATACCACCAAGCCGGGCGAGCATCGCACGCGCGTGTCGTATCAGACCGAGGGCATCACCTGGTGGGCGGATTACAACGTGACGTTCGCCGAGGGGAAGGACGCCAACTCCGGCACACTCGATGTCAACGCATGGGTCAGCATCCTGAACCAGTCGGGAGCCGACTACAAGGACGCCTCGCTCAAGCTCGTCGCCGGCGACGTGAATCGTGCGCCGCAGGGCGGCCAGCAGAACATCATGGGTGGAATGCGACGCGAGATGGCGGCAGATGCCGGCGCTCCCGCAGGGTTTGAGGAGAAGGCCTTCTTCGAGTACCACCTCTATACGCTGGGGCGCCCGACCACGATCCAGCAGGCGTCGACGAAGCAAGTGGAACTGTTCGAGCCGGCACGCCAGGTGCCGTGCGAGAAGGTGCTGGTGTACTACGGCGTCGATCAGCAGTGGCGACCCTACTGGTCGAGCCCCGCGCTCGACCGCGATCTGGGCGTGCCGAGCAACACCAAGGTTGACGTGTACCTCTCGTTCAAGAACGACAAAGAGAGCGGCATGGGCATGCCCCTGCCCTCGGGACGCGTGCGGGTATCAAAGACCGACGCGGCCGACGGATCGCTGGAGTTCATCGGTGAGGACGTCATCGACCACACGCCAAAGGATGAGACGGTGCTCCTGAAGCTTGGAAACGCGTTTGACGTGGTGGGAGAGCGGACGGTGACCGACTTCAAAGTTGATCGCTCGGAGAACTGGATGGATGAGACCATCCAGATCAAACTCCGCAACCATAAGGCCGAGCCGGTGAAGGCGATCATCCGCGAGACGATGTATCGGTGGCGGAACTGGGAGATCGCGGAGGCGTCGCTGCAGTTTGAGAAGCAAGACTCACAGACAATCCACTTTCCCGTGACACTGAAGCCCGATGAGGAAGCGACCGTCACGTACAGGGTCCACTACACGTGGTGATGGGCGATTGTCGGGATCTTGTGGGCAACTGCCTCTGGCGTGGTCGATCTTTGAGGGTTACGCATGCCTCTCGCATCCGTGCTGGTTGTTGAAGATGATCCGGCAATCCGCCGCGGGCTTTGCGATGCGCTCCGGTTCGCCGGGTACAGCGTGACGGACGCGGTCGACGGCGAGCAAGGATTGGCGACAGCGTCGGCCCACGAGTTCGACATCGTGCTGCTGGACATCCTCATGCCGCGCATGGACGGGTTAACGATGCTCTCGCGCCTGCACGAGGTGAAGCCCTCGATCCCGGTGATCTTCCTGACGGCTCGCGGAGAGGAGCAGGACCGGATCAAGGGCCTGCGTCTGGGTGCGGACGACTATGTCGTCAAGCCGTTCTCCGCTTCGGAGCTGATCGCAAGGGTTGAGGCGGTGCTGCGTCGGTCGGCGGAGCGACCGCGAAGCGTCGCGACGCTCACGATCGCCGGGCGGGTGATCGACTTCCGCCGGCGCGAGGCGACGCTGCCGGACGGAAGCAAGGTGCTTCTGGCCCAGAAGGAGGCCGAGGTGCTGGAGTATCTGGCTCAGAACGCGGGACGGGCGATCTCGCGTGACGAGCTGCTGAATCGCGTGTGGAAGCTCGATCCTCGGGGGATGCAGACGCGGACGGTGGACATGGCGGTCGCGCGCCTGCGTGAGCAGCTTGCAGACGACCCAAACGCGCCGCGCGTCATCGTGACCGTGCGAGCCAAGGGCTACATGCTGGCCTCGCCGGACGGGGCGCACGTCCCATCCGACGCCCCCGAGGCGCCACGCCCGTGAGCAACGCCTCGCGCATCACCCTGCTCGTGTTCCTCGCGAGTGTCGCGGCGGTTCTTGGCCTCCTGGGCTTCATGACCGCGCGGGTGCTGGAGCTTGAACGCGACGAGGTACGGGCCAAGTTCGACGCGCGTCAGCAGGAGAACCTCCGGCTGGCGCTCTGGCGCATGGATTCGGTCATCGCCCCGATCATTGCGCAGGAAGCCGCACGCCCCTACTTCCACTACCTTTCCTATTACCCGGAGCAACGGGCGTTCACACGCGTGTGGGAGCCGGTCCTTCCGGGGGAAGTGATCGTGCCGTCGCCGCTCGTGGAGGGAACACCACCCTTTGTTCAGTTGCACTTTCAGGTCGGCGCGACGGGGCTGGTGCAGTCGCCTCAGGTGCCGCGGGGCAACGACAGAGATCTCGCCGAGTCGGAGCCGGGCGGGGCGGAACGGGTGGCTCGCTTCGAGCGCACGCTCCAACGGCTGTCCACCTTCGTTGCGTTCGAGTCGCTGGCGGATGCGGCGAGCGCGATGTCGAGCGCCCGGGATGCACGCGCTTCGACGGGCGGGCAGCCGCCCGCTGTCGCGCAGGCGCAGGTGGAATCCGGCCAGCGGTCGCTCTCCTCGGAGCTGGCCGAGCGCGAGTACGGCTATCGCAAGGAGGCGGCGGAGATCGCTTCGGCGCCTTCTCCGGTGATGCCGCAGACGACCGGCGCGGCGCCGAACGCGCCCGCATTCGACGCCAATGCCCTGATCGCGACCGACGAAGTCAGCAAGAAGGGCCAAGTGGAGCAGGGAACGGCAGACGCAGAGGATCGGGGAGATGGGCCGTCGGTGCGAATGCTTGGCGGGCGGGCGGCACGCGGCACGGGGACTCGGGCGGACCTCTCGCAGTCGCGATTTGTGCCGCGCTGGCGCACCGATCCGGCGACCGGGGCCCATGAGCTTCTCTTCTGGCGCGCCGTGCGCGCCGACAACGCCTTCACGGTACAAGGATTCTGGATCGATTGGATCTCACTACGTGAGCACCTCCTGTCGCGCATCGACGATGTGCTCCCCGGTGCGATGGTGGAGCCCGTCGCGGCGGCCGAGGCAAGCGGACCGAACGTGGCTTCGCGCCTCTTGGCATCGATCCCGGCCATGGTGGTTCCCCCTCCGATCTCCCCGGCCCCGGTCCCGCTCGTCACCCCCTCGCACGTCACGCTCGCGCTGACATGGCTTGCCACGCTGGGCGCGATTGCGGCAGTCGGGCTGTCGCTGCGGGCGTCGATCGCGCTGGGGGAGCGACGGGGGCGGTTTGTTTCAGCGGTGACGCACGAGCTCCGCACGCCCTTAACCACGTTCTGTCTGTACAGCCAGATGCTGGCGGACGGCATGGTGACCGAGGAGTCCGCGAGGCAGGAGTACCTGCGGACCCTCAAGACCGAGGCGACCCGCCTGCAACGGATCGTCGAGAACGTGCTCGAGTTCGCGCGACTCGGTCGGGCCTCACACGGACGGACGCAGCACGCCATGCTGGGCGCGGAAACGCGGGTGGGTGACATTCTGGATCAGGCGATGCCGACTCTGCGCCAGCGCGCCGAGCAGGCGGGCATGACGCTCGTCGAGACGATTGAAGGTCGCGTCACAGACGCGAGCGTTGCGATCTCCGCGGACGCGGCCGGACGCGTGCTCCTGAACCTCGTCGATAACGCGTGCAAGTACGCGTCGGAAGCTGCCGATCGAACGATCACACTGGATGTTCGGGCGCGACCGGGCCTTGTCACGTTCACGATCATGGATCGGGGTCCGGGCGTCCCGGCGCGCGAGCGCCAACGCATCTTCAGATCGTTTGCGCGGGGGCGCTCACACGAGTCCAGTGCCGCCCAGGGCTTGGGCTTGGGGTTGTCGCTGGCCCGAGCGATCGCGAGGCAGCACGGGGGCGACCTCACGCTCGAGAGAAAGCACGGCCCGGGAGCGTCGTTCATGCTCTCCATCCCGGCAGATATGGCCAGAGCAAGCCAATAAGCCCCCTAGTTTACCGAACACAATACAAAAAGAGAGACGGGCCACAATTCTGGGGATAAAAACACTTGCGTGAGGCGGTCGGACTGGTATCCTTGCCTTTGTCGGACGTGAGACATCCGACGAGCCGAGTCATAGAGAGAGACGACAAGAACAGGAAGTTGAGAGAGAGAGAGACAAAGGCCGCGTGTCTGGAAGGAGAGAGCCGGACACGCACAACAGGGAGAGGTTATTTCCCATGAAGAAGTGTTGTTTGCTGATGGGCGTCGCTGCTGCGTCGCTGGCTGGGATCGCTTCCGCCGACACGGTTGCCACCGTGCTGATCGACGGCGAGACCTACGAGATGGCGTCGTTCATGGTGGATGGCGAGTTCCGGCTTGTTCCGGCCGTTTACACCTTCGGCGACACAACGATTGAGGCGCTCGAGACGCCCCGAACCGCCAGTGCTGCGATCGCGTACGGCATCGCCGTCGTCGACTTCGGCACGGCGTCTGCGTTCTCGTTCTCCTTCGGCGTCCCGATCACCCTTGATCCCGGCACCACCACCGTGACGTCCTCGATCGTCGGCGGCATGACTGATTTCAGCGGCGACGGCGTGTCTGTTTCCACCACTGGTGGATTCACCACGCTCCAGCGCTCCTCAGTTGACGCCCCCACGACCGACCTCGGCGTGGATGTTGGCCCCTCGTTGGCGTTCGGTCCCGGCGCATCCGGCTCGCTATACAACTACGGCGCATATGCGACGGGTCCCGTCGCTGGCGGCGACATGTCCGGATTCGTCTTGCTCTCCACGCATCTCGATTTCATGGCCTCGGGTGGCAGCGACGTGATTGTCCTCACGGGCTTCACCGACATCGTTGTCCCTGCCCCGGCCTCGATCGCCCTGCTGGGCGGACTCGGCCTGATCGCTCGTCGCCGCCGCTGATCTTCCGCGGCTCGACACGTTCGATGACACAAGAGACCTCCGCTCCCTACGGGCGGAGGTCTTGTCTTTGGCACGCGCGTCAGTGATCGCTCCGCCCGCGCGGCGCGTGCAACAGAACGCCCGCACGCACGGCGACCGCGAAGTGCTGCCGCAGGCTGCGGGCCGGGCAGCCGCACCAAGGTTCATCGCAGCGCGAACGCAGCGGCGACGATCGCTTCGGCCGTGGCCAGCCCGCCGTCCTTGGCGGTGGCCCGTTCCACGAGCCGTTCAGCATCGGCCCGCGATTCACCAAGCGCGACAAGTGTGGCGACGGCCTCGGTGGCGGGTCCGTTGGGGGCGATCGCCGCACGCGGCTTCAGTTCCACGCCGTCGAAGCTCACAAATCCGTCGACCTTCCCGGTCAGCTCCGCGATGACCGTCTCCGCCATGCGCTTGCCGATCTCGGGAAGTTGCTGGAGGGCTTTGGCGTCGCGCTCGGCAATGGCACGCGCGAAGGCGCCCGGCTCGATCGCCATGGCTTTCAGCGCCTTGCGGTTCCCCATTCCCTTGACGGTGGTGAGCAGCTCGTAGAACCGCCGATCATGGGTGGACGCAAAGCCGACAATCCGCGGGATGAACGACGCGCCCTGCCCCTGTCCTTCGAGATACTCGAGCGTGATCAGATCAACCTGGCGCCCGATCACGGGGGACAGACGTTCGGCGAAGTACGCCGGAACCAGCACCTCGTACGTCATCCCAGAACCGGGGATCGCCACGAGGACGCTCAACCCCTCCACCGCCTCCAAGCGCCCTGTGATCTTCCTGATCATGGCCCGAGCATATCCAGTGCGGGCTGGGCGGCAACTTCGGCGCGATTCATCGGCGGGTCGACGCGCGGGGCTCAGCATTCCCGCGCCATGTGCCGATAACTGCAGTGGCTCGACCCTTCGGGTGGGCCGCCATGTCATGCGCCGGAGGCCGAATGTCCACACTTCCAAGAGCCACACGCCCGCCGTCAACCCCTGCCGCCCGGCTTCGGATTGCTCAGGACACACCGGGTGCTGTCACTTCTTGGATCCTGGTCGGCACGGACGAGGCGACGGCCGACCTGGTCGCGCAGGTTTCCGCGATCCGGGGCGTGCCGGCCCCCACAGCCGTCGTGCGCGAGTGCGAACTCGACACGCTGGGGCGGACGATCGCGGAGATCAAGCCGGACGGCGCGATCCTGACGTGCGAGCCCGAAGAGGCCTCTCGATTCGCTGCGGCCGTGCGCCTGCTGGGCGAGACCTCGATCGCCGTGACGACGGTTCGGCCCCTGCGCTCTGCGCTGCCCTTCGCTCCTCATTCGGATCCGCAGTCCATGCAGAGGATCTATGTCGCTCCCGGCTCGGCGTGGTCCGCCGCCCGGATTGACCTGGCGGCGCTGATTGATCGCGAGCCCCGCCCGATTGACCGGGACGCCGTGTCGGGATTGCTGAAGGGCAAGCGCGTGCTGATCACGGGCGCGGGCGGCTCGATCGGCTCCGAGCTTGCGCGGATCGCCGCGTCGTTCGATCCTTCCTGCGTGATCCTGATGGAGCGATCTGAGAACGCGCTGTTTGAGATCGATCGCCAGTTGGGCTCGACCTTCAGGGGTGTCAGTCGCCGAGCCGTGCTGCACGATGTTGTGGACGCGGAGCGGACGCTTCAGCTCATGGTTGATCTGCGGCCGGACGTGGTCTTCCACGCCGCGGCCCATAAGCACGTGCCGCTGATGGAGGACCACCCCTCGCACGCCGTGACGAACAACTTCTTTGGAACCCGTTCGATCGCGGACGCGGCGCAGGCCGTCGGCGCCGAGCGATTCGTGCTGATCTCATCGGACAAGGCGGTCAATCCGACGTCGGTGATGGGCGCGACCAAGCGACTGGCGGAGATCTATGTGCAGGGATTGCACCGGCAAGCCCACGCGCGGAGCGGCTCGGGGCCCCGCACCCGATTCTCGATGGTCCGGTTCGGGAACGTTTTGGGCTCATCCTGCAGCGTGGTGCCGATCTGGTCTGCCCAGCTTGTGGACGGCGGGCCACTCACGGTCACCGACACGCGGATGACCCGGTACTTCATGACGATCCACGAGGCGGCGGGCCTTGTGATCCAGGCCGCGTCGATCGACGACCCTTCGCCCACCGCGCCGGTGTACGTGCTGGACATGGGAAACCCCATCCGAATCCTGGACCTGGCAAGGCGATTCCTCGCGGCCCATGGGTACACCGCACGCCTGATCGATCGGGAGGGCAATCTGGTCCTCGACGCGGACGCGTCCCTGGAACCCACACGCAAGGGCCAGACGATCGACATCGTGGTCAGCGGGATCCGGCCTGGCGAGAAACTGCACGAGGAACTGGCGTATGCCGCGGAAAACCTCCGACCGACGCCACACCAGGGCATCGATGCCTGGGCGGGGACGCCCCGCGAGGTCTCGTTGCCGGCCTTGGTCGCTGACCTCTCCCAAGCCCGGCATTCCACGGACCCGGAATCCGTCGTCGCGACAATTCGGCGTCACGTCCCTGAAATGAACCGAACATAATCCCCTCTGTTTACCGAATCGCAGCAGGGTCTTGTGGATAACTTCACGCGGACGCCCGGTGCGACTTGATTGCGCCTGTGCGGGCCGGAGAATGAGAACTCAAGCGGGCGTGCTTCGCAGGGCTGCGGGACGCGGCCGCCGGATTCCGAAGAATGGGGAGGCGAGTTCCAACCCATGATGACCACCCAACGCCAACGCATGCTCCTGGAAACAGTCACGGCCCGAGACGAGGCCCGGACGTTCTTGCGCGCCCTCGAGGACGCCAAGGTTCGCTCCGAGAAGCACCTCGCCGAGATCGGCCAGCCCGATCACCTGAAGGCCGTAACGGGGCGATCTGCGATGGACAACGCCATCTCGTCCACACGCAGGCTAATCGAGACGTACGACCGCGTTCTCGGAGAGCTGAAGGCGAATCTGTGCGACGAGGATCTGGCTCTGCTGGCGGGCGAATCCGGCAACGACCGCATCTCGATCGCAGTCGTCTGAACGCATGCACCGGCAGGGTGCGCCAACGGATCTCCACGGTCCTACCGTCGGCGTGATGTCCACACCGGAACAATCCGCGTTCGTCGGCTCCATGGCGCCGCTGCTGCGGGTACGCCGACTCTCACCCGAGGCCCTCGTCCCTCAATACAAGTCGGCAGAGGCGGCTGGATTGGATCTGGCGGCGTGCCTGCCGACGGGTTCGGTGACGATCGGTCCCGGCGCCATCGCCAAGATCCCGACGGGTATTGCCATCGCCGTCGAGCCGGGATTCGAGGGACAGGTGCGCCCGCGCTCGGGCATGGCCTCCAATCACGGCGTCACCCTGCCCAACACGCCCGGCACGATCGATTCTGATTACCGCGGCGAGGTGCTCGTGCCTCTCATCAATCTCGGACGTGAGCCGTTCGTCGTTGAACACGGCGCGCGAATCGCGCAGCTTGTCATCGCGCCGGTGTCGCGCGCCACGATCGTCGAGGTTGACCAGTTGGAAAGCACGGCACGGGGCTCGGGCGGCTTCGGCTCAACTGGCGTGCGCTGAGCGAATCAACGCCGGCGTCGTGCGGCGCGTGTGCGCTCTCGGTGCGCTGCGGGGCTCGCGCGCCAAAAAGAAACCAGCCCCGCCTTGCGGCGGGGCTGGCTGCTGAGGACGCATGGCCCACACGGGCCTCGCCTGGGGGCTGCTGATACCCGAGGCGAAACTGCGTCCTGGGAGGATCATCGATTCTGAACGGACATCTGCTCAATTCCTCTCGACGCGACGAAGTGTACAACCCGTCCAAGATACCTGCCACTTGGGCTCGAGACGGCACGAAAGATATCGCAAAGTCAGCGGCGTGCAAGCACGCTCGCGCTTCACCCTGAATCAGCGGCACCACGTGCGCACGTCCCATATTCGGATCTGCATGACCCGAGGAACATCACTGTGAGCCCGATGAACTCGGCGCTTGAACTGCCCACTTTCGGCGAGGGGCGGCTCTCTCGGCGGCCAGTGGCTTATTGTGGCCACTCGAAGCGATCAATCCGGGAGAGTCGGCACGGGCGCACCAACTCATTCCGAGTGGTCGGCTTCTCTCCCGACCGCATCGCGCGCGTGAGAGGAGTTCGGCGCGTCGTCCCGCACATCCAGCGTCTGCATGCGGAGGAGTTCGGCGTAGCGGCCGCCGGCGCGAGCCAGTTCGACGTGTGTTCCAACCTCCACAATCCGTCCCTGCTCCAGCACGACGATGCGTGAAGCGTTTCTAATCGTGGAGAGCCGATGGGCGATGACGAGCGTGGTCCGTCCCTTCAGGAGGCCCTCCAGCGACCGCTGTATCGCCTGCTCGGACTCTGAGTCCAGATTGCTTGTGGCCTCGTCGAGAATGAGGATGCGCGGATCGGCAAGCACGGCGCGTGCGAACGCGATGCGCTGTCGCTGGCCGCCTGAGAGGCGAACGCCGCGTTCGCCGATCAGCGTGTTGTACCCCTTGTCGAGGCGGGAGATGAAGTCGTGCGCGTTGGCGATCCGAGCCGCGTGCTCGATCTGGGAGTGCGTTGCGCCGCGTTCGGCGTAGGCGATGTTCTCCGCGATCGAACCGTCAAAGAGGAACGTGTCCTGCTCGACGATTCCAAGGAGACGGCGATACGAGGCCACATCGATGTCGCGAAGGTCGGTTCCATCCAGCAGGATCACGCCCTCGGTCGGGTCGAAGAAGCGCGCGACAAGGTTGGTCAGCGTGGTCTTGCCCGAGCCGCTGGGGCCGACAAGTGCGATGGTCTCGCCGGGTGCGATGTCGAGAGAGACATGGTCGATCACGCGCTGTGTCTGGCCCGGATACGCGAATGAGACATCGCGGATCGTGATGCGCCCCGGGGACGTCGCCCGAGAGACCTGCGCGAGCTCCGACGCCACGCGGACGTCCTGGAACTCGCGTGCCTCTCCCATCAGGTCCAGCGTCCGCTCCAGGCCCGCGAGCTGGCTCTGCACGTTGGTCGCGCTGGAGACGATCGCCTCCAGCGGGGAGAGAAGCATGAGCAGGTACGTCGAGAACATCATGAGATCGCCGATGGTCAGCGTCTGGCCGATGACACGGGTCCCGCCGTAGAGAAGCAGGCCGGCGGACGCGGCGGGGATCAATCCCTGCCACGCGACATCAACCGCTCGCGACCACCACCAGGCCATGATCTCCTGCCGTGCCATGACGTGGTTGGCGCGAGTGAAGCGAGAGGTCTCGCCGTGCTGACGCGCGAATCCTCGAACGATGCGTATGCCACCGAATGCCTCGGTCGCGTGCGCATCGATGGACGATCGTCCCTTGCGGATGTCGAGATAGACCGGGCGGATGCGGGCGATCCAAGTCTTGTGGCTGATCCACACGGTCGGGATGATCAGGAGCGAGCCCACGAGGAGCTTCCAGTCGACCCATGCGAGAATCAGGAGGGTGCCCGTGAGCTGGACGATGGCCCGCCAAGGGTTGTACACGAGATTGAAGAGCAGTTCCGCAACGCCCCCGGCGTCCTCGCGGATGATGCTCGCGAGCCCGCCTGACTTGATCTGCTGGATGCGATGCAGCGGGAGGTGGACGGCGTGCTCGAACGCGCGGCGCCGCAGCGAGACCTGCACGATCTTCGTGAGGCGCGTCATCTGCCAGCGACCGACCAGGCCGATGGCGATGGAAACGATGGTGAGCGCCAGCATCGAAGCGGCCACCAGCCAGAGCAGCCCGATCCGCTCGCGAGGCAGCCACGTCCAATCCGGAAGCCCCGAGGGACCGGGGTTGTCGGTCAGCACGTAATCAATCACGATCTTCGTGGCCGAGGGAACCGCGAGCGCAAGCACCGTGGAGATGCTCAGCGTCGTGAGTGAGAGCGCGATGATGGAACGCCGCCCCCTGAGAA
>CAZPPG010000022.1:0-16109 GCA_964588385.1 uncultured Phycisphaeraceae bacterium
GTGAGCTGCGCGAACGATGTCACGAAGCCGGCGCCTCCATTCTGACGAGCGACACAGGCCTGGAACAGCGTGTGACCGCCGCCGGTGAAGCCAGACGAGCCGTTCTCCTGTGCGACGCATCCGATGAGGGTGCCGGACTGATTGATCGAGATGCCCGATCCCGTGTTGCTTGCGGAGACGCAGCCCTCCAGGGTGCATCCCAGGAAGCCGATGATGCCATAACCGGTGTTCTGCACCGCCGTGCAGTTCACGAACGTGCAGCTCGAATCCACGTCGAATCCGTTGACGGTGTTCGACTTGGCCACGCAGTCGGTGAGGATGCAGCGGGTGCCCGTATCGAAGCCGGCGCCGTTGTTCGCGCTGGCGGTGCTTCCGGAGATCATGGTGGCGCTCCCGGTGCGGAAGCCGGGTGCGGCGTTGGTGTCGGCCTTGCAGTTGCGCAGCGTCGCCGAGTCGACGACGAATCCGCCCCCGTTGTTCTGCGAGCTTTCCACGCCGTCGATCGTCGCGCTCTCGGCGCCCGTGAGATCGACGCCGACGCCGCTCCACCCGCGGACATGCCCGTTTCGCACCTCGACGCGGACGGCGCTGCCGCCGGAGATGTCGATCCCGGCCAGGGAGAGGCCGGTTCCCCGCACCGTGAAGCCCTCGAGATCGATCGTGACAGATCCGGACGTGAGGAGAGAGATCTCAATGCCGGACTTGGCCGCGACGCCAACGACGTTCGCGGTGAGGTAGTAGGAACCGCCCTGGGTGATCCTGAAGACGCTGTCGGCATCGCCGGGCGTGTTCGTGGCGTTGATGGCGATCCTCGGCTCAACTTCCGAGAGCGACTTCATCGTCGAGCCGGGCGCGCCCGGGGGCGGAGTCAGCGGACCGGCAAGCGCCGCGAGCGGCGCTGCCGAAAGGGCCGCGAGGGCAAACAACGCGCGAACCGAAAGCATGTCCTTCATGACAGGACCTCCTTGGCGACGGAACTCTTCTGTGACCCACGGTCGGACCCGCCTCCCAAGGCGTCCCGCCAACTGAACTGACGCAGGACGGGCGGAGGACCCTTGCCCTCCGAGGGTATTTCCCGAGCATTTGCGCGAATACCGCGGGGCGGCCTTGACCGCGATGGGGATCTGTTCGATTGACGGAGGCCTTTGCGCGCACGCCGCTCACGCGTGCAGAAGGCCACCCCGGAGGGCCTCGCTATGGTTCAGGCCATGTCCACACCCGAAGCCAAGCCGTCGTCCGCCATCGCCGGAAACCCCAGCGCGACCGCACAACTGGAGCAACTGGCCAAGCGATTCCTGACGCCGGGGATGTCCCGCGTCGCCAAGCGCGTCGCCGTTCCGTTCCGTTATAGGGCCCAGTTGCGCGCGTGCCGCGAGGGCTTCCGGGAGCACGGAAGCAAGTACACCCAGCGCGTGCTGTTCGTGGCGGGACTGCCCAAGAGCGGCACGACGTGGCTCGAAAAGATCGTCTCCTCGTTCCCCGGTTTCAGCGAGGTGCTGATCCCCGAGGTGACGCGTCATGAGCTGGCGACGGGCGGCTCGCACGACTTTGACCTGCCGCCGGACACGTTCACGCGCTTCAAGGACATGCTGGTCCTGACAAAGATGCACGTTCACGGCTCGGTGAACAACGCTCGGGTTCTGAAGGACTCGGGCGTGCCGTATGTCGTGCTGTTCCGCGACCTGCGCGACGTTGCGGTATCGAACTACTTCTACGTGAAGAACACGCCGTGGCATCCCGAGCACCCTTACTACAAGGGACGGACGGTCGAGGAGGGGCTGACGGTCTTTGCGGAACGAACGCTGCGTCCGTACGCCGAGTGGGTGCGATCGTGGAAGGCCAATCGCGATCCCGAGCGCTCCACCATCCTTCGATACGAGGAGATGCTGGCGGACACCGTGGGGTGTCTCACGCGGGTGGCGCGGACATTCGAGCTGCCCAGCGACGAGAAGACACTGACCGAGCTGGCGGAGCGATTCAGTTTCCGGCGCATGTCGGGCGGGCGCGACCAGGGGCAGGCGGACGGCAGCCGCTTCGTGCGCAAGGGCGTGGCGGGAGACTGGGTGAATCACTTCACGCCGCGCCTCCGCGACGTGTACAAGCAGGCGATCGGCGACTTCCTGATCGAGCACGGCTACGAGCGCGACACGAGCTGGTGAGACGGGCGCGTCGGACGTCAGAGGAGCGGGGCCAGGAGCTGCACGAAGTTCTCCAGCAGCCGGCGGCCCCTGGAGCGACGCTCCCACCCGGTTTCCTGGAGCGAGCGGCTGCTCGCGATGTATCGCGCCTGGATGTCGCGGATGCGGGCGCACACCGCGCGGTTGTACAGGAAGATCGACAGCTCGAAGTTGATGCCGAAGCTCCGCCGATCCATGTTGACGGTTCCGAGGAGCGCGATCGTCTCATCGATCGTCACCGTCTTCGCGTGCAGGAGCCCGCCGTCATAGAGCCGTATCGCCACGCCCGCTTCCAGCAGGTCCTCGTAGTACGCGCTCGACGCGAGCGCGACCAGCTTGCTGTCCACACGCGTGGGCACGATGAGCGTGGTCTTGACGCCTCGCGCCGCGGCCGTGATGAGCGCGCCCATCATCGCCTCGTCGGGCGTGAAGTAGGGCGTGGTCATCACCAGCTCTTTCTTGGCCTCGTGCACGCCCTGGATGATCATCCGGTGGATGGTCTCCTGATGCGACCGCGGTCCGGAGGGGACCACCTGGAGCTCGACATCGCCCGCGGACGCGGCGATCGGCTCCTTTGCGATGTCCTCGGCCCGCGTCTTATCGGTTTCGATGGTCCAGTCAGACTCGAAGACCGCCGAAAGCGAGGCCACGCCCGGGCCCTGCACGCGCGCCATGATGTCGACCCACTCTCCGACGCCGGCCTTCTGCTTGAAGTGGCGGGGATCGGCCATGTTCAGACTGCCTGTATAGGCGATGCGCTCGTCAACGATCAGGAGCTTGCGGTGATTGCGCAAATCGATGCGCGCGAACTTGGCGCGAAGCCACTGCGCAGGGAGCGCGGGCGCAACCTGGATCCCCGCATCCTTCAGCTTGCGAGCCGAGCCGCTCCGGAAGAACGCCTTGCCCCCGGCCGCGTCGACGAGCACGCGGCACTGGACGCCCCGCCCGACGGCGCGCACGAGCGCGGCCTCTATCTCCAGGACCCGACCCGCGGGTTCCCATATATAAAAGAGCAGCTCCAGGGTCTGACGCGCTTCCTCGATGTCCCGCAGCATGACCGGGAACGCCTCGTCCGCGCCATCAAAGATCTCCACGTCGTTCCCGTCAACGATGGGCATGGCGTCGGTGGCCAGCCCCACGCGCGCAACCGCCTCGACCGACTCCGGGAGCTCATCGACATCGGCGCCGGCCTTCCGCTCGACCCGGCGCATCAGCTTCTGGACCGGCTTCTGGGTCGCGTTGGAACGCTTGATCCTTGACCAGGTGAGCCAGGGCTCTCCGAAAAAGAGGTAGAGCCCCGCGCCGACAAACGGCACGGACCAGAGCACCAGCAGCCAGCCGATCGCCACGCCGGGCGGACGGCGGCGTGAAAGAACCCTCACGGTGAGCACCCCCACCAACGCCCAGTGGAGAAGCGGGACAAGCCACAGGATGATCTCCACAATGATCAGCACGGTCGGCAGTCTACGCTGAAGAAGCCATGCCACGCACCCGGCATAATCCGACGCGTTCCGATGCCGCTCCCGGTGCGCCGACCGCGCCGCCGTTGCCTGAGGGCGAGGTCGAGTCTTTCACGGGCGGCATGCTCCGTGGGCGGTTCGCACGTTCCGCGCTCGCGTTGCGATCGGGGCTGCGCCGGTATCCGCCGGAACTGCTCGCCTCGTTCACCCGGAAGGGGATTCTGCGGAGCGCTGGATCGACGCACAATGCGGGCGAAGTGCGCGATCTCCTGGAGGAGCTTGCGCCTCATGGCCTGGCGATGGCGTGGCTGGGGCACGCGTCGGTCGTGGCCAATGTCGGCGACCTGACGATGCTGGTGGACCCGGTCCTTTCGGATCGCATCGGGCCACGCTTGCTGGGACGGACATGGGGACTGTCAAGACGCGCCCCCGCGCCCGTCACGCCCGCCGCTCTTGGTCACTGCGACCTCCTGCTGCTCACGCACGCCCACTTTGACCACCTGGACCGCCCGACGCTTCGGGCATTGGTCTCAAGTCGCACAACGGTGGTGACACCCGTGCGCTGCGCTCGGCTTGTTCCGCGGGGGTTCGGGCGCGTGGTCGAGCTCGATCCCGGGGCCACCCTTGAGCACAAGGGCGCGACGATCACCGCGCTGCAGCCGCGCCACTGGGGGGCGAGGATGGTGCTGGATCGCTCGCGCGGCTCCCTGGCATACGCGGTGCGTCACGCCGAGGGCTCGATCCTCTTCGCGGGGGATTCCGCGTTCACCAACGCGTTCGCCGAGGCCCATGATCGCATCGGCCCCATCGACATTGCGTGCTTCGGGATCGGCGCGTATGACCCGTGGGAACACATGCACGCGACGCCGGAGCAGGTGTGGCGCATGTTCATGGCCATGGGGGCGCGCTTTCTCCTGCCGATCCACCACTCGACATTCGAGCTCTCTGATGAGCCGCTTGATGAACCGGTGCGCCGGCTGCTCTCGATCGCGGGCGACGATGCGCCGCGCGTGATGAACGCCGCGCTCGGAGAGATTGTCACGATGACGCGCCCCGAGATTCAGGATGCGGAGAAACAAGAACCCCCGTCGGAGCAATCTCCGACGGGGGCCTAAGTGCGTGCGACTTCACTCAGGATCTCAGGGCTCTCGCGGGTGAGCCGCGAGTCTCTGAGAACTGCTCATCATTCAGCGGCGACGACGACCAGCCAAGCCGGCGATGCCGAGCAGGGCCAGAGCCGAGGGGGTGGGGGCAACGGTTCCCGTCAGCTGGAACGCCATGTCGGCGGCAACGCCGAAGAAGGCCGTTCCGGGGCCCGTGCCGATATCGGAGTAGTTGACCCACGCCTCAGCGCCGAGGATGGACGATGAGTCGACCATGTGGAACGCGTTGTCGGTGCCGACGATCTGCATCTCGACCCAGTAGGTTCCAGCGGGCAGGAAGACCGGCGTGAAATCCACTTCGGCCAACACTTCCGGACGACCGAACCAACTACGGCCGGTGACGGTCTCCGTGTAGCTGGTGTTGGTTGTGCTCGTAATGAACGCGCCAGGAGCTCCGCCCGCGTCGTGATAGAAGGACAGATTCACGTCGCTACCGAGACCGACGCCGCCGCTGAACCACAGGTAGAGGCCGTGGTAATCGCTGACGTTCCAGCCAGCGGGGTCCGACACCACGAAGTCGTCCACCGTCGAGCGGTACGCACCGAAGACCGCGGGAGTGGCTTCGCTGTATCCGTTCGAGCCATCGGTATCGCCGTTGTCCCAGAGAACGGGCGCACGACCGGCGAAGGGATTGGATCCCGGTGTCGTCGGCACGCCGGGGCCGACCTGAGTGCGATTGTCGGCCGAAGCGAGGCCGGCGACGGCGAACAGGGCGGCGACGGAAACGATTCCACAAGTCTTCATCTGTCTACTCCCAGTAAAAAGGATCCTTCAGTTGAGGCAGAACGACGTGCACTCCTATGCCACCGGCACGGCACCTCACTCCAAACAAGCACGAGCACGTTGGAGGTACTGAACATGCTCAGAATACCTGATCCGGGTATCAAGAGCCACCAAGTTCACAGTAGATCCACATAAATACATGGACACTTTGTGTTAAAATGGGGTATATAACACGTTTGTGACATCAAAATCGACTTATTCGGACCTGATGGGCTCCGATAGCTCCGCACGATGGCTTTCCTGTTTGAACAAGTATCTTGGGCGGTCCTGCCTCGCGGACGTCGCGACGGACACGTGGCGGTTGATCCAAACACTCGAGTTCGCCCGCGCGAAACTCCCGCATCACTCCGCCCCCGTCGCCTCACGCGCCGATGCGCTTGGGTGTGACGCACCCAGCTCACACCTAGGCACGAAGCGGAGGTATGGCCCGCGGGGTAGCGAGATGGTCCGATGGTGTCCTGCCTTGACTTTCCTCAAGCCCCGGGGCCAAATCATCCGACTCTGAGCGCGGGCACGTGGAAATCTGTGCCGCTCACCCGATCGAGACTCTCTGTGACCCAGACCTTCACCACCAAAGCGACGAAAGCCAAAGGCGCCTCGAGCGTCCGGGCGGTCGCCTTGCGTGGATCCGGTCTGAGGTAACACCCCAGAAACCGACACACTCACGCAAACCACGCGGCTTCCGGATGCTCCCGGAAGCCGCTGTCGTTTTTCACCCATCCCCGTTCCCCTCACCCGTCCCCCCACCTCCCACCCTTTACCCGATTCACAAACAGGAGCAGTCCATGTCGACCACATCACCGACCACACCCGCCCAACCCGTCACGTCCCCGTGTCCCGAGTGCGAGGGACCGGTTCGATTCGACCGTGCTCCTCTGGCCGGGCAGGTGGCCCGCTGCACCGACTGCGGCGTGGAACTCGAGGTCACCAGCACCTCGCCGCTCACGCTGTCGCTCGCGCCCGAGGTTGAAGAAGACTGGGGCGAGTAGTTCCGCAGCCGCCAAGAGGCCGGCTGAGGGAGTAGAGCGCGAAGAGCGCTCGCCGGATGAACCGGCAAGTTTGGAAAGTGCGGCCGATTCCCGCTCTCTTTCGTCCCCTCTCCCGCTCATCCGTTCTCTCCGCGGCCCTCCACGTTGAACCCCTCAACTCCCGCCTTCCTCCCTGTCCTTCGCGACCTTCGCGTTCAACCTCTTCCCCCAGTTCAGTCCTCTCTGCGTTCCTCTGCATCCTCTGTGACCTCTGCGTTCTCTTCTCTTGGAGCCCCCATGCGACTGGCCATCCTGCACACACGTCTTCGCGTTGAAGAGCGACTGCTCGCCGACGCCCTCACGGCCCGCGGCTGCACCCCCGATCTCATTGATCTGCGCCAGGTCATGTTCGACATCGAGCGCCCCGAGCGCTGGCCCGAGTATGACGCGGTGCTGGACCGATCGGTGAGTCTCACGGCTTCGCTCACGACCACGCGCGTGCTGGAGCACTTCGGCGTGCGCTGCATCAATCCGGCGGAGGCGATCGAGATCTGCTCTGACAAGCTTCGGACATCGATGGCGCTGGTCGCTTCGGGCATTCCGACGCCGCGCGTGACCGTCGCGACGGACGCCGATGCGGCCATGACCGCGATCGAGGCAATCGGGTACCCGGCGGTGCTGAAGCCCACGGTTGGTTCGTGGGGCCGGCTGCTGGCGCGCGTGAACGACCGGGACGCGGCAGAGGCGATCGTGGAGCACCGGGCCACACTCGGCTCAGTCAACCACCACGTCTTCTACGTGCAGGAGCACGTGGACAAGCCGGGGCGCGACATCCGCGTCTTCGTTGTCGGCGGTGAGCCGATCGCGGCGATCGTGCGGACGAGCGAGCACTGGGTCACCAACACCGCTCGCGGCGCGAAGGCCGCGGGCCTGACGATTGATGCTGATCTGGCCGACGTCTGCCGGCGTGCCGCGCGCTGCGTCAACGCCGACATCGTGGCGATCGACATCCTTGAGTGCCCCAGGCGCGGCTATCTGGTCGGCGAGCTCAACCACTCCATGGAGTTCCGCAACAGCATCGATACCAGCGGTGTGGACATCCCCGGCCTCGTCGCCGACCACGCGCTCTCGATCGCGCGGTCCGCCTCACACGCGCGGACCAGAGTCGATGGGCCGCACATTCGCGCTTCGATGCCAACCCCCGTCGGAGCGGCCCGATGAGTCCCTCGTCCTCACGCCCACGCGCGTCGATCGTCGGGGCCAGCGGCTACACGGGCGGCGAGCTGCTTCGCCTGCTGCTGGACCACCCGGGGGTCGAACTCGTCGCCGCGTCCTCACGCTCTCTCTCGGGCCAGCCGCTGCATCGCGTGCATCCGAACCTGAGGGGACGCTCCGACCTGCTCTTCACCGTTCCCGAAGAGGTCCCCGCTTCCGATGTTCTCTTCCTCTGCATGCCGCACGGCCAGGCCTCGCGCGAGATCGACCGCTGGCTCGACAAGGCCTCGACCGTCATCGACCTCTCCGCCGACTTCCGGCTGCGCGATGCGGCCACGTACCGGGCGTGGTACGACGAGGACCATCCCGCGCCGGCGCGTCTTGCCTCTGCGGTCTACGGCCTTCCCGAGCTGCACCGGCGCGATATGCGCTTCGGCGCGCAGCCGGCGCGGCTCATCAGCGGCGTGGGCTGCAACGCCACGGCGATGAACCTTGCGCTGCTGCCGCTGGCGCGAGCGGGGCTCATCCAGCGTGCGATCTGCGATATCAAGGTCGGTTCATCGGAAGCGGGCGCGGAGCCCTCGCTCGGATCTCATCATCCTGAGCGCTCGGGAGCGGTGCGTTCGTACGCGCCCGTGGGCCATCGTCACGCAGCGGAGGTCATACAGGAACTGGGGTGCATGTCAGACGAGTTCCCGCTCGATGTCACGATCACCTCGATCGAGATGGTCCGCGGCGTGCTGTGCACGGCGCACGTCATCCCGACGCGCCATGTGGATCTGAAGGAGCTCTGGAAGCTCTATCGCGCAACGTACGCATCCCCCACGAGCCCGGAGCCCTTCGTCCGGCTGGTCGCCGAGAGATCCGGCCTGCACCGGCTCCCGGATCCGAAGATCATCGCCGGCACCAACTACGCGGATGTCGGCTTCGACTTCGATCCGCGCACGGGGCGCATCGTCTCGCTCTGCGCCATCGACAACCTCATGAAGGGCGCGGCTGGCTCCGCCGTGCAGTGCATGAACATCGCCCTCGGCCTCGACGAACGCACAGGACTCGGATTCCCAGGATTGCACCCGTGCTGAAATGCCAAAGAGACAGATGGGCATGGGAGCAAAGGGACAGGACCAAGAGAATGAGACTCGACATCTGGCATGACTAGCCCGCACCGCCTACTTCCTTCCCCTTGCCCCCTTGCCCCTTTGCCCCCTTGCCCTCTTGCCCTCTTGCCCTCTTGCCCTCTTGCCCTCTTGCCCCTTTGTCCCTTTGTCCCTCACAGCACATCCCCGGAGCGCCACATGTCCACCCTCATCATCAAGATCGGCGGCGGCGAGGGGATCTCCCTCACTCCCGTCCTCACCGAGCTCGCCTCACTCATCCGCTCGGACCCCACTCTCCGCGTCGTCCTCGTCCACGGCGGCTCGCATGAGACCAATGTTCTCTCGGAGAAGCTCGGCCACCCGGCGCGCACGATCACCAGCCCGAGCGGGCACACGAGCCGGCGCACCGATCGAGAGACGCTCGACATCTTCACCATGGTCTACTGCGGGCGCGTGAACAAGGGCATCGTGGAGCAACTGCAAAGAGAGGGTGTTAACGCCGTCGGCCTCTCCGGCATCGACGGCGCACTCTGGCGAGGCACCCGCAAGTCCGCCATCCGCGCCATCGAGGACGGACGCACGGTCATCATCCGCGATGATCTCAGCGGGACGGTCGACGCCGTGGATGCCGAGTTCCTTCGCATGCTCATGGACGCCGGGCGGGTCCCCGTGCTGACGCCGCCCGCGATCACCGAGGATGGGATCGCGATCAACGTGGATGCCGACCGCGCCGCCGCCCGCACCGCCGCGGCCCTTGCGGCGGACGAGCTCCTGCTTCTGAGCAACGTGCGGGGCGTGCTGCGCGGAGCGCGGGACTCTTCGTCGCTCATCGCGCGAGTGACGCCCGCGACTCTTGAAGAGGTCCGTGCTGCGGCGACGGGACGGATGAAGAACAAGGTGCTCGCCGCGGAAGAAGCGCTCACCGGTATCGGCGGCACGGCCGTTCCCCGCGTGGTGATCGGCTCCGCCAACGGCCAGAACGCGATCGCGCGGGCCCGTGCGGGCGAGGGGACGCTCTTCGAGTGCGCCATCGCAGGTGCTCGGGCCGGAGCCACCACATGAGCGGCACCCCGGGCGACGACGCGCACGCGATCAACATCCTCTGCGATCTGGTCGCGACCCCCAGCGTGAGCGGCTCTGAAGCGGCGGCCGTGACGCGCTTCACCCAGCATGCCCGCGCTCTGGGCTTGGCGGCAGAGGTTGACGAGGCGGGGTCGGGCATCGCGACGCGCTCTTCCGATGAAAGCCGACCGATCACGCCGCCGATTGAGATCATGCTCCTTGGCCACATCGACACGGTGCCCGGCGACATCGCCGTTCGCGTTGAGAAGGACGCGGCGGGTGAGATGGCCCTCCACGGGCGCGGCTCCGTTGATGCCAAGGGACCGCTCGCCACCATGCTCGTCGCCGCCGCCCGCGCGACGCTCCCGCCGAACGTCACGCTCCGCGTCTGCGCCGCCGTCGGTGAGGAGACGCCCCACTCGCGCGGCGCGCGTCACATCGCGCGCACTTTCCGTCCCCACGCGTGCATCATCGGGGAACCGAGCGCGTGGGATGGCGTGACGCTGGGCTACAAGGGACGCCTGGTGGTGCGCATCGACGTTGCACAGCCCTGTCACCACAGCGCGGGCCCCGGCCCCTCGGCGCCCGATGTCGCGCACGGGCACTGGTCAAGCATCCAGAGCGCTGTGGCGAGTCTGAACAGTGCGCATGGCGCGGGTCAGACGCCTGTCCGGACCTTTGACATCATCCAGGCGTCGCTGCGGTCGGTTGCCACATCGTCCGATGGGTTGACGGATCGGTGCTCGCTCGTCGGCGGGTTCCGCCTGCCCCGCTGGATCTCGCCTTCGGAACTCGAGGCGTGCATCCGCTCGCTGGCGGGGTCGCTCGATTCCGGCGAGGTCGCTGTCGCGTTCGAGGGCCACGAGTGTGCCCACGCGGTCGACCGCAACGATCCTGTGGCGCGTGCGCTCTCGTCTGCGATCCGCGCGCTCGGCGCGACGCCGCGTCCGAAGCTCAAAACCGGCACGGCGGACCTCAACGTGGTGGCTCCAATCTGGAACTGCCCGATCGCGGCGTACGGACCGGGCGATTCCTCACTGGACCACACACCCGTCGAGCGCATCTCGCTGGCGGAGTACGTCCGTTCAATCCGAGTGCTCACGCTCGCGATTGAGTCGCTCGCCCGTGAACTTGGAGGAGTGTGCGCGGGCGCCGCGATCGAGTCTTGTCCGGTTGTGCTGGGCCAGGCGAGCCCGGGAGTCGGCGCATGACCGACCTGACGCTCACGGAGAAGATCATCGGGTCGCATCAGGCGCCGACCTCGCTCGCGCCGGGCTCGCAGCCGTCTGAGCCGCCCGCGCCACGGCAGGGGGACTTTGTTCTCGTGCGCCCGCGGCGCATCCTGACACATGACAACACCGCCGCCGTGATCCCCAAGTTCAACGCCCTGTTCGTCGGGGGCAACGAGTCGCCGGCCGTCGCGCCCGCCATCTTCGATCGGTCGCAGCCGGTGCTCGCGCTCGACCACGACATCCAGAATCACTCATCCGAGAACCTGGGTCGCTACGCGAGCATCGAGCGGTTCGCTCGCGCGCATGATCTTCGCTTCCATCGCGCCGGCAGCGGCATCGGCCATCAGCTCATGCTTGAGCATGGACACGTGTTGCCCGGCACGCTCGTCGTCGCCTCCGACTCGCACGCCAACGCCTACGGAGCACTCGGCGCGCTCGGGCTCCCCGTCGTCCGCACCGATGCCGCCGTCATCTGGGCCACCGGCTCCACATGGTGGCACATTCCACCGGTCGTCCGCATCGACCTCCGCGGCACGCTCGCGCCGGGCGTCACCGGCAAGGATGTCATCATCGCCCTCTGCGCACGGTTCCCCACGGACGTGCAGAATGCCGCGGTTGAGTTCGTCGGCTCGGGACTGCGATCCCTTTCGATCAGCGATCGCATCGCCATCGCGAACATGACCACCGAGTGGGGCGCGATCGCGTGCGTCATGGAGCCCGACGACGCGGTCGATGAGTATCTCGCCACGCACCTCGCTCCGGCATCCTTGGCCCGGGCTTCGCACGCGCGCCTGGCTCCGGATCCCGACGCCCGGTACGCGCGAACCATCACGCTCGATCTCTCGACCGTCGAGGCGTTGATCGCCGGGCCAAACCGCACGGATCTCGCCACCCCCGCCTCAGTGCTGGCGGTCCAGCGCATCCGCATCGACGTTGCCTATCTCCTTTCCTGCGTGAACGCGCGGCTGCCGGATCTCCAGCAAGCGGCGGATGTTGTCCGCGGGCGCCGCATCCACCCCCTCGTGACGCTCTACATCGCCGCCGCGTCCGCAAGCATCCAGCGCCAGGCCGAAGCGCGAGGAATCTGGCGGACTCTGCTGGATGCGGGCGCAACCCCGCTCCCCAGCGGCTGCGGTCCGTGCATCGGACTCGGATCCGGCACGCTCAAGCCCGGTCAGACCGCCATCTCCGCCACCAACCGTAACTTCCCCGGACGCATGGGCGACCGCTCCGCAGAGGTCTATCTCGCGAACCCCGCCATCGTCGCGGCCTCCGCCGTCGCCGGATACATCACCACGCCCGCACTGCTCGCGGAAGAAGGGAAGAAGGACAGTGGGGAATGGGCGATGGGCCATGGCAGAGAAGAGCCGCGCACCGGCAGGACGTGTGATGTCATATCACCTTCGCAGCCAGACGGAGTCCGTGCTGAGCGAGATCGCGGAGGCGGTGTCGCGATGAATGCACAAACGAATGCCGCGGCAGTCGAGCCGGCTCGCCGTTCCTCCATTGCCCATTGCCCATTGCCCATTGCCTCTTCACCACTGCCCGTTGCCTCGTCCCTCCCCCGCGTCATCCTCTTCCCCGAGCCCGACATCTCGACCGACGCCATCTACGCGGGCCGCCACACCTACCGCAACGACATGACGCCATCCGACATGGCGTCCGTCATCTTCGAGAACCTCGACCCGGCCGGCGCACCATCCATCGCCCCGTACATCCGCGCCGGTGACATCATCCTCGCGGGCCGCAACTTCGGCAGAGGAAGCTCGCGTGAGCAGGCCGCCACTGCGTTGAAGCACCACGGGATCGCGGCCGTGATCGCCGTCTCCATCAACGCAACTTATCTCCGCAACGCCATCAACAACGGGCTGCTCGCACTTGAGTGCCCCGAACTCGATCAGGTCCTTCCGACGCTCGCCGACCTCTCCGCTGACGCGCACATGATCGGTGAGCTCCCACATCCGCGGCTGGGGCCGACCGCCACGCTCGACCTCGATTCCTCGATGCTCACACTCCACGAGACCTTCACCGCCGATCCCGCCACACGTCTCACGCTCCCACTTCGCCCCCTCGCCCCCTTCATGCGCTCGCTCCTCGACTCCGGAGGCGTCGAGCCCTGGGCCCGCGCGATGCTCCACCATTCTCAGAGCGCCACCCACCCCTCCAGCGCACTCTCCCACCCCCCGTCGACGCTCTGTCCTCAATCCCCTCTCCTTTCCACCTGATCACTGTTCGTTCTGCGTTCTCGGCGCTCCCCGCACTCCTCCCTCGCGACGTTCGCGTTCACCGCCTTTCCCCTCCGCGTCCTCCGAGCTCAACGCCCTTCCGATCTGCATTCTCCTCGCCTCCTATGAACACAACACCCCACATCACGCTTCTCCCCGGCGACGGCATCGGCCCCGAGGTCACCGCCGTCGCCCACACCATCCTCATTGATGCCGGCCTGAACGCAACCTACTCCACCCACGCCATCGGCTGGGTGGAATGGTGCGAGCGCGGCGAGCCGCTTCCATCCGAGACGCTTGATGCCGTGCGCGACTCGGCCGCCACGCTTATGGGCGCGATCACCAGCAAGCCAGAGAGCGACGCCGCGCGCGAACTGGCACCCCACCTCCGCGCCCAGGGCCTCCGCTACCGCTCCCCCATCGTCCGTCTCCGCAAGGAACTGGACCTCTACGCCGGGCTCCGCCCCGCCCGAGCTTGGCCCGGCGTCCCCGGCGCCCACCCCGATACCAGCATCCTCACCGTCCGCGAATCCACCGAGGGGCTCTACTGCGGCATCGAGATCGACGGAATCGACACCGAGCGTGCCGCCCTCATCCACTACGAACTGGCCACCCTCTGTGAACGCACCGTCGGACGCGTCGCCCTCTCCGCAAGAATCACCACGGACCACGCCTCACGCCGCATCGTCCGCGTGGGCTTCCAGCAGGCACGCCTCCGCGCGGAGCAGACGGGCTCGCCCGCACGTCTGACGCTCTTGGAGAAGCCCAACATCCTCCGCGCCACCGGCTCGGTCATGCTCGACGCCGCCCGCACCGTCGCAGTGGACTTCCCCGATGTCACGCTGGAGATCGACAACATCGACGCCGCGTGCATGCACGCCGTCATGGATCCGACTCGCTACGGTGTCGTCGTCGCCGAGAACCTCTTCGGGGACATCTTCTCAGATCTGGCCGCGGGCCTCTCGGGCGGACCGGGCCTTGCCCCTTCGGGCAGCATCGGCGATGCGCACGCCCTCTTTGAGCCCGTGCACGGCTCCGCGCCCGGCCTCGCGGGCCATGGTATCGCCAACCCCATCGCCGCGATCCTCTCCGGCGCGATGCTTGCCCGCCATATCAACCAGCCCATCGTCGCCACACGCATCGAACGCGCCGTCGCGCGCACGCTCGCTGCTTCGCCATCCTCCGTCCTCACACCGGATCTGAAGGGCACGGGCACCACGCAGTCCCTCACCGATGCCATCCGCCGCAATCTCTGGTCCAACGACGACAAACGGGTGGGCGAGTAACTCGGTCACGAAGTCACGCCACCCCTCCACTCTTTGCCTTCCGCTTCTGCTCATCCCCTTCCCCTCCTCCCCGCGTTCCTTCGCGTTCAAGTGCATTCTCGCCTTCCTTCATGCCCTTCGCGTTCATCCCTCCGCGTCCCATCCGATGTTTGGCCATTCGCTGTTTGCGATTTGGAGATTCCCATGTCCTCCCCCGCCTCGCGCTTTCGCATCATCGAGTCCACACTCCGCGAGGGCGAGCAGTTCGCCAACGCATTCTTCACGACGCAGCAGAAGATCCGCATCGCCACGATGCTCGACGCCTTCGGCGTTGATTACCTGGAGCTGACAAGCCCCGCGGCCTCGCCCGCCTCGCGCGACGACTGCGCCACCATCGCCTCACTCGGCCTCCGCGCCCGCGTGCTCACGCACACCCGCTGCCATCCCGACGATGTCAAGCTCGCGCTCTCCACCGGCGTCGCCGGCGTCGACATCGTCATCGGCACCTCATCCCAGCTCCGCCGCTTCGGCCACGGCAAGTCGATCGATGAGATCATCGCCCTCGCCAAGGACGTCATCCCCATCGCCGTCGAGGCCGGCGTTGAGGTCCGCTTCAGCACCGAGGACTCCTTCCGATCCGACCTCTCCGACATCCTCCGCGTCTACGAGGCCGTCGCGCCCCTGGGCATCCATCGCGTCGGCATCGCCGACACCGTCGGCATCGCAGATCCCTTCCGCGTCGCCGACACCGTCCGCGCCGTCCGCGCCGCCGTAGGCCCCAAGCTCGACATCGAGTTCCACGGCCACAACGACACCGGATGCGCCGTCGCCAACGCCTGGGCCGCCCTCCACGCCGGCGCCACGCACATCGACACCACCGTCCTCGGCATCGGCGAACGCAACGGCATCACCTCCCTCGGCGGCATCATCTCACGCCTCTACGCCGATTCACCCGACATCATCCGCCAACGCTACCGCCTCCCCCTCCTCCACGACATCGACCACGCCGTGGCCCGTCTCTGCGGCATCGACGTCCCATTCAACACCTGCATCACCGGCTTCGCCGCCTTCACCCATAAGGCCGGCATCCACGCCAAGGCCGTTTTGAACGACCCCTCCGCCTACGAGGCCCTCCGCCCCGAAGACTTCGGCCTCTCACGCTACATCCACGTGGCCCATCGGCTCACCGGCTGGAACGCGGTCCGAGCCCGCGCCGAGCAGCTCGGACTCACGCTCACCGATGATCAGGCCCGTGCCCTCACGAACGAGATCAAGGCCGCGGCGGATCTGGGCCACCTGACTCTCGACCACGTCGACGCCATCATCCATCGCCACGTCAATGCCAGCGCCGCGACGCCCGCCCTCGCGCCAGTCGCCATGGCCCCAAACACACCATCAAGCCCACAACCCGCGAGCCGCGAACCCGCGCTCGCCACCGCCTAACCAACAATCAATCCCTCTT
>CAZPPG010000022.1:16209-52069 GCA_964588385.1 uncultured Phycisphaeraceae bacterium
TGGCCCTTTGGCCCTTTGGCCCTTTGGCCCTTTGGCCCTTTGGCCCTTTGGCCCTTTGGCCCTCCGCCCCTCCGCCCCTCCGCCCCTCCGCCCCTCCGCCCCTCCGCCCCCTTACCCCACCTCATTCAACACCGCAAGGAACTCTGTCCAGTTCGCCGCCCCGAGCAGGCGATTCACCGTCGCCTCGTCCTGGCACACCTGTGCCACACTCGCCAGAAGGCGTAGCTGCAGTTCCGCATTCTCCAGCGGCGTCACGAGCAGCACCACCAGACGCGTCGGCTGTCCATCGCGCGAGTCAAAGTCGATGCCGCGCCGCGATCTCCCGATTGCCACGAGTGGTTGCGCCAACCCCGGGATGCGCGCGTGGGGCACGGCCACACCCTGCCCGATCCCGCTCGACACCAGCTTCTCTCGCGCCCACGCCGAGGCCCGGATCGCCTCGGCATCCACCGGCGTCTTGGCCCCCACCACCGCCGCCCGCGCCAACTCCGCGATCGCACCGTCCCTGTCCGTGGCCTCCAGTGCGTGCACATAGTGCTTCGGTCCCGTGAAGTCCCAGAATCGCACGGGCTTCACCCGCCCGAGCGCCCGTTGCATGAGGGCGCCGCTGGTCATTGATGTCACCAGCGCCATCACCACCAGCGCGACGAACATCCTCTCGCCGATAAGCCCGGCCTCCAGAGCGAGCAGACCAAGAATGATCTCCATCGCGCCGCGGGCGTTCAGCCCGAACGCCACGGCCCAGGCCTCTCGCCGCACAAAGCCCGCCCACCGCGCCGACACGACGCATCCCGCGAGCTTGCCGACCGTCGCCACCACCAGCACCAGCACAACCAGCCCCAAGTCGAAGTTCGCCGCAAAGTCCACCCGCAGCCCGATCGATGCAAAGAACAGCGGCGCGAAGATGAACGATACAAACTGGTCGATCGTCTCGCGTGTGCTCTGGCGCAGGTGGCGCGAATCGCCGAACGCAATCCCGAAGACGAACGCCCCGAAGATGGCGTGGACACCCAGCCACTCCGTGAACGCCGCGCACAGGGCCGCGCCCGTCGCCGCGAATCCCAGCACGCTCCCCGGAACGCTCGCGTGCGCGTGCAGCCACGGGAGCACCCGCTCGACCGCTGCCCGCCCGATCGTCAGCATGACGCCCGCGAACGCCAGCGTCAGCAAGACGGTCTGCCACAAGGCCGGTCCGCCTTCCCCGGCCCGGCCCATCATCGCCAGCACCAGCGCAAAGATCAGCCATCCCACGATGTCGTTGAAGACCGCCGCCGCGATCACCGTCATCCCGATGTCGGTCTTGAAGAGCTGCAGATCAATCAGGATCTTGGCGACGACCGGCAGCGCGCTGATCGCCATGGCCGTCGCGAAGAACAGCGGGAATGTCAGCTCGCTGGCCGCTGCGCCGGAGTCCATCGTCACGGGCAAGAGCCACGCGAGCGGGAATGCCAGCGCGAACGGCACCACCATCCCGCCGATGCCCACCGACAGCGCCACCTTGCGGCGCCGCCAGATCGTCGAGAGATCCACCTCCATGCCCGCTACCAGCAGGAAGAGCGTGATCGCGACGGTCGTCAGAGCATGGAGCGAGACAGGAAGCGGGCCCTCGCGCGGAAAGAGTGTCGCGCTCGCTTCCGGCCACGCCTGACCAAGGATCGTCGGGCCAAGCAGGATCCCCGCGAACAACTCGCCGATCACCGCCGGCTGCCGAAGCTTCCGCGCGATCTCCCCGAGCAGCCGGGCCGTGCCCAGCAGCACCCCGAGCGCCAGCAACAGCGTGATGATCTCGCCATGCGAGAGCCCGCTCATGGCGTGCCTCCCGCGCCGCTTCCATCCGTGCTCAGCCGCCCGGAATCGCTCTCGCCCTCTCGCAAGCGCCTGAACAGCAGCACCGAGCACGGAAACTGCTCCAGCAGTGTCTCCGTCGGATGACCGAAGAAACGATCGAACAGGCCCAGACGCCGATCCGGCGCGGGCATCACGAGCAGGTCCGCTCCCACACGCTCCGCGTACCGCGTCACCTCTTCGCCGCCCCGCCCCGCCATGCACTCCGTTCGGACGATAACGCCCGCTTTCGCCATCGCCTCAGCGCCGTCCGCGACCCCGAGCCGGCGACCGCACTCCTCAAGAAAGTTCGCCAGCTCAAACCGCGTGGCCGTCTCCAGCACCTGCTCCCACCGTTCCGAGTCCGCGCCCGCGGCTCCCGTCGTCTCGCTCATCCGCGCCGAGTAAGGATCGTGCTCACGCACGACGTGGAGCTCTCGTGCACGCCCTCCGATCGCGAGGCGAGCCGCGGCCTCCATCATCGCACGCGAGCGATCATCAAACGCCACCGACGCGACGATCGTCCGCGCCACGCCCTCCGGCGGGAACCTGTGGATGGAGAGAAAGAGCGAGCGATCCGCGTTCCGCGCAAGCCGCCGAGCGACAGAGCCCACGATCCCCGTAAACAGCGGATCGCTCTTGAGCGCGCCGGCGAAGATCAGATCCGCATCGATTCGGCGCGCCTCTTCCAGGATCACGCGGTCCGGCTTTCCGTCGCGCCCGATCACCTCCGCATCGGCGAGCACCGGCTCGTCTGCCGCACCTTCGCGCACGATCGCCTCCACGCGCTCGCGCTCGGACCCCGCGTGAAGGAATGTCAGCTCCGCGCCGCAGGCCCGTGCCAGACGGGCCGCTTCTCGAACCACAAGGCCCGCGCTCGGCGACACACCGACGCATGCCATCACGCGCCGGAACGCGCCCGCGATCGGGCTCGCGCCGGTGTCTGTGCCATCGCGTGGAGTCGGCTCCTGCATCGCGCACGCTCCCATGGTGTCGCGTGAGCCCCAGGGCGGGACCCGACGCCTCGTGTGCCGACTTTAGTCCGCTTGTCTCCGTGGGCCCCATCCCCGGGCAGGGGCCGGGCGCGGGTCTTCAGCGCGCCGCCGCAGCGGCCCGTCGGGCCTCGAGTTCCTTGATGAACCGCTTGGCCTCGCCCGCGAGATGGAATGAGCCGGTGACGACGATCAGGTCGTCGCGTCCGACGGCCCGAGCCGCGAGGCGCAGGGCCTCCTGCACCGTGTCGGCGTGCTCGGCCATCTTGCCGCTGGACTCGACGAACCGACGGTGAAGCTCGCGGGCCTGCATCGCGCGCGGGTTTCCCTCGGCGCGCGTGAAGATCACCTTGTCCGCCCCCAGCGAAACCTTCTCCAGCATCCCCGCCACGTCCTTGTCCGACGCGCACCCGAACACCATCACCATCGAGTCATACCGCACGTGGCCGCCGATCGCCCGCACCAGCGCCTGGATGCTCTCCGGATTGTGCGCTCCGTCGATCAGGATCCGCGGCGAGGTGCAGATCATCTCCATCCGCCCCTCGGACCGCGTCTTCTTCAGGCCCTCGGCGACCTTCACCTCGTTCGCTTCGAACCCGCGCGTGCGAAGTCGGTCCAGGATCGCCAAGACCAGGCCGCAGTTGTACGCCTGGTGCTCGCCCTTGAGCGGCGCGGGCAGGTGCTCGTAGCTGGACTGCGGCGTCGTCAGCGACACCCGCACGTGCGGGCCCATGCCCTGTCCCGCTTCGACGCGGTAACTGAAGTCGATGTCTTCCTTGAGCACGCTCAACGCGGCGCCCGCCGCGGCCGCCCGCTCGCGGAACACGCCCAGAACGCCGGGCGTCTGAGGCACGGTGATGGCGGGGACGCCCTGCTTGAAGATGCCCGCCTTCTCGGCGGCGATCTTCTCCAGGGTGTCACCCAGGAGCTGGGTGTGCTCGAGCTGGATCGCCACGACGCCGCACACCTCGGGCGTGATGACATTGGTTGAGTCCAGCCGCCCGCCCAGCCCGACTTCGACCACGGCGATATCCACCGCCATGTCGCGGAAGTGCTGGAACGCCAGGGCGGTCGTCAGCTCGAAGTACGTCGCCTCGCCATGGCGATCGCGGATCGCCGCCGCGGCGGTCGCCACACGGCCCAGCCCGCGCGCGAACTCCTGCTCGCCGATCATGGCGGTGTTGATGCGGATGCGCTCACGCACGTCCACCAGATGCGGGCTGGTATAAAGCCCGGTGGTGCACCCGCACGCCGTGAGACAGGCGGTGAGCATCTCGCAGACGCTCCCCTTGCCCTTGCTCCCGGCGATGTGGACGAACCGCACCTCGCGCTCCGGATTCCCGAGCGCATCCATCAGCGCACGCATGCGATCAAGCGAGAACGCGTCCGGCGAGACGTCCTTGGGACGCACGCGCTCGACGCTCGGCGCCCTGTTCAGACCGTCTAATGCTTCCGCGAAGCCGGCAAAGACAACCGGACGCACCGAAGGCCCTTCGGTTTCGTCCTCGTCTGCAGCGCGTCGCGTCCTGCGCCCTAGTCCCGTTGCACCCGTCCCCATGGCGATGCGATTGTACGAATCGCACGATCAAAGCCAAGAACATTCCGCGCGATCATCCGCAATTGGTGGATCGACGACCACGCGAACACAGTCCCGCCACCCGCGATCTCCACGAATGATCCACACGCGCTCGCATCACGCTCGCCCGCCTAGCCCGCGGGCTTTCTCGCATTGATGATGAAGTCCGTGGCGATCGGATCGCCGCCCCCCGACTTCACCAGCATCGCGATCTGCCCGCGGTGATACGCCCCGTGCAGAAGGATGTGCGTCAGGGAATCCTCAACATGCGTGGTCCAGGACTTCCCATCGCTGCTCGTGTACTCATACGCCTGGCGGAGCTTCGCCTCTGACAAGTGGGAGAGCCACTCCTGCCACCACGCCCGCACCTCCGCGAGCAGATGCTCCAAGTCGTTGACTCCAAACCCCTTGGGGAAGAAGTCCGTCGTCTGTAACGCGCCCGCGACGGCACTCGGCCCCGCGATCCGGCGCAGCCACTCCCGACGCGCGATCAGCAAGTGGGCCATGATCCCGATCGCCCGCTCCTGCTCGGGTCCGGGCTTGGCCGAGCGGATCGCGGAGATCGCCTTCGCGTTCGACTCGTCGTCGTACTCGAACAAGCGCTTAAATCGCAGGTACATGGGGGGCTCCAGGGGCCGACACGCGGCAGGTCGCCAGCCGCGCCGGCACGATCCAGCATAGGCCGGAGGCAGAAATGGCAAATCGCAAAGGACCAAATGGCAGACCGCGCCAGGCAACCACTGCGGTGTAGGACTCTGTTTGCTATCTGGCCCTTTGCCATTTGCGATCTCTCCTATCCTCTCTCCCCATGCGCATCCTCCTCACCAACGACGACGGCATCCGCGCCCCGGGCATCGTCGCCATGCACGACGCCCTCATCGACGCCCGCAACGAGCACGGCGGCCCACTCTTGCTCCCTGCGGCCCACCGCAAGGGCCCGCAGCACCAATACTGCGAGGTCACCCCGATCGCACCCCTGACCGTTCAGTCAGCGACAGGGCACGGCGTCACCTTCCATGAACCGCTCATGGTCCAGGACGTGAAGGTCAACGACCGCATGGGCGGCATCGCAGTCGACGGCCGACCGGCCGACTGCGTCAAACTCGCCATCTCCTCCCTCTGGCCCGAGCGTCACGGCAAGGGAACACGCCCCGACCTGCTCATCAGCGGCATGAACGCCGGCGCCAACTGCGGCATCAACGTCATCTACTCCGGCACCGTCGCCGCCGCCATCGAGGGCGCGTTCCTCGGCGTCCCCTCCATCGCCGTCTCCATGCTCATCCGCCCCGGCACCCTCCTCTTCGATGTTGGCGCCCGCTGGGGCCGCGAGACCATCGAGAAGCTGCTCGCCGGTGGCCTGCCCGACCCGCACGAGATCATCAGCATCAACATCCCCACGCCCGAGCGAGACGGCCCCTGCCCGCCCATCCGCGTCTGCCCCATGAACACGCACGGGCTGGTCGATGCCTACGAACGGCGCGTCTCACCCGCAGGAGATGTGTACTACTGGGCCGCGGGACATGGGCTGGACTTCCACGCCACCGACGGCGGCACGGACGTCGCCGAACTCATGGGGGGCTGCATCACCGTCACGCCCCTCCGCTACGACCTCACCCGCCACGAAGCGATGACGAAGTGGCGCACGCGGTTGGGCCTGTAGCATGCCTTTCACTCCGAACCAGTTCATGAAGACGCGCCCGTGGCTGTTCCACCTGACGGCAACGGGCAACGTTGACCGCATTCTCTCCGACAATCAGATCCACCCCGCGTCAACATTGCTGAATGCTGCCGGACGTCAGGACCTTCTTTCCGTCCGCCGACGAGATTCCGAGGAAATCGCAATCCACGGGCGGCGCGTGCATGTTCGCGATCAGAAGCCACTCCACGCGGGTAGCACACTGCTGCAAGGCGGCTGGACCTTTGAACGCCTGGTCGAAGAGCTGAATCACCGTGTGTTCTTCTGGCCTGGGAACGAGAACAAGCCCATCCCTCAAGGCCTGAATCACTTCACTCGGTACAAATCGGAATCCTGCCGCGTGCTCGTGATTCCGACCCACGCGCTTCTCGCCGCGAACCCAGACGGCACACCCGAGTTCTGTCGCTACAACTCCGGGTCGCCACGCTGTAATCCTGCACGCCATCGCAACGGCTCCCCGCGCGGCCCGGCAACTTTCGTCTCCGCCGATCGCTTCGAGGGCACGTCCGGTACCGTCGTCGAGGTGACGTTCCGTCACGGCGTATCGCTGCCGACGAGCGGCGTCGTGGTCCGGCCCGTCACCGACTTCGTATAAGGGACTTCAGCTCGTCGTCCCCTCGCGATCGCCCTTGGCGAGCGCGAAGCGTTTACTCCGCCCGCGGCGTCGGCTCTTTCCACGGGATCCTGACCGACTCTTCCTGCTTCCCGCCTGTCCACTCGATCGCCGAGATCTGGAACTTCCGCGCCCCGTGCTCATACCCGATCGCGCCCGTGTTCGTCCACGGTGTCGGCACGCCCAGTCCCGGGTGATCGATCACGAATCGTCCGTACGACCCATCCTCCGTCTGCACCGTGACCTGCACCGCCTGGCGCACCGGCGCATCGATCAGGATCGAGCCGTCCTCCTCGGTCAGCGTCCGCGTCCGCTCGAAGCGGCTGATGCTCGTCCCGGACGTTGTCCGCACGTTCACATCCGCATTCACCACCGGCTCCTGCGTCGCCGCGTCGCGCACCATCACCATCATCGTCCGATTGCCGGACGAGCACGCGCCGAGCGCAACCGCAACCAGCGCGACTGCCGCGCCGCGCACCCAGCGAGAAGCCACCAGACCCGATCCAATCTGTCCTGCGAGCATGACGCCTCCTTCACGAGGGCGGCCGAATCGCGCCCCGCACCCACATTCTTAGCCCCTCCGCCCAGCTTCACCCCCAATCCACTCCCACATGTGCGTCCGATACGCTCCCCCATCCGCAGATTCCGCGCTCCCATGCGGGCATCCACCCGCTATCGTGGAGTATCGGAGGCGATTCACGCATGGGTGTCGATCAGCCAACTGGTGCAACAGGCGACGCAAGCCAGTGGCCGAGCGCGGGCCGGCCGGGTGCCTTTCCATCCGCGGCGGACACCTCCAGCCCCACCTCACCACCCGCGCCCCCTGCCGCAGCGATCGAAGAGGCCGGCGCCGAAGTCGGGCCGTACAAGCTGCTCTCCATCCTCGGCGAAGGCGGCTTCGGCACGGTCTGGCTCGCCGAACGACGCGAACCGATGGTGCAGCGCGTCGCGCTCAAGATCATCAAGCCCGGCATGGACTCCAAGGCCGTCGTCGCTCGCTTCGAGCATGAGCGGCAGGCCTTGGCCGTCATGGACCATCCCAACGTCGCCCGCGTCTTTGACGGGGGCGTCACGGATGCCTCACCCCGCGCCGGCGGCCGCCCGTACTTCGTCATGGAACTTGTCCACGGCGAGCCCCTCACTTCCTTCTGCGATCGCCACCAGCTCACCATCCGCCAGCGCCTGGAACTCTTCATCCCCATCTGCGAGGCCGTGCAGCACGCCCACACCAAGGGCATCGTCCATCGCGACATCAAGCCCTCCAACATCCTCGTCTCGATGAAGGACGGCCACCCGATCCCCAAGGTCATCGACTTCGGCATCGCCAAGGCCATCACCCACGAGGCCTGGGGCCATACCGCGTTCACGCAGCAGGGCACCGTCATCGGCACCTCGGAGTACATGTCACCGGAACAGATCTCCGGCGAGTCGGACATCGACACCCGCACCGACGTCTACTCCCTGGGCGTCGTCCTCTACGAGGTCCTCGTCGGCGAGCTTCCGTTTGATGCGCTCACGCTCCGCTCGGCGGGGTTTGTTGAGGCCCAGCGCATCATCCGCGAGGTCGAGCCCCCGCGCCCCAGCACGCGCCTGAGCGCGGCCGACCGCCGCACCGGCGAGCACATCGCCAGCGCGCGACGGGTCGAGCGCGACCGTCTCGCCTCCGAACTCAAGCGTGAGCTGGAGTGGATCCCCCTGAAGGCCATGCGGAAGGAGCGAGTCCGTCGCTACGTGAGCGCGGATGCCCTCGCGACAGATATCCGCCGCTACCTCGACGGCCGCCCGCTGGAGGCCGCGCCCGAATCCCGCGCATACCTCGTCAAGAAGTTCATCCGTCGCCACCGCGTCGAGACCACGGCCGCAGCAGCCGTGTTCATCGCGCTCGTCGCCGGTCTGGCTGGCACGATCTCTCAGGCCCGCGAGGCCGCGATCCAGCGCGATGCCGCGCTCCTTGCCCAGACCGGCGAGGCCGCGCAGCGCAAGCTCGCCGAGGCGCAGCGCGAAGAGGCCCTGCGCCAGAAGTCCGCCGCGGAGAGCAACGCCGCCGCCGCCGAAGCCGCCCGCGCCCGCGCACAGGCCATCACCGATTTCGTCACGACCACGCTGCGATCCAGCGACCCATACTCCGTCGGCGCCGCCGCCTTCGCAGGTGGCGTCGCGTCAGGCGGCCGTCACGACGCCACCATCCTCGAAGCCATGCAACTCGCGCTCCGCGACCTCGACAGCGGCCGCTTCAAGGACGACCCCGAAACCGAGGCCGCCCTTCGCACCACAATCGCCGCCATTCTTGAGAACAACGGGCGACCCGGCGAAGCCGAGCCGCTCTATCGCGCCGCGCTCGAGACGTATCGCACACTCTTCACGGGCGACCATCCGCTCGTTGCCGACGCTCTCGTGCATCTGTCGAAGAATCTCCACACGCTCGGACGTCCCGAAGCCGAAGCGATGTGCGTGGAGTCTTTGGCGATGTACCGCCGCCTGTACACCGGCGATCACCCCGCCATCGCACGCGGCTTGAGCAACCACGGCCACATGCTCGCCGATCTTGGCCGAGCCGCCGACGGCATCCCGCCGCTCAAAGAGTCTCTCGCCATGCGTGAGCGTCTCTACGCGGGCGACCACACCGAGACCGCGATCTCGCTCAGCAACCTCGCGGCGGTGCTCCGGGCCAACGGCCGCGCCGACGAGGCAGCGCCCTATGCCACGCGGGCTCTGGCAATGCGCGAGCGTCTCTACACCGGCGACCATCCGGACGTCGCCAACAGTCTGGACGCGCTGGCCATGATCGAACTGACGCTCGGGCGCCTCCCCGAGGCCGAGGCCCTCTACCAGCGCGCCCTCACGATGCGCCTCCGTCTCTTCCCCGAGGATCACCCCGCCATCGCCGAGAACCTGACCATGGTCGCGTGGGTCTGGGAGGACATGGGCCGCGCCGAAGAAGCAGAGCCGATCTATGAGCGCGCCCTGGACATGCGCCGCCGCCTCTTCCCGGGCAATCACCCGGAAGTCGCCACGAGCATCGGCAACCTCGGATACAACCGCCAGGCCCTCGGCAAGTACGAGGCGGCCACGGCCCTCTTCGTCGAGGCCGACGCGATGTACCGGGCGATCTACCCGGGCGACCACCCGAACACCGCAACGAATCTGAGCAACCTCGCGATGGCTCTGAACAACCTCGGCAAGCATGACGAGGCCGTCCGGATCGCCGCCGATGCGCTCGCCATGCGCCAGCGCCTCTATCCGAACGATCACCCCGATGTGTCTGAGAGCCTGAACAACCTCGCCGTGATCCTCAACGGGCAGGGCCGTTCCGAAGAGGCCGAACCTCTTTACCGACAAGCTCTGGAGATGTCACAGCGTCTCTACCCCGGTGACCACCCCGGCACCGCGATGTCGCTCGGCAACCTCGGGTCCGTCCTGCTCAATCTCGAGCGTCTCTCAGACGCCGCCGCCTTGTTCGCGGAGGCGCTCGACATGAACCGGCGCCTCTACGGCGACGACAGCCCGCGCGTCACGAACCAGATCATCAACCTCGCCCGCGCCCAGCAGCAGCAGGGCATGACCGAAGCCGCCCGCGCCAACTTCGATGATGCCCTCGCGCGTCTACGTGCGGCATCTCCCGAGGGCTCCGGCAGTCTCGCCCGTCTCCTCTGGCGCTCCGGTGTCGCCCGCATGGAAAGCAACGAACTCGACGCCGCCCTGCGCGACCTTGAAGAATCCGTCGCCCTTACCGAGCAGCACATCCCCGCCGACCACCCTCATGCGGCCGAGCATCGCGCGTCGCTTGAGGCCTGCCGCGCGGCGATGGGGACGGCACCAAAGTAGATCTGTCACTTCCGCTCACACCCTTGGCCCACTCCCGCCCAGCTTCGCGATCGCGTCGCCGTACGTCGCGCGGAGGGGCTCAACGACCTCCTTGATGAAGCGCTCCGTCTGCTCGACGGAGCGGCCGACGTACTTCATCGGGTCCATCACGCCCTCCCAGTCGAGTTCGGAAGCCAGCGGCCCGCCCCGGGACTTTGACCAGAAGTTCTTGTCGGCCTTCAGGCGATCGAGCAGATCGTTGTCGAGGCCCTCCTGCTTCACGCGCATTCCCGACGCTTGCGCGTGCTGCCGAATCAGTTCGTGGTAGTGCTGACGATCGCCGCCGAGCTTCACGCACGCCATCAGGATGTTCTCGGTCGCCATGAAGGGCAGTTCGGCCATCAGGTTCTTCCGCACCATCGCCTCGTGCACGATCAACCCGTTCGCCACGTTGTGCATGAGGTCGAGCGCGCCATCGAGCGCGAGGAACGCCTCGGGGAGCGAGAGTCGCCGATTGGAGGAGTCGTCGAGCGTCCGCTCCAGCCACTGCGTCGCGGCGGTGTCGTACGCGTTCCCGACGAGATTCATCACAAACCGCGTCAAGCCGCAGATCCGCTCGCAGCGCATCGGGTTCCGCTTGTACGGCATCGCCGACGAACCAATCTGCTTGTCCTCAAACGGCTCATCAATCTCCTTGCGGTTGCAAAGGAGGCGGATGTCCGTGGCGATCTTGTGCAGGACCGCAGCGGTGCTTGCGAGATCGGCGAGGATGAAGGTGTCGACGACGCGGGGGTAGGTCTGGCCGGTGAGCGAGAAGGTCCTGGATGCTTGTTCGAGCGAATCCATGGAAGGACGCTGCATGTCGAGCATCGCCGGAACGTTCTTGCCCTTGCTTGTGTACTTCGCGACGCGCTGATCGTGGTGAGACTGAAGAAACTTGAGTGATGCGAACTCTGCGGTCGGTGCTGCGCCATCAGCAGTCTCGCTCCAGAGCGACTCGAGCCGACACGCTACTTGCCAGTCGAGCTCTCGCGCCTTGTCTCCATCTCCATCAAACAGTGCAAGGTACGACGCCTGCGTTCCTGTTGCACCTCGAACACCACGGAAACAGAGGTCGTCCCAATAGCGAAGGAGTCGCTGCTCGCATTTCAGCACGTCATAGGCCCATCCCGCAACCCGACGGCCGACGGTAACCGGCTGTGCCGGCTGATAGTGTGTGAACCCAAGGGTTGGAAGCGATTTCCACGCGTCGGCGCGATCGCCGAGGGACGCGATCACGCGATTCGCTTTCTGAACTGTAACGAAGAGAGACTCAAGCAGAATCAGCAAATCCGCATTGCACACCACATCCTGGCTCGTCATGCCAAGGTGAATGATCCCCTTGGCCTTCGGACATGAGTCCCCGAGGGCGTGGACGTGGGCCATCACATCGTGCCGCAGCTCGCGCTCGTACCTCTCCGCGGCTTGGATCTCCGCGTCCGTGATCCCGCCCTCGCGATGCACGACCCCGCGCAGCTCCTCCACCTGCTCCTTCGTGACCGGCAGCCCCATCTCGTGCTGCGCCTCGGCGACCGCCAGCCAGATCCGCCGCCACGTGTTGAACTTGTGGCGCGCCGACCACAGACGCAGCATCTCCGGGCTTGCGTTCCGCGAGGCGAGTGGCGAGGTGTACGTGTCGTAGGGAGAGGTCAATCGATCACCCTTCATCTGTGGAGAAGCTCAACGAACTGTTCCGGAGTCAGATCACTGAAAGCCGACTCATGCGGCGACCGTGACCTCGGTCACAATCGGCGGTCCCGACTGAGGCACTGGCTCGCCCCGATCAGTCATGTCTTCAAGCACCAGTTCGATGGCCTCACGGATGTTCTGCAACGCCTCTTCGACGGTCTCTCCCTGGCTGTAGCACCCCGGCAACGTCGGGCACTGGACGAAGTAGCCGCCTTCGGGTTGTGGCAAGAGAACGACGGGGAATGATCTCATGGAGCATCCTAGTTCGGACAAGCGACCAACTCCGTACCATCCCCCGGTGCCCGCCCCTCGTGATCCAAGCCCCGACGTCTCGCGCGCTCTCCCACACTCGGGCGCGCCAGCCCTCTCATCTCCTGCCCCATCGTCGCTCCCCCCGGCCGCCTCACCTTCCAACCCCACGCCCTCCGACACCCGCGACCGCGCCCTCGTCGAATCCATCAAGCAGGGAACACCCGGCGCGTGGAACGAGCTCCTCCGCACCTATCAGGACCGCATCTACGCCGTCTGCTTCCGCATGTGCTCCAATCGCGAGCTGGCCGCGGACCTCGCCCAGGACACGATGGTCAAACTCGTGCAGCACATCGATAAGTACGACGGCCGCTGCCAGTTCTTTACCTGGGTCTACCGCATCACGATGAACACCTGCCTCTCGCGCCTCCGGGCCGAGAAACTCCGGCGAATGCCCTCGCTCGACGGGATCAATCAGCGCCCCGGGACCCGACGCGGCTCCGCCTCCAGCGATGCCTCGCCCTTTCAGACCCCTGACAAACCCGGATCCGGCGTCCGCGCAATCGGCACCGCCCATCCAACCGGCCCCTCCGGCGACGCCGGAAGGGAACTTAACGCCCCGGAGCGGGTCGAACAGGAAGAGACGCGGAGCGCCGTGCTCCGCGCCATGCAATCCCTCGCCGAAGAACACCTCACCGTCCTCATCCTCCGCGACGCCCAAGGCCTCGACTACCAACAGATCGCCGACGCACTTGAGATCTCCGTCGGCACCGTCAAGAGCCGCATCTTCCGCGCCCGCGCCGCCCTCCGCGACATCCTCGAACCCCCCACCCGCGAATCCCAGACCTAACCCGACTTCCCCTTCGTCCCTCCGATCCTCTGCCCCTTTGCCCCTTCTCTCTTCCACATGCCCGACCGCCCGGACCCATCCCGACCGCCCCCCTCCAGCCACGCCGGAGAAGTCGACGAGCTCGATCTCCTCGGGTGGGTCGAGGGTGATCTCCCCCGCGCCCGCCAACAGCCGGTGGAGGACCTGCTCGCGCGTGAGCCGCGCCTCCGCGCCCTCTTGGGTTCCATGTCCGCCGACCGCGCCGCGCTCCGCTCAGCTCCCGTGCCCGCGGCGCCCGCCGACCTCCTCTCCCGCGTCGAGGCCCAGCTCGAGCGCGACCTGCTCGTCGGCCTCTCCGGTCCGTCCACCGACACACTCGACATCCCGATCTCGCGCGTGACAGTCAGGGGCGACAGCGTGCTGGCTCGAATGGGCCGTGCCCCCGCCCTCCGCTACGCCTCCCTCGCCGCTTCCTTGCTCATTGTCGGCGCGATCGGCATCGTGATGTGGCCTTCTCTGACCTCTTCCCGCACCAACCAGCCCTCGGGCGCACAGCCCCCGACACTCATCACGCCCGGCCCGCTCGCCGCTGCACCCGCTGAATCCTCAATCGAGGCATCCTCCGCTCCATCCGGCGTTGCAGCGGACATCATCAGCAACGCGCTCTCCAAGGCCGAACCCGCGCCCTCCCTCACCGACCTTGCCATCGCGCAGGCCGATATCGCCGACGCCCTCACGCCCGCCGATGAGTCCATCACCCCCGATCGCGCGCTCGAACTGCTGCGCGAGGGCCGCCTCGCCGTCCGCATCCGCACGCTCGATCGCGATCGCACCCTGCTGCGCCTCGCCTCCATCCATTCCGAGCCGCGCCCGACTTGGGCACTCCTCGATCGCGCCGACGAAACGGTCGTCGCCGCGCTCACACCCAAATCCGCCCAGCCCGAGACAACGCTCGATCCCTCTACGCTCGCCTCTTCCCGCGGCCACACCGACGCGCCCCGTCCCTCCATCACCATCCCGCCATCTCCCCCACCCACACCCCGCGCGGTCTACATCGCCGAAGTCGACGCCACCGCCCGCGCCCTCGCAACCCTCCGCGGCGTGCTCGGCTCCGGCTCCAACCAGATCGCTGAGTTCGTCGCGCTCGACGCGCCCATCGCCACGCCCGATGCCGCATCAATTGAATCCATCCTCTGGTGGACACGCCCGCCCAGCGGCTGGGTCTCCCGACGCACCATCCCCGTGATGGTCGATCCCGTCGGACGCGAGCCGTAAATCACACGCCGCGCCGGCCCTGCCCCTCGACCCAACTCCTGCATCTTCCATCGCCGAGTGCGGATTTTCACCCACACACGCAATCCGTCTCGCTCCCGCCGACATCCTCTTCCTGCGGGGGTGATGGGCTCGAATGGATCGACGCGACGACTGAACCGGTTCACATCCGGCTCGATGTTGCACGCCGATGCGGGCCCGTCGGACGACAACTCCGTCGAATCAGAGGATGCACCCCATGTCCCACGCCCCCCGTCACGCGCTCGCTTGGCTCGCCGCCGCCGCCCTCTCCCTTGGCGCGCATGCCCAGTGCACGCCCACGCCTTCCAACTTCTGTGTCAAGGACGGCACCAAGACCGCCGGCCACCCCAACCCCGGCGGCTTCCCCGCCGCGTGGTACATCAATGGCGTTGAATCCCCTGCCCTCACACTCGAACGCGGCGCCACCTACACGTTCCAGATGAACAACTCCAGCCCCTTCCACCCCTTCTTCCTCACCGACTCCAATCTCGGCGGCCCGGCAGCCGCACGATGGACGGACGGCGTCTCGCCCCTCACCGACGTCACCGGAACCCAGATCCTCACCTTCACCGTGCCCGCCACAGCGCCCGACACGCTCTACTACCAGTGCCACGCCCACGAGCGCATGGGGTGGAAACTCCTCATCGTCAACCCACCGTGCATCGCCGATTACAACGGCGACACAGAGGCCGACATCCTCGACTTCCTCGACTTCTTCGACGACTTCGGACAGTGCGACCAGCTCCCCGCGCCCTGCGGCACACTCGGCAACCCCGATGTCAACGGCGACACCGTGATCGACATCCTGGACTTCCTCGACTTCCTCGACGCCTTCGGCACCGGCTGCTGATCGCCCGTGCCACTCGCCATTGGCGAGTGCTCTCCGTGCCCTCAGCAACTCTTCTCGCCGGGCTGTTCCACCTCCGCCGCTCCGGAGCACCAAACGTTCGTTGCCGGTGGCGCAGCGCTGTCGCAAAGCGACGCGCCAACCATCGGTACAGTTCCGCGCAGCGCATCCTCAAAACGCTTGAAGTCGCCGCAGGCGACGTGTCCACCCTCTTGCCCCATACCTGTTGACTCATGCCGGTACCATCCGCCGTGCCCGCCCCTCTCCCCGTCATCGTCGGCCCCACCGCCGGAGGCAAATCCTCCCTCGCCGTCGCGCTCGCCCACGGCCTCATTTCCCGCGGCACACCCGCCGAGATCCTCGCCGCCGACGCCTACCAGGTCTACCGGCGCATGGACATCGGCACCGCCAAACCCACCATCGCCGAGCGCGAGGGCATCCCACACCACCTCATCGACATCGTCGAGCCCACCGAACGCTTCACGCTCAACGACTGGCTCACCCGCGCCGAACAGCAGATCGACGACTGCCGCGCACGCAACACCATCCCCATCGTCGTCGGCGGCACGCACCTCTACATCAAATCCCTCCTCGAAGGCCTCTTCGAAGGCCCCGGCGCGGATGAATCCCTCCGCGCCGAACTCCGCGCCCTCGGCTCCATCGCCCTCCGCGCTGAACTCGAGCGCATCGATCCGCAGGCCGCGGCACGCATCCACCCCAACGACGAACGCCGCACCATCCGCGCGATCGAGGTCTTCCGCCTCACCGGCACTCCCATCAGCGCGCATCAGCAGCAGTGGGATCAGCCGGAAGGCCCCGGCTCATCGCGCGTGCGTCCCGACACCCTCCTCATCGGCCTCGACTGGCCCACCGAACTCATCAACCCGCGCATCAACGCCCGCGTCAAAGACATGATCTCACGCGGCCTCGTCGATGAAGTCCGCTCGCTCCACCTCCCCACCGCTCCGCCCGCGACATCCCTCTTCGGGCCCACCGCCAAAGAGGCCCTCGGCTACAAGCAGCTCATCGCGCATCTCGACGGCCACGCTTCACTCGAAGATGCCATCGAAGAGATCAAAATCGAGACCCGCCGCTTTGCGAAGAACCAGCGGACATGGCTGAGGCGCCTCCGCACCACGCCCCGCTCCATCTGGCTCGACGCCTCAACCGGCGCGGATGTGAACGCGTGGACCGAGCGCGCGATGCAGAGGATGAACGAGTGACCGAGCGCCCGCCCCCCGACATCGTGCGTGCCGCGGCGTGGCTCCGAAAGCCCGAAAGTATCGTGCCGTCCATCGTCGTTCTTCTGGCTCTGATCATGCTCGCAGTCTCGATGGTCTACATTGGAATGAGCAACCCAAACGGCTTCATCATGCTCGGCCTCGCGCTCGTGCCACTTTTCTACCACGTTCGACGCACCGCTGCGCGCCGCCGACTCGAACGTGCGGCACACGCCGCGTCCAACAACTCCTGCCCGCACTGCTTGTACGATCTTTCGGGAATACCCGGTGCTGAACGCTGCCCGGAGTGCGGACAACTGGTGGGTCTTAAGGGAGTGACACAATCATGGGGCGATGGGCAACGCCTGCGCGACACAGAGGATCCCAGCACATGGGGCCGCCTGACCTCGAGCGACATGGACATGCCGCAGAGCGTGCGCATATGCGGGCTCCTTGCGATCGCTTCGCTGATAGTTGTTGTTTCCGCGATGTTTGTGCACGGCTGGACGATTGTGAGAGCAATCTCCTGGGCCGCGTTCGCGGCTTCCGCGCTCGCGCTCTGGATCGGCACGTCCCTGCACAGCGCCAACTCGTGGCGCTACCTAGAAGCCGCTGGCTTCCGCATCTGTCCTCGCTGCAAGCGCAATCTCTCCAACGGTGACAACGAGGCGACGTCACCGAGGTCCGGCAACTGCCCCCGCTGCGGCATCGGTTACACTCCCGATTGGCTCGAACGCACATGGAGCATCATCTACCGAAAGCCCAGCGTGTGATCGCCGCGTGCCGGTGGCAACAGGCGAAGCGACATCGTCGCGCAGCCCTTCCTTGAAGCGCCTTCGATTCGCCGGCGGCGACTGAAATCTCCGAAGGGGGGGTGCGGAGGGGCCAGTGGGGGGCCGTGCAGAACTCTTTCTTATCCGCCCGTGCACCCAAACCCCTCGCGTTCTCAAATCTCCTTCGGCACACCCGCCGTCAGGTTCACCGGCTCGCCCTCGGTCACCAGAATGTTGTCCTCGATCCGCACGCCGCCGATCCCGTGCAGCTTGTCCACCTTCTCCCACGCCACATGATCCTTGTGCTTCTCGCGCCGCGCGGGATCATTCAACAGCGCGGGAATGATGTAGAGCCCCGGCTCGATCGTCAGCACATACCCGGGCATCAAGGGCAGGTCGCACCGCAGCGTTGACACGCGCTTGTCCGTGTGCACCGGCCGCCCCGGCAATCTGCCGCTCGCATCGCGCACGCCCAGCCCCACAAAGTGGCCGATCCCGTGCGGGAAGAAGAGCAGGTGCGCCCCCTGCTCCACCAGCGAATCCGGATCGCCCTTCATAAGTCCCATCTCAACAAGCGACCGCGTCATGTCGAGCGCGGCCCCCAGGTGCACATCGCGATACTCCACGCCCGACCTGCACGCGTCGCACGCGCGCTTCTCCGCGTTCAGCACCGCCAGATACAGATCGCGCTTCACGCCCTCCCACGTCCCCACCCAATACGTCCGCGTGATGTCGCACCCATACCGCCCCCGCTCCGCGCCCGCATCCACTAGCACAAGGTCGCCCGCGTTCGCCGCCTTCTCACCAGGCGTGAAGTGGAACACGGCCGCGTTCGACCCCACGCCGACGATCGATCCATAGCACGTGCGATCCGCGCCATTACGGAAGAACTCGGCCTCCAGCTCCAGCTTCATCCGGCGCTCGCTCACGCCCGGCTTCAGGAACTGCTGAAGGACCTTGTATCCCGCTTCGCTCGCCTTGACAGCCGCGCGAATCCGCTCGATCTCCGCCGCCGACTTCGGGCGCCGCGCGTGCGTGAACTGCTCGCGAACCGCCTCGGCCCGCACCGCATCCTGCCGCACACCCGCGATCGCCGAGCCCAGATTCACCACTTGCCTGCCGCGCCGAGCAGCGAGCCACCCCGCAAGGCCCGAGAGCGACTCCCCCACCATCTCACGAGGCCCCTCCCACACGCGCTCCTTCTCCGTCACGTCCGGCTCAAAGTCGCGCCATCCGTCCTTCGGGCCATCCTTCGGATCAAACGCGATCACGCCGCCGATGCACTCGCGATCCGCGAGGTAGAAGTACTCCGCGTGCGACAGGAACGGATACGTCTGGTCCATTCCCCCCGGAATCCCCAGCGGCTCGCCCGCCCCCACAAGCAGGATCTCATCCTTCAAGTCCAACGCCTTCGCGATCCGCTCGCGCCGGGACACAACCTCACTCGACGACGGGCCGGAACTCTGCATGACGCAAACCTCTCTGTGAACTGCTCTGCTCTTGATTCTCGCTCTTCGCTTTACGCTCTTTGTGCCTCTTGCCTCTTGCCTCTTGCCTCTTGCCTCTTGCCTCTTGCCTCTTGCCTGTTGCCTCTTGCCTGTTGCCTCTTGCCCACTCCCCATTGCCCGCTTCTCTCACACCGGATGCCCATATCCCAGCTTCTTGATCACCACCTGATAGTCCGCGTTCTTCGCGAACTTCGTGATCAGCGACGGGATCACCTCACGCCGGCCCATTGGCCTGATCGTCCGCGCCTCCAGTCCGCGGCTGGAAACCACATCCCCCGTGATCGTCGCGTAATCCGCCCACCGCTCCTTGTACGACCCATCAAACGCAACACCCAGCGCCTCGCACATCCGCGCGAGTTCCGCATCCGGGCTCCTCGTGAAATCCTCGTACCGGATCACCGTCTCCGGGAGGCAGTTCTCCACGAACTTTCGATACCCCCTGAGATAATGCTCAAGATTCAGACACCCCTTCATGATCGGGAGCGCCGCCAGACTCATCCATTGATCGATCGGATGCCGCACGGTCGCGACGCGAACCAGATCGGCCACGGGCGACAACTGCTCAACATTCAGCGGCCGCATGGGCGCGCTGGCCAGAAACGGCGGCCCGTAGTAATCCAGATGCTCCCACGACCGCACCACCAGCGTCAAGCCCTTCGCGTCGGCACGCTCGCGGATGAGCAGCATCAGATCCGGGTACGGCATCGTGCTCTCGCCCAGCCGCGCGATGTCCTCCGCTGAGAAGAGCCCGAACCACTCGTTGGCTTGCCCGAACGGATTGATGAACCGCGCCCCCAGCGGATGGATCTCCGACAGCAGACACACACCCTTCATGCACCCCAGACACCGACCGATCATGGTCGACCCCGACCGCGCCAGGTTGTGCCACAGGCGAATCGAAGGGAGTGCCGTCGGTCGAGATTCGTTCGGCGGGAGCGTCATGAGCCGCAAGGGTAGGAAGAGGCCCTCACCCCCGCACCGGGACAGGTTCCGCGCTCCCGACGATCCCGACTTGGCACACCCCGGACTTTGGTAGACTGATTCTCGGGAGGACTGCTCGACCCCGACCCGCAACATGGACGCGTACTGCCCCGCGCTCGCGAGGCATCCCGCGCCCACCCGCCCGGTCGGCTGACTCGACACGCCCTCCCGCGATGCTGCACTCGTGGAGGATCATGCAATGGCGTCAAGACGCGAAAGCCCCGATGAAGGACCTTCTTCGGAACGGTCAGAGAGCCCCTTCGGCCCCGGCGAGAAGATGAACTACAAGTCCGGTGCTTCCAGCAAGCAGAAAGCGGCCAAGAGCCGCGCACCGTCCCGAAAGCCGTCCAGCCCGGATGCTGATGCCGACGAACGCGCCTCGGCGGCCAGCGCCGAGTCCGACGAGCGGCGACGTGTCGTCCCCATACCGGCAGAGGGACCGATCGTCTATGTGAGTTATGCGTACGCAGACGCACCGGAGGTCGAAGAGTTCGTCAACGCGCTCCGCGAGAGCGGCATCCGCGCCCAGTGCGACTCCCTTGGCTTCATCGACGAGCGCAATGTGCAAGCCGCCACACGCTACCGCGATGCGATAAACCGCAGTGAACACGTCTTTCTGTTTGTCACTCCAAACTACATCGAGCGTGCCTCGCCCGGAGCGGAAACCGGTGTCCGCATGGACATCGACATGCTCTCCGAGTGGGTGCTTCTCGACCCACACAGACATGCTCGAGTAGTTTCTCTTCATGCGGGGAGCAGCTTCCGTGGGTCGCCGATTCTTCCGTTCTTGCACGAGATGGATATCGATGATTCTGAGTCTCTTCAGAGCATGGAGTTGATCCACGCGCAGCTCCGCTTTGAGGGTCCTTGGACTCCCCCGACGATTAAAGACGTCACAGTCCGTCGCTCGGAGCAGGTTGGACGATTGCTCTTCCGTGCCGGAGGATCGGCTTCCGCGATTGAGGCCGAGTTGCCCGTAGTGACTTTGGACCTGTTCTTGGAAGAGTTCGTCCGATTGGGCGCGCGGGGACGCGAGCAGAACAACGCCTCGTCTTGGATCTACTCCTTTGTGAACGACCGGATCAGAAGTAGCTTGGGCGGGCCCGGGAATGACGAGTCATGGGACACCGCAAGCGAGAGCCAAATCCGACAGAGGGAGCGAGCACAGTTTGATGTGAACACCTCTTACCTTCTCGCATGGGCCACATTGCTCAGCGGAAAGAGCGCAACTTCTGGCTTCCTAAGGGGAACACACGTTCTTGCTGCGATCCTGCATCCCCGGGCCCCGTGGAGAGAAGCGACCGAGACCTGTCTGTGGGAGCTCGGTCTCGATCCTGACGAACTCCGCACCCGCCTCGCCGCGGAGATCACCCAATGGCAGACCGGCATCCCCGACAAGTACCTCCTCCTCTTCAATCGCGACCCCTCGCTCCCGCCACTGCTCCTCGGTGATCCCCTCACCACAGCAACCGACTCACGCGGCTCCGACAGTGGCACCACCTGGTCCACCGCCCGTGGCATCGCCCGCGTCGCTGCCGACGACCCCTCCGAAGCCTCGAACCTTGAAGGCAAGGTCGATCACCTCGGCGTCGATCCCGATGTCATCGCCTTCGCGCGGGTCGCCGCGTCCTGGGACCTCACCCCGCCCCTGGCCATCGGCCTCTTCGGCGACTGGGGCTCCGGCAAGACCTTCTTCATGAAGCGCATGAAGAGCCACATCGAAAAGTTCTCCAGAGAAGCCCGCGACGACAAGCGCCCGCAGAACCAGCTCGAGTACTGCAAGTATGTCGTTCAGATCGAGTTCAACGCTTGGCACTACTCGGAGGGCGATCTCTGGGCCTGTCTCGTCGACCACATCTTCACCAATCTCCGCCTCTCCGACAACGAGGCCGACTCCGAAGTCGCCAGACGCGTCAAGACCATGCTCACCGAGATGGACTCGCTCAGCACAACGGGACAGGCCGCCGAAGCGCGGGCCGAGAGTCTCAAGCGCGCCACCGACGAAGCCGCGAAGGAGCTTGCCGCGGCACAATCACGCCTGATGACGGCCCAGAGCGATTTCACCGCCGCCTCTGTCCGCGATGTCTGGGACATCATCCGGCGAGATCAGAAGCTCCAACACCAGATCAAAGGACTCCTCAAGTCCGTCGGCGTCAACGACGAGAACATCAGTAACGCGAAGGACATCCAACGCGCGATCGAAGAGGCCCGCTCCCTCGGCGGACGTCTCAAGCGCGTCGCCCAGTATCTCCGGTCCCAGCCATGGGATCTCTGGACCTGGGCCGCCGCATTCACAGCACTCCTCACGGTCATTGTCCTTCCGGCGCTGTTTATCGCACTCGCCGCATACTTCGAGACCGCCGCGGCACAGATCGGCGCGCTCGTCACCGCCACGCTCTCCGCCCTCGCCGGCGGCATCCCCATCTACCGCACCATCGCCGGACACGTCTCCGAGTTCGTCGACATCCTCGACAAGCCGCGACGCATGGCCGAAGAAGCCCGCCGCATCGAACTCGACACCATCCAGAGCAAGATCCAGCAACTCACCGAGCAGCGACTCGAAGCCGAACAGCACAAGAAGGATATCGAGTCCCAGAAGCAGGACCTCCAGCAACGCATCGACGCCGTCAACGCGTCTCGCATCCTGACCGAGTTTCTGCAGGACCGCGCGGGCACCGACGACTACAGAAAGCGCCTCGGCACCCTCGCACTCATCCGCCGCGACTTCGAGCGCCTGTCCGGCCTCATGAGCGAGCAGCGCAGGGAAGCCATGAAGGAGCCGGATCCTAATGACTCCAAGCCCAGCGCCGTGGCGGCCGACGACAAGTACCGTGTCAACCGCATCGTCCTCTACATCGACGATCTCGACCGCTGCGCACCCGCCAAGGTCGTCGAGGTTCTCCAGGCCATCCACCTCCTCCTCGCCTTCCCCCTCTTCGTCGTCGTCGTCGGTGTCGATGCCCGCTGGGTCCAGCGCAGCATCAAGCAGCGCTACAACGAGCTCCTTCGCAGCAAGGACGAGGCAAGCCACAAGGAAGCCCAGGAAGAACTCGGCATCGCTTCGCCCCGCGACTACCTCGAGAAGATCTTTCAGGTCCCCTTCTGGCTCCCACCACTCAACATCGGCGGCTGCCACGATCTCATGGATGGCATCCTGAAGGCCGATGTCGCCGCAGCGACTGAAGCCATGTCAAAGGACGCCGCTCGACAAGACAACTCCAGTAATGCATCGAGCACCGGGAGCACCACCAAGAGCACCGACCATGCAAACCCAGTTCCAAACCAACCTAACTCCCCTGCCGCCTCAAGCACCGGCCAGTCCGCCAACCCCGCCTCTCCCTCATCAGCAACCGCCTCGCCCAACGGCGACATCTCCGACACGGGCTCGCCGCAGCAACCAATGAACACAACCGAACAGGCAAGCGACCTACAGACACCGGCCAGACCGCAGGACTCTGCCGTCGTTGTCTCCGCGCGTTCTGTCGCCATCACGCGCGACGAAGCCGATCTGATGAAGCGCTTCGCCCCCATCGTCGGCACATCGCCGCGCTCCGTGAAACGCTTCATCAACTGCTACCGACTCTTCAAATCCGTCGTCCCCGGCGGCCGGGCCACCGCCGAGCCCACCGCCACCGAGACCAACCTCTCCATGTTCTTCCTCGCCGTCGTCGTCGGCGCGCCAGACCTCTTTGACATCATCCATCGGTCCATCGCGTACTTCACCATCTCGACACCCACCATCGCGCTCGTCCGCGAAAGGATCGACGAGCGAATGAAGGCCGCCGATCCGCGCACGGAAGGCCCCGCGATCGCTCAGTGGACTCGCGTGAAACCAGTCCTCGACAGACTCAGGAAAGATGAAGCCGAAACAGAACTCAAGAATATCGCGTGGATGATCGAACGCGCCCGCCGTTTCGGCTACGACACCGCCATGGGCCCCACGCCGCCTACTGCCGCGCCGGATCCGGAGACGTCCATTGATGCCCGCGCTCGCGCCGCGCCCGCGCCGGCTTGACGACACGCTCGCACCCAGCACCCACCACCCCACTTCATCTGCCATCTGGCCATTTGCTATCTGCTATCTGCCTCCCCCACCATCTCAATCTTCACCCTCGACACCTGCTGCTTCGTCGCCGCACGCAAAGCCTGCTCCCCACCCCCACGCAGCCACACCGACAACTGATACATCGCCGCCGCATTGTCCGTCGCCACCGTCAGCACACGACGCGAAACGCCCCGCGCCCAGCAACGCTCCCTGAGCTCCGGCGGCACCACGCGCTCCCACTGCTCATCCAGCCCGCCCAGCGCCGACTTCACGCTCTTCAACCGCACCAGCTCCGGTGCGATCGCTTCGTTGACCTCACGCTTCGGCTCCGGACGCGTACGCAACCGTCGCAGGTTCTCCAGCGCCCGCACCGTCGGATCCAGCGACACCGGACCCGGCATCGGATCAGGCACGCGCCTCGCGCCTCGCGTCGCCCGACTCGCCTGATTCGGCTTGGAACCGCGAGCGTCAGCGAGCGGCCCCGGTCCCGGAACCGAAGGCGACCCCTCGCCCGCCCCCGCCGCCTTCTTCTTGCTGACCTTCTTCGCCACGGTCTCGCCCCTCGCGGTCTTCACACGCCGCCCGCCCCACACGCCTTGCCCGATCGACTATTCTTCGCGTCCTGGCCTCACCCTGCTTCCAAAGCATTCCCGTACACACTCTTTGTCCGCTCACCCTCTGCCCCTCTGCCCCTTTGCTCCTTTGCCCCTTCCCCCCATGCCCACCACCATCTCCATCCGCAACCTCCACAAGACCTTCGGCACCGGCAAGGCCGCCACCGCCGCCGTCAACGGCATCAACCTCGAGATCGCGCCCGGCGAGCTCTTCTTCCTCCTCGGCCCTTCCGGCTGTGGCAAGACCACCCTCCTCCGCATGATCGCCGGTTTCATCGATCCCACCGGCGGCACCATCCTCTTCAACGACAAGAACGTCACCCACGCCCCGCCCAACACCCGCAACACCGGCATGGTCTTCCAGTCCTACGCCCTCTGGCCCCACATGACCGTCGAACAGAACGTCGCCTTCGGCCTTGGCGTCCGCAAGGTCCCTCGCCCCGAACGCAAGCAACGTGCCCAGGAAGCCCTCGACGCCGTCCAGATGGGTCAGTACGCAAGGCGCAAGCCCAACCAGCTCTCCGGCGGCCAGCAGCAGCGCGTCGCGCTCGCCCGCGCCCTGGTCATCCGACCCGACGTCCTCCTCCTCGACGAGCCCCTTTCAAACCTCGACGCCAAACTCCGCAACGACCTCCGCATGGAGATCCGCCGGACCTGCAAGACCTACGGCGCCACCGCCGATGGCCAGCCCGGCGGCATCACCACCGTGTACGTCACGCATGATCAGAAAGAAGCCCTCTCCATGGCCGACCGCATCGCCGTGATGCGCTCCGGCCAGATCGTGCAGATGGGCTCCCCCACCGAACTCTACCGTCGCCCGCGCACCCGCTTCGTCGCCGAGTTCCTCGGCCAGACCAACATCATCCCGGCCACTGTCGCCGCCAACATCGGTGGGCCAGAGGGAGATCTGCTCTCCGTCACCGCCGCCTCCGGCCCCATCCGCGCCGAGATGCCCCCCCAATCCACCATGGCCGAGCCCGCCGCGGGCACCAAAGTCCTCCTCTCCATCCGCCCGGAATCGCTCCGTGTTGCGCCGAGCGACGCCCCCAGCCCCATCCGCGGCACACTCGTCGAAATGACCTACCTCGGCGAGATCCTCCACCGGACCATCGAACTCCCCGACAAGACCCGCGTCACCATCGCGGAACTCAACCCCACCCCCGCCTCCCTCAGCCAGGCGCTGGGCTCAGACATCGCCCTCGTCGCTGATCCCTCGGACGTGGTTGTGATTCCCGTTGATTCGTGATGCTGTAAGTCCATCACGCACAGAGATTTGGCGGAGATTTGACGACCGGAGACCAGTCGACCGCCCCGGGTCGAATCCCCAGTTGTGAGGGTTGCGCGACCAATCCACGGCTTTGGGCAACCTTCCCACGGGTTGTCCCGAATAGCAGCCGCCATCCCGCTCTCCGAGCCCATCGGCATTGACCGGAGCGCGCGCGTTCGCTACAACCTTCGTCCCGGCCGGACCTTGTCGTGGTGCGCCCGGAGTCGGATTCAGTTCGTGAAGGAGTCGTCGATGTCCCCCAGCGCCCGCAACACCGCTCGCCTGCCTCTCGCCACCGCGCTGCTCGCCGGCGTGGCGATCTCGTCCGGCTGCTCGTCCTCCAAGGACAAGCGTGTCTCCGGGCTCCGCAAGGATCCCACGCCCGACATGGTCACGCTCTATCAGCGTCAAGACGATGTCGACAACGTGCTCGCGGTGTACTTCAACGAAATGGACCGCATGTTCTGGCAGGACATGGGACGCGCCTTCTACACCGATCGCCCGTCTCGTCTCACGCCCGAGCCGATGCCTCGCTGATCGCGACTCAGTCTCAACAATCGATCGAACGTTGCAACACGGGTGACCATTCACCCGTGTTGTCATTGGTAGATGTGGCCAGTGCTGGCCGAATGTGTCAACGTACGCAAGAAAGAACGGGCGAGACATTCGCGTCTCGCCCGTCTTCAGATCATGAGTTACTCAACGCGACTTACGCCGAGTACTGGCCCCGGGAGACCTTCTTGAAGATCTTGGGGTGCTTGATGAGCGTCTGATTGACGATCGTGCGGAAGTTTGCCGCCGACGTTTTGTAGCCGAACTTCTGCACGGCCTCCGTCACCTCGGTGACACCCATGGTCTTGCCCTTGAGCGTCTTCTGGAGCGCCTCGACCAGATTCATGTCGTTCTTCGGACGCTTGCGCCCGAGATTGACGCCCGGCCCGCCGAATCGCAGACGCCGCTGGCCGCCGATCCCGCCGCCGGCCGCGATGATCTGCCGCTCGATCTCCTCGACCTTCTGCATCGCCTTGGCATGCTGCTTCTGGAGCTTGGAGAGTGACTTCCCGCGACGGGCGATCTCGGCTTGAAGCTCGTCAACAGACAGTCTGGACAGACCGCGTGTACCGGTCGAAGCGCGCCTTGCCATTCGATTGAACCTCACTGATGTTTCCCTGGCCGTCAGAAGACGACACTCGCGCACGGTGCAGCGTTCGGCGCGGGGTCATAAAGTTACACACGCCGAAGCGCGAGTTCCACACGCGGCCCCGCGTCATATTCAACGAACAAACCCCGTGCCGCGCGGGCGGCTCGGCGCTGCGGTTCTCATCATGAAGCCATCGTGAAGCGCAACTCAACCGCCGGGCGGCGTGACCGTTTCGCCTCCGAGCTGCTTCTCAATGATCTGGGCGATCTCTTCGAGCGTCGTCCCGGCAACATACTTCTCCTGCTTGTGAAGCAGCTCCCCGCCAGGCCCGACCACCACGAACGATGGGTACATGCGAATCCCGTACGCCTTCGCGATCTCGTCCGCCCCCAGCAGCAGCGTGTACGTCAGGCCCTTCTCCTTGAAATACGTGATCGGCTTGTCATCCGACTTCTCCCGCACCGCCAGACCCAGCACCTTCACGCCGCGATCCTTGAACCGCTCGTGCAGCGCCTGCACCTCGGCCGTCGACTGCCTGCACGGGATGCACCATGTGCCCCAGAAATCCAGCAGCACCACGCTCCCTCGCAGCGACTCCAGCGACACCGTCGCCCCGCCGGCATCCTTCAGAATGAACGCGGGCGCTGCCTCAAACGCCGGTGCGCGCTGCGCCGGCGTCTGCGTCCGGGGCGCCTCCCCCGCGCCGCCGCCCGAACGCGGACGAACGATCGCCGGCGCCGCCGGCCGCTCCTCGCTCGCCGCGGCGTCCGTCTTCAGCGTGAAAGACTCACGCCCCTCCTTGATCTGTGGCGCGATCTCCACGTCCGACATCGTGATCTTCGGATCCAGCTCCACACCCGAAAACTCCGTCACGAACGCCGCGTTGAACTGCGCCGCCTGGTTCGATGCGCCGACGTACTGCGCAAACCGACGCGGCAGCTTGTCCTCCTTGCCGATCCAGACCCGCGCCGTCCGCTTGTTCGCGCGATAGGTGATGTCGACCACGGCGCACACAACCCCGTCCAGCGTCTCCTCGCCCGAGACCACCGCATCGGCCCGCGTAATCTCCTCACGCCAGGGCGTCGCGCTCACCAGCTCCTTCACCCGCACCGAGTCCGCCAGCCGCAGCGACATCTCGTTCACCCGCCCCTGACGCACCGCAACGCCCCCCGTCGCGCTGTCGATGAACTGCGTCTGATCCAGGTACCACGCCACATCGAACGGCTCCATCGGATCGCCGCCCTTGAGGTTGCCCCTCCCCTCCGCGCGCACAATCCAGTTCACCCTCGTCCCCTCGGGCTTGAGCATCGTCATCCGCGCCGTCGCGCTGCCCAGCGGAATCGGCAGGTTGCCCTCCTTCCGATGCGCCACGTTCCACCGAATCGCGCGGGCCTCGGTCAGGGCCTCAGCGCACTGGCGGATCCACATCGTCCCCTCGGACTCGGCGGGCGCCTCACGCGTCGCCCGCTCCGGATTCGGCTGCGCCTCGATCGGCTCCACGCGCTCCTGCGCCAGCGCGCCCGCGCTCAGCATCACGGAAATCCATATCGCGACCGTCCGCTTCATTCCCCGCGCTGATTCAGATCTGTTCACGGCATGCTCCCTGCTTCACAACTCTCTTACCGCGTCTCACGCCCGCGCGACGTCACCCCGGCGTCACTTCCCGCGATCCCGCTCACTCCACCTCGGTCTGCAGCATCTCCGCCAGGGCCCGGCCCGGGTCCTCCTGACGCATCAGGTGCTCCCCCACCAGCACAATACGGACCCCCGCCATCCGCAGACGCTTCAGATCCGACGCCGACGTGATCCCACTCTCCGAAACCAGCGTCGTCAACTGCTCCACCATGTCCACCATCCGCAGCGTGTGACCAAGGTCCACCTTCATCGTCCGCAGATCCCGGTTGTTGATCCCAAGCAGCGCATACGCCCCGTGCGGAAACCCAACATGTGGCCGCACCCGCAGCAGGTTCTCCATGTCGTGAACCTCCAGCAGCACCGTCATCTGAAGCTGCTGAGCCAGAATCATCAGATCCAGCAGCTCGCTCGTCGTCAGACACTCCGCGATCAACAGCACCGCGTCCGCGCCCGCCGCCCGGCTCTCCCACAACTGCCACGGATCAATGATGAAGTCCTTGCGAAGCACCGGAAGCGGCATCGCGTCCTTGATCCGCTGGATGAACTCCAAACGCCCACCGAAGAACTTCTCGTCCGTCAGGCATGAAATCGCCGATGCGCCGTTCTCGAAGTACTGACGCGCAATACGCTCCGGCTGGAATCCGTCGCCGTCGTACTCCGGACGGATCAGACCGGCAGAAGGGCTCCTCCGCTTGACCTCCGCGATGACCGATGTCTGGAATCCATTGGGGTGCCGCGTGACCGAAGCAAACAAGTTCCGCGGCGGCTCCTGCTGGGCAACCATCGCCTCCAGCTCACCAAACGAAACCCGCTCCTTGCCGAGCGCGACTTCGCGGCGTTTCTCCTCGATGATGTCAAACAGCGTTTGCGGAAGCATGCGTTCGATTCTTGACGCCCTCGCCGCTCGAATCCCCCCGCGCGGCTCCGCCCTGTTGATCGGCTCCCCGCGACCCGGGCTTGCCCGCGCCTTGGCCATGATCGCCCTCATCCTGGCCCTCAGCACCACCTTTGCCCTTCCCTCCCTCGCCCAGAACCTCCCTCCGGCACCACCCCCGCCGGCTGAGCCCGCCCCGACCGAGACCCAACGAACGCCCCCGACCCAACCTCAAAGCCAACCCCGGACCCAGTCGGAGCCCCCGAGCGCCGAGTCCGGCGGCGCGTCAGACTCCGAGAAGATCTTCGGCGACCTCAAGGTCCCCGACGTCACCAACTGGACCGTCGCCGACGCCGTCGAGTACGCCGAGCAGAACCGCTTCGTCGTCATCGCCATCGTCGCCGCGATCGTCCTCGCCTTCCTCTGGATCGGCAACATCATCGGCCCCGGCTCCAAGGCCAAGCTCGCCGGTCGCGACGTCAAACCGCTCCCCGCGCCGATCTGGCTCTTCGGCGCGTGCCTCGTCTTCATCGCCCCGCCGCTCGCGGCCCAGTTCCTGAGCCAACTCCCGGAAGTCACCTCGGGCGGCCCCCTCCGCGAGCGCGCCCTCGTCCAGGGCGGAGCCGTCGCCGCGGGCATCATCGTCGGAATGGCCCTCCTCTTCGTCATGTCCAAGACCGCGCCCAAGGCCGCACTCCGCTTCAAGTTCGCCGATGTCCCCTTCGGCATCGGCGCGTTCCTCCTCGCACTCCCCATCGTCCTCTTGGCCTCCCACGGCGCGGTCTACGCGTACACGCACCTCTACAAAGTCGCGCCCGATGAGATCGCCCACCCCACGCTTGAACTCATCCTCGCCAACAAGTCCAGCCAGTGGGCCATGCTCCTGGCCGGCATCGCCATCCTCGGCTCGCCGCTGGTTGAAGAGATCCTCTACCGCGGCTTCCTCCAGTCCGCCTTGCTCCGCATCACCAACGGACAAGTCTGGCTCTCCATCCTCGGCTCCAGCACGCTCTTCGCCCTCGTCCATCGCATGTCCGCCGACCCCGTCCCGTGGCACGCGCTCTTTCCCATCTTCGTCCTCGGCGTCTCCATGGGCGTTGCCTACGAACGCACCAAGCGCATCGGCGTCCCCATCACCATGCACGTCTGCTTCAACGCGATGAACGTCGCCCTCGCCTGGTCCGGCAACGCCTGAGCGCATCACTCCTCTCCAAAGCCACTCCCGCGGCACCGACCACCACAAACAGGCCGTGCCAGCCCTCTTCGCGCACCAAACCGTCACGCGATCCTCACGAACTCTGAACAGTCACCCGCACGCGATCCACTAATCTGCTCGTGGCTCCGGTTCAACACGCTCGCAGCGCCTCGCCCGCACCGCGATCCTGTTCCGCCGCGACGCCCGACGCAGGAGATCGCCCGTGTCCACCCTGGACCCCTCACTCGCCAAGCCCGCACTCATCTTCCTCGGCTCCGGCGCGGGCGGCCTCCTTCGGTACTGGATCGGAACCGCCGCGGCCGCCGCGTGGGGCACCGCGTTCCCCATCGGCACGCTCCTCATCAACGCCAGCGGCTGCCTCCTCATGGGCTTCCTCAGCGTCTATCTCCTCGCCTCAACCTCCATGCGCGACGACTTCCGTGCCGCCCTGCTCATCGGCCTCCTCGGCGGCTACACCACCTTCTCCGCATTCGGACGCGAGACCGCCGAACTCCTGCAAAGCGGCGCGTGGGGCCGCGCCGTCGGATATGTGCTCGCCAGCGTCATCCTCGGCGTCTGCGCCGTCATGCTCGGCGCCGCTCTCGCGCACAAGCTCGGCGCCCCCGCAAGCGTGCCCACCCGCGCCCTGGTTGCAACCCCCTGAGTCGGCCATCTCAACTCGGCCTCACCGCCCTTCCCTACACTTCTGGTGGCGATGGAGTCCGCCACCCGCTACGGGAAACCGACGCACCAGCGTCTGATGACTCCTGCACACCCGCGCCCGACGCGCCGCTGTTGCAGGAGCATCTCACATGGACCACGCCTGGCTGAAACCCGCGCTCGTCTTTCTCGGCTCAGGGATCGGGGGAATCCTCCGCTACTGGATCGGCCTCGCCGCAACCGCGCGCTGGGGAAGCGAACTGCCCATCGGAACGCTCCTCATCAACGCCAGCGGCTGCTTCCTCATGGGACTTCTCACCGTCCTCTGGCCGCACACCGAGGGCGCCCGTGACGACCTCCGCACCGCCCTGCTCGTCGGTCTGCTGGGCGGCTACACCACATTCTCCGCGTTCGGGCGCGAGACAATCGACCTGGCGCAACACGGCAAGCCGCTGACCGCCGCGGCCTACGCGCTCACCAGCGTCGCCACGGCGATCGCGGCCGTCGCCCTGGGAGCGATCATCGCCCAGGGCCTCGGTCGTCTGTCGGCGCGCTGATGCTCGGTCGCTCCTCCCTCCTCACGGGACAACGCGCCGACCCCGTAGAATGCCGCGACCAACGCACACAGGGAAACGCCATGCTCGCCACACGCATCTCCATCGCCGCGCCACTCGCCATCACGCTCGTGGCTCCGCTCGCCCACGCGCAGAACTACGACGACGGCCACGGCAAGGAGTGGCTCCAGATCAACCGCTTCCTCAACACCTCGTGGAACCAGATCGCCGCCAAGTGCCCAACCAACGGCACGCCCTGCGCCGGCATCATCGCGGGCGTGGATCTCACCGGATGGACGTGGGCCTCTCAAGACGACGTCCGCACCCTCTTCAGCTACTCCGTGCCGGAGATTCTCAGCACTCCGACACTCGGCGGCCCCGAGTACATGGCCGTCGCCCTTTTCTTCATGGACTCCATCAAGCCCACCTGGCAGTACTACACCACATTCGGCGGCTACCTCTACACCGCAGGCTGGACCAGCACCCAGAACGAGGACGGCACCGCGATCCTCGCCCAAGTCAGCTCGCAATACCCCGTCTTCGACGGATACTGGAGCGTCGCGGGCGCGAACCTCCCGACATTCTCAAGCAACACCCTCGGCGCCTGGTTCTGGCGCTCCACCGCACCGGCATGTCCCGCCGACCTCAACGGCGACACCATCGCCGATATCCTCGACTTCCTGGCCTTCCTTGACGCCTTCGGCACCTGCTCCGGCCAGCCCGCCGGATGCGCCGTTGAAGGGGTCGATCCCAATCTCGTCGACGATGGCCAGGTCGACATCCTCGACTTCCTCGAGTACATGGATCGATTCGGCGCCGGCTGCGCGGGCTGAACCTCGGTCCCCATAACGCCCCGAAGTTCGGTGTCCCGGCCGCGACGCCGCAAACACACCATCGCGCCCGCAACGCGCCCCCGCCGGGCGCGGTATCTTCGGCAACGATGCCCCGCGTCCCGAACTATCCATCAGTCTCGCGCACCCAACTGCGCCGAACGCTGCATGCCGGCATGCTCATAGCCGCCGCAACGAGCCTCTCCCCCCCTCACGACGCCCAAGCCCACGCGCCCGAACCCGCAACGCCCCAGGCCACCGCGCCCGACACCACAGTCGCCGAAATCTCACAGGCCCCCCGCATCGGCCTCTGGTCCTGCTGGCTCACCAACGGCGTGCGCGTCCACGCCAAGTCCCTCCCAGGAGCCGCAGATCCCGCGTTTGCCATCGCCATCACCATCACCGGAGGCGAACTCCTTGAACCCCCCGGAAAGCGCGGCCTCGCCGCCGCAGCCACCGGCGGCTGGTCCCTCCCCAAAGAACCCGACGCCGCACAGTCCGAGATCGTCAAACGCTACCTCGAATCCCAGATCCGCTTCTCCGCTCTCGCGCACACCGACGCGATCCAGCTCTGGATCACCGGCCCGGAATCGGACCTCGCCACAGGGCTCGCCCTCGGCAAGCTTCTGCTTGAACGTCCCGGGCTCGACGTCCATGCGTTCACCGCTCGCGTGCAGATGCTCCGCGATGTAACGCTCCGCCCCAACGCCGACCGCGCGGCCCTCGACGCCCTCCGACCCTTCACGCTCCCCGCCTCCATGCCCTCGGCCCGGCCCGTCCTCGCCTCGGACATGCCCGCGCTCGACCCCGGGGGTGGGCTGGAATGGCTCACCGCCGCGCTCATGCAGGGCTCGATCGAAGTCGGCATCGCCTCGCGCATCCCCGCGCCCGACGCGCTCGACATGGCCGCGTCCGCGTTTGCGTCGCTCCCGGGTCGCGCCCGCATCGGCCCCTCAACCCTCGCGAATCTCCGCGCCGCCGCATGCCCCCCCGCACCCGACGCGCCGATCATCGTTCACGAAGGCCCAGCCCGCGCCCTCCAGGGCGGCGTTGATGCGGGCACAGCGCGAGAGAGCCGCGCTCTCATCGCCCTGATCGGCCCTCCGCTCGACGCGCTCACCGAACGCCGCGCGCTCGCGATAGGCGCGTTCGTGCTCGACGATCGCCTGGAAGCGACCGCCGCGAACGAGCGCGCGGGCCGGGCAAAGCGCGAGATCCGCGTCTTCCCCATGAACCCCGGCGTGCGCACCGCTCGCGCCGTGGTCGCCGCCATGATCGCCTCGCACGATGCCGAAAGCTCCGCTGCCGACCTCGATCTCATCAGCGCCCAACTGGACGCGCTCGCGACTGTTGGCCCGCTCGCACCGGAGCTTGAGATCGCCCGAAGCCGCGTGACCGACATCCTGGCCCAGCAGGATCTCTCGGCCGACGCGTGGGCCTCGCGCCTCGCCACGCTCACCTACGACGGTCTGAGCCCCGCCTCGCTCGCCGGCGCGCTCGATGAATATCGCGCGCTCACCGTCGCCGATGTCAGACGCGCGTACGCCCAGTGGTGGACGCCCGCGACCGCAGTCCAGATCATCGTCGCGCCCAAGCCCGTCGAGTGATGCCGTGACCATTCGGAGAGCGAGCCGAGTCTCCACGAGTGAGCACTTCCTCGGTTGAGAGCCCAACCAAGAGTGGACTGAAATCAAGTCTCTCGTACCAGCCAAGCCGCCTTGAGCTCGTCTAGGTCAAAGCGGCCACCGCATTCTGAGCAGACGCGCACTGACGCACCATCGAGGGACTCGGTGTCGCTCGACGAGAGGTCGTAGAGACATACCGGACACAACAACCACCCGGCACTCTTCGCACGCGCGCGAACGAACCGCCACCTTAAAGACATCCCACAGATCACAATGACCGGGATCGCGCAGGCCGCGAGGATGCTTGTGATCTGGAACCGAATGCGATTCGGCGAGGGTGTGACGAGGATCCACCCAACGAGCACCGCGAGTGCGAGAAGCGAGGTCGCGCCGATACAAACGTGCATCCGCCTCCGCACTCGCCTGACGTAGTACGCCGGGGACAGATGGCGCATGTCCATGTCGACGCGTCCGTCACGTTGGAAACGTGTCGCTTTACTCATCTGCGATCACGATGCCACACTCGAGAAGCATGCAGTCGCGATAGTCCCGCTCAATCCCGCGCAACGCAGAATCGTACAACTCGGTTGCCACGTAGAGACACGTGCCATAGCCGGCTCCCGCGCCGAGAATGCCGCCGCCGATGCAGCAACCAAGCGTCGAGAATGGCGGCATATGCCAGCCGCAAACCGCGACACCTGCCGCGCACCCGGCTCCGAACCCCGGACCAATGGAGATCGCACAGAGGTTGCTGTTTGTCACATAGTTGTCAAAGGCGTTCTTTCGCGCCGTGTCCCGAGGCCGCGCGCACTCCTCTTCACAAGAGAGCGGCTCTCCGACTGGGCCGGGGTTGGCAGGAGATGGGGATTGCGTGGCCGCAAGCCGCTTGACAGACTTCTTGGCGCTCGGCTTGTCCGGCAGCAGTTCACCCGGAGCGAAGACTTCTAACTCTGCGGACACCGGAGACTCGCCGACGCCACATTCGTACGTGATGACGAGGCCGACGACATACCCATCATACGACGGCGTGGCGACCTCGAATGCCACCGCGTCAACCGAGACCGTCACCGTAGCCGGACCGCCAACGGGCGAAGAACCCGGATCATCGCCGAAGAAAGTGTGCGTCGACGCCGTGTGCCACGACACGGGGTACCGGTAAGCAACGGTTGCGGCACCCAGGTCGAATGCCGGAGGCGAGCTTGCACCGTTGTAATCGAGGTACCACAGCCCGTTGTTCGCGTAGACGATTCCCGCGGTGCCGGTCCAGTCGAACGGCAGCCCCGTGAGTGCCTCCGTCGAACCGATCTCGTCCCACACCTGAGCAGAAGACGACAGTGCGGTGAAGACCGATACCAAGATCGCTACCGACATAACGACAAAACGAGAAGTGTGAGCGCGCGTGGTCATGGTTCCTCCCTTGTTGCAGCAGTGTCCCGCGCTTGTTTGGGGCGCGGGTTGCTAGGGTGTCAGTGGCGGCCGTGGTGGGC
>CAZPPG010000022.1:52079-62841 GCA_964588385.1 uncultured Phycisphaeraceae bacterium
TTACCCCCCCCCTTTGCAAGATTGTCAATCCCCTCCTTTCAGCTCATCTTCACATCCCGGTTCGTGTGGATCATGTTGTCCCCCTTCTTCGACCGGATCCCAAGGCACGGCCGCGACGGGTCCATCTCGCCCACGATCCACCCCTCGATCAGCATCACCTCCAGCGCCTGGATCGCCTGCTGCATCTCGAAGTTCGCGTGCGCCGGCTTCAGCCCGCGATCCTGCACGAAATGCCGCATCGCCGCGCGGCACATCTCGTTGATGTCCGACTGCGTCTCCATCACCTTCAGCCACATCGCGTACGAACCCATCAGCGGCATCGTGAACTGCCTCCGCTTGTAGCACGGCACCCTGTGGATCTTCCCCGCCCGATACACCGGGAACACCTCATTCGTCGCGCCCTCAAGATTCACACGGAACGTGTTGAACTCGTTGACGCGCCACCCCACCGCCTCCTGCGCATCCTCCGCTCCCAGAAACCGACCCGCCACCTCCTTCGCCCCCGCAACGTCCAATCCGCCGATCCCCGCGCGCCCCGGGATGTCCTCCATGAAACCGCCGTTGGAGATCCACCGGAACGCCTCCTTCGGCGTCAGCTCGATCCCCGCGTCGCGCGCGATCCGCGAGGTCATGTCCTCCAGATCCGTGAAACACCCGTTCCCCGCGTACCAGAAGTCCGCGAAACGGATGTGCTGGGTGATCCGCCGGCGCTGCAGCGCCTCGTAGTGCTCGCACAGCCAGCTCCGATCGTGCTCCCCACGCTCCATCGCCATGATCGCGTACGCAAGCTCACGCGCCCCCGCGTGCGTCAGCATCATCCCCGCCGACAGAATCGGATCCGCAAACCCCGACGCCTCGCCCACCAGGTACCAGTTCTCGCCCACCATTCGCTGCGCAATGAACGACCAGTCCTTCGTCGATGTCACCCTCCCGCCCCGACGCGCGTTCTTCGTGTGCTTCACGATCAACGGGTCCTGCTCCATCGCCCACGCGTACAACTCCTCAGGCGTCTTCCCGCACGACTTGTAGTACTCCGCCGGGCACACCAGCCCGATCGACACGCGGCTCGCCCGCACCGGGATGAACCACATCCACCCGATCCCGATCGACATGATGAAGATCCGCGTCGCCCCCTTCCCGATCGTCACCGCCCACTCCGCGTCGTCCCAGTAATCCCAGAACGCCACGTTCTTGATGTTCCCCGGATAGTCGCACTCCACCCCCATCCCACGCCGCAGAAAGCCCGCCCCCCCCGACCCATCCACATAGTGCTTCGCCCTCTCCACCCACCCGAAATCCCACACCAGCACCACCACGCGATCCCCGCGCCCGCCCTCGCTCCGCAGGATCCGACGCACCGACGTCCCCTGACGCACCTCCGCGCCCATCTCCGCGGCGTGATCCAGCAGGATCTTGTCATACGCCGACCGCTCCACCTGCAGCGCGGTGAACATCCGCTGCCCCGCATACGGCGCGGGCCGCGGATCGTCCCGATACTGCCCGAATGGGATGAACCCAAAGTCCCACAGGTCCTTCGTCGCGCCCCACCGATACGTCCCGCCCAACTTGATCGGAAACTGCTCCGCCTCAACCTTCTCCCAGCACCCCATCTCCTTCAGAATCGCCCCAATCAAGGGCAACTGGCTCTCGCCGATGTGCTCGCGCGGGAAAACCTCCTTCTCCAGCACCAGCACCTTCAGCTCCGGCATGTACTTTTTCAGCAGCGTCGAACACGTCGAACCACCCGGCCCGCCGCCGATGATCGCCACGTCGTACATCGCCGCGCCCGCCCCGCCGCCCATGGGCGCACCCGTACCGCCCTCTCCACGTGAGATCATCGCAAGAACCCCTTATGCGGCTGCCGCCGCGCGACCTTTGAGTTCGGCCGTTCCGGATCTTACCGAAATGCCCCCGATCCCCACAAGCCCATCCACCACATTCCCACGCCCTTGTCTGCACCCGCACAAAGAGGAAGGGGGTCTTTCCCTCTCCGTCGTCGATGACACCCTCCTTCGAGCGCGTTCAAGTCGCCGAAGGCGACGCGCTTCTGCCTGGAAAGGTCATCGCGCTCGCGCCACAGTCGCACGCGCCAAAAAACAAACCGGCACGCCCCCGTGGACGTGCCGGCCCTTCGTGCCTCTATGCCCCCCTGCCCCTTTGTCCCTCTGCCCCTTCCCTCTTATCACCCGAGCGCCGCAGCGCCCGAGATGATCTCCGTCAGCTCCGTTGTGATCTGGGCCTGACGCGCCCGGTTATACGCGCGGCTCAACCTCTTGCCCATCTTCCCTGCGTTGTCCGTCGCCGCCTTCATCGCCACCATCCGCGCCACGTGCTCCGACACGATCGCGTCGTTGAAGCTCTGGAAGAGCGCAGCCTTCAATGCCGCGGGCAACAGATCATCCATCAACTCACGCGGCGAGGGGCTGAACTCAAACGCCATGCCGCCCGCACTCGCCCCCCCACTCGCGCCCGCCTCCTTCTGTTCGCCCGCCGGCGCCTCCGACACAAACGGCAGCAACTGCTTGATCTCCGGCATCTGCTTGCCGGCAGAGACAAACCTCATGTAGATCACCTTCACGCCCGAGATCTCGCCCCGGATGAAGCGATCGATGTACGTCTGCGCCAGCTTCTCAACGTCCTCGTACGACGGCTTGTCGCCGAAGTGCGTGTGGTGCGTCGCCACATTGATCTTGTTGAACTTCAGCGTCGCAAGACCCTTCTTGCCCACCAGCTCGATCAGGCCCTCGCGAGCGCCCGACGTCGCCCGGAAATACTCCATCATCTTCCGCAGGATCGCGCCGTTGTACGGCCCGCACAACCCGCGGTCGCTCGTGATCACCAGCGTCAGCATCTTCGCGTCCGGACCCGGCTTGGCCCCGATCAGCGGATGGCTCACATCCCCCGCCGCCGCCGCCAGCTTCCCGACCAGGTCGAACAACGCCGCCGTGTACGGCTTGCTCGCGACCGCGCGCTGCTGCGCGCGAGCAAACTTGCTCGTGGCGATCATCTGCATGGTCTTCGTGATCCGCCGGATGTTGCCGACGGCCTTCATGCGCTTCTTGATTTCGCGTGACTTACCCATAGGGGCGGAAGGGTAGGCAACCCCCAACCCACCCGTCCCCCCGTCCCCCGTCCCCCGTCCCCCAGCCCTCTGCCCCTATGTCCCTATGTCCCTATGTCCCCATGCCATTTGCTATTTGTTATCCCTCCGCCCCGCCACTCTACCGAACTCCCCCCAACTTCCGATACACTGCTTTCCCCTCGGAGCTGCTGCCCCATGCCCCCCGACTCACCCACCCCCCACGAGTTCGTCGAGCAGTGGCGCAACCGCAAGCTCACCGAGCGCGAGTCCTCCCAATCCCACTTCATAGCGCTCTGCCGACTCCTCGGCGTTACCGCCCCATACGAGAACCGCGCCCTCGACAACGATTACCGCTTCGACGCCATCACCGCCACCGGGGGGGCGGGCTCACACGCCTACGCCGCAGCCAAGTCAGGCCGCGTCCCAAAGAAGCCCAACTCCCGCGGCTCGGAAACCACGCCCCTCTTCGGACCCGCCGAAGTCGACCCGGCCCAGACCGAGTCTCCCCCAGACCCCGCCCAACTCGAACTCCCACGCATCATCTCCGCCACGTCCAAAGGCCACGGCTTCGCCGACGTCTGGAAGCGCGGCTGCTTCTGCTGGGAATACAAGCGCCAGGGCCACGCCGACACCCGGGCCGCCTACGAACAACTCAAGCAATACCGCGACTCGCTCGCGAACCCGCCCCTCCTCATCGTCTGCGACATCGACACCTTCGACATCTACACCAACTTCACCGGCTATCCCACCCATCACTACCACTTCACGCTCGAAGACCTCGCCAACCCCTCAGAGGAATGGCACACCCGGCACGGCATCTCCCCGATAAACCTCCTCCGCAAGGCCTTCGACCCGCACGAAGCCGTCACCTACTTCAAGCCCAAGAAAACCGTCAACGCCATCACCGAAGACCTCGCCGAGCAGGTCGCCGCCCTCGCCGACCAGATCCGCGACCGCAAAGACGAAAGCGGAAACAAGGCCGACCCCTACGACGTCGCCCACTTCCTCATGCAGATCGTCTTCGCCTTCTACGCCGAAGATGCCGGACTCCTCCACACGGGCCTCGTCACCGAACTCGTCCAGTCCAACGCCGCTAAGCCCCCGCGCTTCACCTCGCAGATCCGCCAACTCTTCGAGCGGATGGAAAAGGGTGGCGACTTCGGCCCCTACCCCGTCGACCACTTCAACGGCGGCCTTTTCCGAGGCGTCTCCAAGCAGCGCATCCCCCAGCTCGCCGCTCCCGAGATCGGCAAACTCGCCATCGTCGCCAACGCCGACTGGACCGCGATAGAACCCTCCATCCTCGGCACCCTCTTCGAGCGCGCCTTGAACCCCGACAAACGCGCCCAGATCGGCGCCCACTACACCAGCCGCGACGACATCCTCCTGATCGTCGGCCCCGTCATCATGGACCCGCTCCGCCGCGAGTGGGACCAGACCAAGGCCCGCATCAACGACCTCCTCCTGAAACGCGCCAAGCCCAAAGGTCCCGACGCCGCCAAGAAACTCCAGCAGGAGATCGAACGCGACATCCGCGCCTTCCACGATCGACTCTGCTCGGTCTCCATCCTCGATCCCGCCTGCGGTTCAGGCAACTTCCTCTACGTCGCCATCCAGTGCCTCCTCGACCTCGAACGCGAAGTCATCAACTTCGCCTCCGTCGGCAAGGACAGCGGAGGCCCGGGCATGAAACTCGTCTCCCGCGTGAAGCCCACCCAACTCCACGGCATAGAACTGGACGCCTACGCCGCCGAGCTTGCACGAATCTCCATCTGGATCGGCTATCTCAAATGGATGCGCGAGAACGGCTCCATGAAGAAGGAACGCCCGATCCTCGATGCCCTCGACACCATCGAGAACCGCGATGCCATTCTGAACCTCGACGACCCAACCAAGCCGATCCCCGCCAAATGGCCCAAATCCGACTTCATCGTCGGCAACCCGCCCTTTCTCGGCACCAAGATGCTCCGGGGCGGCCTTGGCGATGAGTACGTAAAGGCCCTTTTCGGAACATTCAAGGATCGCATTCCGGGATTCAGCGATCTCTGCTGCTATTGGTTCGAACTCGCACGCGACGCGATAACCCGCAAGCCGGACACGCGTGTGGGTTTGCTTGCAACGCAAGCCATTCGCAACGGTGAAGCCAGAACCGTGCTGGAGCGGATCAAGGAAACCGGCGACATCTTCATGGCATGGTCAGACCGCGAATGGACACTTGATGGTGCGGCCGTTCAGATCTCGATGGTGGGCTTTGATTCAGGGAAACAGCACGATCGCATGCTAAATGGTGCGCCAGTTGACAATATCAACTCAGATCTATCGAGCGGCACAGATATCGGCGACTCTCGCACACTTGAGGAGAATGGCTCGATCGGATTCGTCGCAGACGTCAAGTCGGGCTTGTTCGACGTGACATGGCTTCAGGCCGCACGTTGGCTTGCTCTTCCGAATCCGAACCGCCGAGCGAACAGCGATGTTCTCCTCCCTTGGTTCAACGGACTCGACATTACGCGACGGAACCGAGCGATGTGGATCGTTGATTTCGGCAATGACATGCCCGAGATCGACGCGAGCCAGTACGAACAGCCTTTCGGTCATGTCGTTACGCACGTGAAGCCGGAACGATCCAAAGTAAAGAGGGACAAGTATCGCAAGAAGTGGTGGATACACGCTGAGCCCTGTGAGAACATGCGCCGAGCGACACGCGGCTTGCCGCGATACATCGGAACCCCCGTCCTGACGAAGCACCGACTATTCGCCTGGCTAAGCGGTCATTCTCTTCCGGATCACCAACTCGTCGTATTCGCTCGTTCCGACGACTACTTCTTCGGCGTCCTCCATTCCGTGATCCATGAAGTCTGGGCATTGAATCAGGGCACGCAGCTCGAAGACCGGCCACGCTACACACCAACCTCCACCTTCGAGACATTCCCTCTCCCGTGGTCTCCCGGCAAGGAGCCAGTCGATCCGAGAGCCAAGCACCACGCTCTGTGGAAAGCCATTGGCGAGGCCGCGAAGCAGTTGAACGACCTGCGCGAAGCATGGCTCAACCCGCCCGACTGGATCGCCGCAGTCGAGAAGCAGGTGGACATAAAGTACCGCGAAGAACTCGCCGCCGTCTCCGACGATGTCCGTCCCCTCGTCCGTCGCTCCGCCGTCATGGCCGAAGCCGCCAACCACAAAGACCTCAAGCTCCGCACCCTCACCAACCTCTACAACCAGCGCCCCGCCTGGCTCCGCATCGCCCACGAGAAACTCGATCGCGCTGTCCTCGCCGCATACAAGGCCGTTGACCCATCTGGCAACTGGGACCCCGAGTGGGCCGCTTGCTACGAACCCTTCGGCGCGGGCGAGATCACCGTCCGCACCAAAGGCACGAAGACAAACCCCGCCGACTCGCCCGAAGTCGTCGCCGCCAAGAACGCCGCCATCGCCAATCGCGAAGTGATCGACGCCAAGATCCTCGCCGCCCTCCTCCGCCTCAATCACGAACGCGCCGGCGCAACCACTCCCAAACCCAGATCCCCAAAGGCGCAGAACTCGCCTCCCGTCGCAAAACCAACCAAGTCCACGCCCAAAAAGAACCGCCCCAAGTCGTCGAAGGCGCGAAGTCGATGAAGCGGTTCGTGCTCGATCTTGAGCGGTACCGCGCCGACGGAGCCATTTTCCCGCCGGACTTCGATTTCCCCGGACCATACTTCTACCACGGAACAACGGGCACGCTCGCCGATGCCATTGAGCGGGAAGGGCTTCGCCCCGCATCCTCAGGCATCACACGCGCGGACTGCGAAGCCGTCCTCGCAGTCTTCATGGAGATCAATTGGACGGGTTCATCGCTCGGTGGAGCACCTTCGCTCCGCGAGTTCTCACTCAAGGGCGACCTGTCACATCCGCGTGGCGATCCGCTCTTCCTCAGTGAGTACCCCGCGACCGCGTCCTATTACGCCACTCGCCGCTGGGCCGGTGGCGAAAAGACATCCGCCCTTCGCGCAGCCATCGCGGACCTCGAAAGACTCATAAGCGATCAGTCGTTTCGCCACGCCACATCACTCGCGGCTCACGAACGGCTTAACCCTACGCGGCCCGCCCCTCTCAGCGACGCATTCAGCATCGATATGGTCCGAGATCGACTCGCAACGCTGACGAACCTTCGGCAATGCTGCCAAGCGTGGCATGACAATCACTCCCACGGCTTGATCTACGCGATCCAGCTCGACGACGAGTTCTGCCGAGAGCACTGTGAACCCGCGGGCCTTGCATTGCGCGTGTTCGCAGAAATAACACCGGATGCATTGAAGGCATGTATCCGGTTACCGCAGGACTTCAGGCCGTCTGCATAGAGATGGTGCCCAACCAGCATGACGCTTGCCGCGACCGCCCGCATAGCCGACACCCGCCCACACTCCGTTACATAGCTCGACGACCACCGACACGCTCACTTCCGACGCTGCGGAGCAGCGACCGATGGTTGCCAGATGCAAGGCGCGTCCCGAAGGGACCGCCGCAGCATCTGGGCGCATCGCCCGCAGAGCGTTCCTTGGTGGAGCGGGGCGAAGGCCCCCGACTCAGAATCCTCTCTCCGCCCCTATGCCCATCTGCCCCTCTGCCCCCTCCTTCACTTCCCCCCAAACCCCACCCGCTGCATCAACCCGTCAAAGTGATCCAGGTCAAAGAACGCCATCTCGATCCGTCCCCGCTTCCCTGACTTATCCGTCTTGATCTTCACGCGCGTCCCGAGGTGCTCGCCCAGCCGCTTCTCCAACTCCGCGATCGAAGCCGACCGCGCCACGCCTCCCCCACCACTCCCACCACCCACGACCCCGACGCTCCCCCCGAGCCCCGGCGCCTTCCCCTTCGCCACCTTCTTCACTTCCTCCTCAAGCTTCCGAACGCTCCATCCCTCGACGCCCACCAGCGTCGCCAGCGCGAGACGCAGGCCGTTCTCCGGCGCAACGCCCAGCAGCACCTTCGCATGACCCAGCGTCACCTCGCCGCGCCGAACCATCGTCTGGATCGTCGGCTCCAGATCCATCAGCCGCACCAGGTTCACAATCGTCGTGCGATCCACGCCGAGCCGACTCGCAAGATCCTGAGGCGACACTCCCAGCCGCTCCATCATCACGCGGCACGCCCTGCCCTTCTCAATCGGGTCCAGATCCTCCCGCTGCACATTCTCAATCAACCCCCACGCCGCCGCCTCATCATCCCCCAACTCACGCACAATCGCCGGCACGTGCGTCAGCCCCGCCAACTGCGCCGCCCGCCACCGCCGCTCACCCGCGACCAACTCGTACTCGACACTCGCTGATGTGCCACTGGCTGCTTGCCAACCAGTGCTGGCTCCCGTGCTCTCTCGCTCTGTCCCTCTGCCCCTTTGCCCCCCTGCCCCTTCTCTCCTCCTCACGATCACCGGCTGCATCACACCAATCGACCGGATCGACTCTGCAAGCTCCCTCAGCTTCGCCTCATCAAACACCTCACGCGGCTGGAACCTGCTCGGACCAATCCCCCCCACCGCCACCATCACCACACGATCGCCCGAAGACCGCCCCGAATGCGCGCCCAGCGCCTCCTCGCTCTCCAGATCCCCCGCACCACGCCCAACCGGGACAGCCGGTGGCCGACCACCGTCCCCCACGCCGGCGACCGCAACCGGCGTCGTGTTACTGACAACATTATGAGATCGAGCTTCATCTGCATACTGATGATCAGAATCTAATATTTGCGGCTCGGGCGGCACATCAACCCGCACCGGCGCAGGCCCGATCAGGCTCGACAGCCCACGCCCCAGCCGCCGCGTCGCGCCCGGCTTCGATCCCTCCGAACGCCCCTCACCACGTCCCTGATCCGCACCCTTCTGGCTCATCCCTGACCGCCTTTCCTGGCTTCACACATTCCGTCCCGACACCCCAATCCCCCAGGCCCATTCTCCGCCCCCCATTGTGACCACCCGCGCGCCCGTTCGCCACTCTACCGTCCAACCTGTTCCACGTGGAACACCCCTCACCCGCCTCCTCCCCCACCGCCTGCTATCCTGCGTCACATGCCATCCCATAGCCCCACCCACCCCGAAGACGAACCCGGCCACGTCGAGTTCATCGCACGCGGCGTGGCCATCGACCGCCGCAACGGAGCCCCACGCGTCCTGCTCTGCCAGAGCCGCAAGCGCGGCTACTACTACCTCCCGGGGGGCCACGTCGAGTTCGGCGAGACCGCCGCGGACGCACTCCGACGCGAGATCCTGGAGGAGATGGGGATCCCCTGCACTGTCGGCCCCCCACTGCAGGTCCACGAGTGCGCCTTTCATGACGGCAAGGTGCGGCGGCACGAGATCAACATCGTGTTCCACGTGGAACACGTTGGGATCGCGGGCTCGCCGCAGCCGGACCCGCCGCCGTCCGCCGAGAAGCACATCGCCTTCGAGTGGGTGCCGCTCGCGGGCATCGCGTCGCTCGACGTGCGCCCGGGTCGGGCTCGCGAATGGCTCGCGGCTCACGCGAATGACTTTGCTTCGGAGCGGCTGCCCGCCTTCGAGATGGTCAGCGACATGGCGGGCTGAGACCTAGTCAGTGGGAGCTGGCGCGAGTTCCCGGACTCAGCCAAAGTCGCGCACCGAACGGGCCGATGGCTTCGTCGAGGTGGGGCCATAGAGGTCCGACCTTGGTGGGAGCCCATGTCCGGACGTGGTCGCCATGCCGATTCGCCCAAGCCGCACGGGGAGCGTGCGGCGGAGCTCCACGCGCGTTCCACGTGGAACAGCGGCGGCACGCCGGCGGGCGAGCGGATCCTGCGGGAGGTCGACTCGATCCAAGCACGACTCGGCGCCATGGCCGAGGAGGAAGCGGGGGAGGCGACGCGGCTGCAGCGGCTCGCGATGCTGGGCGAGATCTCCGGGTTTGTGGCCCACGAGTTCAACAACATCCTGACGCCCTTGCTGGCGCATGCTCAGGTCGCGCTGCGGCAGCCGCGGGATGCCGAGCGGATGGCGCTCGCGCTGGAGCGGGTCGTGGCGAGCGTCAAGCGGGCGACGGCGGTTGCGGAGTCCATCCTGGACCTGGCGAAGCAGGACGACAGAGGTGTTCCACGTGGAACAGCGGCGGGGGAAGCGACCGGGACTGGGAGCTTGGTACCGACAGTCGGGAACGGCAGCACGTCTGTGAAGATGGGGAAGGCCGCCGCATCGCTTGAAGATGGGCAAAGTACAGTCACGGGGAGAGTGGGGCGGACGGGGGGGAGCGCAGGAGCGGCGGGTGCGGATGTCGCGCGCTGTGTGCGGCGTGCGGTTGAAGAAGTGGGAGGGCCGGCGGGGTCGGGGGGAGCGGGGAAGTCGGGAGGAGCGGGGGCGTATGTCGAGGTTCAGGCCGGCCTGCACGCGGCGATTGGTGAGCATGATCTGCAGCAGGTGCTGCTGAACCTGCTGCTGAATGCGAGGCGGGCGAACGCCGCACGAGCGGCAGCGATGGGTCGCCACGGTTCAGACGGCCACATCATTGTACGCGGCAGGACCGCCGCAGAGGCCCCGAATCGCGACGAATGTTCGTATATAGATAGGTGTTTGCCGGAGTTGTTGCGGATGGGGGCGGGCGAGGAGCGGAAACAGACAACGTCCGATAACGTGTGGTGCGTGATTGAGGTGGAGGACTGTGGTGGGGGGGTTGAGGCGTCGGCGGTGGGGGGGTT